>JAHBYZ010000061.1 GCA_019635695.1 Rhizobiaceae bacterium
GCCGCGATCTGGATCACGTCGGCCGTGCCGTCGCCGGGCGAGATCTGCACCACGCAGAGCCGGTCGCGGTGCGGGTTGAGGCCCAGCGTCTCGGTGTCGATGGCGATTGCCGGCACGCTGTAATTGGACAGATCCGGCAGGTCGCCCTTGTGGAAGCGGATGGTCATGATCGGTCAGCCCTTGGCGATCGCGTCGAGGATGCGCGCCCAGGAGCGCTGGCCCTTGTGGAAGGAGTTGAGGTCGTACTTCTCGTTGGGCGAATGGATGCGGTCGTCGTCGAGACCGAAACCGGCCAGCAGCGTGTCCATGCCGAGCTGGCGCTTGAAATCGCCGACGATGGGAATCGAGCCGCCGGTGGCGACCATCAGCGCCTTCTTCGGCCATTCGTCCGACAGCGCCGACTGCGCCTTGAGCAGGATCGGCGCGTCATAGGATATCTGGATCGCGGGCGACGTGCCGAAGGCCGTGAATTCGGCGCGGCAGTCCTTCGGCAGACGGTCGGCGACGAACTTGCGGAAGGCGGTGCGCACTGCGTCCGGGTTCTGCTTGTGGACGAGGCGGAAGGAGATCTTCACCGACGCCTTGGACGCGATGACGGTCTTGAATCCGTCGCCCTCGTAGCCGCCGGAAATGCCGTTGAATTCGGCCGTCGGCCGCGCCCACACCATTTCCAGCACGGAGCGGCCCTTCTCGCCGGCCGGCACCGACAGTCCGATCGGGCCGAGGAACTCGGCCGCTCCCATGCCGAGCCCGTCCCATGACGCCTTGATCTGCGTCGGCGTCTCCTCCACGCCGTCGTAGAAGCCGGGGATGGTGACGCGGCCGGAATCGTCGTGGATGTCGCCGAGGATCCTGGCCAGGATCCGGATCGGGTTCGCGGCCGCGCCGCCGAAGACGCCGGAATGCAGGTCGCGGTCGGCGGCATGGATCGTCACCTCCTCGCTGACCATGCCGCGCAGGCCCACCGTGATCGCCGGCGTCTGGCGGTCCCACATGCCGGTGTCGCAGACCATGGCGAAGTCGGCCTTCAGCTCGGCGGCGTTGGCCTCCAGGAACGGCTTCAGCGACTTGGAGCCGGATTCCTCCTCGCCCTCGAACAGCACGGTGACCTTGCAGGGCAGCGCACCGTGCACCGCCTTGTAGGCGCGGCAGGCTTCCACAAAGGTCATCAGCTGGCCCTTGTCGTCGGAAGAGCCGCGGCCGGTGATCACCCTGACGCCATCGACCTCGCCGATCGACGGCTCGAACGGATCGGCCTTCCACAGATTGAGCGGGTCGACCGGCTGCACGTCGTAATGGCCGTAGAACAGCACATGCGGGCTGTCGGCCTTCGGACCGGGATGGTGGCCGACGACCATCGGGTGGCCGATCGTGTCGCGCACCGAGGCGTCGAAGCCGATGGTCTTCAAATCCGCCGCCAGCCACTCGGCCGTCCTGCGCACCTCGGCATTGAAGGCCGGGTCGGTGGACACCGATTTCAGCCGCAGCAGGCCGAACAGCCGCTCCAGCGAGGCGTCGAGGTTCTTGTCGAGGTGGTCGAGGACGGGGGCGAGAGCGGCCATGCGCGGAAACCTTTCGATTCTTCGCGGGCGACCGTAGTTGGCTGCGGCGGGATCGGAAAGGGCCGGCACTTGTGCCATGCGCACAAAAAAGTGCCGCCGAGGTGGAGGGGGATACCTCGGCGGCGCTACTCAAAACACGGCAACAGCCCGGAGAGGGGGATGGAGCTGCCGCCTGTCAGATCCGGAGTTGGCGGGGGACGGGCCTTGTCCGGACTTCGGCATAAACTGCCGATGCTCCTCATTTGGTCCCTGAATCTGGCGAATCAAGGGCACGAACATTACAGTTGCGTAACATGGCCGTGAGGACCGGGCGTGAAAAGGAGCGGGCGAGTCAGGAGCCTCAAGGGTTCCCCGCGCCGCCGATGGACAGGCGCGGCACCCCGCGCTAGGCGTTTGCCATGGCAAACGGCAAGCATCTCTTCCTCGTCGACGGCTCCGGCTACATCTTCCGCGCCTACCACGCGCTGCCGCCGCTGACCCGCAAGACCGACGGGCTGCCGGTGGGCGCGGTGTCGGGCTTCTGCAACATGCTGTGGAAGCTGATGCTCGACGCGCGCAACACCGATGTCGGCGTCGTGCCGACCCATTTCGCCGTCATCTTCGACTATTCGTCGAAGACGTTCCGCAACGAGATGTATGCCGACTACAAGGCCAACCGCAGCGCGCCGCCCGAGGACCTCATCCCGCAGTTCGGGCTGATCCGGCAGGCGACCAAGGCGTTCGACCTGCCCTGTATCGAGAAGGAAGGGTTCGAGGCGGACGACCTGATCGCGACCTACGCAAGACTGATGCGCGAGGCGGGCGGCGACACGACCATCGTGTCCTCCGACAAGGACCTGATGCAGCTCGTCGGGCCGACAGTCGCCATGTACGACCCGGTGAAGGACAAGACGCTCGGCATTCCGGACGTGATCGAGAAGTGGGGCGTGCCGCCGGAGAAGATGATCGACCTGCAGTCGCTGACCGGCGACTCGGTCGACAACGTGCCGGGCGTTCCCGGCATCGGCCCGAAGACGGCCGCGCAGCTGCTTGAGGAATATGGCGACCTCGAAACGCTGCTCGCCCGCGCGGGCGAGATCAAGCAGCAGAAGCGCCGCGAGAACCTGATCGAGCACGCCGAGAGCGCCCGCATCTCCAAGCTGCTGGTGACGCTGAAGAACGACGTGCCCGACGTCGACCCCATCGACGATTTCGCGCTGCAGCCGCCGAACGGGCCGAAGCTGATCGGCTTCCTCAAGGCGATGGAGTTCACCACGCTGACGCGGCGCGTCGCCGAGGCCACCGGAGCTGACGCCTCCGCGATCGAGCCGGTGACGGTGGAGGTCGAATGGGCCGACGCGCACGGGCCAGACCTCGATGCGGCGCCGGTGATCGCGACGGCCGGCGGCGACGTGGTCGAGGGCGACGTGGCGCCGGCTCGGCCCGACGCGACTGCGGCGACCGGCACGATCGAGGCGGCCGCGAAACGCGTCGCCGAAGAAGCCGTCGCCAACAAGATCGACCGCAGCACCTACATCACCATTCGCGACATGCCGACGCTGCAAGCTTGGATCGCCGAGGCGCGCGAGGAAGGCCGCGTCGCGTTCGACACGGAATCGACCTCGCTGGACGCGATGCAGGCGGAGCTGTGCGGCTTCTCGCTCGCCATCCGCCCCGGCCGTGCCGCCTATGTGCCACTGACGCACAAGGCCGGCGCCGGCGACCTGCTCGGCGGCGGGCTGGTGGAAGGGCAGATCCCGGTGCGCGACGCGCTCGCGGCGCTGAAGGGGCTGCTCGAAGACCCGAATGTGCTGAAGATCGCGCACAATCTCAAATACGACCTGCTGCTGATGCGGCAGCACGGCATCGACGTGCGCCCCTACGACGACACGCTATTGATGTCCTACGTCTGCGACGCGGCGAACTCGCTGGCGACCCACGGCATGGATGCGCTGTCGGAGCGCTGGCTCGGCCACATTCCGATTGCCTTCAAAGACGTCGCCGGGTCGGGCAAAAATTTCCGCACCTTCGATTTCGCCGAGATCGACAAGGCCACGGCCTACGCTGCCGAGGACGCCGACGTGACGCTCAGGCTCTGGCATGTGTTCAAGCCGCGGATGGCGCTGAAGAACGTCGTGTCGGTCTACGAGCGGCTGGAGCGCCCGCTGGTGCCGGTGCTGGTGCGCATGGAGCAACGCGGCATCTCGGTGGACCGGCAGATCCTGTCGCGGCTGTCGGGCGAGCTGGCGCAGGGCGCGGCCGGGCTTGAGGAGGAAATCTACCAGCTCGCCGGCCAGCGTTTCACCATCGGTTCGCCCAAGCAGCTCGGCGACATATTGTTCGGCACGATGGGCCTGCCGGGCGGATCGAAGACCAAGACGGGCCAGTGGTCGACCTCGGCGCAGGTGCTGGAAGACCTCGCGGCCGAGGGCCACGAGCTGCCGCGCAAGATCGTCGACTGGCGCCAGCTCACCAAGCTCAAGTCGACCTACACGGACTCGCTGCCCGGCTTCATCAACCCGACGACGAAGCGCGTGCACACGAGCTATGCGCTCGGCGCGACGACGACGGGTCGGCTATCGTCGACGGACCCGAACCTGCAGAACATCCCCGTGCGCACCGCCGAGGGCCGCAAAATCAGGACGGCGTTCATCGCCGAGCCGGGCAACAAGCTCATCAGCGCGGACTATTCGCAGATCGAGCTTCGGGTATTGGCCCATGTGGCCGACATTCCTCAGCTGCGCCAGGCCTTCGCCGACGGGCGCGACATCCATGCGGCCACCGCGTCCGAGATGTTCAACGTGCCGGTGGAGGGCATGCCGGGCGAAATCCGCCGCCGCGCCAAGGCGATCAATTTCGGCATCATCTACGGGATCTCGGCCTTCGGGCTGGCCAACCAGCTGTCGATCCCGCGCGAGGAGGCGGCCGACTACATCAAGAAATACTTCCAGCGCTTCCCCGGCATCCGCGACTACATCGACGGCACCAAGGAATATGCGCGCCAGAACGGCTATGTGGAGACCATCTTCGGCCGGCGCATCCATTACCCGGACATCAAGTCGTCAAACCCTTCCGTGAAGGCCTTCAACGAGCGCGCCTCGACCAACGCCCGCCTGCAGGGCACGGCGGCCGACATCATCCGCCGCGCCATGACGCGCATGGACGCCGCGCTCGAAAAGGCGGGGCTCGCCAGCACGCGCATGCTGCTGCAGGTCCATGACGAACTGATCTTCGAAGCCCCGGACGGCGAGGTGGAGGCGGCCATGCCGGTCATCGCCGCCGTGATGGAAAACGCCGCCATGCCGGCGGTGGCGATGAAGGTGCCGCTCAAGGTCGACGCGCGCGCCGCGCACAACTGGGACGAGGCCCATTGAGGTGAATCAAGGCTGACCGCCGGTGCGCTGGTAAGGAACCTGCCGACCGCAGCCTCACGGGAAGCCGAAAGCCACCCATGGACCTCTTCCTCGCCGTTTCCCTGCCCACACTCCTCTCCTTCGCGCTGGCGTCCTTCCTGATCGAGCTGACGCCGGGACCGAACATGACCTATCTGGCGCTGGTCGCGGCGTCGGACGGCCGCAAGGCCGGCTTCGCTACGGTGGCGGGAGTGGCGCTGGGGCTGGGGCTGATCGGCCTGCTCGCGGCGTTCGGCGTGGCGGAGCTCATTCAGGCATCCGATCTCGCCTATGAGGGGCTGCGCTGGGCCGGCGTGCTGTTCCTGCTCTACCTCGCATGGGACGGCTGGCGGCAGGGCACGGACGTCGCGGCGGCGGGCAACCAGCCCGAGCATGACGGAGCCGGCCGCTACTTCATGCGCGGGCTGGTGACCAACATCCTCAACCCCAAGGCGGCGGTGTTCTATGTCGCCGTGCTGCCCACCTTCATCGATGCGGCCCATCCGCCATTGCCGCAGACCCTGACGCTAACGCTCGTCTACGTGGCCGTGGCGACGCTGGTGCATGCGGCGATCGTGCTGCTGGCCGGCGCACTGCAACCGCTGCTCAGCGACCCCCGCCGCGAACGGATCGCGCGGCGCGTGCTGTCGGCCCTGCTGGCTGCGGTGGCGCTGTGGTTCGCATGGTCGACCGCGCGTTGAGGCGACCGGGTCCGGCGACCGCCCGACCTCGTTATCTGGCATTCATCATCACGGCATTGTTGCCCCAATTGCCGGAGGGGCAATGCTAAGCTATTGACCGTGCTGGATAAGCGCTGATCAAATTTGCGCCCTATTCGGATAACATTTAGTTGATCAGCAACATCCCGGGCTTGGGAGTGAGATCTATGACGCTTGCCATGAACCGCCGCGCGTTCCTCGCCGGCACTGCCGTTGTCGCCGCCTGCTCGGCCCTGCCGAGGGCGGCAGCCGCGCAGGCTACGGCCATGCGCACCAACCACGCGGTCGTGGTCGGGGTGACCAAATATCACAATGTGAAGGGCGCGGACCTCGTCGGCCCCAACAACGATGCCCAGCTCGCCTACGACTACCTGCTCGGCGGCGCGCCGGTTAAGTTCGAGGAAGCGAACGTCACGCTGCTCGCCGACGATCTCCCGGCCGCGTTGGCCTCGCCGACCCGGCAGGCGATCATCGACGCGCTCGGCGCCGTGGCCAAGAAGGCCCGTCGCGGCGACTTCGTCTACATCCAGATGGGCGGTCACGGCATCCAACAGCCGGCGGCCGACGTTAAGGACGAGCCGGACGGCATGGACGAGGCGTTCCTGCCTAACGACATCGAGAACTGGGTCGACCGCACCAAGGGCATTCCCAACGCGCTGCCCGACAACGACATCGGCTCGGCGCTCGACGCCATCCGCGCCACGGGCGCCTTCGTTTGGATCGTCATGGATTGCTGCCATTCCGGCACGGCGACGCGCGCCGCCGGGCTGGGCGAGGACGACGTGGTCGAACGCAAGCTCGATCCCAGGCTGATCGGCATTCCAGAAGAAGCCTTCGCGGCGGCGGCAGCCGAAGCGGCGGCCGCAAACGAGGGCGCGCGCGCCATCGGCGGCGAGGACAAGACGCGCGGCCTGGCCGTGAAGGCCAACACCGATGTGCCAGGCGCACCGCAGGATCCGACCGGCGCCGAGAGCATGGTGCCGGGCGGCATGGTCGCCTTCTTCGCCGCGCAGACCGTGGAGACGACGCCGGAGATGCTGCTGCCGAAGGGCGATGCGGAGGCCAAGAAATACGGCCTGTTCACGCACACCATCTTCGAGCAGGCGGCGCAGAACCCGAACATCACCTACCGCCAGCTCGGCCAGGCGGTGATGCAGGCCTACAACGCGGCCAACCGGACGCGGCCGACGCCGCTGTTCGAAGGCAAGCTCGACGTGCCGGTGTTCGGCACCGAGCCGGGCGAGGGCGTGCAGCAGTGGCCGGTCAAGATCGGGGCGAGCGGCATGACGCTGCCGGCGGGCAAGCTGCACCGGTTGACGGTGGGCACCAAGCTGGCGCTGGTTCCCTCGCCGAGCTCCAAGATCGAGGAGGCGATCGGCTATGTCGAGGTGCGTACGGCCGACAATCTCAAGTCGACGGTCGCGCCTGTGGCGCACGAAGGCAAGCGCTCGCTGCCTGCCGGCGAGATCCCGCCGACGGCATATGCGCGGCTGACCGACATCGCCTTCGACACCGAGCTCACCGTCTCGCTGCCGCCGGAAAGCTCCGCTTTCGCGGCCGAGGTGGCGCAGGTGCGCGACATACTCGCCAGCATCGTGGCGCCGCCCAAGTCCCCCAACGAGCCGAAAAAGCCGCTCAAGCTGAAGCTGGTGGAGGCCAAGGAACCCGCCGACATCAAGCTCGCCGTGCTCTCCGAGGAAGACGTCGCCATACTGGTCGCCGATGCCGGCGCGGGCGCGACCTCGGCGCAGGTGGAAGGCATGCGCGCCGCGATCAGCAACGCGCCGCGCCTGTGGTTCCTGCCGCCGACCGCCGAGATTTCTCTCGATCAGGGGCGCCGGCCGCCGTCGATCGGCTTTGCCGGCTCGACGCCCGATGGCCTGCTCGGCGAGGTGTCGGACACGCTGATCCGCGTTTTCCGCGCCACCAACCTGGCGCGGCTGGGCGCGGCGTCGACCTTCAAGCCGGACGAATTCGAGGTGAAGTTCCGGATCCGCCGGCCCGACACCGACACGTTCGAGGATCTGGAGGCCGGCAAGATGCCGAAGGTCAGGCCGCTCGACGAGGTGCACCTGACGGCGCGCAACCTGTCCAACCGGCCGGTCGACATGAACGTGCTCTATATCGGCAGCGATTATTCGATCAACCACATCCACGCCGAGCGCCTGCATCCCGGCACGGGTCCCGGTTTCGACGGCGGCCTGCTCTATTTCAACGACACCAGCTTCGGCATCGAACGCATGGTCGTCGTGCTGACCGAGGGTGCGGCGGGCACGAACATGGAAGACCTGTCGTTCCTGGCGCAGGAGGGCGTGCGCGTGATGACGCGCGCGGTCGGCGCGCCGGAGGGCTTCGCCGGGCTGCTGCGCGACATCGCCGATGCGCCGGCCTCGCGCGGCGCCATGAAGCTCGGCTCGACGGCGCAGGCCAAGGGCGCGCTGCTGATCTACACGGTCGAGAACATGCCGGCCGCGTAAGACCGGTCAACCTCGTCGGCCGCCGCCGCTTGCGGGCGCGCGGCGGCCGTATATCCTCAATGCGCCACCCTTGGTGGCAGGTGTCGGACCATGCTCAGACTTGATCATTTCGGCTCGCGGCTCGCGGGCACGCTTCTCGCGGTCGCCATGGCAGGCGTTCAGCCGGTCATGGCGCAGGACAGCTGCGGCCTGTGCGCCAGGACTATCGTCATCGATTCGGCGCTGGCGCAGTGCTTCCTCGATCGCTACGCGCAGCTGACGGCGCGCGTGGCGAACGCGGTGGCGGTGAACCTGGAAGACTGCGAGACTGACCGCGGCGTGGTCGCGGCCCTGCGTCCGCCGCAGGCCGGCGCCGAGCCGCCGACGCTGCGCTTCATCGCCTCGCTCGCCCAGCTCGAATGCATCAAGGCGAAGATCGAGGAGCCCGGCGTGGTGCTCGACCCGTCGCTGACCATCAACCTGGACGCCTGCTGACCGGAACCCACAATGGCCAAGGCGAAACCTCCGGCACCGCGCAAGATCGAACAGCTTCCGGAAACCACGGAAGCGTTCCCGGATGTTTCGAGCCATGAGATCAAGCCGGAGAACAACCCGTTCACCTCGCGCGACCTGCGCATGCTGGCCTATGCCTGGGCCGGCATGGCGGTGCGCGTGCTGATCATCCTCGGCGGCGTCTTCACCGCGTACCAGTATCTGGACGCGAAGGAGGAGAAGCGCGTCGAGCGCACGCTGCAGCTGGTCGAGCTGTGGGAGCGGGCGGAGTACCAGACCGCGCAGCAGGCCGTGGCCGAGCGGCTCGACGCCCTCAACGATCGCTACGCCGGGCTGCTCGGCGGCAATCCGACGCCGGCCGAGCGCAAGGTCTACATGGAGCAGATCGGCATCGAGGCGGTGAGCGCCGATGGCGGAACCATGCCGCTGCCCGAATTCCGCGCCGAGCTCGGGCGGGTGCTCTACTTCCTCAACCGCATGTCCTTCTGCGTCGACGGCAGGCTTTGCTCCAAGTCGATGGTCGACGGCTATTTCGGCGACTATGCGCGCTCGTTCTGGGACTATTTCGCGGGGCATATCGCACAGGAACGCAAATCCGGCTCGGTAAGCTATGCCGCGCCGCTCGAAGCCTATCTGAAGGCGGGCCAGCCCGCCGCCGCGCCGGCCGCGAGACCCGCGCAATAGTCCGCTCCGATCTGATCCTCCGGCACGGGAGACCAGCCGTGAACAACACGACCATGCTACGCCGCGGCGCCGCCGTATTCGCCTTCGGTTTCGGCAGCCTCGCCGCCGCCGCGCTGGCACAGCAGGCCATGCCGGGCGCTGCGCCGCGGGCGGCCATGCCGTCAGCGCCGTCGCAGGCCGCCCCCGGCAAGGCCGCCCCCACTCAGGCGCCGGCCGCGCAGCCCGTGCAGGCAGCCGCGCCGGCCGACGAGGCGGACGCCGTCGAGTTCTTCCTCGACCTCGACACCGGCGGTCACCGCGCCGTCATCCGCGACCTCGCGGTTTCGCCCGACGGCGAGACCATCGTGTCGGCGTCGGAGGACAAGACGGTGCGGGTGTGGGACTGGCAGTCCGGCATCAGCATCCGCACCATCCGCCCCGAGATCGGGGACGGCAGCGAAGGCAAGATCTACGCGGTCGACATCTCGCCCGACGGCGAATTGCTGGCGGTCGGCGGCTTCTTCGGGCCGGGGCTGGGCGAAAACCCGCCCTATGGCGACATCCGCATCTTCGACCTGTCGTCGGGCCGTCAGCTGGCGCGGCTGCAGAGCCAGCAATACGCCACCTACGATCTCGACTTTTCGCCGGACGGCAGCCTGCTGGCGGCCGGCGGCGGCGACGGAAAAGCCTATCTGTGGCGCAAGCCGGCCGAGGCCGGCGGCGCGTGGACGCTGGAGACGACGCTCGACGCCGATTCCTGGCGTATCGAGAAGCTCGGCTTCGCCGCGGGAGGAACGCGGCTCGCCGCGGTGACGCAGGACAACGGCGTGCGGCTGTGGGATCTGGCGACAGGCGCCGAGATCGAAATGCCGGCGGCCGAGGAGTTGCGCGACGTGCCGCTGCAGGCGCTGGCCGTGACGCCGGACGGCGCGCGCTTCGCCATCGCCACCGCCGACGGCCGGATCGGCTATTTCAACGCCGCCGACGGCACGCCGGCCGGTGAACTGCGCGCGCCCGGCTTCCGCTCCGACGCCATCGCGTTCACCGGCGACGGCACGGGGCTGGTGGTGAACTGCTCCTATCGCTGCGGCGACGTGAACCGCTCCATCGTCATCGACGTCGCCAGCAGCGACATCCGCAGCGAATATCGCGGCCACGATTCGTCGGTCATGGCGGTGGCCATGATGCCCGACGGCAAGACCGTGGTGAGCGCCGGCGGCACGGCGCACGAGATCCATCTGTGGGACTCCACGAACGGTGCGGCCGGCAAGCAGCTCAAGGGCGTCGGGTCACCGGTGACCGCGGTTGCGGTCGACGCCGCCGGCAAGACCATCGCCTGGGGCAGCGCGAACCCCTGCCCGCAGGCCTTCGCCTGCCCGGACGTGATGGGCGCGCTTGAGCGGCAGGTGATGCTGCCGGCGGCCGACCGCGACTTCGAGGACCCGAAGCCGGCGGGGCCGGACGCGGATCGCCTCGGCCGCGCCGTGCACGACAACGGGACGTGGAAGCTGGAAGCCCGCGAAGGCGGCGCGCTCGATTTCGACAACGGCGCGCTGCACCTGATCCGCGGCGGGACGAGCGAGCACATCATCGAGAACGACGCGCAGACAGGCTTCTATCATTCCGCCTTCACGCTGCTGCGCCGCGCCGGCGAACTGGTGACCGGCGGCGGCGACGGCACGCTGATGGCCTACACGCTGGATGACGGCGCCTTCGCCGGCGAATTCCTCGGTGGCCACACCGGCGAGGTGCATGCCATGGCGGAGGCGTCCAGCGCGCGGCTGCTGGTGACCGGCAGCGCCGACCAGACGATCCGCCTGTGGAACCTCGACACGCGCGAGCTCGTCGTGTCGATGTTCTTCTCGGCCGACGAATGGATCATCTGGACGCCGCAGGGCTACTACCACTCGTCGCCCAACGGCGATTCGCTGGTCGGCTGGCAGGTCAACCAGGGTCCGGACAAGGAAGCGCGCTTCGTGCGGGCCCGCCAGCTCAAGACCCACCTGAACAGCCCCGAGATCGTGCGCCGCGCCATCATCCTGGGCGACGCCGGGCAGGCGGTGCGGGAGCTGAGGCCGACCGATTCGCGGCTGGACGAGCTCTTGAAGCGCCGTCCGCCGGAATTCGAGGTCCGCATCGCCGAAGGCGTGCAGGCGGCCGACGGCTTCATTGCCATCGAGATCGTCGGCGCGCAGGAGGCCGGCACCGACGTCAACGAATTCGCCGTCATGTCGAACGCACGCCGCGTCGACCAGTTCGCGGCGCGCGACGCCGGCTCCGGCGACCGCGTCATCATCGAGGTGCCGGTCGAGGAAGGCCAGAACGAGATCCTGATCACCGGCGTCAACGAGTTCGGCTACGTCACCGAACGCGGCGTGACCGCGATGGCGCGCAAGCCGGCCGAGCAGAAGAAGGGCAAGCTGTGGGTCGTCGCGGTGGGCGTGGAGGAATATCCCAACCTGCCGACCGACTGCATGGGCCGCTCCTGCGACCTCGAATTTCCCGTCGATGACGCCGCCGAGTTCCTGAAGGTGATCGCCGACAGGACGGCGCCGCTCTACGAGGAGATGGAGGCGCTTGTCATGGTCAACCAGGACGCGCTCGACGCCGATCCGGATCGGGCGGCGCTGATCGAGAAGCTGGCCGGCGACCGCGGCATCCTCGATCCTGAATCGCGCACCATCGGCGACGAGATCGTCGACTTCCTCGACCTGCCGGGACCGGACGACACCACGATCGTGTTCGTCGCCGGCCACGGCATCAACATCGAGGACGAGTATTATTTCATCCCGACCGACGGGCGGAAGCAGGACGCCGACCGCTGGCGGCGCTCCTCGCTGGTCGACTGGGCCGACATCCAGAAATCGCTGGAGCGGGCCAAGGGCAGGCGCATCCTGCTGCTCGACACCTGCCACGCCGCCAACGCCTTCAACCCGCGACTTGAGAAGGACGCCGCCGACGCACGCATCGTCGTGTTCTCGGCTACCGCCGCCAACAACACGGCCGCCGAACTGCCGCAGCTCGGCCACGGCGTATTCACCTGGTCCGTGCTGGAGGGGCTGCGCGGGCAGGCCAACACGTCCGGCGACGGTGTGCGCCTGCTCGGCCTCGCCGACTTCGTCTACCGCGAGGTGGTGCGCCTGACGCAGAACCGGCAGGAGCCGTTCTACCACATCGCGCAGACGTCGAATTTCCTGCTGGCGCGGCCGTGAGGGCAGAAGGGTCAAGCGGAAGCCGAGGTTCCGCACCGCCCCCTCCACCACTTCGTGGTCCCCCTTCCCCGCTTCGCAGGGGAGGATCCAGGTCGCGGCCGGCCGCAACGCC
>JAHBYZ010000062.1 GCA_019635695.1 Rhizobiaceae bacterium
AACAGACGTCGTTCCTGTTCGGTGCGAACGCGCCTTTCATCGAGGAACTCTACGCGCGCTTCCTCGCCGACCCCGCTTCGGTCGACGCGGAATGGCAGACCTTCTTCGGCGCGCTGGCCGAGCAGAAAGGCGACGTGCTGGCCGAGGTGCGCGGCGCCTCCTGGGCACCCAACGGTGCACGGGTGATCGGCGCGGTCGATCCCGACGCCGTTCCGCCCGCGGCCAACCGCAACGTAAAGGGCGGCAACGGCGCCACCCCGGCGGCTGCCGCGATTGCCGGCAAGACCCAGGAGGAGATCCGCGCCGCTGCCCAGGACACGGCGCGGGCGCTGATGCTGATCCGCGCCTATCGCATCCGCGGCCATCTTGAGGCCGATCTCGATCCGCTCGGCCTCGTGCGTCAGGCGCCGCATCGCGAGCTCGATCCCGCGACCTACGGCTTCACCGACGCCGACTGGGACCGTCCGATCCTGATCTTCGGCTCGCTGGCGCTGGGCGAGTCGGCGACGCTGCGCCAGATCATGGAGCGGCTGCGCAAGACCTACTGCGGCACGATCGGCGTCGAGTTCATGCACATCCAGTCGCCCGAGGAGAAGTCCTGGATCCAGCGAAAGTTCGAGGGCACCCGCTCCGATGCCGAGCTGGGCCCGGAGGAGAAGAAGCGCGTGCTTTCCGAGATCTACCGCTCGGAGGGCTTCGAGAAGTTCCTGTCGATCAAGTACCCGGGCTCCAAGCGCTTCTCGCTGGAGGGCGCCGAAAGCACCATCGCCGCCATGGAGACGATCATCCGCACCTCCGCCCGCCTGGGCGTCGAGGAGATCGTGCTCGGCATGCCCCACCGCGGCCGGCTCAACATCCTGACCAACGTCATGGGCAAGTCCTACACCCAGGTCTTCTCGGAGTTCCAGGGCGAGGCGGGCCATCCCGATGCCGTGCATGGCTCGGGCGACGTGAAGTACCACCTCGGCGCTTCGTCCGACCGCGAGTTCGACAACAACAAGGTGCACCTGTCGCTGACCGCGAACCCGTCGCACCTCGAAATCGTCAACCCCGTCGTGATGGGCAAGGCGCGCGCCAAGCAGGACCAGATCTTCAACCGCAAGCGCGAGGAGATCGTGCCGCAGGAGGAGCGCGCCAAGGTGCTGCCGCTGCTGCTGCACGGCGACGCCGCCTTCGCCGGGCAAGGCGTGGTGGCGGAGTGCCTGGGCCTGTCGGGCCTGCGCGGGCACCGCGTCGCCGGCACCTTGCACTTCATCATCAACAACCAGATCGGCTTCACGACGAACCCGCGCTTCTCGCGCTCGTCGCCCTATCCGTCCGATATCGCCAAGATGGTCGAGGCGCCGATCTTCCACGTCAACGGCGACGACCCGGAGGCGGTGGTCTACGCCGCCAAGGTGGCGACCGAATACCGGATGAAGTTCCACAAGCCGGTGGTCATCGACATGTTCTGCTACCGCCGCTTCGGCCACAACGAGGGCGACGAGCCGGCGTTCACCCAGCCGATCATGTACAAGAACATCCGCGCCCACGAGACGACTGTGTCGATCTACGGCAAGCGGCTGGTCGCCGAGGGTCTCGTCAGTCAGGCCGACATCGACAAGATGAAGGCAGACTGGAAGGCCAAGCTCGAGATCGAGTGGGAAACCGGGCAGGCCTACAAGCCAAACAAGGCCGACTGGCTGGACGGCGCCTGGTCCGGCCTGCGCACCGCCGACAACCAGGACGAGCAGCGCCGCGGCAAGACCGCGGTGCCGCTGAAGTCGGTCAAGGAGATCGGCAAGAAGCTCTCCGAGGTGCCGAACGGCTTCGAGGTGCACAAGACCATTGCCCGGTTCATGGAGAACCGCCGCAAGATGATCGACACCGGCGAGGGCATCGACTGGGCGATGGGCGAGGCGCTGGCATTCGGCTCCATCCTCATGGACGGCAACCCGATCCGCCTTTCCGGCCAGGATTCCGAACGCGGCACGTTCTCTCAACGCCATTCGGTGCTCTACGACCAGCGCGACGAGAACCGCTATATCCCGCTCAACAATCTCGGGCCGCAGCAGGCCAACTACGAGGTCGTCAACTCGATGCTCTCGGAGGAGGCGGTGCTCGGTTTCGAGTACGGGTTCTCCCTGTCGGAGCCGCGGGCGCTGACGCTGTGGGAAGCGCAGTTCGGCGATTTCGCCAACGGCGCGCAGGTCGTGTTCGACCAGTTCATCTCGTCGGGTGAGCGCAAGTGGCTGCGCATGTCGGGCCTCGTGTGCCTGCTGCCGCACGGCTACGAGGGGCAGGGGCCGGAGCATTCGTCGGCGCGGCTGGAGCGCTGGCTCCAGATGTGCGCGGAAGACAACATGCAGGTGGCCAACGTCACCACGCCGGCCAACTACTTCCACATCCTGCGGCGGCAGCTGAAGCGCGACTTCCGCAAGCCGCTGATCCTGATGACGCCCAAGTCGCTGCTGCGCCACAAGCGCGCCGTTTCGACGCTGGCCGAGATCTCCGGCGAAAGCTCGTTCCACCGTCTGCTGTGGGACGATGCGCAGTATCTCGGCAACCAGCCCATCAAGCTGGTCAAGGATTCCAAGATCCGCCGCGTCGTGCTGTGCTCGGGCAAGGTCTATTACGACCTCTACGAGGAGCGCGAGAAGCGCGGCATCGACGACATCTACCTGCTGCGCGTCGAGCAGCTCTATCCGTTCCCGGCCAAGGCGCTGATCAACGAGCTCAGCCGCTTCCGCAACGCGGAGATGGTTTGGTGCCAGGAAGAGCCCAAGAACATGGGCGCCTGGTCATACATCGACCCGTACCTGGAATGGGTGTTGCAGCACATCGAGGCCAAGCATCAGCGGGTGCGCTACACCGGCCGGCCGGCGGCGGCTTCGCCGGCGACGGGCCTGATGTCGAAGCACATGCAGCAACTGGCCGCGTTCCTGGAAGACGCGCTGGGCGAACACTAGAACGCAAGACCCGATACGAGGCAGGACCAGAGACATGGCCACCGAAATCCGCGTTCCGACACTCGGCGAATCCGTCACCGAGGCTACTATCGGCAAGTGGTACAAGAAGGCCGGCGACGCCGTCGCCGCCGACGAGACCTTGCTGGAGCTCGAAACCGACAAGGTGACGCTTGAGGTGCCCGCGCCCGCCGCCGGCACGCTTTCGGAGATCGTCGCCAAGGAAGGCGACACGGTCGAGGTTGGCGCCGTGCTCGGCCTGATCGGCGAGGGTGGCGCGAAGGCAGCCGCGGCGCCGAAGGCAAAGCCGGAGGCCGTGGCGCAGGCCGCTGGCAAGAGCGGCGCCGACAGCGGCAAGGAAGCGGCAGTCAAAACGGCGGCGACTGCCGGAGAAGGGCCGATCGAGCAACGCAAGGCGCCGCCGGCCCCCGCCGCCGCCAAGCTGCTCGCCGAGAACAACCTGTCGGCCGACCAGGTGTCGGGCTCGGGCAAGCGCGGCCAGGTGTTGAAGGGTGACGTGCTCGACGCCCTGTCCAAGGGTGCGGCCTCGCAGCCGGCCGAGATGCCGCGCATCGAGGTCCCGGCCACGGCGCGGCCCGCGCCGAGCGGCGACGACGCGGCGCGCGAGGAGCGCGTGAAGATGACCCGCCTGCGCCAGACCATCGCGCGCCGGTTGAAGGACGCGCAGAACACGGCGGCGATGCTGACCACCTTCAACGAGGTGGACATGAAGCCGGTCATGGACCTGCGCAACAAGTACAAGGATTTGTTCGAGAAGAAGCACGGCGTGAAGCTGGGCTTCATGGGCTTCTTCACCAAGGCGGTTACGCATGCGCTGCAGGAGATCCCGGCGGTCAACGCCGAGATCGACGGGCAGGACATCATCTACAAGCATTTCGCCCACATCGGCGTGGCGGTCGGCACCGACAAGGGCCTTGTCGTGCCGGTGGTGCGCAACGCCGATGGCATGAGCATTGCCGAAATCGAGAAGGAGATCGGCCGGCTGGGACTCGCGGCCCGCGACGGCAAGCTGTCGATGGCCGACATGCAGGGCGGCACCTTCACCATTTCCAACGGTGGCGTCTACGGCTCGCTGATGTCGACGCCGATCCTCAATGCGCCGCAGTCCGGCATCCTCGGCATGCACAAGATCCAGGACCGTCCGGTCGTGGTCGGCGGCCAGGTCGTGGTGCGGCCGATGATGTATCTGGCGCTGAGCTACGACCACCGCATCGTCGACGGCAAGGAAGCCGTGACGTTCCTTGTTCGCGTCAAGGAAACGCTGGAAGATCCGGAAAGGCTCGTGCTGGATCTCTGACACCCCGGCCAGAAAGGAGTGCTCCGATGAAACTTCGCCATTTGTGGACGATGTCGGTCGGAGCGCTGCTCTCGGTGACGCTGTCGGCGAGCGCCCAGCAGCCCGGCTTCAGCTTCATCGACCTGCCGATCGTGATGACCGCCTATGTCGAGGCCGCGATCGACATGCACGCCGCCTATGAGACCTGCGCGCCGGCGGACAAGCGTCCGGGCGAGTGGGAGCAGGGTTCTGCACTGCTGATGGAATCTCTGAAGGGTGCCGGCCTGAGTGCCAGCGTCGCCGCCGCGCTCGAAACCCGCCTTGCCGCGCCGGTGGTTCCTTTCGTCGGCGACTGTGCGGGCGAGCAGCTCATGCTTTACTCCGGCGTGCCTGCCGGCACCAGCTGGCCGGACTACCACCGCGGCGTGCTCGGCGTGAACGGCATCAAGATCGTCGAGCCCGGTGTTCAGGACGCGCGGCTGGACGCGGTTCGGGCGGTGGTGGAGGACACCCTGCCCAGGCAGAAGCGCATGCTGGTCTGCATCTCGCTGTTCGACCCGCAGAACTTCCTCGCCGCCTATACCGATTGGAACAAGCTTGTAGCACAAGCTGCGGAGGCGCTGATCGCGGAGGGTTTCGGCCAGGATAAGTACGGTTCCTTCCTCGACGGCGCGCAGTCGCGTCTGCTCTATCAGCCGCCGTCGGATCGCGCCGTCGCGGCCGCCGACTGCGTGGCCAACCAGGACTGGCTCGACCGCTTCTCCACCTTCGCCTGGTACAGTTTTGCCGGCGACGTAGAAGCGGCGCTGAAAGGCGGCCAGCCTTGAGGCTATCGAAGCCGTTCGTCGCGGCCGTTGCCGTTGGCGCCGGCATGGCGCCCGCGCTGGCCGCCTGCCCGGTGGAACTCGCCGTCTACCGCGATCGCGACGCCATCGCCGAGCTGAACTTTTCGCCCGTCGACGCGCAGGCGGCGGTGACCAACAGGTTCAAGCTCATCATGCGCGACGGGCCGGTATTCGAGGGCCACGTGCTGTGGACCGACGATCCGGCCCGGCCTTACGGCCAGCTCCTGTTCGAATGCCCCGAGGGTGATGTGACCGGCGACGAACTGGCTGCCTGCAGCGTATGGCAGGGAACGATCTACACGTTGGGAGCGGACAACACGATCGGTCTGATGCCGGGCGAGGGCGAGCCGGCGCCCGAAAAGCTGCTTCTGGCCGATCTCGGCTACCAGATGCGCTGGTCGGCGACCTGGGAGAAGGCAGGGCTGAAGGCCGTGCCGTGGGACGAATTCCGCCTTGCAGGGTGCCAGGAATGAGCGCTGCCAAGAGCCTGCTCGTCACCGGCGGGTCGCGCGGCATCGGCGCGGCGATCTCGCTGCTCGCGGCGCAGTGTGGCTGGCGCGTCGCGGTGAACTACGCCCGCAACGAGGCGGCGGCAAACGAGGTGGTCGCGCGCATCGTGCGAGACGGCGGCGAGGCCTTCGCATTGCGCGGCGATGTCGGGCACGAGGCCGACATCATCTCCATGTTCGCCGAGGTGGAACATCGCTTCGGCCGCGTCGACGCGCTGGTGAACAATGCCGGCGTGGTCGACCGCAAGGCGCGCGTCGACCAGATGGATGCCGGGCGGCTCGAGCGCATGATGCGCGTCAACCTGATCGGCACCATCATCGCCGCGCGCGAGGCCGTGAAGCGCATGTCCACCGTCCATGGCGGCCGCGGCGGGGTGATCGTCAACATTTCGTCGGTCGCCGCAAGGCTCGGCTCGCCGGATGAATATGCCGACTACGCGGCTGCAAAGGCCGGCGTCGAGGCCTTTACGGTCGGCCTTGCGCGCGAGGTGGCGCTGGAAGGCATCCGGGTGAACTGTGTGCGGCCCGGAACAATCGATACCGAAATCCACGCCTCGGGCGGGCAACCCGACCGGGCGCAGCGCGTCAGCGCCGCGATCCCGATGAAGCGACCGGGCACAGCGACGGAGGTTGCGGAAGCGGTGCTCTATCTGCTGTCGGACGCGGCTTCGTACTCGACCGGCTCAATTCTCGAAGTGTCAGGCGGACGCTGATGGACTTCCTTGCTGCTTCGCCGATCCCGTGGCTGCCGACGGAGATCGCCTATCTGGCGCTGGGCCTCGTGCTGCTCGGCGTGCACATCAACTTCCAGTCGATCCTGCTCACGATACAGCTCGGCTCGGACTACAACACCAGCGCGCGCGACGAGGAGCGCAAGGTCACCGGCGTGGCCGCGCGGGCCGAGCGGGCGCTGCGCAACTTCAACGAGACCTTTCCGGCCTTCGCGGTGCTGGCGCTGGCCGTCAACGTGACCGGCAGCGCCGACTGGTGGACAGGGTTCGGCGCAGCGCTGTGGTTCTGGTCGCGTGTCGCCTACCTGCCGCTCTACCTCTACGGTGTGGCGCGCTGGCGCTCGGCGGTCTTCATCCTCTCGGCCATCGGCCTTGTCATCCTCTTTGTCGGTCTTGTGTTCTGAAGCATGCCCAGCGCAATCCTGCCTTCCCTTTCGGTCGAACTCGCTTATCTCGCGCTCTGCGTCCCGCTCGGGCTCGTGTATCTGGTCTTCCAGGCCTACTCGACAGGCGGCGATGGCAAGCGCCAGCCCGGCGACGTCGCCGCCGGCATGGGCTTTCGCGCCGAGAAGGCGCTGCGCAACTTTTCCGAGACGTTCCCGCTGTTTGCGGCGATGGCGCTCGCGGTGACCGTTGCGGACAAGGCCGACTGGTGGACGGCGCTGGGCGCAGGCCTTTATTTCTGGGGGCGGGTGGCCTATCTCCCGGCCTATATCGCCGGCTACGGCCCGGTGCGTTCGGCCTTCTGGACGATTGCCACGCTCGGCATCGCCATCATGTTCTGGCAACTCGCGTTCTAGGCACGGGCAGGGGGCGGGATAATGCCGAGCGCGATATTGCCAAGCCTGTCCGTCGAAATGGCATACCTTGCGTTGTCCGTCCTGCTGTTGCTGGTCATCGTCTCGGTGCAGTCCTTCTCCTTGAAAGCCGAGGCCGGCAACGCGTATACGGTGGGCGCCCGCGACCAAGAGCTGCCGCGCGGCGTGTTCGCCGGCCGTGCTGAACGAGCGCTGCGGAATTTTCTCGAGACCTTCGCGGGATTCGCGGTGGTGGCAGTGGCGCTCGAAGTTACCGACAAGGCAGACTGGTGGAGCGCGCTGGGAGCGGCGCTGTATTTCTGGGGAAGGGTGGCGCACCTGCCGCTCTATCTGGCAGGGATAGCCTGGCTGCGCACATTCGCCTGGAATGTCGCCACGCTCGGCATCGCTATCATGCTCTGGCGATTTGCCTTCTGAAGATTGGTTGAGAGGTTCTCATGCCCAGCTATGACGTCGTCATCATCGGAGCCGGTCCCGGCGGCTATGTCTGCGCCATCAAGGCGGCACAGCTCGGGCTGAAAACCGCGCTGGTGGAGAAGCGTCCGACCTTCGGCGGCACCTGCGTCAACGTCGGCTGCATCCCTTCCAAGGCGCTGCTGCACGCGTCGGAGAAGTTCGCCGAGGTGGCGCATCTGGCCGATCTCGGCGTCGAGGTGGGCAAGGCCAAGCTGAACCTCGCTGCCATGCAGGCCCACCGCACAAAGGTGGTGAAGCAGAACACAGACGGCCTCGTCTTCCTGATGAAGAAGAACAAGATCGACACCTATCAGGGCACTGGGACGGTGGCCGGCAAGGGCAAGGTCGCGATCGCGCTCGAAGGCGGCAAGGCTGAGACGATCGAAACGAAGAACATCGTCATCGCCACCGGTTCCGATGTCGCCGGCATTCCGGGCGTCAAGGTGGAGTTCGACGAGAAGGTCATCGTGTCATCCACCGGCGCGCTGGAGTTCGACAAGGTGCCGGCCAGCCTGATCGTGGTCGGCGGGGGCGTCATCGGACTGGAGCTCGGCTCCGTGTGGGCGCGGCTGGGGTCGAAGGTGACGGTGGTCGAATATCTCGACTCGATCCTCGGCGGCATGGACGGCGAGGTGTCGAAGCAGTTCCAGCGCATGCTGGCCAAGCAGGGCATCGAGTTCAGGCTCGGCGCCAAGGTGACGGGCGTCGCCAAGGCCAAGAAGGGCGCGACGGTGACCTTCGAGCCGGTGAAGGGTGGTGATGCCGAGACGCTCACCGCCGACGCGGTGCTGGTCGCTACCGGCCGCAAGCCCTACACGGACGGTCTCAAGGACGCGGGCATCGAGCTGGACGAGCGCGGCCGCGTGAAGACCGACGGACATTTCCGCACCAATATCGAGGGCGTCTATGCCATCGGCGACGTCATTGCCGGGCCGATGCTGGCCCACAAGGCCGAGGACGAGGGCGTGGCGGTGGCCGAGATCATCGCCGGCCAGAAGGGCCATGTGAACTACGACGTCATCCCCTCTGTGGTCTACACCTCGCCCGAGGTCGCCTCGGTCGGCAAGACCGAGGAGGAGCTGAAGAAGGCGGGCGTCGAATACAAGGCGGGAAAATTCCCGTTCACGGCGAACGGCCGGGCGCGCGCGATGGCTGCGACCGACGGCTTCGTGAAGGTGCTGGCCGACAAGGCGTCCGACCGGGTGTTGGGCGTCCACATCATAGGCTTCGGCGCCGGCGAGATGATCCACGAGGCGGCGGTGCTGATGGAGTTTTCGGGGTCGGCCGAAGATTTGGCGCGTACCTGCCACGCGCATCCGACCATGTCGGAGGCGGTGAAGGAAGCGGCGCTGGCGGCGTGGTCGAAGCCGATTCACATGTAGATCTCGTCATTGCGGCCAGAGAGCAGAGCGACCGCGCGCCGGAACCAAAGTTTCGCCGAAGTCGCGGCGTCTGATATTCTGGAAAAAGGCCGCGTCGCGCGGCCGACGGGCAGACAAGGCAGCGGGTTCACCATGAAGTTCAGGCCGGTCACTGGCGCGCTCGGCGCGCTCCTACTCCTCACGCCGGCGGCGATGGCCGCAGAGGGCGGCGCAAACGCGCAGGAGGTCGAGACCTTGCGCGCTTACGGGCAGTCCTTCGCCAACGGCATCAGGCCGGTGCCGAAGATCCGCATTCCGGGCGATCGTTCGCAGGGCATGGCCGTAGGATCGCGGCCGATCCAGCTTGCACAGGCGGGCGATCCGCGCGTGGTGCAGCTCGAGGAGCAGATCCGCCAGCTCAACGGGCTGGTCGAGGAGCTGAATTTCCAGGTGCTGCAGATGCAGGACCAGCTGCGCAAGATGCAGGAAGACTACGAGTTCCGCTTCCAGCAGCTGGAAGGCAGCGGCGACGGCATCGCCGAGCCCGCAGCGCCCGCGCAGCAGCGGGGCGACGCGGGTGGTCAACCCCTGCCGGGCGACGGCACGCAGCTCGGTTCGGCGGAACGCGGCGAGCAGCCGCGGGCGCTCGGCCAGATCACTTTCGACGCCAACGGCAATCCGGTCGTGACGCCTCCGGCCGGCGCGGCGACGCAGGGTGCCCCCGGGGGCGCTTTGCCCGAAGTGCAGCAGGGGGCGCTGCCAGGCGTGCAGACCGGACCCGCCGTGCCGGGTCGGGCGGTGCCGGGGACCGACGGCACGCAGGTTGCGGCGCTGCCGTCGACCGACAATGCCGACGAGCTGTACCGCAACGCCTACGAATTCATGCTGTCGGGCGACTATGCGACCGCCGAGGCCGGTTTCCGCCAGCATGTCGAGCGCTTCCCGAACGACCCGCGTGCCGCCGACGCGCAGTTCTGGCTGGGCGAGGCGCTGCTCGCGCAGAGCCGCAACCGCGAGGCCGCCCAGGTGTTCCTCGCCGCCAGCCGCAGCTATCCGCAGGCCAAGAAGGCGCCGGACATGATGCTGAAGCTTGGCGTAGCGCTGGCCGGCATGGACCAGAAGGACGTCGCCTGCGCGACTCTTTCGGAAGTGACGCGGCGCTATCCCGACGCCTCCGCGCAGATCAAGGGCCGCGTCAAGGAAGAGCAGCAGAGGGCCGCCTGCTAGAAGCGGCCACCGAATCCGGCGAAATCTTCGAGGATTGCGGCCTCGAACGGCGTCTGGCCGTCATCGCCGCCGTTTCCGGCGGCAGCGATTCGCTGGCGCTGCTTTGGCTTTTGAAGAACTGGCGCGACCGACGCGCGCCTGCGCTGCGCATTGCTGCCGTCACTGTCGATCACGGCTTGCGCCCCGAGGCAGCCGACGAGGCGCGCGCGGTCGGAGCCATCTGCGCCGACTGGAACATTCCTCACGCCACCAAGGCATGGACCGGCGCCAAGCCGGCGACCGGCCTTGCGGAGGCGGCGCGGCTGGCGCGCTACCGGTTGCTGACGGAAGCGGCATACGCGGCCGGCACCGACATCGTGCTCACCGGTCACACCATGGACGATCAGGCCGAGACGGTGGCCATGCGGCTGGCGCGCGGCGAGGGCAGGGGGTCCGCCGGCATGGCGCGTTTCACTCTGCTTCACGAGCGCGTCTGGATCGTGCGGCCGCTGCTGGGACAGCGGCGCGAGGCTCTGCGCGGGCGCCTCCGCGCCATCGGTCAGGCCTGGATCGACGATCCTTCGAACGAGCGCGAGACATCCGAGCGCGTGCGCATGCGCAAGGCGCTGACCGGCGCCGATGTCGAGCGGCTGGGTGAGATGGCAACGGAGGCGGGCAGGCAGCGGCAGGCCGAAGCGGAGTTTGCGGCCCGATGGCTGGAGCAGGCGGAACCCGCTGGCGAGGGGCTCGTAAGGCTTCCCAGGGATGCTCTCGACACCGGCTCGCCGATGCTGCCCATGCGTGCGCTGCTGGCTGCCGTCGGTGGCGCCCCGCATCTGCCGAACGAGACCGCGACACGGGAGCTACTCTCGCGATTGCGCGCAGGAAAGAGCGCCGCCCTGTCGCACACGCTTGTGAGGCGAAAACGCGACGGCCTGTTGCTGTCGCGCGAGCGGCGCCGCGTGCCGACAGTACCGGCCGGCGAAGCACCGCCGCCGCACACCGTCGCTCCCTGGGCGACGTTTCTGCCGGGTTTCGACATTCCGCTCCGCAACGCCGTGGGGCTGCTCCTCGGGGTCGCTCCGGTTCCGGCGTCGCCGTCGGCGCCTTCCAAGTGACACATTGTGTGGGAACCGTGCGACGAAGTGCTTAACCGAGAACCGGCCGCGCGCTTGGCAATGCGCGGACCCGTGCCTATGTTAGCCAAGACACGGACATGATCCGCAGCGGCTCCGGCTCTTGCGGATCGGGCTTGCGCCCAAGGGACCTTCAGGACAGTCGATGAATCCGAATTATCGCAATCTCGCGCTCTGGGCCATCATCGCGGTGCTGCTCATCGCGCTCTTCAACCTGTTCCAGACGCCGCAGCAGCGCGGCAACGTGCGCGAGATCGCCTATTCGGAGTTCCTGCGCGAGGTCGATTCGGGCCGCGTGCGCACGGTCACCATCACCGGCGAGCGCATCAGCGGTACCTTCGTCGACAACAACCAGGGCTTCCAGACCTATTCGCCGGGCGACCCCTCGCTGGTGCAGCGGCTGCAGGACAAGAACGTCACCATCACCGCGCGGCCCGAGAGCGACGGCCAGAACTCGATCTTCGGCTATCTGATCTCGTGGCTGCCGATGCTGCTCATCCTCGGCGTGTGGATATTCTTCATGCGCCAGATGCAGAGCGGCTCCGGGCGCGCCATGGGCTTCGGCAAGTCCAAGGCCAAGCTGCTGACCGAGGCGCACGGCCGCGTCACCTTCCAGGACGTGGCGGGCGTCGACGAGGCGAAGCAGGATCTGGAAGAGATCGTCGAGTTCCTGCGCGATCCGCAGAAGTTCCAGCGCCTCGGCGGCAAGATCCCGCGCGGCGTGCTGCTCGTCGGCCCTCCCGGCACCGGCAAGACGCTCTTGGCGCGCTCCGTCGCGGGCGAGGCAAACGTCCCGTTCTTCACCATCTCGGGCTCGGACTTCGTGGAGATGTTCGTGGGCGTCGGCGCCAGCCGCGTGCGCGACATGTTCGAC
>JAHBYZ010000063.1 GCA_019635695.1 Rhizobiaceae bacterium
CTCGTTGATGGTGGTGGCGCGCACGTCGAGCGCGCCGCGGAAGATGTAGGGGAAGCCGAGCACGTTGTTGACCTGGTTCGGATAATCCGAACGCCCGGTTGCCATGATCGCGTCGGTGCGGATCTCGGCGACTTCCTCCGGCGTGATCTCCGGATCGGGATTGGCCATGGCGAAGATGATCGGGTTCTTCGCCATCGACTTGATCATGGCGTCCGAGAACGCGCCCTTGGCCGACAGGCCGAACACCACGTCGGCGCCGTCCATGGCTTCGGCCAGCGTGCGCTTGTCGGTCTCGATCGCATGCGCCGACTTCCACTGGTTCATGCCCTCGGCGCGGCCCTTGTAGACCACGCCCTTGGTGTCGCAGAGGATGACGTTCTCGGGTGCGAAGCCCATCGCCTTGACCAGCTCCACGCAGGCGATGCCGGCCGAGCCGGCGCCGTTGCACACCAGCTTGGCCGTCTTCATGTCGCGGCCGGTGATTTCCAGCGCGTTGATGAGGCCCGCCGCCGCGATGATCGCCGTGCCGTGCTGGTCGTCGTGGAACACCGGAATGTCCATCAGCTCGCGCAGGCGCTGCTCGATGATGAAGCAGTCCGGCGCCTTGATGTCCTCCAGGTTGATGCCGCCGAACGAGGGGCCGAGGAACTTGACGCAGTTGATGAACTCGTCGGCGTCCTTGGTGTCGACCTCGAGGTCGATGGAATCGACGTCGGCAAAACGCTTGAACAGCACCGACTTGCCTTCCATGACGGGCTTCGAGGCCAGCGCGCCGAGGTCTCCCAGTCCCAGGATGGCGGTGCCGTTGGAGATCACCGCGACGAGGTTGCCTTTGGTCGTGTAGTCGTAGGCGCGCGAGGGATCCTCCGCGATCGCCTTCACCGGCACCGCGACGCCCGGCGAATAGGCCAGCGACAGGTCGCGCTGCGTGGCCATCGGCTTGGTCGGGTTGATCTCCAGCTTGCCGGGCCGGCCCATGGCGTGGAATTCGAGCGCCTCGGCGGCGCTCACCGACGGACCGGACGGATCCTTGATGTCTTTCGCGGGCATGTCTGCGATTTCCCTCCCGGCCCCCTCCGGCTTCTTGGCATCTTCCTGTGGAGGTTTGGCGAGCCGTCGGGATTAAGGCTACATTCGGGGAGAGTAAAGCGCCAAGGATGCGAAACACTTTGCCGGAAGCGACCTTGTAACGTGGTTGACGTCAGCGCCCCATGAACGACCAGGCACCCTACGTCGCCTATTCCAACGCGACGCCGCTCTCCTCCGAGGGCGCGTCGCCGATGATGGAGCAGTATATCGAGATCAAGGCGGCGAACCCGGACTCGCTGCTGTTCTACCGCATGGGCGACTTCTACGAGCTGTTTTTCGCCGACGCGGAGGTCGCGTCGCGCGCCCTCGGCATCACGCTGACCAAACGCGGCAAGCACGCCGGCGGCGACATCCCTATGTGCGGTGTGCCTGTGCATGCAGCCGACGACTACCTGAACCGGCTGATCGCGCTTGGCCACCGCGTCGCCGTCTGCGAACAGATCGAGGATCCCGCCGAGGCGAAGAAGCGCGGCTCGAAGTCGGTGGTGCGGCGCGACGTGGTGCGCCTCGTCACCCCCGGCACCATCACCGAGGACTCCATCCTCGCACCGTCCGCCGCTAACTTCCTGATGGCGCTCGGCCGCGTCAAGGCTTCCGCCGGCCACGACTACGCCATCGCCTGGATAGACATCTCCACCGGCGCCTTCCGCGTCGCCGCGACCTCCGCCGAGCGGTTGGTCGCCGACGTCGCGCGCGTCGAGCCGCGCGAGCTGATCCTCGCCGAACCGGCTTTCTCCGACGCCGAGCTGCGCCCCGTTCTCGACCTCATCGGCCGCATCGTCGTGCCGCAGCCCGCGCCGCTCTTCGACAGCGCGACGGCCGAAAGCCGCGTCGCCCGCTTCTTTGGCGTCGGCACGACCGAAGGCTTCGGCCGCTTCTCTCGTGCCGAACTGTCGGCCGTTGCCGGCGCGGTCGCCTACGTGGAAAAGACCCAGAAGGCCGAGCGCCCGTCGCTGATGGCGCCGCAGCGCGAGGAGGACGGCGCGTCGGTCTTCATCGACGCGGCCACCCGCGCCAACCTCGAAATCCTGCGCACCACGTCGGGCCAGCGCGAAGGCTCGCTGATGTCGGCGGTGGACCGCACCGTCACCGGCGCCGGCGCTCGCCTGCTGGCCGAGCGGCTCACCGCGCCGCTCACCGACCCCGCCGCCATCGGCGACCGCCTCGACGCCGTCGGCTTCCTGCGCGACGAGGCGCCGCTTCGTGACGGCCTGCGGGCGCTGCTGAAAGGCGCGCCCGACATGGTCCGCGCTTTGTCGCGGCTGGCGCTCAACCGTGGCGGTCCGCGCGATCTCGCCGGCATCCGCGGCGGGCTGGAGGCGGCCGCCGACGCGGCCGGCCTGCTTGCCGGCCAGCCGCTGCCGCGCCTGCTGGAGGCCGCGCTGCGCGACATCGAGGCTGCGCCGGCGGCGCTTTCCGCCCATCTCGACGCCGCACTCGCCGACGAGCTGCCGCTGCTCAAGCGCGACGGCGGTTTTGTCCGCGCGGCCTACGACGCCGAGCTGGACGAGATGCGCGCGCTGGCGACAGAATCGCGCCGCGTCATCGCCGCCATGGAGCGCGACCTCATCGAGGAGACCGGCATCCGCTCGCTCAAGATCAGGCACAACAACGTGCTCGGCTACTACATCGAGGTGACCGCCAACCACGCCGCCGCCATGACCGGCAGCGATGCCGCGAAGGCGCGCTTCATCCACCGCCAGACCATGGCGAGCGCCATGCGCTTCACCACCACCGAGCTGGCCGGGCTGGAGACGAAGATCGCCAACGCCGCCGACCGCGCGCTGTCGATCGAGCTTGCCGTCTTCGACCGGCTTCTGGCCGAGACGGTCGCCGCCGCTTCGCCGCTTCGCTCCGTCGCTGGTGCTCTTGCCGAGTTGGATGTAGCGGCTGCGCTCGCCACGCTCGCCGACGAGATGGACTATTGCCGCCCGCAGGTCGACGCCAGCCTCGCCTTCCGCGTCGAGGGCGGCCGCCACCCCGTGGTCGAGCAGGCGCTGCGCAAAAACCTCGGCGACGCCTTTGTCGCCAACGACTGCGACCTCTCGCCCGCCGACAATGACAAGCACGGCGCCATCTGGCTGCTCACCGGCCCCAACATGGGCGGCAAGTCGACCTTCCTGCGCCAGAACGCTTTGATCGCTATCCTCGCGCAGGCCGGATCCTACGTGCCGGCGCGCGCCGCCCATGTCGGCGTGGTCGACCGGCTGTTTTCGCGCGTCGGGGCCTCAGACGACCTCGCCCGCGGCCGCTCGACTTTCATGGTCGAGATGGTCGAGACGGCCGCCATCCTCAACCAGGCCGGCGAGCGCTCTTTGGTCATCCTCGACGAGATCGGTCGTGGCACCGCCACCTTCGACGGCCTCTCCATCGCCTGGGCGGCGGTGGAATATCTGCACGAGAAGAACCGGCCGCGCGCCATCTTCGCCACCCACTTCCACGAGATGACGGCGCTGGCGGAAAAGCTGCCGCGCCTGCGCAACGTCACCATGCGCGTCAAGGAATGGCACGGCGACGTGGTGTTCCTGCACGAGGTCGCGCCGGGCGCCGCCGACCGCTCCTACGGCGTGCAGGTTGCCCGTCTCGCCGGCCTGCCGGAACCGGTCGTCGACCGTGCCCGCGCCGTGCTGGCGCAGCTCGAAGCCGGCGGCAGCTCGGCCAAATCGACCAGGCTCGTCGACGATCTCCCGTTGTTCTCGGTGCCGGTGCGACAGGCGGCGCGGCCGGCGGCCGCCGATGGGCCTTCCGCGCTGGCGCAGGCGCTCGCCGGCCTGTCGCCCGACGAGATGACCCCGCGAGAAGCTCTCGAAGCGCTCTATCGCCTCAAGTCTCTCTCGGGCGGGCGCTAACGCTGCGGTATGGCGCGTTCGCGCCAGTTTGTGCTGCCTCAAGGCAAATTTAAGCACTGGTTGCTAGACCGGCCTTGCAAAGAGCGAAGGTCCGGATGCCGGGATATTGTCGAAACCGTTCGCAACGATAGGGCGCCTTCTGCGGGCTGCCGCCCGTCCGGCCTACCTTCCGTCGCTGGTCGCGGCGGTCGTGATCGCGGTCGCGGCATGGTTCGCCGACGCGCAGAACCAGGTTGTCTATCACGAAAAGCAGCGTGCCGAAGTGTTGGCCCGGGCCAGCATCGTGCGTGCGCGGCTCGAGGGTTACGTCAGCGGCAACATCCAGCTCGTCAGGGGTCTGGTTGCCACGATCTCGGTCGAGCGCGGATTGAGCCAGTCCCGCTTCGACGCGCTGGCCCGCGCGCTCTTTGCCACCAGTGCGCAGTTCCGCAGCATCGCGATTGCGCCCAACATGGTCGTCACCATGACCTACCCCCTGCGGGGCAACGAGCGCGCCATCGGCCTCGACTACACCAGGAACGAGGCACAGCGCGACGCCGCCTTGAAAGCCCGCGACACCGGCCAGATGGTCTTCGCCGGTCCGGTCGATCTGGTGCAGGGCGGGCGCGGCTTCATCGGCCGCTTTCCCGTCTATATCTTCAGCGGCAGCAACCCTCCGGCCTTCTGGGGGCTGGTCTCGGCAGTAATCGACGTTGACAAGCTCTATGCCGACAGCGGCCTGCTGGAGGCGGCCGACGAGCTTGACATCGCCATCACGGGCCGCGATGCCACCGGCGCCGCAGGTGCCCCGTTCTTCGGCGATCCCGCCGTTTTCGCCGACACGCCGGTCGAGCTCGACGTGCTGCTGCCGTCGGGGTCGTGGCGGATCGCCGCACGGCCGAAAGCCGGCTGGGCGGCCGAACCCGGGGCCTTCGCCCGCTCGCGGGCGCTGATGGCGCTCGGCGCCCTGTTCATCCTGGTGCCGATCGTGCTCGCCGGTCGCTTCGCCGAGGACCGGCAGCGCTTCATCGGCCGGCTGCGCGGCCGCGAGGCCGAACTGAAGCGCCTGTCGCGTCGCCTAGGCCTGGCGCTGGACACATCGCGCGTCGGTGTGTGGGAGTGCGACCTCGTTACCGGCGAGCTGTTCTGGGACGACCGATTGCGCAGGCTCTACCAGCTTCCGGAGGACTACACGCCAAGTTCGCTGGCCGACTGGTCGAACATGATCCACCCCGACGACCGCGAGCGCGCGCTGCGCGAGAGCAGGGAAGCCGAGAAGAGCCGCTCGCGCTACTCGTCGGACTATCGCATCGTGCTGCCGGGCGGCGACGTCAGGCACATCCGCTCTACAGGCTCGATCTACGAGGACCCCGGCCAGTCACCGCGCATGATCGGCGTCGACTGGGACGTCACCTCCTACGTTGCGCTCAACGAGGAGCTGCGCCAGGCCAACACGATTGCTGAAGCGCGCAATGCCGAACTCGAGGCGGCCAAGGCCAGCATCGAGTTCAACGCGCTGCACGATTCGCTCACCGGCCTGCCCAACCGCCGCTACCTCGACACCGTGCTTTCCGGCCACGCCGAGCGTTTCGGTCACGGCGAGCGCGCTGCGCTGCTGCATGTCGACCTCGACCGCTTCAAGCAGATCAACGATACGCTTGGCCATGCGGCCGGCGACGCCATGCTCGTCCACGCCGCGCAGGTGCTGCGCGAGATCGTCGGTCCGCGCGATTTCGTGGCGCGCGTCGGCGGCGACGAATTCGTCGTCGTGCTGCGCCGCACCGGCGATCTGGATCACCTGCGCGGCCGCCATCTCGCCCGCCTTGCCGACAGCATCGTCGAGCGCATGCGCGAGCCGGTCATGTACCAGGGCCACGAATGCCGCTTCGGCGTCTCGGTCGGCATCGCCGCCGACACCGACGCTGTCGCCGATCCGACGCGCCTGCTCGTCAATGCCGACATCGCGCTCTATCGGGCCAAGAGCCGGGGCCGCAACCGCCACCAGTTCTTCAACGACGCCCTGCAGGCCGAGATCAGCGCCACCAAGCGCATGGCCGACGAAATCCTGGCCGGCATCGAGCACCGGCAGTTCGTCGCCCACTACCAGCCGCAGTTCGACGCCACCACGCATGAGATCATCGGCGTCGAGGCGCTGGCGCGCTGGAACCACCCGACCGACGGCACGCTGGCGCCCGCCGCCTTCATGCGCATCGCCGAGGAGCTGAACGTGGTCGACACCATCGACCGCCACATCCTCGACCAGGCGCTCGCCGACCTCGCCGGCTGGCAGAAGGCCGGCCTCGCCATCCCGAAGGCCTCGGTCAACGTTTCGGCCCGCCGCCTGCACGACGAGGAGCTCATCAACGGCCTCACCGCGCTCGACATCGCGCCCGGCACCATCTCGTTCGAACTGGTCGAATCGATCTTCCTCGACGAGCACGACGAGCTGATCGCGTGGAATGTCGATCGCATCAAGCAGCTCGGCATCGACGTCGAGATCGACGATTTCGGCACCGGCTACGCCTCCATCGTCAGCCTGCTCAAGCTGCGCCCGCGCCGGCTCAAGATCGACCGCCAGCTCATCATGCCGATCGTGCGCTCGCCGGCCCAGCGCCAGCTGGTCGGCTCCATCATCGACATCGGTCACTCGCTCGGCGTCGAGGTGCTGGCCGAGGGTGTCGAGACCATGGAGCACGCCCACATCCTGAAGCAGCTCGGCTGCGACGCCCTGCAGGGCTACGCCTTCGCCCGTCCCATGAGCGCCGCCGACCTCGCCACCTTCGCCCGCACCCGCCAGCAGCGCCGCCTGGCTTCTTGATCCTCCCCCGTTTACGGGGGAGGGGGACCACACGAAGCGTGGTGGAGGGGGCGGCCTTGGCGTGAGGCCCCACCAGTTCCCACCTCTCCCGAAAACCGCTAAACACCGCCCCGTCACGGCACGGATTCGATGGCCAGGGTACCTCTCAAGCTCCACGAGATCGTCGATGCGGAAGCGCTGCGCGCTTCCATGACCGCGCTGACGGCAAGCCGTGGCGGCGACGGCTCCTCGGTCGAGGTGCGCAAGAAGCTGATTGCGCTGCTGCGTGACCAGCTCGCTGCCGGGCGCGCGGCCGCCGAGGCCATGCTGGCGGACGACGGCGGCGGCACGGCCTGCGCGCAGCGGCTGTCGCACCTCATGGACGTTATCATCGCCGCGCTGTTCGATTTCGCGCGTGTTCACGTCTATCGCGCCAAGAACCAGTCGAGCGCCGAGCGCCTGGCCGTGGTCGCGGTCGGCGGCTACGGACGCGGAACGCTCGCCCCGGGCTCCGACATCGACCTGCTCTTCCTGCTGCCCTACAAGCAGACGCCGTTCGGCGAGCAGGCGGTGGAGTATATCCTCTACGCGCTGTGGGACCTCGGCCTGAAAGTCGGCCATGCCACCCGCAACCTCGACGAATGCGTGCGCCTGTCGCGCGGCGACATGACCATCCGCACCGCCGTGCTGGAGGCGCGTTACGTCTGCGGCGACCAGCCCGTGTTCGACGAGCTGGTCCAGCGCTTCGACCATGAAGTGGTCAGGAACAGCGGCGCCGAATACGTGGCGGCAAAGCTCGCCGAGCGCGACGACCGCCACGCCAAGGCCGGCGAGAGCCGCTACCTGGTCGAACCCAACGTCAAGGACGGCAAGGGCGGGCTGCGCGACCTGCACACGCTGTTCTGGATCGGTAAGTACTTCTACCGGGTGCGAACCGGCGAGGAACTGGTCGACAAGGGCGTGTTCACCCGCAAGGAATACCTGCTGTTCCGCAAGGCCGAGGATTTTCTCTGGGCCGTGCGCTGCCACATGCACTTCCTCACCGGAAAGGCCGAGGAGCGGCTTCATTTCGACATCCAGCGGGAGATCGCGGAGCGGCTCGGCTACACCAGTCACCCCGGCCTGTCGGCGGTCGAGCGCTTTATGAAGCACTACTTCCTGGTCGCCAAATCCGTCGGCGACCTGACGCGCATCTTCTGCGCCAAGCTCGAGGAAGAGCAGGCCAAGACCGCCCCGGGCTTCAACCGGCTCCTCCAGTCCTTCTCCCGCCGCAAGCGCAAGCTCGCCGGCACTTCGGACTTCCTGGTCGACAACCACCGCATCACGATCGCCGACGAGCACGTCTTCGAGCGCGACCCGGTGAATCTGATCCGCCTGTTCTGGTTCGCCGACCGCCACGGGCTGGAATACCACCCGGATGCCATGCAGCTCGTCACCCGCTCGCTGAAGCTGGTCGACCGCAACGTGCGGCGCGATCCCGAGGCGAACCGCCTTTTCCTCGACCTGCTGACGTCCGAGCGCTCTCCCGAGCTCAACATGAGGCGCATGAACGAGGCGGGCCTGCTGGGCAAGCTCATCCCCGACTTCAACAAGGTCGTGGCGATGATGCAGTTCAACATGTACCACCACTACACGGTGGACGAGCATCTGATCCGCTGTATCGGCGTATTGTCCGAGATCGAGCAGGGCAGGGGCGGCAAGGAGCACCCGCTCACGCACGAGATCATGCCGGGGCTGAAGCACCGCCGCGACGTGCTCTACGTCACTGTTCTGCTGCACGACATTGCCAAGGGCCGCCCGGAGGACCATTCCGAGGCCGGCGCGCGCATCGCCGCCCGCATCTGCCCGCATATGGGGCTCAGCCAGGAGGAGACCGAACTGGTCGCCTGGCTCGTCCAGCACCATCTGCTGATGTCGATGACGGCGCAGACCCGCGATTTGAACGACCGCAAGACGATCGAGGATTTCGCCCAGGTGGTGCAGTCGGTGGAGCGGTTGAAGCTGCTGCTGGTGCTCACCGTCTGCGACATACGCGGCGTCGGCCCGGGCGTGTGGAACGGCTGGAAGGGCCAGCTGCTGCGCAATCTCTACTATGAGACCGAGTTGCTCCTGTCGGGCGGCTTCTCGGAGGTCTCCCGCTCCAAGCGCGCCGAGGCGGCCCGCGCGGAGCTCGCCGAGGCGCTGGCGGGATGGCCGGAGCGCGACCGCAAGCGCTACTTGAAACTGCACTACGACAACTATCTGCTGACGGTGCGGCCGGGCGACCAGCTGCGCCACGCCGAGTTCGTGCGCGCCGCCGACCGCGACGGTCGCAAGCTGGCGACGATGGTGCGGCCGCACAGCTTCGAGGCCGTCACCGAGATCACAGTGCTGGCGCAGGACCACCCGCGCCTTCTCTCGATCATCGCCGGTGCCTGCGCGGCCGCCGGCGCCAACATCGTCGACGCGCAGATCTTCACCACTTCCGACGGCCGCGCGCTCGACACCATCCTGATCAACCGCGAGTTCCAGCACGACGAGGACGAGAAGCGCCGCGCCGACCGTGTCGGCAAGCTCATCGAGGATGTTCTGTCGGGCAAGTCGTGGCTGCCGCAGATCATCCAGCAGCGCGCCAAGCCCAGGCGCGGCGCCAAGGCCTTCCGCATCCCGCCGCAGGTCACGATCCGCAACACGCTGTCCAACCGCTTCTCGGTCATCGAGGTCGAATGCCTCGACCGCCCCGGGCTGCTGTCGGAGATCACCGGCACCATCTCCGACCTCTCACTCGACATCGCCTCGGCACATATCACCACCTTCGGCGAGAAGGTCATCGACACCTTCTACGTCACCGACCTGACCGGCCAGAAGGTGGAGAGCCCGACGCGGCTCGGCACCATCCGCCAGCGCCTGCTCGGCACGCTGGAGGGAACGGAGGCGGCGCAGGCGAAGGCGACCCGGCCGAAAGCCGCGGCTGCGGCGGAGTGAGCGCGGTTGGCTCGCAGGAGTAACGCCCCCTCCACCACGCTTCGCGTGGTCCCCCTCCCCCGCTTCGCAGGGGAGGACCCGGCGCCGCGGCCGGCCTCGACCTGGATCCTCCCCCGTTTACGGGGGGTCCGAAGGACGGGCGAGGCAAGTGCCTCGCCCCGGGAAGGGACCGCCGGAGGCGGTGGAGGGGGCGCACCCTCTACCCACATCTCCGCTTCGGCTGCCCCATGAGCCTCCTCCGCTCCTTCGCCACCGTCGGCTCGGGCACGCTGTCCTCCCGCGTGCTCGGCTTCGTCCGCGAGATGATGATGGCCAACGCGCTCGGCGTCGGGCCGGTCGCCGACGCCTTCAACGCGGCCTTTCAGTTCCCCAACACCTTCCGCCGCCTGTTCGCCGAGGGCGCGTTCAACACCGCCTTCGTGCCGCTCTTCGCCAAGGAGATCGAGGGCAACGGCATCGACGGCGCCCGCCGCTTCTCCGAAGAGGTTTTCGGCGTGCTGTTCACCGTTCTGCTCGCCATCACCATCGCCATGGAGCTGGCGATGCCGTGGCTGGTGGCCTACGTCTTCGCGCCCGGCTTCGCCGACGACCCCGAGCGCTACAATCTCGCCGTGCCGCTCGCGGCAATCATGTTCCCCTACCTCATGTGCATGTCGCTGGCCGCGATGATGAGCGGCATGCTCAACGCCCTTCGCCACTATTTCGCGGCCGCCGTCGCGCCGGTCTTCTTGAACATCATCCTGATCGCCGTCCTGCTCTGGTCCTGGCAGATGGGCTACGACGCCGCCAGCATCGGCTACGGCCTGTCCTGGGGCGTGCTCGCGGCCGGCCTCGTCCAGCTCGGCATCGTCTGGTTCGCGGTCCGCAAGGCTGGCGTCCGCCTCGGCTTCCGCCGCCCGCGCCTGACCGCCAACGTCAAGCGCCTGCTCTGGCTGGCGCTGCCCGCCGCCGTCACCGGCGGCATCACCCAGATCAACACCCTGATCGGCACGGCCATCGCCTCGACGCAGGCGTCCGCCGTGTCGTCGCTTGCCTATGCCGACCGCGTCTACCAGCTTCCGCTCGGCGTCATCGGCATCGCGGTCGCCATCGTGCTGCTGCCCGAGCTCGCGCGCGCGCTCAAGGCCGGCAACGCCGCCGAGGCCTCCAGCCTGCAGAACCGCTCGGTCGAGTTCTCGCTGTTCTTCACCCTGCCGTCTGCCGGCGCGATCCTCGTCATGGCCGAGCCGATCGTGCGCGTGCTCTACGAGCGCGGCGCCTTCGCCGCCACCGGTGGCACACCGGTCGTCGCCGCCACGCTCGCCGTCTTCGGCGTCGGCCTGCCGGCCTTCGTCCTCATCAAGGCGTTCACCCCCGGCTTCTTCGCCCGCGAGGACACCCGCACGCCGATGATTTTCGCGGGCATCTCGGTCGGCGTGAACATAGCCACCGCGCTGGCGCTGTTCCCCACGCTCGGTGCGCCGGGCATCGCGGTCGCATCCTCGATCGCCGGGTGGGTCAACGCCTCGCTGCTGTTCGGAACGCTGGTGCGGCGCGGCCAGTGGGGTTTCGACCGCGGCCTCGCCTCGCGTCTGCCGCGCCTCGTCTTCGCGGCGGCGGCGATGTCGGCCTTCGCGTGGTTCGCCTATGACTGGTGGGCGTCCGCATGGCTCCAGCCCGCGACGCCGCTCTACTACCAGGTGCTGGCGCTCGGCGCCCTGATCGTCGCATCCATGCTCGTCTACTTCGTGCTGGCCTTCGCCACCGGCGGCGCCAGCCTCGGCTCGATCCGGCGCAATTTGCGGCGGAGCGGGAAACCCGCAGTGACGGCATCGTCGGAAGACTGAGGCCGTCCACCGCCCCTTGCCCCCGGCATGCGCTTCCGCCATAAGCCCGCCTCGTCTCCGCCCAGCGCGGCCCTCCACAAGCCACGGACCATTCGCATGACCAGCTTCAAGCCTCTCGTCTTCTCGGGCGTCCAGCCCACCGGCAATCTGCACCTCGGCAACTATCTCGGCGCCATCAAGCGCTTTGTCGCCCTGCAGGCCGAGCACGCCTGCATTTATTGCGTCGTCGACCTGCACGCGATCACGGTCTGGCAGGATCCGGTCGAGCTGGAGCGCGCCACCCGCGAGGTGACCGCCGCGTTCCTTGCCGCCGGCATCGACCCGAAGAAGAACATCGTCTTCAACCAGAGCCGCGTGCCGCAGCACGCCGAGCTCGCCTGGGTGTTCAACTGCATCGCCCGCATGGGCTGGCTGAACCGCATGACCCAGTTCAAGGAGAAGGCCGGCAAAGACCGAGAGAACGCCTCC
>JAHBYZ010000064.1 GCA_019635695.1 Rhizobiaceae bacterium
TTGGTGCGCTCGTTGCCGAGCAGGAACTTGGCGTAGTCCCAGCCCTTGTTCTCCTCGCCGACAAGATTCTCCACCGGCACACGAACGTCGGTCAGGAACACCTCGTTGACCTCGCGGCCACCGTCGATCGTCTGGATCGGGCGCACCTCGATGCCGGGCGTCTTCATGTCTATGAGCAGGAAGGAGATGCCCTCCTGCTTCTTGGCCGCCGGGTCCGTGCGAACCAGACAGAAGATCCAGTCGGCATATTGCGCGTAGGACGTCCAGGTCTTCTGGCCATTGACGACGTAGTGGTCGCCGTCCCGTACGGCGCGGGTCTTCAGCGAGGCGAGGTCGGAGCCGGCGCCGGGCTCCGAAAAGCCCTGGCACCACCAGTCGTCGAGATTGGCGATACGCGGCAGGAAGCGGTCCTTCTGGGCCTGCGATCCGAAGGTGGCGATGACCGGGCCGACCATGTTGACGCCGAAGGCGAGCGGCTGCGGCGCCGGCCATTTCTGAGTTTCTTCGAGAAAGATGTACTGACGCATCGGGTCCCAGCCGGTGCCGCCATATTCGACCGGCCAGTGCGGCACGCCCCAGCCATGGGCATTGAGGATGCGCGTCCACTCCTCGAGGTCGGCCTTGTTCACGACCTCGCCGTCCAGCATGCGCTGACGGATCTCCGGGCGCAGATTGTCGCGCAGGAAGGCGCGGACCTCCTCGCGGAAGGCGTTTTCCTCGGCCGTGAAGCGCAGGTCCATGCTGCTCTCCTTCAATTGATCTCGAACAGGCCGGCGGCACCCATGCCGCCGCCGACGCACATGGTGACGACGGCGTAGCGCTCGCCGCGGCGCTTGCCTTCGATCAGCGCGTGGCCGGCGAGCCGCGTGCCGCTCATGCCATACGGATGGCCGACGGCGATGGCGCCGCCGTCGACGTTGAGCTTCGCCGGATCGATGCCAAGACGGTCGCGGCAGTAGATGACCTGCACGGCGAAGGCCTCGTTGAGCTCCCACAGGCCGATATCGCCGACCTTGAGGCCGTGGCGCTCCAACAGGCGCGGCACGGCGAAGACGGGGCCGATGCCCATCTCGTCGGGCGCGCAGCCGGCCACCGCGAAGCCGCGGAAGGTGCCGAGCGGGGTCAGGCCGCGGCGTGCCGCTTCCTTCGCCTCCATCATCACCGTGGCGGCCGCGCCGTCGGAAAGCTGCGAGGCGTTGCCGGCGGTGATGGTGCCGCCCTCGCGAACCGGCTTCAGCCCGGCGAGGCCCTCCGCGGTCGTGTCGGCGCGCGGGCCCTCGTCATGGGCGATCTCGACCTCGCGGTGGCTGACCGCCTTGGTTTCCTTGTCGATGACGGCCATGCGCGCCTTGATCGGCGCTATTTCGGCCGCGAAGCGGCCGGCCTCGCGCGCCGCCGCCGTGCGGCGCTGGCTTTCGAGGCCGTATTCGTCCTGCTTCTCGCGGCTTATGCCGTAGCGCTTCGCCACGACCTCCGCCGTGTCGATCATCGGCATGTAGACGTCCGCGGCCGGGCTCTTCAGCGCCTTGTCGACGAGGTGGAAGGTGTTGCGGTGCTCGTTCTGCACGAGGCTGATCGATTCCAGCCCGCCCGCGATGGCCGCGGTTACACCGTCGTTGCGGATGGCGTTGGCGACCAGCGCCATCGACTGCAGACCGGACGAGCACTGGCGGTCGATGGTGGTGCCGCCGACGGTGACCGGCAGTCCAGCCGACAGCAGGGCGCGGCGGGCGACGTTGAGGCCGGTCGTGCCTTCCTGCATGGCGCAACCCATCACGACGTCCTCGATCTCGCCGCCGTCGAGGCCCGAGCGCTTCAGCGCGTGGCCGATGGCATGGGCGCCGAGCGCATGCCCGTCGGTATCGTTCAACCCGCCGCGATAGGCCTTGCCGATTGGCGTGCGGGCGACGGAGACGATGACGGCTTCACGCATGGGATCCTCCTCAGGCGGGGCGGGCAGAGAAGCTGCCGCCGGTCTCTGCGAGGCGGCGCAGCAGCGGCGAGACGCGGAAGACGTCGCGCCCGGTCTTGTCATGCCACTTGTCGAGCGCGGCGACGATCTTCTTCAGGCCGACGAGGTCGGCCCAGAACATCGGTCCGCCCTTGCCGACCGGGAAACCGTAGCCGTTGATGTAGGCGAGGTCGATGTCGGAGGGACGCGCGGCGATCTTCTCCTCGAGGATCTTCGCGCCTTCATTGACCAGCGGATACATCGTGCGCTCGGTGATCTCCTCGTCGGAGACGGCGCGGCGCGTGACGCCTGCCTTCTTCGATTCCGCTTCAATGAGGGCGGTGATCTCGGGGTCGATTTCGGCCTTGCGGCCGTCATAGCGATACCAGCCCTTGCCGGTCTTCTGGCCGTAGCGACCGGCCTCGCAGACCGCGTCGGCAATTGCTGACGTCTTGCCAAGCGCCTTGCGGTTGCGCCAGCCGATGTCGAGGCCGGCGAGGTCGCTCATCGCGAAAGGACCCATCGGCCAGCCGAAATCGGTGAACACCTTGTCGATCTGCGCCGGGAGCGCGCCTTCCAGCATGAGTGCCTCGCCCTCGGCGGAGCGGGCGGCCAGCATGCGATTGCCGATGAAGCCATGGCAGACGCCGGCGACGACGGCGACCTTGCCGATCTGGCGCGACAGCGCCAGAGACGTGGCGATGACGTCCGGCGCGGTCTTCTCGCCCCGCACGATCTCCAGCAGCTTCATCACATTGGCCGGCGAGAAGAAGTGCAGGCCGACCACGTCCTGCGGCCGCGAGGTCGAGGCGGCGATCTCGTTGACGTCGAGATAGGAGGTGTTGGTGGCCAGGATCGCGCCCGGCCTGGCGATCTTGTCGAGCTTGCCGAACACGTCCTTCTTGACCGACATCTCCTCGAACACGGCTTCGATGATGAGGTCGCAGTCGGCAAGCGCGGCATAGTCGAGCGCGCCCGACAGGCGCCCCATGCGCTCGGCCTTCTTCGCCTCGGTCAGCGACCCGCGCGAGACAGACGCGGCGTAGTTCTTGTCGATGACGCCGAAACCCTTGTCGAGCGCAGCCTGCGACATCTCCAGAACGGTGACCGCGATGCCGCCATTGGCCAGCGCCATGGCGATGCCGCCGCCCATTGTGCCGGCGCCGATGACGCCAGCCTTGCGGATCGGCCGCGGCGTGACATCCTTGCCGATGCCGGGCACCTTCTGCGCCTCGCGCTCGGCGAAGAATATGTGACGCTGGGCGCGCGACTGATCGCCCGCGACGAGCCGCAGGAATGTTTCGCGTTCGGCCTTGAGCGCGGCGTCGAAGGGCATGCGCAGCGCGTTGCGTACCGCGTTGGCCGCCGCGACCGGCGCCTCCAGCCCGCGCGCCTTCTTCGTCACCTCCTCGATCAGGCCGTCGAGCGCGCCATAACTGCCGCCGGAAACACGCGCCTCGCGCTCGCGCACGGCGACCGGCTTCTCACCGATCCTGCTCTTCGCGAAGGCGACGGCTGAATCGACCAGATTGCCCTCGGAAATGGCGTCGACCAGACCTTCGGTCTTCGCCTCGACCGCGCCGATGGGATTGCCGGACGTGATCATGGCCAGCGCCTTCTCGGCCGGGACGAGACGGGGCAGGCGCACCGTGCCGCCGGCCCCCGGCAGCAGGCCGAGCTTCACTTCGGGCAGGCCGAGCAGCGATTTCGGATCGGCGACGCGGTAGTGGCAGGCCATCGCGAGTTCCAGCCCGCCGCCGAAGGCAGTGCCGTGGATCGCCGCGACGACGGGCTTGCCCAACGTTTCGATCATGGCGCAGATGTCGATCAGGTTCGGGCTCTGGCCCGAGCGCGAGGTGCCAAACTCGGTGATGTCGGCGCCGGACACGAAGGTGCGGCCGGCACAGGCGATCACGATCGCCGCCACCGAGGCATCGTCGCGCAGCTTGACCAGCTCAGCATTCAGCGGCTCGCGCAGATGCAGCGAGAACGCGTTGACCGGCGGGTTGTCGAGCGTGATGACGGCGATATCGCCGCGGCGTTCGACGGTGACGTATTCAGGCATTCGCTCTCTCTTTTCGTGCGTGTCAGTTTGGGTGGCGTCGCAGGAAGTTTCCGATCAGCTGAGCGGTGATCTCGGGCTGCTCGATGTTGGGGATGTGGCCGGCGTCGTCGATGATCTTGAAGCGCGCGCCCTCGATCAGTTCGGAGAGCGAGCGCACCAGTTCCTGCGGAGTGGAGCCGTCCTGGTCGCCGACGAGGCACAGCGTCGGCTGCTTCAGCGCACGGGTGGACTCGGTCAGGTCCGCGTCGCGCAGGGCGGCGCACGTGCCGGCATAGCCGTCTCGGTCGGTGCGCACCAGCATCGCGGTGTAGCCGGCGAAATCGGCATTGTCGGTGCGGCGGTAGGCCGGGGTGAACCAGCGCTCCATGATCGGGCCGGCGAGCGCGGCGATGCCCTTCTCGTTGACGGTTGCGATGCGCTGGTTCCACATCTCTGCGGTGCCTATCTTGTGGGCGGTGTCGCACAATACCAGCGTCGAGACGAGGTCCGGACGCCTGGCCGCCAGCCCCTGCGCGATCATGCCGCCGACCGAGAGGCCGACGACGGCCGTGCGAGTGACGCCAAGACGCGCAAGCAGAGCCTCCAAGTCGCCGACATGGTCGTCCAGCCGGTAGGGTTGGGGCGTTGCTTCCGAGAGGCCGTGACCGCGCTTGTCGTAGAGCACGATGCGGAAATCGCGCTCCAGCGCCGGAGTGACTGCATCCCAGATGCGGAAGTCGGTGCCGAGCGAATTGGAGAACACGACGGTTGGACCGTCCGCACGACCGCGGACGGCATGATGGATGACGACGCCGTTGACGCGCGCAAAGGCCATTCCGCCTCCTCCTCCAAGTCGGGGGCCAAGCCGACATACTACCGAGTATGTTGCAGCCGGCAGACCCGGTCAAGCCGCGCGGGCCATTCAGCACAGCGCCACGCCATTGGAAAGTGCGATCACCACCATAGTCCACCTGGTGGGCGGCTTCGCGTTGACGGCTATATTGCTGTGTATATAACGATTGGCGGACGACTTGCTGCCAGCCATTGGAGGAAACCATGTTCGCACTGAAGTTCACGCGCCGCGCCATGCTGGCGCTTGCCGCCTTGGCGGCGTTTTCGCTGCCTGTCGCCGCGCCGGCGAGCGCGCAGGAGAATGTCACCATCTTCGCCGCCGCGAGCATGAAGAACGCGCTCGACGCGGTGGCGGCTTCGTGGACCGGCGGCAAGACGACCATTTCCTACGCCGCGAGTTCGGCGCTGGCCAAGCAGATCGCGGAAGGCGCGCCGGCCGACATCTTCGTTTCGGCCGACCTCGCCTGGATGCAGTATCTCAGCGAGAAGAACCTGACGAAGAAGGACACCGAGACGCAGCTTCTCGGCAACCGCATCGTGCTGATCGCGCCGGCCGGCTCTACCGCCAACGCGACGCTGGAGAAGGGCTTTGACCTCGCCGGGCTGCTCGCCGGCGGCAAGCTCGCCATGGCCAATGTCGACTCGGTGCCGGCCGGCAAATACGGCAAGGCGGCGCTCGAAACTCTGGGCATGTGGGACAGCGTCTCCGCCAGCGTTGCACAGGCGGAGAACGTGCGCGCGGCGATGGCGCTGGTGTCGACCGGCGAGGCCGCGGCCGGCATCGTCTACGCCACCGACGCGGCGGCCGAGCCGAAGGTGAAGGTGCTGGCTACCTTCCCGGCCGACAGCCATCCGGCGATCATCTACCCGGTTGCCGTGCTGGCCGAGTCGAAGAGTGGTGCGGCCGCCGATTTCCTGCGCTACATGCAGACCGATTCGGCGCGCAAGCTGTTCGAGGCGCAGGGCTTCTCCGTGCTGACGCCGCCGGTCTCGAACTGAGGTTACTGCGCCGCGGGAGGGCGGATGGACTGGCTTGAACTCAGCCCCGACGAGTGGGTCGCCGTCCGCCTGTCCCTGAAGGTGTCGTTCTGGGCGATGGCCGCCAGCCTGCCGGCGGGCATCCTCGTTGCCTGGCTGCTGGCGCGCAGGGACTTCTGGGGCAAGTCGCTGCTGAACGGCATTGTCCACCTGCCGCTGGTGATGCCGCCGGTGGTGACCGGCTACCTGCTGCTGTTGACCTTCGGCCGGCGCGGGCCGGCGGGCGCCTTCCTCTACGAGCATTTCGGCATCACCTTCTCCTTCCGTTGGACGGGTGCGGCGCTCGCCTGCGCGGTCATGGCCTTCCCGCTGATGGTGCGCGCCATCCGCCTCTCCATCGAGGCGATCGACCAGCGGCTGGAGGCGGCGGCCGGCACGCTCGGCGCCGGGCCGCTGACGGTGTTCGCCACGATCACCCTGCCGCTGGCGCTGCCGGGCGTGATCGCCGGCATGATCCTCGCCTTCGCCAAGGCGATGGGCGAGTTCGGCGCCACGATCACCTTCGTTTCCAATATCCCCGGAGAGACGCAGACGCTGCCCTCGGCCATCTACACCTTCACGCAGGTGCCGGGCGGCGAGCTCGGCGCGCTGCGGCTGACGCTGGTGTCGATCGCGCTGGCGCTCGGCGCGCTGCTGGTTTCGGAATGGCTGGCTCGGCGGGCGTCCAACCGGGTCGCCGGCCTGTGACCCTGCAGGTCGACATCAGCCACCGCCAGGGCGATTTCCTGCTCGAAACGGCGTTCGAGAGCGCCGGCAGCCTGACCGCGCTGTTCGGTCCGTCGGGTTCCGGCAAGACGACGCTGGTGAACGTCATTGCCGGGCTGGTGAGACCGCAGAAGGGGCACGTCGCGGTCGATGGCCGCGTGCTGGTCGACACCGCCTCGCGAACTTTCCTCAAGCCGCACCGCCGGCGCATCGGCTACGTGTTCCAGGACGCGCGGTTGTTCCCGCACCTCACGGTGCGCCAGAACCTGCTCTACGGTCGCTGGCTGGCGCCGCGCGAGGCGCAGAAGGCGCAACTGGGCGCAGTGGTGGACATGCTCGACATCGGCCACCTACTCGCCCGCCGCCCGGCGCTTCTATCGGGCGGCGAGAAGCAGCGGGTCGCCATCGGCCGGGCGCTGCTGTCGGCGCCGTCGCTGATCTTGATGGACGAACCGCTGGCCTCGCTCGACGAGGCGCGCAAGGGCGAGATACTGCCCTACGTGGAGCGCCTGCGCGACGCCGCGCGCGTGCCGCTGGTCTATGTCAGCCACCAGCTTGCCGAGGTGGCGCGGCTGGCGACCGACATCGCCGTGCTGGACAAGGGGCGGCTGGCTGCGTTCGGGCCGACCGCTGACATCCTGCCGCGGCTCGACCTGTTTGGCGGCGCGGAGGCCGGCGAGGGCGGCGCGCTGCTCTCCATGCGGGTGGCCGGGCAGGACCGCGCCTTCGGCATCACGACGCTGCGCTCGCAGGCGGGCGAGATCGTGGTTCCCCGCCTGGACGCCGCGCTCGGCACCTATGTGCGGGTACGGCTGCGCGCCCGCGACGTGATGGTGGCGACCGCAAAGCCGCAAGGCCTGAGCGCGCTTAACCTGCTGGCCGGCACGATCGTCTCGCTGGAGGCGGTCGGCGACAGCGGCGCCGAGGTGCGCATCGACTGCGCCGGGGAGACGGTGGTGGCGCGCATCACCCGCCTGTCGGCGACGCGCCTGAGGCTCGAGCCCGGCATGGCGGTGTATGCCGTCGTCAAGACGGTGAGCGTCGAGCCGGCTGGTGCGATGCCGGTGGGGTAGCGGGCAAGGCATTCCGCTCATAGAGTCAAAACCCCCTACACCACGCTTCGCGTGGTCCCCTTCCCCCGTATACGGGGGAAGATCCGCCGTTGCGGCCGGCCGCGACCTCGGTTCCTCCGCTGCGAAGCGGGGGAGGGGGACCGCCGAAGGCGGTGGAGGGGGCGTTTCTAGAAGGAGACCCACCCATGCCCGTGCTCAGCCTGCGCATCGACTTCGAGGACGGCGGACGTCTCGGGCCCGGCAAGGTTCGGTTGCTGGAATGCATCGCCGAAGCCGGCTCGATCTCGGCCGGCGCGCGCGCCATGGGCATGTCCTACAAGCGCGCGTGGGACCTGGTGGAGGAGACGGCGAAGCTGGCCGGCGCGCCGGTGGTCGAGACCCGCTCGGGCGGCGCGCACGGCGGCGGCGCCAAGCTGACCGAAGCCGGGCAGCATCTGCTGTCGACGTTCAGGACCATCGAGAAGCTGGCCGCCGAGATCGCGGCCCCGCACATCGCCAAGCTGGCTACGCCATCATCCTGAGTTCGGCGCGGATCGTTTCGGCATCGCCTTTCAATCCGGCCTCGACGTTCGCTTCGGTCTCGCACCACGCCGGCAGCGCGGCGACTAGCAGTGCACGACCGTCGTCGGTCAGCGCCAGCCGTCGGCTGCGGCGGTCGTCACCGTCCGGCTCGATGGTGAGCAGCCCGCGCCGCTCCAGGGGCTTCAGGTTCGCCGTCAGCGTCGTGCGGTCGAGCGCCAAGAGCAGCGCCACCTCCTTCATGCGCGGCGGCTGCGGCCGGTTGAGGCTCATCAGCAGCGAGAACTGCTGGTTGGTCAGCCCGTGCGGCTTCAGCGCCTCGTCGAAGCGCCGCGCCAACGCGCGCGCGGCCCGCTGCACATGCAGGCACATGCATGTGTCACGAACCGTCAGGGTCATGGAGAAGGGGGGATTGTGCGGCGCGTTCATCCGGATATTCTGTTGATATCAACCCAATTGTCCAGTGCGACATGTCGCATCGGGCGTTCTCCATTCGTCTAGTGTGGAGAGAGTTTGCCGAGAGGAGCGTCAAATGGGCGAGAACGTGCTTGTCGTGGTTGGCACCAAGAAGGGCGTATTCGTCGCCTCGAGCGATGCGGCGCGCAAGGACTGGAAGCTCGCGGGTCCCTATTGCGAGCATTGGCCGATCAATCACGCCATCGTCGACCCGAGCGACGGGACGATCTATGCCGGCGGCGGTTCGGAATGGTTCGGCCCGGCGGTGTGGAAGTCGACAGACAAGGGCAAGACCTGGTCGCATTCGAGCGCAGGCATGGCCAATGCCGCGGGAGAAGAGCCGATCAAGGCGGTGTGGAGCCTGACCGCATCGCCGGACGGCACGCTCTACGCGGGCGTGCAGCCGGCGGCGCTGTTCAAGAGCACCGATGGCGGGGTGAACTGGACCGAAGTGAAGGGCCTGCAGCAGCACCCCACCCGCAAGGACTGGATGCCCGGCGGCGCGGGGCTGATCCTGCACACGATCGTCATCGATCCCAAGGACACCAAGCGCATGTGGGTCGGCATCTCGTCGGCCGGCGTGTTCTTCACCGCCGACGGCGGCAAGACCTGGGAGCCGCGCAACAAGGGCGTGCGCGCCGACTACATGCCGAAAGACCAGCGCTATCCCGAATGGGGCCAGTGCGTGCATAATTTCGCGCTCGCGGCCGGCTCTTCGGACAGGCTCTACCAGCAGAACCATTGCGGCATGTACCGCTCGGACGACGCCGGCAAGACATGGCAGTCGATCGAGAAGGGGCTGCCGTCGACCTTCGGCTTCCCGTCGGCGCCGCACCCGCACGACGCCGACACCGTTTTCCTGCTGCCGCTCAACGGCGACAGCAAGGGCCGGTACATGCCGGACGCGAAGGCGGCCGTGTACCGCTCGCGCGACGCGGGCAAGACCTGGTCCGACATGCGCAAGGGGTTGCCGCAGGAGAACGCGTTTTTCGGCGTGATGCGCCAGGCGATGGCGACCGACGGCATGAAGAAGGCCGGCGTCTATTTCGGCACGTCGGGCGGCGCGCTGTTTGCCAGCAACGACGAGGCCGAAAGCTGGAGCACCATCGCCGAACACCTGCCGGCGATCTCGTCGGTGGAAACCGCGACGCTGAAGGCTTGAGGCTGGCGCAATGGATGCCAGCGTCTACAGCAACCGGGAGCAGGGCGGTGTCGTCAATGTGACACTGTGCGCGCCGCTCGCCGACCTGTTCCCCGGCGCGCCGCGGCGGCTGAAGCTTTCGGCCGCCAATGTGAACGAGATGGTCGACGGGCTGGACGAGCAGTGGCCCGGCATGCGCGACCGTATCTGCGACACGACGCCAGCGATCCGCAAGCACATGAACGTGTTCGTGGACGGGCGGCGCGCCAAGCTGGCGACACCGCTGAATGCCGGCGCCGACGTGTTCGTGGTGACGGCGATCAGCGGGGGATAGGGCGAGGCAGTTACGCCCCCTCCACCGCCTTCGGCGGTCCCCCTCCCCCGCTTCGCAGGGGAGGATCCAGGTAGCGGCCGGCCGCAACGCCGGATCTCCCCCGTTTATGGGGAAGGGGACCACGCGAAGCGTGGTGAAGGGGGCGTGCTCGGCTGTTGCCTCACACGTTCCTTCGCTTCCCTTCCATCAGGTCGAGCACGGCGCGAGCCGCGTCGAGCACGTTGGTGCCCGGGCCGAACACGGCCGACACGCCGGAATCGAGCAGATACTGATAGTCCTGCCGCGGGATGACGCCGCCGGCGACGACGATGATCTCCTCGGCGCCCTTGGCCTTGAGCGCTTCGACTAGCTGCGGCGCCAGCGTCTTGTGGCCGGCGGCCAGCGACGACATGCCGACGACGTGGACCTTCGACTTGACCGCGAGGTCGGCCGCCTCTTCCGGCGTCTGGAAGAGCGGGCCGGCAACGACTTCGAAGCCGACATCGCCGAAGGCCGACGCGATGATCTTGGCGCCGCGGTCGTGACCGTCCTGCCCGAGCTTGGCGACCATCACTTTCGGCGACTCGCCGAGCGCCTTTTTCAGCCCCTCGACGCGGCCGAGCAGCGTCTCGTATTCCGGCTCGCCCTCATAGGCGGCGCCGTAGACCTTACTCACCACCTCCGGCACGGCCGCATGGTCGCCGAACGAGGCGCGCATGGCGTCCGAAATCTCGCCGACGGTGGCGCGGGCGCGGGAGCACTCGACGGCGGCTTCGAGGATGTTGCCCTTGCCGGTCTTCGCCACCTCGCTGAGCGCTGCGAGCGCCGCTGCGACGCGCTTGGGGTCGCGCTGCCGCTTGGTCTGTTCGATGCGCTTCACCTGCGCCTCGCGCACCGCCTTGTTGTCGATGGCGAGGATGTCGATCTGGTCTTCCTGCTCGAGCCGGTACTTGTTGACGCCGACGATCACCTCGTCGCCACGGTCGATGGCCGCCTGCTTGCGGGTCGCAGCCTCCTCGATCATGCGCTTGGGCAGACCCTCATGGACGGCCTTGGTCATGCCGCCCATCGCCTCGACTTCCTCGATCAGCTTCCAGGCGGCGTCGGCGAGTTCCTTCGTCAGGCTCTCGACATAGTAGGAGCCGGCCAGCGGATCGACGACCTTGGTGACCCCGGTCTCGTGCTGGAGGATCAACTGCGTGTTACGCGCGATGCGGGCCGAGAATTCGGTCGGCAGCGCGATTGCCTCGTCGAAGGAGTTGGTGTGCAGCGACTGGGTGCCGCCGAGCACGGCGGACATCGCCTCGAAGGCGGTGCGCACCACGTTGTTGTAGGGGTCCTGCTCCTGCAACGACACGCCGGAGGTCTGGCAGTGGGTGCGCAGCATCAGCGAGGAGGACTTCTTGGGCGCAAACTCCTCCATGATGCGGGTCCACAGCAGCCGCGCGGCGCGCAGCTTGGCGGCTTCCATGAAGAAGTTCATGCCGATGCAGAAGAAGAAGGAAAGCCGCCCGGCGAACTCGTCGACGTCGAGCCCCTTCTTCAGCGCCGCGCGGACGTATTCGCGCCCGTCGGCGAGCGTGAAGGCAAGTTCCTGCACCAGCGTCGCCCCGGCCTCCTGCATGTGGTAGCCGGAGATCGAGATGGAGTTGAACTTCGGCATCTCCTTCGCCGTGTACTCGATGATGTCGGCGACGATGCGCATCGAGGGCT
>JAHBYZ010000065.1:0-7500 GCA_019635695.1 Rhizobiaceae bacterium
ACACCGGCGGCTACCGCGGCGCGGTCTCGGTGGCCGGCGTGGCCGACCTCAAGCGGCAGGTCGCATGGTCGCGCACGCGGGGCGGCGCCAGCGCGGGCCGCTACTGGAACCGGTTCATGGGCGCCGACACCGGCGAGGAGGATGTGCTGGCGCGCTATTCCCCGGCCAACCTGGCGGCCAAGGCCGACGCCCCGATCCTGCTGATCCACGGCAAGGACGACACCGTGGTTCCGCTGGAGCAGAGCCGCATCATGGCCGATGCGCTGCACAAGGCCGGCAAGCCCGTGGAGCTGGTCGTCCAGAAGGGCGCCGACCACTGGCTCTCGCGCGGCGATACCCGCCTGGAGATGCTGACCGCCACCATGGCCTTCATCGAGAAACACAACCCGCCGAACTGAGGGCGGCGGCCGGCGGGTCGAGGGGCGCAAAATCCCGCGGCGGCGGGCTTGTGTGACCTCATTGCCACACTACATCGGGAGGGTCCGGCGGCTGCGCCCATCAGGGGCGGCCGGCGGCGATCCGCCATCCGTGGGGAAACATGAACAGCGACGTCTATTCCGACCGCGCCAAGCAGGCGATCCAGTCGGCCCAGAGCCTCGCGCTCGCCCGGCGCCACCAGCAACTGGCGCCCGAACACATCCTGAAGGTCCTGCTCGAGGAGCGGGACGGCCTTTCGCGCGCCCTGATCCAGAGCGCCGGCGGCCGGCCCGACGAGATCGACAAGGCCGCCGAGGCGGCCATCGCGCGCCTGCCGCGCGTCGAGGGCGGCTCGGGCCAGCTCTACATGAAGCCGGAGACGGCCCGCGTGTTCGCCGAGGCCGAGGCCGGCGCGAAGAAGGCGGGCGACGCCTTCGTCACCACCGAGCGCCTCCTGATCGCGCTCGCCAAGGAAGGCGGCGAGGCGGCCGACCTCCTGAAGGCCGCCGGGGTCACGGCGAAGGGCCTGGAGGACGCGGCTGACGCCATGCGCAAGGGCCGCACGGCCGACTCGGCCTCGGCCGAGGAGGGCTACGACGCCCTGAAGCGCTATGCCCGCGACCTGACCCAGGTGGCGAAGGACGGCAAGCTGGACCCCGTGATCGGCCGCGACGAGGAGATCCGCCGCACGATCCAGGTGCTCTCCCGCCGCACCAAGAACAACCCCGTGCTGATCGGCGAGCCCGGCGTCGGCAAGACCGCGATCGTCGAGGGCCTGGCGCTGCGCATCGTCAACGGCGACGTGCCGGAGTCGCTCAAGGACAAGAAGCTGATGGCGCTCGACATGGGCGCGCTGATCGCCGGAGCGAAGTATCGCGGCGAGTTCGAGGAGCGGCTGAAGTCGATCCTGTCGGAGGTGACGGCCGCCAGCGGCGAGGTGATCCTGTTCATCGACGAGATGCACACGTTGGTCGGCGCCGGCAAGGCGGACGGCGCGATGGACGCGTCGAATCTCCTGAAGCCGGCGCTGGCGCGCGGCGAACTGCACTGCGTCGGCGCCACCACGCTCGACGAATACCGCAAGCACATCGAGAAGGATGCGGCCCTGGCACGCCGGTTCCAGCCGGTGTTCGTCAGCGAGCCGACGGTCGAGGACACGATCTCGATCCTGCGCGGCCTGAAGGAGAAATACGAGCAGCACCACAAGGTGCGTATCTCGGATTCGGCGCTGGTCTCGGCGGCGACGCTGTCGAACCGATACATCACCGACCGTTTCCTGCCGGACAAGGCGATCGACCTGGTCGACGAGGCGTCGGCGCGGCTGCGCATGCAGGTCGATTCCAAGCCGGAGGCTCTGGACGAGATCGATCGCCGGCTGATGCAGCTCAAGATCGAGCGCGAGGCGCTGAAGCTCGAAAAGGACGAGGCGTCAAAGGATCGCCTCGCCCGCATCGAGAAGGACGTCGCCTCTCTCGAGGAGGAGTCCGCCGCTCTGACTGCCAAGTGGCAGGCGGAGAAGCAGAAGCTCGGCCTTGCCGCCGACCTCAAGAAGCAGATCGACGAGGCGCGCAACGACCTTGCGATCGCGCAGCGGCGCGGCGAATTCCAGAAGGCGGGCGAACTGGCCTATGGCCGGATTCCCGAACTGGAGCGCAAGCTGGTCGATGCGGAAGCGCAGGACGGCAAGGGCGGGATGGTCGAGGAGGTGGTGACGCCGGACCACGTGGCGCACATCGTGTCGCGCTGGACCGGCATTCCCGTCGACAAGATGCTGGAAGGCGAGCGGGAAAAGCTGCTGCGCATGGAGGACGAGATCGGCAAGCGGGTCGTCGGCCAGGGCGAGGCGGTTCAGGCCGTATCGAAGGCCGTTCGCCGGGCTCGCGCCGGGCTCCAGGATCCGAACCGGCCGATCGGTTCCTTCATGTTCCTCGGGCCGACGGGCGTCGGCAAGACCGAACTGACCAAGGCGTTGGCCAACTATCTGTTCGACGACGAGACCGCGCTGGTGCGCCTCGACATGTCCGAGTTCATGGAGAAGCATTCCGTGGCCCGGCTGATCGGAGCGCCTCCCGGCTATGTCGGCTATGAGGAGGGCGGCGCGCTGACCGAAGCGGTGCGGCGCCGGCCCTATCAGGTCGTGCTGTTCGACGAGATCGAGAAGGCGCATCCGGACGTGTTCAACGTGCTGCTGCAGGTGCTCGACGACGGGCGCCTGACCGATGGCCAGGGCCGGACGGTCGACTTCCGCAACACGCTGATCATCATGACCTCCAACCTTGGTGCCGAATATCTGGTCAGCCTCGGCGAAGACCAGGACGTCGACGCGGTGCGCGAGCAGGTGATGGGCGTGGTCCGCGCGGCGTTCCGGCCGGAATTCCTCAACCGCGTCGACGAGGTGATCCTGTTCCATCGGCTGCGCCGCCAGGATATGGGCCGCATCGTCGAGATCCAGTTGAATCGGCTGGAAAAGCTGCTCGCGGATCGCAAGATCACGCTGGCGCTCGACGCTGAGGCAGTCCATTGGCTGGCCGAGAAGGGGTACGACCCGGCCTATGGCGCGCGCCCGCTGAAGCGCGTCATCCAGAAGGAACTGCAGGATCCGCTGGCGGAAAAGATCCTGCTCGGCGAGGTTCTCGACGGCTCGACCGTCAAGATCACCTCCGGTTCGGACAGGCTCAACTTCCGCTCGAAGCCGACAGTGGTGCGCCAGGACGAGGCCGCCTGAGTCGCAAAGGCTGACGAAGATGCCCCGTCGAAAAGGCGGGGCGTTTTCATTTCCGGCCCGTGCCGCGCGCAAAGGGTCTCGGCCTTGCCGAACGGTGTGGAGAAGCAGTCCTGCTTGCCGCGCCGCCGCCGCCGCGCTACGCCTTTGCGCCATGACCACACATCGCTTCGTCGCCACGCAATGGCACAATGTCCTCGGCACTCTCCCGCCGGCGCTCTCGATCGCCTCGGGCGACATCGTGATCACAGAGACGTTGGACGCCGGCGGCGTCGACAAGGACGGGATCGCCCGCTCGCACGGTCCCAACCCGATGAACGGCCCGATCTTCGTCGAAGGCGCCGAGCCGGGCGATGCGCTCAAGGTCGAGATCCTGCGCATGACGCCGATCCGCGCCAATGGCTGGACCCGCACCTCTCTGGCCGGCAACGTCGTCGATCCGGAATTCGTCCGGACCCTGCCGCCACGCGACAAGGTGACCTGGGCGATCGACCGGCAGGGACTGACCGTGGCGCTCGACCCGCCGGTGCCGGGGCTCGAGTATCTGGTCCTGCCGCTCGAGCCGATGATCGGCTGTTTCGGCGTGGCACCGGCGCTTGGCCAGGCGTTTTCCACCGCGACGAGCGCCGAGAACGGCGGCAACATGGATTATCGCGGCTTCCGCCCCGGTACGACCGTCTGGTTTCCGGTCGCGGTGGCCGGCGCGCTGTTCTTCGTCGGCGACTGCCATGCGACGCAGGGCGACGGCGAGATCGTCGGGACCGGCATAGAGACCGCCTTCGAGGTCGAGCTTCGCCTGACCGTCGACAAGGCGAAGCGCCTGACCTGGCCGCGCGGCGAAACTGAAACGGATATCTTTTCGGTCGGCAATGCCCGGCCGCTCGACCAGGCCTTGCAGCATGCGACGACCGACATGTTCGTGTGGCTGACCACCGAATACGGGCTGAGCCCGGCTGCCGCCAGCCACCTCATGGGGCAGGTGGTATGCTACGATGTCGGCAACGTCTTCGACCCCGCCTATACGATGGTCTGCCGCATCGCCAAGAAGTGGCTGGCAGGCTCGCGCGCCTCCTGATTTGCAATCCCGTCTTCGGCAGCGCCATCTTCACGCCCTGTTCATGATGGAACCAACACTATCCTGCGAAATTGCACCCGGGCGGATCGCAGCCGCCTCGGTGATTCGATGAACCGGAGACCCGCAAGACCATGTTCCGCGTGATGCTGATCGCACCGGCTGTCGCCATCGGCCTGACCTCCACCGCGCTGTCCGGACCGCTGCCGAGCCGACTTCACGTCGCCGCGCCCGCCACCACGGCACAGGCGATGCCGGTCCAGTTCCGCGACCTGCAAGTGTTCTACGACGGCAATGGCAACCGCGTCCTCGTCGATCCCGAGACCGGCGAGGTCGTCGCGGTGCAGCCGCGCCGCTACAACGCCTTGCGCGAGCAGCGGCGGGAACTGCGCCGCGAGCGGCGGCAGGAGCGCTACTATCTCGACGATCCCGAGGATATGGCGCGGCTGCGGCGCGAACGGATGCGCGAGAACGGCATCGTGGCGCCCGAGGATGACGGCTACTATCCGTCGCCGGACACGGATTACTCGTCGATCGAGCCCGACTATCGCGCACCCGACGGGAGATACGACCAGTTCCCGGAGGCGCCGCGCCAGCCCTATGTTGAGCGCCAGCCGCTGCCGGATACGGTGCGACGTGCGCCGCTGGAGAGGAGGCCCGCCGACGGCAGTCGGACGACGATCACCTCGATCGAGCCGGACATGGGGGAGCCGGCAGAGCCTGCCACGACCGGATCGGTCGCAGCGGAGCCGGATAAGATCGACATCGCGCCGATGGACCCGGCGGTGCCGCCGACCTTCAAGTCGACGGCGCGCGAGGATGTCGCGGCGATCCAGATCCTGATGGACCGCGCCGGGGCGTCGCCCGGCGTGATCGACGGAAAATTCGGCTCGAACGTCGACAAGGCGCTCGCCGCCTATCGGACGCTGACCGGCACAAGCCTGAAATCCACCGATGCCGAAGGCATCAAGGCGGCGCTTGCGTCCACCGGGGGCGAGGCGTTCACCACCTACACGATCACGCCGGAGGATGCCGCCGGCCCCTATGTCGCTTCCATCCCGGAAGACTACAGCCACAAGGCGCAGCTCGACCATATGAGCTACACCTCGGTGACGGAGGCGCTGGCCGAGCGCTTCCACATGGACGAGGCCTATCTGAAGACGCTCAATCCGGAGGCGAATTTCAACCGCCCCGGCACCATCATCCGCGTCGCCAATGTCGGGGAGAACGTGAAGGACCGCAAGGTCGCCCGCGTCACCGCCGACAAGAAGACCAAGCAGGTGCTCGCCTACGACGCCTATGACAAACTGGTCGCCGCCTATCCTGCGACGATCGGATCGGCCGACACGCCTTCGCCGACAGGTACGCACGAGGTGTCGCGCATCGCCTTCGACCCGAACTACACCTACAACCCCAAGATCAACTTCAAGCAGGGGCAGAACGACAAGGTGCTGACCATTCCGCCGGGGCCGAACGGGCCGGTCGGATCGATCTGGATCGCGCTCGACAAGCCGACCTACGGCATCCACGGCACGCCGGAGCCGTCGAAGATCGGCAAGACCGAAAGCCATGGCTGCATCCGCCTGACCAACTGGGATGCGCGCGAGCTGGCCAAGCTGGTCTCGGCCGGCACGACGGTGGAATTCCTGGAATAGGCGGGACGTCCTCGTCCGGCCTGGCCGAGAGGCGCCCGACCGGACAGCGGACGAATGCAGGATTGAGGTCGACGGCGGCGCCGAGGGCCCGGCTCAGCCGTCGTTCTTGGCGCTCGCCACCTTCAGCGGGCCGCTTGCATCCTGCCTGAGCAGGTCGTCGATGCGCTTGCGCTCCTCAGCGAAGCGCTCGAGATCCTCGCCTTTCAGCGTCCGGCCGTCCGGCAGGCGGACGCGCATCGGATCGACCTTGCGGCCGTTGACGACCATCTCGAAATGCAGATGAGGTCCGGTCGACAGGCCCGTCGTTCCGACGAAGCCGATGACCTGGCCCTGCCGGACCCGGACGCCGGCCTTGACGCCCTTGGCGATGGCGCTCTGGTGGTTGTAGGACGTCTCGTAGCCATTGGCGTGGCGCAGGATGGTCTGGCGCCCGTAGCCGCCCGCCCAGCCCGATTTCTCGACCACGCCGTTGCCGGCCGCGAGGATCGGCGTGCCGCTGGGGGCCGCCCAGTCGACGCCGGTGTGCATCTTGGTGAAGCCGAGGATCGGATGGCGCCGGCCGCCGAAGCCCGAGCGGAACACGGCATTGGGCACCGGCTTGCGCATCAGGAACTGCTTGGCGTTGCGGCCCTCCTCGTCGAAATAGTCGACCGAGCCGTCGTCGAGGGTGAAGCGGTAGAAATTGCGGACCGTGCCGCCGAAGGTCGCCGAGACGTAGAGCAGCTCGGAATCGGCGGACATCTGGTCCGATTCGTCGGGCTGCGAGAAGAAGACCTGGATCTGGTCGCTCGGCGAAAGACGCGACTGGAAATCGACATCGGCCGCCAGCAGCCGGATGAGCTGCCGGGTCATGCCGCGCGACATGCCGTAGGAATAGGCGGCCTGGTAGATGCCGTCGTAGATCGTCGGCAACTGGCCGCGCTGCAGGATCATCGGCGTGTCGTCGAAGGCGGTGAGGATCGCCGGATTGGGGTCCGGCTCGGGCGCCGCGCCGATGCGGCCGCGGTCGTCGGCCGCGACGGTCAGCACATGGCGGTCGCGATTGTAGACGCCGAGCCGGATGATCTTCGCCATCTCGCCGCGCACCTCCAGCCCGACCGAAAGCACCGCGCCGGCCTTGAGCACGGAGCCGTGCAGGCGCTCCACCACCGCGGCCGCCATGGCCTTGGCATCCTCGCCGGCATAGCCGGCCTCGGCCAGTGCGACGGTCAGATCCTTCTCGTCGGTGAAGGGAATGACGTCCTCGGCGAACGCCACCTCCTCGTCGCCGGGCAGACGGCGCGGCGCCACCGAGACGTTCTCCTGGACGATGCGCACATCATAGGCTGCCGTCAGCGCCTGGGCGGCAAGCGTATCGCCGAAGCGCTGCGGATCGACATAGTGGATGGCCGAGACCTGGATCGCACCGTCGCTCAGCCCGGAGCCGGTGCGCCGCACCACTTCCTCCACCTCGGCGGCGGACAGTTCGCTGCTCTCGTCGAAGGCGGCGGTGGCGATCGGGAAGTCGACGGTCTTGAGGCTCATCTCGCTCTCGACCTTCGATCCGTAGATCTGGGCGGCCGAGGTGGCGGGCGCGGCTTCCGCGTCGGCCGCGCCGTCCTCGGCGAAGACCTCGAGCGGATCGAAGGGCGGAT
>JAHBYZ010000066.1 GCA_019635695.1 Rhizobiaceae bacterium
GACGGCAACCGGCTGCCCGGTCACCGCACCATCGATGTCGTCGTCGCAACGCTGCGGCGGGCGGAAGCGGAACTCGCGGACGGCGACCCGCTGATCGCGTGGAGCTTCGACCCGATCTTTCTGCCGACGGAGCGCCTGAACCGGAGGCACCTCGACGCCGTGACGGCCCGTCGGCCCGTCGTCGTCATCCATTCCAACTTCCATCTGATGACGGTCAACTCCGCTGCGCTGTCGCTGGTCGGCTACGACCGGCACACCGAGGCGGAAGGCGTGGTGAAGGATGCGCACGGCGAGCCGCACGGCGAGCTGCGCGAGATGGCCGCCATGTTCCCGATCATGCGCAGGCTGAAGATCGAACTCAAGGGCGCGGCGCGGCAGGCGGAGAGCCTGCGCACATTCGCCCGCATGGCGGTGAGGGCAGGCGTCACCACGGCAACCGACCTGATGGCGGACCTGACCGACGAGGACGTGCTGCTGCTCGGGGAAATCACGTCCGAGGAGGATTTCCCGTTCCGTCTCGTCGCCGCGCTGAACGCCATGAAGGACACGCCGGAACGCACCGCAGAACGCGCTGGCGCACTGAAGGCCATGTCGGCGGACAGGCTACGCCTCGGCGCGGTGAAGATCATGACCGACGGTTCGATCCAGGGTTACACGGCGAGGCTGAAATCGCCCGGCTACGTGACCGGGGCGCCCAACGGCGTGTGGAACATTGCGCCGACCAGCCTGGAGCGGCTGGTGGACACACTGCATGCCTCGGGTGTGCAGATGCATATCCACGTCAATGGCGACGAGGCATCGGAGACCGCCATCGCGGCGCTGGAGAAGGCCATCGCACGCGCGCCGCGGGCCGGCCACCGGCACACGCTCCAGCATTGCCAGATGGCCGACGAGCAACAGTTTCGCAGCATGGCTGGGCTCGGCATCTGCGCCAATCTGTTCGCCAACCATCTCTGGTACTTCGGCGACAAGCATGTCTCGAGCACGGTCGGGCCCGAGCGGGCCTCGCGCATGAACGGCGCCCGCGCGGCGCTGGACAGCGGAGTGGCGGTCGCGATCCACTCCGACGCCCCGGTGACGCCGATGGCTCCGCTGTTCACCGCATGGTGCGCCGTCAACCGGCTGACCCCGGAGGGGCGTATCCTCGGCGAGGCGCAGCGCATCTCGGTCCCGGAAGCGCTGCGGGCGATCACCATGGGAGCGGCCTACACGCTGGGGCTGGACGCGGAGATCGGCTCCATCGAGCCCGGCAAGCGGGCCGACTTCGCCGTGCTCGATCGCGACCCGTTGCAGGTGGAGCCGATGGCGCTGAAGGATATCGCCGTTCTCGGCACGGTCTCCGGCGGACGTGTGTTTGCGGCGTGAGCAAGGCGCTTCCCGTAACCGTCGTCACCGGCTACCTCGGCGCCGGCAAGACCACGCTGGTCAACGCTCTTCTGGCGAACGCAGGCGGGCGGCGCCTCGCCATACTGGTCAACGACTTCGGCGAGATCGCCGTGGATGGCGATCTGATCGTCTCCCACGACGGCGAGACGATCGCGCTGGCGAACGGCTGCATGTGCTGTTCGATGGGTGGCGATCTCTATGATGCGCTCGACAGGATCCTCGCTGGCCGGCCGTTGCCCGACCATCTGGTGATCGAAACCAGCGGCGTCGCCGACCCGGGCAAAATCAAGCAGATAGCGATGGCCGAGCCGGACCTGGACTACCGTCAGGCCGTCTGCATGGTCGATGCGCTGAACTTCGAGTCGACGCTTGCCGATGCAGCGGTTTCGGACACTCTGATCAGGCAGCTGCGCGCGTGTGCGCAGATACTGGTGAGCAAGGCCGATCTTGCCACCGCGGACGCCCTGGGTAGTGTGATGGCACTGTGCCGTTCAATCGCGCCGCACGGACGAACCGGCTTGCGGCCTGGCGACCCGGCCGACCTTCTGTTCGGTGACATGCGCCATGTGGAGGCGAGCGGAGAACAGGCCCTGCCGCTGGTTGTGCACGGCTCGCGATATTCCAGCTGGAAGACCCGTACGGCGTCGCCTGTGGCGGAGCATGCGCTGAAGCGCTTCATCGAACGCTCGGATCTTGGCATCTATCGACTGAAGGGGATCGTCACGCTCCCGGACGGCCGGCGCGCGGCGGTGCAGAAGGCCGGGCTGCAGAGCGCGATCACGCCTCTGTCGTACGATGCGGGTGGGGTTGCCGCGACGTTCCTCGTGGCCGTTGGCGATCGCCGGCAAATGAACACCCGGCGGCTCGATAGCGAATGGGAAGACGTCCTATCGTACATCAGGTAGATGCACGCTCCGCCAGCGAACCGACGCCCGACCGGCTCAGCTTGACTCTACGGTCTCGGCGTCCCACGTTCCCGTCATGTCGACCGGGCGCTTCATCTTCGGCATTGTCAGGGCGTGCCCCATCGCGGGCATCTGACCCCCGGCCAAGGTCGCGTCGCGCCCCGGCCGCGGGGTAGGCATAGGCCATCGCCACGACGAGTGCGATCGCTCCAGGCCTTGCAAGCGACATCCGCTCTAGAACCGACGTGACCGTCCGGCGCGCCTGCGTTCGCACGAAGGCTCATCCGCGGCACCAGCTGCAATCAGCCGGCGTTTCGGCGCTGCGGCGATCCAGCATCTGCCGATCGCGCGCCCGGGCACCACCGCGAGAAGGAAACGCACATGTGCCGCATGTCGAATGCCGTAGTTGTTTGCGGCGCCGATGTGGCGAAGCTCACGAGGCTCGCTCATGACCTGGTCGACCGCCTCGATCCGCTCGGCCCGCTGCTGCTGCGCAAGCTGGAACGCGCGGACGTGCACGAAGCCGACAAGGTTGCTGCGTCCAGCGTCTCGCTCGACAGCTTCGCAACCTACCGGCTCCTGGACTCAGACCGCACCGAACGGCGCCGCCTGATCCTTCCACAAGACAGCATGTGGCCGCCGGCGGAATTGTCGGTTGCGTCACCTCTCGGAATCGCGCTCCTAGGAGTGTCGGCGCGGGATCGCGTGCGGGTCGAAGGGACCGGCATGCAAGAGCCGCCATGGGTCGAGGTGCTGAACGTCGAAGGATGAGGTGGCTCCTTTTCACAGGCGGGTGATGGCCTGGGATGCGGACGAGAACGGAATCGTTGGCGTATCGGCTTTGATGGCCTAATAGATCGGCTGACACCCTAAGAAGGAGCGTGATGGAGCATTACCCGCTACTCCTCATCGTGGCGCTGCCGTTCCTGGCAGGGCTGGCAGCGGTGCTCCTTCCGACGGACTCGCGCACTCCGGTGACATGGCTCGCGGCGCTGACGACGCTTGCCTGCCTCGCGCTGACCTTGTCTCTCTACCCCTCGATCGACGACGGTGGATCGATCCGCCACAGGATCGAGTGGATGCCGTCTCTGGGGCTGGACTTCACCCTCAGGATGGACGGTTTCGCCTGGATTTTCGCCTTCCTGGTCAGCGGCATCGGTTTCCTCGTTGTCATCTACACCCGCTACTACATCTCGCCGGAGGATCCCGTCAGGCGCTTCTACCTTTTCTTCCTGGCGTTCACGGGCTCGATGCTGGGCGTCGTCCTCTCGGGCAATCTCATCGTGCTGGTCGTGTTCTGGGAGCTGACCAGCATCTTCTCCTTCCTGCTCATCGGCTACTGGCACCACAACCAGGCGGCGCGGGACGGCGCGCGCATGGCCTTCACGATCACCGCCATCGGGGGGCTGGCGCTGCTGGCCGGCGTGCTCGTCATCGGCCACATCGTCGGCAGCTACGACCTCGACGTGGTGCTGGCCTCGGGCGATGCCATCCGCGCCCACGACCTCTACGTGCCGGCGCTGCTGCTGGTGCTGCTCGGCGCGCTGACCAAGAGCGCGCAGTTCCCCTTTCACTTCTGGCTGCCCAACGCCATGGCCGCCCCGACGCCGGTGTCGGCGTTCCTGCATTCGGCCACCATGGTCAAGGCAGGCGTGTTCCTCATGGCGCGGCTGTGGCCGGTGCTGTCGGGGACGCCCGAATGGTTCGTCATCGTCGGGCTGGCAGGCATGGCCTCGCTGGTGCTCGGCGCCTATCTGGCGATGTTCCAGCACGACCTGAAAGGGCTGCTGGCCTATTCCACCATCAGCCATCTCGGCCTGATCACGCTGCTGCTCAGCCTCGGCAGCCCGCTGGGCGCGGTGGCGGCGATCTTCCACATGCTGAACCACGCGACCTTCAAGGCGTCGCTGTTCATGGCGGCCGGCATCATCGACCACGAAACCGGCACGCGCGACCTGCGGCGGCTCTCCGGCCTGTTTCGCTACATGCCGATCACGGGAACGCTGGTGATGGTCGCGAGCGCCGCCATGGCGGGCGTTCCGCTGCTGAACGGCTTTCTGTCGAAGGAGATGTTCTTCGCGGAAGCGGTGGAGACCCATGCGGATTCGTGGGTCGACACGATCGCGCCCTATGCGGCGGTGCTCGGGAGCGCGCTGGCGGTCACCTATTCCATCCGGCTCATCCATTCGATCTTCCTCGGCGTGCCACCCGAGAGCTTTCCAAGGGAGCCGCACGAGCCGCCCTTCTGGATGCGCTTCCCGGTCATGTTCCTGGTGGTGGCCTGCCTCATCGTGGGAACGATACCCGGCCTGACCGTGGGGCCGTTCCTGCACGCCGCGGTGTCGTCGGTGCTCGGGGACGCGACCCCGCAATACAGCCTGGCGGTCTGGCACGGCTTCAACCTGCCGCTTGCGATGAGCGTCGTGGCGCTCGCGGCCGGGACGGTGCTTTATCTCCTCATCGGTGACTATCTGGAGCGCGCCGAAAGCGCGCCGGTCTTCGGGCGCATACAGGGCCAGCGTGTTTTCGAACGCGTGATGGTGGCGGTGTCCTGGCGCTGGGCGCGCATCGTCGAGGACGTCTTCGGCACGAGACGGCTGCAGCCGCAGATGCGCCTGCTGGTGGCCGCGGCGGTCGCCGCCGCCGCGATCCCTCTGTTCGCCTCCGGCATCGGCTTCGGCACCGGCGGGACGATCGACCTCGCATTCACCGGTCTGTGGTGCGTCGGCATGGGTTGCGCCCTGGCCGCCGCCCATCAGGCCAAGTTCCACCGCCTGGCGGCTCTCGCCCTGCTGGGCGGCACCGGCCTCGCGACCTGCATCACCTTCTTCTGGCTGTCGGCGCCGGACCTCGCGGCGACCCAGCTCGTCGTCGAGATCGTCACGACCGTGCTCATCCTGCTCGGCCTGAGATGGCTTCCCAAACGCTCGGAGGCCCTGCTCGATCCCGGCGGCTGGTGGGATCGCGTGCGCCGCATGCGCGACCTGTCGATCGCGGTGCTGGCAGGCATCGGAATGACCGCGATGTCCTACGCGGTCATGACGCGCGCGCCGGGGGAGACGATCGCCGGCTTCTTCCTCGACAAGGCCTACAGCGAAGGAGGCGGCCGCAACGTCGTCAACGTCATCCTCGTCGACTTCCGCGGCTTTGACACGCTGGGCGAGATCACCGTGCTCGGCATCGTGGCGCTGACCGTCTTCGCGCTGCTGCGGCGGTTCCGGCCGGCGCCCGACAGCATCGAGCGGCCGGAGCAGCAGCTGATACAGCGGTCCTACGACGAGGCGGAACCGGACAGGAAAGCGGACGCGTCGGCGGCCGACTACCTGTTCGTGCCGTCGGTGATCATGCAGTGGATGTTCCCGGTGGTCATCGTGCTCGCCGCCTACCTCTTCCTGCGCGGCCACGACGCCCCCGGCGGGGGGTTCGCCGCCGGTGTCGCCATGGCTGCCGGCTTCATCCTCCAGTACATGGCGGCGGGAACGGTGTGGGTGGAGGACAGGCTGCGCATCCTGCCGGTCGTCTGGATCGGCGGCGGCCTTCTGCTGGCGGCGCTGACCGGCGCGGTCCCGCTGCTGCTCGGGGATCCGTTCCTCACCTCGTATTTCCGCTATGCAGAGCTGCCCCTGCTTGGGAAAGTGCCGCTGGCCAGCGCCACCTTCTTCGACCTCGGCGTGTTCAGCCTCGTGGTCGGAGCCACGGTGCTGATGCTGATCGCCATCGCCCACCAGTCCATCCGCCGCCTCCGCGCCGCCCGCCTCGAGGAGGAACGCCAGATCGAGGAGCGACAGACATGGAACTGACGCTCGCGATCGCCATCGGCGTCCTCACCGGCTCCGGCGTCTGGCTGGTGCTGAGGCCACGCACCTACCAGCTCGTTATCGGCCTATCGCTGCTGTCCTATGCGGTGAACCTTTTCATCTTCAGCATGGGCCGTCTGCGTGTCGGCGCGGCTCCCGTGCTCGGCGCCGACGGCGTCGCCAATCCGGCGGACTACGCCGACCCGGTCCCGCAGGCTCTGGTGCTCACCGCAATCGTGATCGGCTTCGCCACCACAGCGCTGCTTCTCGTCGTCCTGCTCGTCTCCCGCGGGCTCACCGGTAGCGACCATGTCGACGGGCGGGAGTCCCGCTGATGGACTGGGAGAGACATCTTCTCATCGCTCCGATCCTGCTGCCGCTGCTGGCGGGCGCGGCCCTGCTGCTGATCGACGAGCTGCGCCACACGCTGAAGGCGCTGGTCAACCTGGCGTCGACCCTGGCTCTCCTCGTCGTGGCGGCGGCGCTCCTGCGCATGGCCGACGGCGCCGATGCGGGCGGCGGCTCCGTGTCGCTGTCCTACGCCGTCGCCGACTGGCCCGCGCCGTTCGCCATCGTCCTGGTGCTGGACCGGCTCTCGGCGCTGATGCAGGCCGTGACCTCCATCCTCGCGCTTGCCGCCCTGGTGTTCTCGCTGGCGCGGTGGCACCTGGCGGGACCGCATTTCCATTCGCTGTTCCAGTTCCTCCTCATGGGACTCGGCGGCGCCTTCCTGACCGGGGATCTCTTCAACCTCTTCGTCTTCTTCGAGGTCACGCTGGCGGCCTCCTATGGCCTGCTCCTGCACGGCTCCGGCTCCTTCCGGGTCCGTTCCGGCCTCCACTACATCTCGATCAATCTCGCCGCGTCGCTGCTGTTCCTGATCGGCGTGAGCCTCATCTACGGGGTCACCGGAACCCTCAACATGGCCGACCTGGCCCAGCGCATCCCCGAGGTACCGGCCGACCAGCGGATGCTGCTGCAGGCAGGGGCGGGCGTGCTTGGCGTCGCCTTCCTCGTCAAGGCGGGCATGTGGCCGCTGGGTTTCTGGCTGACGCCAGCCTACATGGCCGCGGCGGCGCCGGTTGGCGCGATCTTCGTCATCCTCACCAAGGTCGGAATCTACGTGCTGCTGCGGCTGACCGTTCTGCTCTTCGGCAGCCTCTCGGGCGAGCTGGCGGGTTTTGGCAGCATGGCCCTGCTGTGGGGCGGCATGGCGACGCTGGCCTTCGCGACGTCGGGCGTGCTTGCCTCCCAGGCGATGGGCAGGCTGGCCGGCTACAGCGTGCTGATCTCGTCCGGAACCTTGCTCGCCGCCGTTGGCATCGGCGATGCGGCGGTGGTGTCGGGGGCCCTGTTCTATCTGGTCAGCTCGACCTTCGCCACGGCCGCGCTGTTCCTGCTGATCGAACTCGTGGAGCGCGCGCGCGAGCCGGGAGCCGACCTGCTGGCCGTCACGATGGAAGCCTATGGCGACGAAAGGGAGGAAACCGAAGAGCCCGAGGACGAGGAGGTCGGCGTCGTCTTGCCGGGCGCGCTCGCGGTACTTGGCTTCTGCTTCGGATGCATCGCGCTCCTGCTTGCCGGACTGCCGCCGCTGTCGGGCTTCATCGCCAAGTTCGCGATGCTGACGGGCATGCTCAACACCGCCGGGCTGGGGAGCACACAAACCGTCCCTGCCAGTACCTGGCTGCTCGCTGCCCTGCTCATCCTGTCCGGCCTGGCGGCTCTCGTGGCGATGCTGCGCACTGGCATCCGGACGTTCTGGGCGCCGCTGGAGACCGTCGTCCCGCGCGTCCTGGTGATGGAGGTGGCCCCGATCCTGACGCTGCTCGCGCTGTGCCTCGCCATGGCCGCCGGCGGCGGCGCGCTGATCCGCTACACCGACGCGGCGGCGCACGCCCTCCACGATCCGGCGCGCTATATCGAAGCGGTTCTCGGCAGCGGTAATCCCGAGGGGAGCAGCCGATGAGCCGCGCATTTCCCTATCCGCTGCTGACCGCCGGACTGCTGCTGATGTGGCTGCTGCTGACCTCGTTCTCGCTCGGGCAGTTCCTGCTCGGCGCGGTGGTCGCGGCCGCGGCTTCCCGGGCGATGGCGGCGCTTCAGCCGTCGAAGCCGAGGCTGAGGCGCTGGCAGCTCATCCCGCATCTTCTCGGCATCGTGACGCTGGACATCCTGCGCTCGAACGCCGCCGTGTTCGGCATCATTGTCCAGGGCCGACGCCGCGAGCGGAGCTCGGGCTTCGTGGCCATACCGCTCGACCTGCGGGACCGGACGGGCCTGGCGGTGCTTTCATGCATCGTCACCAGCACGCCGGGCACAGCGTGGATCGAATACGCTCCCGAATCCGGCGTCCTGCTGATCCATGTGCTGGATCTCGTCGACAAGGACGAATGGGTGGCGCTGATCAAGAACCGCTACGAGGCGCCGCTGATGGAGATCTTCGAATGACAGCCGATATCCTCGTCTGGTCCGTGATCGCCGCCCAGATCATGCTGGTCGTCGCGATGGGCTGCTACGCCTGGCGCGTGGTCCGCGGCCCGCGCGCGCAGGATCGCGTGCTGTGCCTCGACGCGATGTATGTCTGCGCCATGCTTCTGGCGCTCACCGTCGGCATCCGTACCGGCAGCGGCGTGTATTTCGAGGCGGCGCTGATCATCGGCGTGCTCGGCTTCGCGTCGAGCGTGGCGCTCGCCAAGTTCCTCATGCGCGGCGAGGTGATCGAATGACCCACGCCTCCGACCTCCCGACCTGGGCCGCCGTGCTGACCGCGCTGCTGGTGCTGATCGGGGCCGGTCTGACGCTCGCCGGCGCTATCGGAACGCTGCGCTTCGGCAGCTTCTACGAACGGGTTCACGCGCCCACGCTCGGCACCAGCTGGGGAACCGGCGCCATCGCGCTAGCCTCCATCGTGTTCTTCTCCGCGCTGGGCTCGCGGGTCGTGGTGCACGAATTGCTGATCGCGTTCTTCATCACCGTGACCACTCCGGTGACCCTCATGCTTCTGGTCCGGGCGGCTATATACCGCGATCGGACGGAGGGAACAGCGGACGTGCCTGCGCGGTCGGCGCTGAAGCCGTCCGGCGGGAACATCGCACCCGGCAGCGACGGCGCCGGTTGAGCGGCCGCCGTCGCGCGACGCAGACGCGCGTCAGCGTCGCCGCATCGCCAGGGTCGCCGACCGCACGCCGAGATCCGACACCGACGTCGCCGCCTGCGCCCTGGTCTGCTTGTCCTGCTTCGGCTTGCGGACTTCCCGGTTGCCCTTTCTCTTGGCCATTCCGTTACTCCTTCCATGTGCGCGGCACGGCGCAGCCCGAAGGCCGCGTGCCATGCGACAGCGCGAAAACAATGGGTGAAGGATTCCCTGGCCAGGCGGTTCCTGCCCGCGCGGCCAGGGCTAGCGGCCTGTTTTCGGCCGCTTCCGGAAAGGCAGTGGGAATGCGGAGAGTGTGTTCACGTTTTCATCATGGCCAGACCGGGCGGGAAGTCAAAGCCGCGCGGCCCGGTATCCGCCGTTTCGCGTCCAAAGGCCGCACGCCCCGTTGATTCGATTGAATTTCCCGGCCGCAATTCCCATATCCGCGGCATGTTCATCCCAGGTCGCCCCAAAAAGTATCTGGTCGTTTCGGCGTCCCTCCTGACGCGGTCGTAGCCCCGAGCGGCACGGGCGCATTCGCCCGCCGTCTCGGGGACAATCCTCATCCAGACCGACATGCCGCCTTCCCGCCGCCACAGGCTGCGGGGCCCGATCCGGCATGTCCGCCAACGAGGTTCGCGCAGAGATGTCGCCGCGTGCGCATCCCGCGAAATCAAAGGAGGGACGCCATGTCCGCAATCGAATACGCTGCCGCACCGGCCAGTGAAATCGCCATCCGCAAGCCCAGGATCACCGTCGCGCAGTTGGTCCTGCGCGCGGTTCGCCGCTGGCAGCGCAGCCGCGCCATCAACGAGCTGTCGCTGCTGGATGACCGACAGCTCGAAGACATTGGAGTCTCGCGCAACGACATCCCCCGGGTGGTCGACGGGCTCTTCGGCCCAGACGAGATCCGGTCGAAGGCGCGTCCTCAAGCCCCGGCAGCGGCCGAGCGAGCACGCGTTGCCGCTCTGACCGCCGGCCGGGCCGGGTGAACCGTTCCCGTGGAGGCAATGATGGACAAGACCACCATGACGATGATCGCGGTCGGCGTCTTCGGCCTGATGCTGATCGCGTTCGCGATGCTCTGACGGGCGCGATCGAGCCGGCGCGACGGTTGAGCGACCGGACCCGATAGACCAGGTAGACAGCATGTGCATGGAGACATTCATCAGGAGTTCGAGGCTTGCCGGGGAGGGTCGCGCCCTCGCCCGGAGCAGGCCCCCTCACCCTGTATCCCGCACGTAGCCTGCTCCGGGACATTTCATAACCAGCGGTTCATTCACGCGGCGTGCGCGCCGCAGCGATTGAGCGTGACATGAGAATATCCCGACCAAGGCGCATCTGCCTTTCCTGCAACCGTCCACTGCCGCGCGCCGCATCGCGTTGTCCATGGTGCATAGCTTCGGTCGTCGTCCCCGCGGCGTTGACCGAGGAGCCGGCGCCGCATCCGCGCCCAGGTGGCCGCCCTGCATCGTCGCCGCCACTGCCGTAGCGCCGTCGAGCCTAGCGGAAACCTGCCTCAACACGACCGACGAAGGAGCGGTACGCCTTGCAGCAGACCCCTGCTATCTGATCGACAGGGGAAAGCTCCTGCGGAACATGGAGCGCATCGCGCACCTGCGCGCGAAATCCGGCGCGAAGGCGCTGCTCGCGCTGAAATGCTTCGCAGCGTGGTCGGTTTTCGACTTCATGCGCCCCTACATGGACGGCACCACTTCCTCCTCGCTCAACGAGGTCAGGCTCGGCCGGACCCGCTTCGGCGGGGAAACCCACGCCTACAGCGTCGCCTGGGCCGACCACGAGATCGACGAAGCCGTCGGTCACGCCGACAAGATCATCTTCAATTCGGTCGGCCAGCTCGATCGGTTCAGCGCGCGTGCGGGGGGCGTCGCCTGCGGCCTGCGCATCAATCCGGGTATCAGCTCGTCGTCGTTCGACCTGGCCGATCCGGCCCGTCCGTTCAGCCGGCTGGGAGAATCCGATCCCGGCAGGATCGAGGCGGTCCTCGACCGCATCAACGGCTTCATGATCCACAACAACTGCGAGAACGACGATTTCGATCTGTTCTCGCGGATGCTCGGCGAGATCGAGGCGAAGTATGGCGAGCTTCTGCGCTACGCCGACTGGGTCAGCCTGGGCGGCGGCATCCACTTCACCGCGGACGGCTATCCGCTCGACACGCTGTGCGAACGCCTGCGCGCGTTCTCCGAGCGTTTCGGCGTGCAGGTCTACCTCGAGCCCGGCGAGGCTGCGATCACCGATTGCACGACGCTCGAGGTGAGCGTGCTCGACACGCTCTTCAACGGCAAGAACCTTGCGATCGTGGATTCCTCAATCGAGGCCCACATGCTCGACCTGCTGATCTACCGTGAGGACGCTAGGCTCCAGCCCGATGCCGGGCCGCACGAATACATGGTCTGCGGGAAATCGTGCCTGGCCGGC
>JAHBYZ010000067.1 GCA_019635695.1 Rhizobiaceae bacterium
CGTCGGCGACGAGCAAAATCCCTTCTTTACGCCGGATCGAGCCTCGGTGCCGGTCTTCGAGGAATATCTCGACGGCATCCGCAAGGCAGGATCGTCCGTCGGTGCTGTTCTTGAAGTGGTTGCCGAGGGCGTTCCGCCCGGCCTGGGTGCGCCGCTCTACGGCAAGCTCGACCAGGACATCGCCGCCAACTTGATGTCGCTCAATGCCGTGAAAGGTGTCGAGATCGGTGACGGATTTGCCTCCGCGCGTCTGACCGGCGAGGAAAACGCCGACGAGATGCGCATGGGCAATGACGGTCGGCCGCAGTTTCTATCCAATCACGCCGGCGGCATCCTCGGCGGCATCTCCTCCGGGCAGCCCATCGTGGTGCGCTTCGCGGTCAAGCCGACCTCGTCGATCCTGACCCCGCGCCGTTCGATCGACAGCGCCGGCAACGACATCGAGATCAGGACCAAGGGCCGGCACGACCCGTGCGTCGGCATCCGTGCGGTGCCGATCGGCGAGGCGATGGTTGCCTGCGCCATTGCCGACCACTATCTGCGGCATCGCGGCCAGACCGGCCGTATCTAGGGACGATCATGGCATACGATCAGAGACGAGTCGTCGAAGCCCTGCGCGCTTTCGAACGCGGTGAAATCGTCGTCGTCATGGACGACGACGGCCGCGAGAACGAGGGCGACCTGATCGTCGCGGCCGTGCATTGCACGCCGGAGAAGATGGCCTTCATCGTGCGCCACACGTCGGGCATCGTCTGTGCGCCGATGCCGCGCGAGGACGCGCGGCGGCTCAACCTGGCGCCGATGGTCGCCGACAACGACGCGCCGCACTCGACCGCTTTCACCGTTTCGGTCGACTTCCGTCACGGCACCACCACCGGCATCTCGGCCGACGATCGCACGCTGACGGTGCGCAACCTCGCCAACGGCAATGTCGGCGCGCGCGACTTCGTGCGCCCGGGTCATATCTTCCCGCTGGTGGCGCGCGAGGGCGGCGTGCTCATGCGCTCCGGCCACACAGAAGCCGCCGTCGATCTCTGCAAGCTCGCCAACCTTCCTCCCGTTGGCGTCATCTGCGAACTGGTCAACGACGATGGCACCGTGATGCGTGGACCGCAGGTGTCCGCGTTCGCCGAGACGCACAAGCTCAGGCAGGTCTCTGTCGCCGACCTGATCGCCTATCGGCAGCGGCAGGAATCGCTGGTCGAGCGTGTTGCCTGCTTCGATATCCAGACGCCCGGCGGCGCGGCCAAGGCCTATGCCTACACGCTGCCCTGGGACCCCATGCAGCATCTCGCCGTTGTCTTCGGCGACATCCGCGACGGCGTCGATGTCCCCGTCCGGCTTCACCCGGAGAACGTCACGGTCGACGTCTTCGGCGCGGCCAACCGGCTCGACAAGATGATGCAGCGCATGGGCGAGGAGAAGCGCGGCGTCATCGTCTACCTGCGCGAAGGCTCGGTCGGCGTCGGTCAGATGCCACGGCGCACCCGTGGCGCCGACGGCGAGGACCATGACGAGGCGCGCAACCGCGAAAGCGAATGGCGTGAGGTCGGCCTCGGCGCGCAGATCCTGCGCGACCTCGGCATTTCGTCGATCCGGCTGATCTCCTCGCGCGAGCGCCACTATGTCGGCCTCGAAGGCTTTGGCATCCAGATCGTGTCCACCGACATCGCTTAGAAACGCAGCAGTGCGACACGCCTTGGTAGCGTCACGATCAGGAATATCGTGACCCGAAACAGGGATGGGTTCGCGGATGTGGGATTTCTCGATAGGCAGGACACTGGGTGTGATGGCCGCGACATGGCCGTTCATCGTCCTGCGGCTCGTGGTCTACTTTCTCATCACGCTGGGATTCATGGTCGCGACGGGCGCGGGCGCCGGCGTCGGCTGGGGTGCCGGGCACGTCTTCGGCGACGCTGACGGGCCCACCGCCTTCGCGTTCTGGGGCGGCGTCGGCGGCTTCGGCCTGTCGCTGGTCGTCATGTACTGGATTCGTGAGTATCTGCTCTATGTGCTGAAAGCCGGCCACATCGCCGTCATGGTGCACCTGCTCGACGGAAAGCCCGTGCCGAACGGCCAGGGCCAGATCGCCTACGCCCAGGCCGAGGTGAAGGCGCGCTTCCTCGAGGCCAATGTGCTTTTCGCCGTCGACCAGCTCATCAAGGGCGTCATCGGCGTCATCACCCGGCTGCTCGGCGGCATCGCCGCCTTCATCCCGATTCCCGGCCTCGACGGGCTGGTGCGGTTCGTCAACACGATCATCCGGCTGGCGCTGACCTATATCGACGAGATTGTGCTTGCCTACAACATCCGGCTCGGCAGCACCGACCCGTTCGGCACCGCCAAGGACGGCGTGATCCTGTATGCGCAGAACGGCACGACCATGCTGAAGAACGCCATCTGGCTGGCGGTCATCAGCTGGGGACTGACGCTCGTGCTGTTCCTGCTCCTGCTGGCGCCGGCCGCTGCCTTCGTCGCCTTCATGCCCGGACAGGCCGCCGGCTGGAGCGTGGTTGTGGCCGTCGTCTTCGCGTGGGCGCTGCGTGCCGCCATACTCGAACCCTTCAATGTCGCGGCGCTGATGCAGGTCTATTTCAAGGTGATCGAGGGTCAGCAGCCAGACGCCGATTGGGATCGTCGCCTCACGGACGCGTCGCGCCATTTCCGTGAGTTGAAGGAAAAGGCCGGGTCCGCCTTCGGCGGGCGCGCCGCCGCGCCTCCCGCGGGCGGCCAGCCCGCCGCGTGAGTCGCGGCACAAGCTGTTGATCAAAGCCGCAGGCGCTGCCCGCGCCGTGGCCATCACCGAGCGGGAAGCCTATACCGGATCATGGCCACCCGACTCTATTCGAGCCCGATCTTCCTCGAACATCTGACGCCGCCCGGTCATCCGGAGCGCCCCGATCGCCTGCGCGCCATCGAGCGCATGCTCGACGACGAGCGTTTCGCCGGGCTCGACCGGCAGGCCGCCCCCCAGGGCGACGAAGCCACCATCCTCTACGCCCATCCGCAATCGCATCTCGACAAGATCAAGGCGGCAGTTCCCGCCGAGGGCAGGGTGCGCATTGACGGCGACACCTCGATGAGCCCGAAGAGCTTCGAAGCGGCACTGCACGCCATCGGGGCAGCCAACGCGGCGGTGGACGATGTGTTTTCAGGCGCGGCCGACAACGTCTTCGTCGCCGCCCGTCCGCCGGGCCACCACGCCGAGAAGGTCACGGCGATGGGCTTCTGCCTGTTCAACAACGCCGCGATCGCCGCCCGTCATGCGCAGAGGGCCCACGGCATCGAGCGCGTCGCCATAGTCGATTGGGACGTGCACCACGGCAACGGCACGCAGGACATATTCTGGGACGACCCGACGGTACTGTACGCCTCCACGCACCAGATGCCGCTTTATCCGGGCACCGGCGCGAAGGACGAGCGCGGCGCCGGCAACGTCTTCAACGCTCCCCTTGCGCCGCGCACCGGCTCCGACCTGTTCCGCGAGGCGTTCCGCTCGGTGGTGATCCCGGCGCTGGATGCGTTCCGGCCGGAACTGGTGATCGTTTCCGCCGGCTTTGACGCCCATCACCGCGACCCGCTGGCCGAGATCAATCTGACCGAGGACGATTTCGACTGGGCGACGGGCGAGCTGATGGAGGCTGCGGGCCGCCATTCGAAGAACCGGCTCGTGAGCCTGCTCGAAGGCGGCTACGACCTGCAGGGATTGTCATTTTCCGTTGCTGCGCATGTCCAGCGGCTGATGAGGGGCTGAACGATGGCTGAAGCGGCGAACGACGACGTCAAGGCGATGAGCTTCGAGAAGGCGCTGGAGGCGCTGGAGAAGATCGTCGACCAGCTCGAACGCGGCGACGTGCCGCTGGAGGAATCGATCCGCATCTACGAGCGCGGCGAGGCGCTGAAGGCGCATTGTGACGCCCTGCTCAAATCCGCCGAGGCGAAGGTCGAGAAAATCCGCCTCTCGCGCGATGGCAAGCCGGTCGGCACGGAGCCGCTCGACGGGGAGTAGCGGGGCGCCATATGCTTGAAACACTGATTGGCGTGGTGTCGGCGGCTATAGCCGCCGCTGCATTTCTCATTGGTTTCAAACAATGGCGAGATGCAGACCTTCGTAGAAATGAGGTTCAACTATGGGTCGACGAGTGCATTCATAAACTAGCTCTCCTTGTTTTGATTGCCAGAGATGATCGGCATCACTTTTCACCTGAAGAGATAACTTCTTACTCAAAGGATATATTCATATCGACGTCTATTTTGGCGGAGAGGGGCAGGATCTATTTCAAGAACAAGCGTATCGATGAATACGGATCTGAAAAATTAGCGGCGTATCAGGGATTTCGCCCAGAAATTTTGGATCAATTGATTATCGCGCATCAGATCGCTGAGTTGTTGCCAAGTGTGCCTCAACCAAGAAAAAAAGACCTTGGCAAGTTAGCTGAGTTTACAGAGCGAAAATTTTTGACACTAGCTGTGGCCGAGGCCGGCAGGATTCGGCCTGCATCTCAATATGCCAGTGAAGAAGGCGCAGGGTCAGATATCGACCTTCTACTCGATTTGGTTTGGGAACACGGAAATCTCGAGGCCATCTCGGACAAGTGGGGACGCATAGACTACGATTCTCGCCTTGGTCGTCATGGCGGCAAGCCGGTCGGCACCGAGCCGCTCGACGGGGAGTGAAGCCGAGAAGGACCGTTCACCGCTGCGGACTTGGCACTTCGGAGCGCTCGGCCTAGCTTTCGCGCATGAGCTTCTTTCCCGGCAAGGACCCCGTGCCCGGCGACGCCTTCGCCAGCGACGCCATCCAGACCCTCATCATCCCGCGTTCGCACGATGTCGGCGGCTTCGCGGTTCGACGCGCGCTGCCGTCGTCGCGCCGCCGGCTGGTCGGGCCGTTCATCTTCTTCGACCGCATGGGGCCGGCGATCCTCAAGGCCGGCGAGGCGATGGACGTGCGCCCGCACCCGCATATCGGGCTGTCCACCGTCACCTATCTCTTCGACGGCCGCATTCGGCATCGCGATTCGCTGGGCACCGAAATGGTCATAGAGCCCGGCGACGTGAACCTGATGACCGCCGGCCGCGGCATCGTGCACTCGGAGCGTTCGCCCGAGGAACTGCGCGGCCAGCCGCTCTCCATCTCCGGCCTGCAGACCTGGCTGGCCCTTCCGGAAAGCCATGAGGAGCAGGCGCCCGCCTTCGAGAACACCGCGAAAGACGACCTGCCGACTTTCGCGGCGGACGGGACCAGCGGCCGCGTCGTCATCGGCGAATTCGACGGGCTTCGCGCGCCGGTGCGCACCGCGACGGACACGCTTTACGTTGACATCGAGATTGCACCGGGCGGTCGCGTTCGCATCCCTGCCCGGGCCGAGGAGCGCGCGGTCTACCTGCTTTCGGGCGAGGTCGAGATCGCCGGCGACCGCTTCGCTCCCGACCAGCTTCTGGTGTTCCGCTCGGGCGACGAGATCGTCGTTTCCAGCGAGCGCGGCGCGCATCTGATGCTGTTCGGCGGCGCGGCACTCGGCTCGCAGCGCTACATCTGGTGGAATTTCGTCTCGTCTTCGCGCGAGCGCATCGAGCAGGCCAAGGAGGAGTGGCGCACCGGCCGCTTCGACATCGTGCCGGGCGACGAGGAAGAGTTCATCCCGCTGCCGGAGCGCTGAGCGGGCCTCGCCTGCGTCCCTTCGCGGCGTTTACTTTCGGCGGGTTCGCGCCTATTTCCGTTGGAACATGTCGAGTTCCACCAGCATGCAGCCAGTGCAATCGCCGCCCGAGACGCCCCTGCTTGACCGCGTCAAGGTGCCCGCGGATCTGCGCGCGTTGCCTGAATCCGACCTGCCGCGGCTCGCGCAGGAGTTGCGCGCCGAACTGGTCGATGCCGTCTCGCAGACCGGCGGCCATCTCGGCGCGGGGCTCGGCGTCGTCGAGTTGACCGTGGCGCTGCACTACGTGTTCGACACGCCGGACGATCGCATTGTCTGGGACGTCGGCCACCAGGCCTATCCGCACAAGATCCTGACCGGCCGGCGCGACCGCATCCGCACGCTGCGCCAGGAAAAGGGCCTGTCCGGCTTCACCCGCCGGGCCGAGAGCGAATACGACCCCTTCGGCGCGGCGCACTCCTCGACCTCGATCTCGGCCGCGCTCGGCATGGCGGTTGCCCGCGACCTCTCGGGCGTGAAGCGCAATGTCATCGCCGTCATCGGCGACGGCGCCATGTCGGCCGGCATGGCCTACGAGGCGATGAACAATGCCGGCGCGCTCGACGCGCGGCTGATCGTCATCCTCAACGACAACGACATGTCGATCGCGCCGCCCTCGGGCGCGATGAGTTCCTATCTGTCGCGGTTGGCCTCCGGCGGCACCTATCAGGGCATCCGCGAGTTCGGAAAGAAGCTCACTTCCTATCTCGGCAAGCGCATCGACCGCGCCGTCACCCGCGCCGTCGAGCACGCGCGCGGCTACGTCACCGGCGGCACGCTGTTCGAGGAGATGGGCTTCTTCCACATCGGTCCGATCGACGGCCACAATCTCGACCATCTGGTCCCTGTGCTGCGCAACGTGCGCGACCATGGCGACGGTCCGGTGCTGATCCATGTGGTGACGCAGAAGGGCAAGGGCTACGAGCCGGCCGAGAAGGCGTCCGACAAGTATCACGGCGTCAACAAGTTCGACGTCATCACCGGCGCGCAGGCCAAGGCGCCCGCCAACGCGCCGAGCTATACGCGCGTCTTCGCCGACAGCCTGATCCAGGAAGCCCGCGACGACGAGAAGATCGTGGCGATCACCGCCGCCATGCCGTCCGGCACCGGGCTCGACCTGTTCGGCGAGGCGTTCCCGAAGCGCATCTTCGACGTCGGCATCGCCGAGCAGCACGCAGTCACCTTCGCGGCCGGCCTCGCCACCGAAGGCTACCGCCCGTTCGTCGCCATCTATTCCACCTTCCTCCAGCGCGCCTATGACCAGGTCGTCCATGACGTGGCCATCCAGAAGCTGCCGGTGCGCTTTCCGATCGACCGTGCCGGCTTCGTCGGCGCCGACGGCCCGACCCATTGCGGCGCCTTCGACACCGCTTATCTCTCCAACCTTCCCGGCTTCGTGGTGATGGCGGCGGCCGACGAGGCCGAGCTGCGCCACATGGTGCGCACCGCCGCCGTCTACGACGAAGGTCCGATCTCGTTCCGCTACCCGCGCGGCGACGGCGTCGGTGTCGACATGCCGGAGCGCGGCAAGGCGCTGGAGATCGGTCGCGGCCGTGTGCTGCGCGAAGGCACGAAGGTGGCGCTGCTGTCCTTCGGCACGCGGCTGAAGGACTGCCTGCTCGCCGCCGAGGAGCTTGACGCGGCCGGACTCTCCACCACGGTTGCCGACGCCCGCTTCGCCCGCCCGCTCGACACCGCGCTGGTCGAGCGGCTGGCGCGCGAGCACGAGGTTCTGGTCACGGTCGAGGAAGGCGCGGTCGGCGGCTTCGCCAGCCAGGTGCTCCAGCACTTGGCCGCCAACGGCCTGCTGGACAACGGCCTGCGCGTGCGGCCGCTGGTGCTGCCCGACGCATTCATCGAACATGCCAAGCCCGAAAAGATGTACGCCGACGCCGGTCTCGATAGCGCCGGCATCGTGCGCGCCGTCTTTGCCGCGCTTGGCTCGGGCGTGCGCGCCGCAAGGGCCTGAATCGGTTTCTGAACGGCTTGAATCGAGTTTGCCGCATTGCTGCGCAAGCTTTTGTTCACACTGGTTCTTTTGCCCCCGCTAACCCTGCCGCTTGACCCTTTCTTGGGTCGATGCCGCTAGAACGGCGTCAGGACAGGGAAGCAAAAAACAATGATCCGTTTCGCCGTCGCGGGCTTCGTGCTCGCCACCCTTTCGGCCGTCGCCGAGGCGCAGCCCGACTATGACGCCAGCATCGACGCAGCCGCCGCGAAGATCGTCGCCTCTAAGATCGGAGAGCTGCGCGGGGGCTTCGCCTTCGGCGTGGCGCCCAAGATGACGCACGCGCTCGACGTCGCCGCGACCGGCTCGGTCGGAAAGCTTCGCGACGGCCTCAGGCCCGCCGTCGAAGTCCGGTTCGCCGTTCCGCCGATACGCTGACTTCGCTTGCCAGTTGTCGCGCCTTCCGACATGGAAGGCGCATGCCAGCCCGCACAGCAGCCAGCCGCAACGCCGACAGGGTCCGTCTCGACGAACTGCTCGTCGAGCGCGGCCTGTTTGCGTCCCGCTCGCGCGCGCGCGACGCGATCCTGCGCGGCACGGTGACGGTCGGCGGCGCTGTGGCGGACAAGCCTGGCGCGTCCACCCCCACGGACGCCGCCATAGCGGTTTCCGATCCGGCCGGCCGCTACGTCTCGCGCGCCGCCCTCAAGCTCATCGCCGGCCTCGACGCCTTCGGTTTCGATCCGACTGGCCGCAGCGCGCTCGACATCGGCGCCTCGACTGGCGGCTTCACGCAGGTGCTGCTGGAGCGCGGCGCCGCCCATGTGGTCGCCATCGACGTCGGCCACGGCCAGATGGCGCCGCAGCTTGCCGCCGATCCGCGCGTCACGTTGCTCGAAGGAGTGAACGCGCGTGACCTCGATGCCGCCCCCCTTGGCGGTCGGCCTGTCGAGGCGATCGTCTGCGACGTCAGCTTCATCTCGCTGAAACTGGCGCTGCCGCCGGCGCTCGCCGTCGCGATGCGAGGTGCCTTCGCCGTCGTGCTGGTGAAGCCGCAGTTCGAGGCCGGGCGCGAGGCGGTCGGCAAGGGCGGGCTTGTCGATCCGGCTGTGGCCGAGCGTGTCGCAGGCGAGTTGCACGGTTGGCTCGACGAGCAGCCCGGCTGGCGCGTCCTTGGCATGGTCGCATCACCGATCGAGGGCGGCGACGGCAATCGCGAATTCCTGCTCGGTGCGGTGAAGGATCGTGGCTGAAAGCGTCGTCACCATCGACCGTCTCGGCGCGCAGGGCGACGGTGTCGCCGACACGTCGGCCGGTCCACTCTTCGTGCCCTTCGCGCTGCCGGGCGAGCGGGTGAACGTCGCCCGCAGCAAGGACCGTGGCGAAATCGTCGCTTTGCTGGAAAGCTCACCGCAGCGAATCGAGCCTGCCTGCCGTCATTTCGGCGACTGCGGCGGCTGCGCCATCCAGCATCTGGAAGACGCGGCCTACCGAGACTGGAAGCGCGGCAAGGTGGTCGAGGCGCTGCGTGCTCGCGGCATCGACGCGCCGGTCGCCGATCTGGTGCCCTGTGCGCCGGGTTCGCGCCGCCGCGTGACCTATTCGGCCCGCAGGACGCAGGCCGGCATCCTGCTCGGCTACCATGCCGCGATGTCGGACCGCATCGTCGACATCGCGGAAGACCCCATCACCGTGCCTGCCATCGTCGAGCGCCTGGACGACCTGCGCCGGCTCGCCGGGGCGCTCGCGACCGGCTCCGAGCCGTTCCGGCTGGCGGTCACCGCCACGCAGAGCGGTCTCGACATCCAGGCGACCGGCCTGCCTAAGCTGACCCAGCCGGTGCGGCTGGCGGCGGCCGATCTCGCCGCCCGCGCCGGCTTCGCGCGCCTGTCGCTGGAAGGCGACATACTGGTCGAACCGCGCAAACCGCGCGTGACCTTCGGTTCGGTGACCGTCGAGCCGCCGCCCGGCGCCTTCCTGCAGGCAACGGCGCAGGCCGAAGCCGCCATGGCCGGCCTCGTGCTCGGCCATCTCGGCAGGGTGAAACGCGTTGCCGACCTGTTCTCCGGCTGCGGCACCTTCGCCCTGCGGCTGGCGGCGGCCGCCGAGGTCCACGCCGCCGAATCGGATGCCGCCGCGTTGGCCGCGCTCGACCGCGGCTTTCGCTCCGCGGGAGGTGCCCTGCGCCGCGTGACGACCGAGAAACGCGACCTGTTCCGCCGGCCGCTGGCCGCGGCCGAGCTCGACCGCTTCGACGGCGTCGTCTTCGACCCGCCCCGCGCCGGCGCGGAAGACCAGTCGAAGCAGATCGCAAAATCCGCAGTGCCGCTCGTCGCCGCCGTCTCCTGCAATCCCGGCACGCTCGCGCGCGACCTTGCGATCCTCACCGCCGGCGGCTACCGCCTCACGCAGGTCGTGCCGATCGACCAGTTCCTCTGGTCCCCGCACGTCGAGGCCGTCGCGCTGCTGGAGAAGCCGCGCAAGCGTCGATAGACGCGACCCCTGCCGCCAGCGTGCTGACAGGAGGCGAGCCGCCGCGCATTGACGCCGCCGCCGCCGCCTCTAGCTTCCCGCGTCAACACGAGGGAGCACACCATGGAAGCCCAGGAACTCTATCGCGGCCGGCTGATCGACCACATCCAGCTCGTCGTGCGCGACTTCAAGGCGAGCAAGCGCTTCTACGAGGCGCTGATGAAGGTGCTCGGCATTCCCGTGGTCGCCATGGGCGACGACTTCTTCTTCGCCGACGAACTGGGCATTTCCACCGCCGGCAGCGAAGCCGCGGCCGGCAAGCTCACCGGCCGCCACCACCTCGCCTTCCAGGCCAGGGATCGCGCCACGGTCGACGCCTTCTACGAGGCCGGTCTGAAAGCCGGCGGCAAGGACAACGGCAAGCCCGGCGAGCGGTCCTACCATCCCGGCTACTACGCCTGCTTCCTGCTCGACCCCGATGGAAACAACATCGAGGCCGTCTTCCACGGCCCGGCGAAGAAGAGCGCCGAGGCGATCAAGATCACGTGGTGATGTGCGGGCGGGCTTAAGCCCGCGTGCCGCCCACCGTCATCCTGTCCATGCGCAGG
>JAHBYZ010000068.1 GCA_019635695.1 Rhizobiaceae bacterium
CCGGCCGCAACCGGCATCGGCGCATGCTGGCGCACCTTGGCCATGCCCTGCGGATCGTCCGGCGCAATCGGCTCCTCGAACCAGCCGAGGTCGAACGGCCCCAGCGCCTCGGCGACCCTGATGGCCGTGGGCACGTCGTAGGCGCAGTTGACGTCGGTGTAGAGCCGGATCGCCGGGCCAACCGCGTCGCGGATGGCGCCGACATGCAGCGCATCGATCTCGGCGCCGCGACCGATCTTGATCTTGATGGCGGTAAAGCCCTGCTTCAGGAAACTCATTGCCGCCGCGACCGAAGCGTCGGGATGCTCGTGGAAGCCCACCGGGCTCGCATAGGTGGAGACCGGCCCAGGTGACGCGCCAAGCAGCGTCGACAGCGGCACTCCCGCTGCACGCGCCTTCAGGTCCCACAGCGCGATGTCGATGCCGCTCAAGGCCTCCATCGCCGCGCCACGGGTCGAGCCGAGGGCGAAGAAATAGTCCTGGAGCACGCGAAGCATTTCAGCCGGTTCGTCGATCTCCTGGCCGACCAGGGCCGGCGCAGCGACCTCGTTGACGATGGCCGTGGCCGACATCGGGTGGGGCAGGCCGAAAGCCTCGCCGTAGCCGACGACGCCGTCGTCCGACTCGACCTTGATCAGCGTGGTCATCTGCCCGGTGCGCGGGATGCGGCGGAAATGCGCGGCTGGCACGCTGATATGCGCCGGCACCTTGTCCGGGCCACCGAAGATCGCGGCGAACGAGGCCATCAGAGGCGTTGCGGTGATGCGTGCGACCTTCATGACTGTCCGTATAAATTATAATTTACATCTTATAAGAGACCAGCCATGATGAGCCGTCAAGGGGAAATGCGCTGCCTGGCGATGCTGACGCCGCAGTGGAGAGGAACTGCCGATGGCTTCGATTGAGATCGACGAGGTGAAAAAGGCCTACGGAGCAGTGCAGGTGCTCCACGGCGTCAGCGTCGATATTGCCGACGGTGAGTTCGTCACTCTGGTCGGCCCGTCCGGTTGCGGAAAATCGACCCTGTTGCGCATGATCGCTGGTCTGGAATCAATCACCGGGGGAGAGATCAGCATTGGCGGCCGCGTCGTGAACGACCTGGCGCCGAAAGAGCGCGACATCGCGATGGTCTTCCAGAGCTACGCGCTCTATCCGCACATGACCGTTGCCGAGAACATGGGGTTCTCGCTGCGCCTGAGGAAAGCGCCGAAGAGCGAGTTCGACGAGAAGGTGCGTCGTGCGGCCGGGATTCTCGGGCTCGAGAAGCTGCTCGACCGCTATCCGAAGCAGCTTTCGGGCGGGCAGCGCCAGCGTGTGGCGATGGGACGCGCCATCGTGCGCGATCCGGCCGTGTTTCTCTTCGACGAGCCACTGTCCAACCTCGACGCCAAGCTGCGCGTGCAGATGCGGGCCGAGATTAAGGCGCTACACCAGAAGCTGAACACCACCACGGTCTACGTCACCCATGACCAGATTGAGGCGATGACGATGGCCGACCGCATCGTCGTGATGCATGACGGCGTGGTCGAGCAGGTCGGGCCGCCGCTCGAGCTCTACGACAGGCCGGACAACATGTTCGTCGCCGGCTTCCTCGGCTCGCCGGCGATGAACTTCCTTTCCGCCACCGTGACGTCGGATGGACGCGTGGCGGAACTCGGCGGCGGCTTCAGGCTCGACCTCGGACGGCCCGTGCCTGCAAGGGGCCCCGTCGTTTTGGGCGTCCGGCCCGAACATATCGCAATCGGCCCGGAAGGCGTTCCCGCCACGGTCACCATCGTCGAGCCGACGGGGTCGGAGACGCACCTGGCAGTGGATCTTGCCGGCCAGGCCGTCGTCGCCGTGCTGAAGGAGCGCCTCTCGGCCAGGCCGGGCGACGCTCTGAAGCTATACATTGATCCGACACTGTTGCATGTGTTTGATACCAAGAGTGGCCGGCGACTGAATCTCAACTGAGGCGACCAGTGTGGAGCCGACAAATTTCTGCACCCGCTCACGGCACTCGAACGATGTCATTGCGGGCGAGAAAGCGCCCGCGGAGTCTGAACTATACTGGCTCTCCCGACACCGGCGCGTCATCGGGCAACTCCGGCGGAGCCATGATCCGAGGAATTTAGGCCGATGCCCTCCGAAGCCCGCTCGCCGCGCCTGGCGGTACTGATCGACGCCGACAACGCATCGGCCAAGATCGCCGACGGTCTGTTCGAGGAGATCGCCAAGATCGGCGAGGCCAGCGTGCGCCGCATCTACGGTGACTTCTCCAGCGCCCGCTCCAAAGCCTGGGCCGACGTGCTGTCGCGCCATGCGATCATCCCACAGCAGCAGTTCGCCTACACCACCGGCAAGAACGCCTCCGACATCACTCTGGTGATCGACGCGATGGACCTGCTGCACAGCGGCCGTTTCGACGGCTTTTGCTTGGTGTCCTCGGACAGCGATTTCACCCGGCTCGCCGCCCGCATCCGCGAGCAGGGCATCGACGTGTTCGGCTTCGGCGAGCAGAAGACGCCTGAGAGCTTCCGCCAGGCCTGCCGCCGCTTCGTCTACACGGAGAACCTGCTACCAACCGCGGCAGCGAATATGGAGGATGCCGGCGACGCTGTCCCCGCCACGCGGTCGCTGCAGCCGCCCTCGGCGGCGATCCCGGTGATCAGCAAGGTAATCTCGCAGATGGAGACTGAGGACGGCTGGGTCCGGCTCGGCGCAGTCGGCACCCAGCTTGCCAACCTCGCCTCCGACTTCGATCCGCGCACATTCGGCTTTCGCAAGTTGAGCGACCTCATCCGCAAGACCAATGCCTTCGAGATCGACCACCCCGAAGGCGGCGCCGTGCGCATCCGCGAGAAGCCTTCGCCGGCGGTTCGACCGCGCCGCAGTCGGAGGGCCGCGCGACCTTCCTGAGGCGCCGGACTGTCGCCGCTGCAGGTGCCCTTGTTCGCCTCAACGTCGCCGGTAGGCGGCCGCATCGCGTTCTGCGGCTACCGTCGGAGGGGTTGCGTTGCGATGCGGGCGTGGGGCCGCGTTCAGGAATTTGAACCGAAGCCAGCCGCGCACAGCTACATGATCGGTCCGCGCCAGTAGGGCATGATGCCGTAATAATCATAGACGCGGCGACCACTCTTCTCCGACCAGTCGAAATCTTCGCCCGCGCGATACTTCGGCGCGCCTTCGACCTGCTCGCGCGCGATATCGACGCGGAAGCCGGAAAGTCCCTCGTCGTAATCGAGCTTCGCCCACGGCAGGGGATAGTGGTCGTGCCCGATGCCAAGGAAGCCGCCGAAGCTGAGAACAGCGTAGGAAACCCGGCCGCCGCGCTTCTCGAGGATCAGCCGCTCGACCTTGCCGATGTGCTTACCTTCTCGGTCGTAGACGTTGGTGCCGACAACCATATCGCTGGCGATGAGGTCGTGTGTTTCATGGACGTAAAGCTCTGCCCTCTTCGCCTCCTCTGAGTGTAGGCGATGAACGGGTCGTCCATGGGAATGTTCCGAGCGGCAGCGACCGCCTGCGAAGCGACCTCGCTGATCCTATCGCTTGCGCTTGCCCGGCTTCGCCTTCGGCGCCGGCTTGCGTCCCAGGCCTGAAGTCTTCGCCAGCGCCGACCGTGCGGCAGCGTAGTTGGGTGCCACCATGGGATAGTCGGCAGGCAGGCTCCACTTGGCGCGGTACTCGTCAGGTGTGAGACCGCGCACGCCGAGATGCCGCTTCAACGACTTGTAGCGCTTGCCGTCTTCCAGGCTGATGAGGAAGTCAGGCGTCACCGACTTCCTGATCGAGACCGGAGGCGTCAGCGGCTCCGGCTCGGGTGCTTTCCCGAGCCCCGCGAGTGCGGCCGCCACGCCTTCAACAACACCGGCAAGGTCTGCACGCTGGACGGAGTTGTTTGACACGTAAGCAGAGACGATCCCTGCGGTCAGGTCGCGGATGGTGTTGTCGCTCATGTGTGGCTCCTCTCGTTCATCCGACCTACCCGCCGTCTGCTGATCCGGCAATAGCGCGACGGCTCACGCCAATAGCAGCGCGCACAGCGCCGCCGTGCCGGCCGCGGCGCTGCGGCGGCTCCAGCGCGTGGAGTCGGCCAGGCGGTCGGTCACCGGTCTGCTTCGTAGGGGAGTAAACTGAAAGCTGCTCTGCGCGCGAAATAAGCTGATCACATCCCTACCTTGGCAGCGCAGCGGTGGGCTAGCAACGAACGTTGCACCAAGCATCGTCGTTTCTGGTCGGGATCGCGGTGCCCGGATTGAGACCGACACCCTACCGTCGGCTTACCGGCTCTGTCCGGAGTGCAGCGGACGCCTATTTTCCGGTCGGCTTTCCGAACCTAGGCCGATCCAGGCTTGGTGTTCAGAAGCTGGGAACTGTTCAGCCGCGCGCATTTCGCCCAGCGATTCACCCGCCGGCAAGATGTCCAACGTAATTTGAAGTTCAGACAGGCGCGCTGCGGATGAGACGATATTCGATCCTTCAGATAGGCATCCATTGGGCGGTGGTCGTGATGATCGTCACCCAGTGGGCCACGTCGAGCGCCATCCCTCGGACCCACAATCCGATATTGCCGCCGGCCCCGTTCGACCTCTTCCTGCACATGGTGCACAACTACAACGGCATGGCCATCGGCTTCCTTGTGCTGGTTCGTATCGCGCTGCGCCTGCTGCGGCGCGTTCCTCGCGAGCCTAGCCCGCCTTCCGCTTGGGACCTGGCTGCAATTGTGGTGCACTGGGGCATCTACGCCTCGCTGGCCGCTCAGGCCGCAACCGGCTTCGTCGCTTCATATTTCTGGGGTCCCGCTGCCGATGTTCACAAGGCGATCTGGAATGTGACGCTGGCGCTTGTAGCGCTCCACGTTTCGGCAGCGGCGTGGCACGGCATCCGCCGCGATGGCGTGGTCGGCCGGATGCTGCCATTCCGGCAGAGCTGGGTCAGCGCGACTTGGCGGCGTCCCGTTCGTTGAGGAGGTCGTGGCGTCGACGGATGTCATCCGGCCATTGTGCCTTAATGAAGGAAAGCACGGCGATGATCTCGTCGTCGTCAAGCACGCCTTCGAACGCAGGCATCCGCGTCTTGTAGTCCGGCAGGTTCGCCGCGACCCCCACGCCAACCTTCGTAATGTCAAAGAGAAGGCGATCGGGATGATGCCAGGTGTGCCCGGTGGCATCGTGTGGTGGTGCGAGGGCAAAGCCTTCCGCGTCGCGGCGCTGCCAGTCCTCTGCCTGACCCTCCAGCGACCCGCCGTGACAGGAAGCGCAATGAATGTCGTACAGCTTCGAGCCCATGGCAACGACCGAGGCATCGTCCGGCTTCAGGATTCCAGGGGGTGAGGATCGGGTCATCCACCACACACCAAGGGCGAAAGCGATCGCCAAACCAGCAGCGATCAGTCCTACTTCGCGGAGCCTCATGCGACGAATCCAGGATCTCTCATGTTCCACGCCGCAGCGCTTTTCGCGGTCGAGCAAATCAAGCCGCCCTCGCCAGGACGCTGAACTGGAACGCCTGCGTCGACCCCCAAGGGGTCTGATGCTCATGACGCACACCACTGACGAGCATGAATCGTGATCCGAGCGTCTCAGCAAGGGTTTCAGGGCTGTAGCGTTGCACTGGCAGCCCGCTGCAACGTTCCGGGCCGTCAAGGGCGAAGGTCGCGATGATGGCGTGTCCGGTATCTGAAAGCACGGCGTCGAGTGTCTCGACATAGGCGGCGCGGTCCGCCTTGTCCGTGAGGAAGTGGAAGGCTGCGCGATCATGCCAGACGCCGTATCGCCGTTGGGGCTTCCAGGTCGTCACGTTGGCAACGATCCACTCGACGCGACCGGCTTCGCTGCCCATCGCATGCTGGGACCGGGCAATCGCCTCCCCCGACAGGTCGAGCACCGCGACGTGCCCGAACCCCAGCCGAAGAGCATGGGCGGCGAGGCGTGACGCCCCGCCACCCACGTCGATCAATGACTCCTTCGGTCCCGGCAACGCTGTGATCAGATCCAGCGAGACCGTCGGTGTCTCCTCGAACCAGCTGACGCCGGCCTCGCCCTTCTGGAAATAGGCCTCGTCCCAATGTCGGCGGTGGACGGGATCGCTGGGATTCACAGCCATTCCTCCTACTTGCGGTTCTTCTCCAGCCAGGCCTGCATTTCCGCGATCTCGCGTTCCTGCGCCGCGATGATCGCCTCGGCCAGGGCCTTCGTCTCCGGGTCGGTGCCGTGTTCGAGCGCGACCTTCGCCATGTCGATCGCACCCTGGTGATGCGGGATCATCTTGAGCCGGAAGTCGACGTCGGCATTGCCCGAATATTCGACCGCCATGCCCTGCATCATGTCCATGTCGGCCTGCTTGAAGGCCTTGGTGGATTCGGAGTCGCCGTCGGCGGGCATCATCGATTCCATCATGGACTGCATCTGGTCCATGTTCATCATCATCCCGCCGCCGTGACCGCCATGGTTCATCTGCGCCCAGGCGACAGCAGTCACCGCGGTCAGCGCGGCTGCCGCCGCGATGGTCTTCAACGTCTTCATGGTAGTCTCCTTTGACATCCTGCCGGGGACCGTCGGCGATAGGCGCGGGCGGTCCTGGACTCCGTCCGGGGGACGGCATGTGACGAATGTCGGCCTTCCAGCAGGTGGAAGGTCAAGCCCAGATAGTGCTTGACCTTCCAGTGACTGGAAGTGCGAACGATAGGCCAACCGGAACCGAAGGCGACGACGATGACCTCTCATGAGCACCATGCCCATCACGCACCGGCGAAGCACACCGAAGGGGAGATCGTGCGCGACCCGGTCTGCGGGATGACCGTCGACCCCACGGCCGGCAAGCCGAGCGCGGAGCACGGCGGACGTATGTTTCACTTCTGCAGCGCGGGGTGCCGGACGAAGTTCGTCGCGGAGCCGGCGAAGTTCCTGACGGCCACTGACCCGGTCTGCGGGATGACCGTCGATCGCGCGAGCGCAAGACACTTCCACCGCTACGAAGGCGACAAGTTCTATTTCTGCTCGGCGGGCTGCAAGGGCAAGTTCGAGGCTGAGCCGGCGCGCTATCTCGGTGATCGCCCGGCACCCGCGCCGATGCCGAAGGGCACGCAATACACCTGCCCGATGCACCCGGAGATCGTGCGCGACAAGCCCGGCTCGTGTCCGCTCTGCGGCATGGCGCTCGAGCCGATGGGTGTGCCGACGGGCGACGAGGGTCCGAACCCGGAGCTCGTCGACTTCACACACAGGTTCTGGATTTCCGCGATCCTGTCGCTGCCGCTGCTCGTCATCGCTATGGGGCCTATGGTCGGCCTTCAGGTGCGCGACTGGATCGGCGAGCCGGTGGCCGTGTGGCTGGAGCTGCTGCTCGCAACGCCCGTGGTGCTTTGGGCCGCGATCCCCTTCTTCCACCGCGGCTACGAGTCCTTCGTCAACCGCAGCCCGAACATGTGGACGCTGATCTCGATCGGCGTCGGCACGGCCTATATCTACAGCGTCGTCGCCACCTTCTTCCCGGATATCTTCCCGCACCAGTTCCGCGGGCATGGCGGGTCGGTGCCAGTCTATTTCGAGGCGGCCGCCGTCATCGTCGCGCTGGTCTTCCTCGGCCAGGTGCTGGAGTTGCGGGCACGCGAGCGAACGGGATCGGCAATCCGCGCCCTGCTCGACCTCGCGCCGAAGACCGCGCGCCGGATCGCCGCCGACGGTTCGGAAGTCGATGTGCCGCTGGACGAGGTGAAGCGGGGCGACCGGCTGCGTGTTCGCCCCGGCGACAGCGTTCCCGTCGACGGCAACGTCGTCGAGGGCCGGACTTCAATCGACGAATCCATGATCACCGGCGAGCCCGTGCCCGTCGAGAAGACGGCGGGCGACGCGGTTACGGGAGGAACGCTTAATCGCAACGGCACGCTCGTCATCACCGCCGAGCGCGTCGGGTCGGAGACCATGCTGTCGCGGATCGTCGAGATGGTCGCCAAGGCCCAGCGATCCCGCGCGCCCATTCAGGGGCTCGCCGATCGCGTATCCTATTACTTCGTGCCGACCGTGGTGCTGGTCGCCATCCTTGCCTTCGTGGTGTGGGGACTATTCGGACCCGAACCCAGCATGGTGTTTGCCATCGTGTCGGCCGTGTCCGTCCTCATCATTGCCTGTCCCTGCGCGCTGGGTCTCGCCACGCCCATGTCGATCATGACCGCGACCGGGCGCGGCGCTCAGGCGGGCGTGCTGATCAAGGACGCGGAAGCGCTGGAACGCTTCGCGAGCGTCGATACGCTCATCGTCGACAAGACGGGCACGCTGACGGAAGGCCGCCCGAAGCTGACGGACGTCGTTGCGGCCGAAGGATTCGATGCCGGGCAGCTTCTGTCGCTTGCCGCCTCGCTCGAGCGCGGTTCGGAGCATCCGCTGGCCGAAGCCATCGTCGAAGGCGCGTCGGAACGCGGTGCTATGGTGCATTCGGCATCCGAGTTCGAGGCGGTGACGGGTAAGGGCGTCAGCGGCACCGTGGAGGGCCGAAAGGTGGCGCTCGGGAATGCTGCCATGATGGCGGACCTTGGCGTCGGCATCGACCGTCTCGCCGGACAGGCCGACGCCATGCGCGCCGAAGGCAAGACGGCGATGTTCGTCGCTGTCGACGGATCGATCGCCGGCTTCGTTGCCGTTGCCGATCCGGTCAAGGCAACGACCGTGGAGGCGATCCGCGCCCTGCACGACACGGGTCTCCGTATCATCATGGCCACGGGCGACAACGAGCGCACCGCGAGGGCTGTGGCGTTGAAGCTCGGCATCGACGAGGTGCGCGCCGACATGCTGCCGGACGGCAAGCAGCAGCTCATCGAAGAGCTCCAGGCCGAGGGGGCAAAGGTCGCGATGGCGGGAGACGGTGTCAACGATGCGCCGGCGCTCGCAGCCGCGGATGTCGGCATCGCTATGGGCACCGGCGCTGATGTCGCCGTCGAAAGCGCCGGCATCACGCTTGTGAAGAGCGACCTCAACGGCATCGTGCGGGCGCGCACGCTGGCGCAGGCGACGATCCGCAACATCAAGCAGAACCTGTTCTTCGCCTTCGTCTACAACGCGCTCGGCGTGCCTGTCGCGGCGGGCATCCTTTATCCCGTCTTCGGCACGCTGCTGTCGCCCATGATCGCGGCGGCCGCGATGAGCCTCTCGTCCGTCTCCGTTATCGCCAACGCGCTCAGACTGCGAACCGTACGACTCGGCTGAATTGCAGGAAGGAGAAAGCGCCATGAATATCGGAACCGTATCGGAGCGTTCCGGCCTCCCGGCCAAGACCATCCGCTACTACGAGGACATCGGCCTGATCGCGCCGGATCGGCGCGACAACGGCTATCGCGACTATTCGATGGAGGACATGCATCGCCTTCGCTTCCTTCAGCGCTCGCGTAGCCTCGGCTTCTCCGTGGAGGAATGCAGGCAGCTTCTGTCGCTCTACGGCGACCGTGATCGCGAGAGCGCGGAGGTCAAGGCGATCGCAAATGCTAAGCTCGGCGAGATCGATCGCAAAATCGCTGAACTGCAGGGCCTCCGCGAAATGCTCGGCCACCTCGTTGCCAACTGCCACGGCGACCACAGGCCCGAATGCCCGATCATCGAGGGGCTTTCGGGCCGGGCTCCCGTTCACTAGCCGTGGCACGGGTGAGAGGTAAGGCACAATGATGCACCAACGGGACGGGAGCCAGTCTGCGGTGAACAGTCGTAGCTCGCTCTCGAACGCCCCGGAGCTCCTGGTGGCGCTGTTCTCCTTCCTGTTGCACTTCGTCTGGGAGTTCCTGCACGTGCCGACCTATGCGGGCATGGCAGAGATGACGCACTGGCAGGGCGTCAAGCTTTGCACGTCCGCGACGATCGGCGACGTCGGTTTCGCCCTGACCGCGTTCTGGACCGCCAGTCTCGTCGCGCGGACACGTCACTGGATGGGCAACCAGTTCGCGCTTCCGGTTCTCGTCTTCCTCGGAACGGGGATCGCGCTGACCGTCGGCTTCGAGTTCTACTACACGCAGGTCACCCACTGCTGGACATACTCGGACCTGATGCCGATCGTACCGCCATTCGGGACGGGCCTGAGCCCTCTCCTTCAGTGGTTCGTGATTCCCCCTATCGTTCTCTGGCTCAGTCGGCGGCACCTGGCGGGCGATGCGAGGTTCAAGGGCGGGTGATCACGTTTCGTCATCTCCGTAAGCTACGAACGAGGGTACCATCTTCCGCTGCTAGCGAACCCCGCCAGATAGGATGGATTACCCCGCCAATGGCAGGTCAGGGGCCGTGTCCGGACGGTCCGGTTTTATGAAG
>JAHBYZ010000069.1 GCA_019635695.1 Rhizobiaceae bacterium
GAGCACATGCGACGACAGCAATATGGCGGCGCCGTCGGCGGCCAGCCCGTCCAGCAGGTCGTAGAAGTCGCGGCGCGACACCGGGTCGAGGCCCGATGTCGGCTCGTCCAGCACCAGAAGGCGCGGCTTGCCGATCAGCGTCTGGGCGAGGCCGACGCGCTGGCGCATGCCCTTGGAATAGCCGCCGATCCGCCGTCGGGCTGCATGGGCGAGGCCCACCCTCTCCAGCAGGCCCATGGCCAGCTTCGGGCTCTCTCCGCGCAGCGACAGGTAGTAGCGGATCTGCTCCTCCCCGGTCAGCGCCGGATGGAACGAGCCGTTCTCCGGCAGGTAGGCGACCTGCATGCGCGCCCCGGCGGAGCCCGGCGCCGCGCCGCAGACGGCGACCGAACCACTGTCGAAGGGAATCAGGCCGAGGATGATCTTCATCATCGTCGACTTGCCCGCGCCGTTATGGCCCAGCAGCGCGACACGCTTGCCGAGTCCCAGCGTCAGCGAGACATCCTTCAGCGCCTCGACCGACTGGAAGCTCTTAGTGAGCTGTGAGATTTGCAGGGTCGAGGTCATCGATATTTCCTTGGGACCACCTGCCGGCGGCTTCGGCCTCGAAGGCTCGCGTTGCCTCCCCGACCGGGATCGTCAGGGGGCGCATCAGCGGCGCGGAATCGCGCACCCCGCCCGGCAGCGTGGCCGGGAAGCTCTGCTGGCTCCAGCGGATCAGCTGCACCGCCGGCGAGCCGGTCAGGAGCGCCGCCGCGGGCTGCGACCAGAGAATCTGATCCATCAGGTCGTTGGGACGGTAGAAACTGTCGGCGAGGCCGTCGCCGTTGAGATCGTAGGCCGGGTGGTCCGACCAGAAATTGCCGCGCCCTTCGTGGCTCCACTCCATATGGCGCGTGCCGACATATTTCACCTGCTCGCGATTGCCGAGAAAGGCGTTGCCGGTCAGCACGTTGCGCTCGGAACCTGCGGTGAAGTGGACGCCGATATCGCAGGTCTCGAAGCGGTTTTCCCAGATCAGGTTCTTGTGCGCGTTGTAGATGAAGAGGCACTTCTTCGTGCCGCCACGCACCAGATTCCCCGTCACATCCGCGTTGTTGGCGTAATTCAGCATCAGCCCGTGCTCGCGGTCGCCGAGGCTAAGGTTGTTCAGGATCTTCGCGCGGTCGGAGAACATGATGGCGAAGCCGAGATGGTTGCCGATCGATATGTTCTGTGACACCTCGGTGTTGCGGGTGTACATGAAGTGCACGGCAAAGCGCAGGTCGCGCATCATGTTGCCGCGATAGATGCTGCTGGAGCTGGCATTGGAGAAGATGCCGTCCCGGCCGTAGCGGATCGAGTTCCCCTCGAGCAGTGTCCCCGGGCTGTTCCAGACATAGATGCCGTTGCCCCGCTCGTTCATGCGCGGCTGTTGCGTGCCGACGATCTCGTTGCCCACGACCTGGGCGTCACGCCCGCCATGCACATCGATCCCGTGCATGTTGCCGGTGACCAGCAGCCCTTCCAGCCGGGCGCGATCCGCGCCCTTCTCGATCTTAACGCCGGCGTCGAGATCCTGGTTCACCTGTCCCGATCCGGTCACGGAGAAGCCGGAAAGTGTGACGTCCGGCGCCGTTAGTGTGATGACCGTGCCCTTGCCGCCGCCGTCCACCACGGCATTGCGTGGGCCGGTGATGGTCAGGGGGCGGTCGATAGCGACGGAGCCGCGATAGACCCCGTCGACCAGCTTGAGCACGTCGCCGGAAGCTGCCCCAGCGACCGCTCGCGCGAGGCTGCCCTCCCCCGGCGCGACCTCATGCTCCGCCGCGGCCAGAGGCGCGGCGAAGAGAAGGCCGAGAAGAAGGACAGCCAGGCGCATGGTCAGGCGGCCTTCGGCTCGACGAACATGCGGCCGCGCATCTCCATGTGGAGCGCATGGCAGAACCACTGGCAGTAGAACCAGTAGACGCCGGGGTTCGCCGCGACGAACGTCACGGAGGCGGTCTGCTGCGGCCCGATTTCCATCGCCACGCCATGGTTGCCCATGGTGAAGCCGTGCGTCAGGTCGTCGATCTCGTCGAGGTTGGTGACGATCACCGTCACCTCGTCGCCCTCCTTCACGGTGAAGCTCTCGACGCTGAAGGCCGGCGCGACCGAGGTCATGTAGACGCGGACCCTGTCCCCGTCGCGCACCACCTGGTCGGTCCATTCGTCGATGTTGACGCCATCGGCCTCGGCCTGCTTGCGCGTCTCGGCCCACATCGGATCGTTGCGGTCCCAGACAGACTTGATGTTGGGCAGGATCGAGGGATGCACCGCGATCGCATCATGCGGCTCGGCGAAGTTCGGGCCGTCATGCACCAGCACCATCTTGTCGCCGGAAATGTCGATCAGTTGGTCGTTCTCCGGCTTCAGCGGACCGACGTTCAGGAAGCGGTCCTTGGAGAACTTGCACAGGCACACAAGCCAGTCGTTTGCGGCGTCGAGCGTCTCGCCCATCACCGTCTTCAGGTGGCCGGGTTGGTAGTGGACATCCAGCTTGTCCTTGATTGGATCGATCTTCTCACCAGCATAGGCCTTGACCGCGTCCTCGATGTTCCATTTGACGACCTGGCTGTCGAGGAAGAGCGATGTGTAGGCATTGCCGCGCCCGTCGAAGGCGGTGTGTAACGGGCCGAGGCCCAGTTGCGGCTCCGCCACCACGCAGGAGCGCGGCTCGGCATTGTCATTGAACAGCGCGTCGAACCTGGTCACGTCCAGCACGGTGACGGTCGGCGACAGCTTGCCGGCGATGCACAGGTGCTTCTTGTCCGGCGCCATATTGCAGCCATGCGGGTTGTTGGCGATCGGGACGTAGCGGGTGAACTGCGACTTGGCTTCCTTGCGCCCGTCCAGCACCTTGCAGCCGTTGATCTCCTCGAACTGGCCGGCGGCGATAGCCTTCTCGATCTCGGCGATGTTGAAGATCACCACATGGTCCATCTCGGCCTTGGTCATCTCCTCCAGCGTCATGCCCATTTCGGAGTTGTAGCTGGTCGAGAAGGCCCACTTGCCCTCGTAGTCTGCGTCGCAATTGTCGAGGTTGCCGGAGACCATCACCTGCCAGGCCACCTCGAACTTGTCGGCGTCGACGGCGGTGAAGACGTTCACATAGGTCGACACGTCCGTCATGGTCGAGCCGTCATTGTTGATCGGGGCTTCATCCTCGCCGTTGCAGAAGATGTAGTTGGTGCGCGGCCACTTCTGCGGACGCATGCCGTGGATGCCCTTGGCATTCGGGATTTCGAGGATCGCGTCCGTCTTCATGACGTCGCAGCGCACCCGCGCCACGCGGCTGTTGGCCTTCTCGTTCATGAACAGATAGCGGCCGTCATACTTGCCGTCGGTAAAGGACATGTGGACGTGATGTAGGTCGCCATTGTCGTGGATCTTCTTGCCGTTGGCGGCGAGCTGCTTCTTCGTCTTCTCGGTCATCGTCCGCTGGTGGACGCGGATCGATTCGTTCGTCTGGCCCCAGCCGGTCGCCGAGCAGCGGTTGAAGACCGGGACGCGCATCAGTTCGCGCATCGAGGGAATGCCGAGGATGCGCATCTCGCCGGTCTGGCCCGAGGACCAGAAGCCGTAATAGTCGTCGAGCTGCCCCGGAGCGACCGACCCGTCGCCGTTCGCAGCATGGGCGACGCTTGCGCCAGCGGCAGTGAGCCCGGCCGCTCCGAGCCCGACCGCGGCCGGAGCCATGACGGCCCGTCCTCCGAAGGCGCCGGCGACCACCGCGCCTCCCGCCGTTGCGCCGAGCAGCGTCCGGCGGTTGAGTGCGCTTTTTTTCTTGTCTGATTCCATGGCTGATCTCCTTTCGATCAAGTCGTGGGTTGATTGGCTTGAGTGGTAATGCGGGACATGGCTGCGGCCGTGGGCTCGCTGGCCGCCAGCCTTGCGCGTGATTTCATCTTCTTAATCACGACGGGGCAGGTGGTTTCCGACTGGTAGAGCACCTGACAATGCAGGCAGTTGATGCACTCGTTGGGGTTGATCTCACCGGTCCGGTGGATCGCCTGGACAGGACACTGGTTGGAACAGGTCTGGCAGGGGTTGCCGCACTCGTGATAGCGTTTGAGCCAGTCGAACATCCTGAGCCGCGCCGGGATCGCCAGAGCCGCACCGAGCGGGCACAAATAGCGGCAGTAGAAGCGCTCCACGAAGAGGCCGGCGATCAGCACCGCCGCGGCATAGGCCACGAAAGGCCAGGCCCTGACGAATTTCAGGATGATGGCGGTCTTGAACGGCTCCACTTCCGCCAGTTGCTCGGCCTGCTCGACGCTCATCAGCGAGACGCCGAACAGGCCGAGGAAAATCATGTATTTGACCGGCCAGAGCCGCTCGTGCAGCCCCCAGGGCAGGGTCCATTGGGGCACTTTCAGCTTGCGGGCGACCTGGTTGGTCAGTTCCTGCAGGGCGCCGAACGGGCACAGCCAGCCGCAATAGGCGCCGCGTCCCCAGAACAGGAGGGCCGCGGCGAGCGAGAACCACAGGATGAAGGTCAGCGGATCGAGCAGGAAGGCCTGCCAGCTGAAGCCGTTCACGAGGCTGCCGAACAGCGCCATGAGGTTGACGACCGAGAGCTGCGCATTGGCGTACCAGCCGAGGAACAACAGCGTCACTGTCAGGAAGCCGATGCGGAAGGCGTAGAACAGGCGCTCGTTCCTGACGGCGAAGGTCTGGAAGAAGAACACGCCCGTCAGCACCACGAGCATGGCGCCGAGCACGGCGATCTTCAGCTTTGAATCCATCCAGATCCGTTTCCACAGCTCCGCCTGCGCCGCGCCTTCGCTGCGGTCGGCAACGGTCTCCGCCTCCGATGGCGGCGGGACGGCGGAAGGGCGCGCGACGGCGCGCAGGTATTTCTGCGGAAGCTGGTAGCCGAGGTCGAAAGTATGAAAGACCTTCTCGATTGGCCCGACCTCGCGCTGCACGAGGAGCTGGATGCGGAATGGCTTGGTCGGGTCGAAGCCGACGCCGGCCGGGATGCGGAACAGGTCCTTTTCGGGGAAGTCGGGCGCGCCCGCCGCGGTTACGGCCGACAGTCGGCGATGGTCGCGGTCGCGGAAGCGCACCGAGACGTCGTCCTGGATCAGCACGATGCGGTCGAAGATGCCGCCGCGCACGTAGCCGGAACCCTTGAAGGAATAGAGGCCGCGCCCCATCAGCGCGACGGCGTTCTCGCCTTCCTTCAGCCAGGTCTTCAGGTTCGCCGCCTCGGCGGGACCGAGCAGCCCCTCAGCCACCGGCGGCGCGGAAACGAGCGCCGCCTGCAAGTCGATGAAAACGGTCCCCGGCGGCTCTGTCATAGCACGCTCGCGCGCCCTGGCATCCGCATTGGCCGCGAACGCGGCATTGACCTGCCCGACGTCCAGGGACAGCCTTCTCACCGTGCCGTCGCCTTCGGCCTCGAGCCAGTCCGCTGGCGCTGCCGCAGCGGGATCGATCTCGAATTGCGGTCCGGCATCGGCCTGCTCGGCCGACAGTCCGCCCAGACCGAGCGCACGGGCGACCTTGAGACCCGACCTGATGATCGAATCGTCGATCACCATCACCGTCACGGTCGCACCCGAGATGATGTCCACCTCGTGGGCGGTGCCGCCGGATTTCGCCTCAGCGATGAGGTCGAGGCCTGAATAGCCTTCGACGAGCGCCTTGACCTTGGCCTCCGGGATGCCGATCAGCACGATCGGCTCGGAATGTTTCACCAGCCGTACGCCGACGATCCTGGCGTTCTTGTCGACGGTCACGAGAGAATGGATCGGCTTGCCGGAATAGCCCGTCGTCCCGACGAAATCGGAGGTTATAAACGCCCAGGCGACCGTCTCGCCGCCCTTCAGGACCGGCGCCACGGCGAGATCGCCGCGGATCGGCCCGAAGCCGTCGGCGCCCGGGACAAGGTCCGCCGCCGCCTCGGCAGGCAGGTATTCCTGCAAGACGGAAGCCGCGCGGGCGCCGGGCGCCAGGCTAAGGAGCGTGCAGACAAGAAACAGAACTCGAAGGAGGCGCATCCATTGTTTTCCGGCAACTTACGGCCGGATCATTGGACGGCGGCTGCGAGACGCTCTTTGCGCAGCAACAAACACAGGATCTGTTCACCTGCGGCAAAATGTACCCGATAGGATGCGGGCTGGGTCGCTGGTTGTCACCTCAGGTTGCAAGAACCTCTACTGACCAACGTAGTGCTGCGCCCGGCAGACATGCCGTCGGCCCCGAGTTGCAGTACGCCGATCGTCAGCCTCTCAGATCGCGTCGGCTGCGCGGAGTTCCCCCGGCCGGTCCACCTGGACTGTGACGTGATCGATGGCGTAGCGTTCCTTCAGCCAGTTCGCCACGAGTCCAGGCAATGTCAGCGGGTCCGTCCCTTGAGCGGGCGTCACGTGGAGAGTAGCCACCACGGTATCGTCGGTCAGCGTCCAGGCATGAAAATGTCCCGCCTCGGCGATTTCAGGAAGCCCGGCAAGTTCCACCTCCGCCTGGCGAGCGTCAAGTCCCCGGGGCACCGCCTGCAGTAAGACGCGCACAGACTCGCTCACCAGCGTCCAGGCTGACCGCACGACCAGCAGCGCCACAAGAACTGACAGAATGGGATCGAGCATCGTCCAGCCGGTCAGCATGATACCGATCGCAGCCGCGATGGCTCCCACCGAGCCGAGGAGGTCCCCGACGACATGCAGGAACGCGCCGCGCAGATTGCTGTCGCCTTTTGTCCCTCGCATAAGAATCCAGGCGCCCGCCAGATTCACGAGCAGACCCACCACGGCGACAATGAGCATAGGCCCAGCGAGTACCTCCACAGGTTGGTTGATGCGATTGATCGCCTCCCAGGTGATCCAGGCCACGAGAAGAAGAAGCGTCGCCCCGTTGGCGAGAGCCGCGAGGACCCGGACACGATGGAAGCCGTAGGTTCGCTTGCCGTCCACCGGCCGGCGCGCCACGCGATAGGCGATCAGCGCCAGGAGCAATGCGGCCGCGTCGGACACCATATGTCCGGAATCCGCGATCAGCGCCAGGGAACCGGAAAGCCAGCCTCCTACGGCCTGGACCGCTGCGTAACCCGCGGTAAAGATGAAAACCCATCGAATACGCCGCTCGTTGTCGGCCGTCACCGTCGTCCCGTGGTCATGACCGTCGGATTCCGTATGCATCGGCTGTGTCACTTCTCTAGATTCGGCCATTTCTTCTTCACCTACCAAACTCGCGCCTGCAATTCCGCTTCTCTTGTCTTCCAGAAGCAGGGCCTTCTGACGCGATGGGTGGAGCGCCGCGCCAGTGGTCAAAACAACGCTTTCTCGTGCGTTGATGGGAGTTGCAATACTCCTGTTTCAACCGTCAGCACTACGTATATAACTTCCGTACCATAGTACGGGATCAAGAGGGAAAATGATGCGGACCATCGGAAAACTTGCCGAGGACGGCGGTGTCGGTGTCGAGACCGTCCGCTTCTATCAGCGCAAGGGACTGCTTGGGACGCCGACGCGTGACGGCGGTATCCGGCGATACGGGAACGAGGATGTCCGCCAGCTCCGTTTCATCCGAAAGGCACAGAAGGCCGGTTTCACACTGGAAGAGATCAAGGAACTGATCGACCTAGATGCGGGTCAGGATCATCATCGGGTGCACGAACTAGCGGCGATCAGGATTGAAAAGCTCGATGTACAGATCACAGAACTTCACCGAGCGCGAGAAACCTTGCGGAGATTGACCAAGGAGTGTGCCGAAGGGGCGTCCGGACCCTGCCCTATTCTTGCGACCTTCGAAGTATGAACAACTGCTCTTGTCGCGCAATTCCGGGGGCCGGCCAAACCTGTCGAAGGGGATTGCGGACATGTATTTCGTTTTGAAGCCGGGGGGCTTCCTTGCGGAGACGACGAATGGGGCTGGCAACATGCGCGAGATGTAGTACTGACTGCAGTGTTTGGTAGTGCACTCCTCAACCCGGGCCGGCGTTGTCTTCAGATGCGTTGCCGCAGAACACCTCAGCGGTCCCAAGCCATAACGCAGTATCCTGTCAGTCTGCGGATGACAGAACCGAAGGACATATTCCTGGCCGACACGCTTATCGGCCAGGTGGCAGAGCCGGACGGGCTAAGGTTCACTCCTGATCGGAAACAGGTCCTCGCCGTAGTTATGCAGCCTCGTGTGATGCCGTCTGCATAACCAGCGCACCCGTAAGGGTTCGTCGTATTGATCGTGGTGGGCATCGACCGCTTCGTCCCCGCAGACCTCACACGTTAGCTTTTCCAGCTCGCCGGCCTTCACGGCGCGTTGCACAGCAAGGTGAGCATCATATTTGCCCGGATTGGCTCGACGCCAATTCGCTTGGCGGGTATCGGTTTTCAGCATCTCTGCATCCTGCCTCACTACAGGCCGCCAGCTACCTTGCGCGGCCTTCCGCCTTTGCGACCGTTCTCCCGTGCTGCCGCGACCTTCGCCCGCGATCGAGCCTGACCGCCGGCTGCGCCGAGCTGCGAGGCCATCCAACGCTTAGAGCCGAACACGCCTTGCAGGAGCGACGGCACATACACATCGGCATCGAGTTTCGGCCAATGCAGACCGAGGCCGGCCGGGCTGATCTCGATGTCGGCAAGATCGGCCGGGCTCGCGTCGGCGAGACCTTCGGCCAGGCGCGGCGGGAACGCGACCTGCACGCCCGTGTGCAGGTTGACGACGATGCGAGCCGTGCGGCGATCGTAGCGCGCGGATACGGCAAAGCCGTTCTCCCGCAGGGCCGCCATCCGCTTTTCGGCCTGTTGAACGTCCTGTTCAGTAACGGCCATGAATCGTTCTCCATTCCGCACATAAGGTTACCAGCACGCCGCCTAGCTCGACTTCGATCTTATTCAGCTCCGGGCCGTTGAAGCCGAAGCTTTCCCGCAGCGCCGGCGGTCCATCGGGGCAATGCAGGATAAACACCGCCTCGCCGGCCGCCCCTTTGACATGAACATGCGCGGGTCGATGGTCGTTCGGATAAATGACAACGCGCAGGCCATCGAAGCGGAAGACTGTCGGCATTGCCCGTTTATATCAAAACCCAAGCGCTTCGGAAAGGGCTTCCTATCCTGCCGGGCCGGCCGCGAAAAGTGTCGCAAATATCTGTCGCGAAAATCCGACTTTTGCGATCGACTTTTGCGACAGATTTTCCCTGCAAAATCAGCGGCGGCGATTTTGTCGCGAAAGTCAGGATTTACGCGACAAACCCATATCAGGCTGCGCTCTCGTTGGCATAAATGTCCCGATAGAGACGCAAGGCGGCCTCCCGAAGAACGTTTACAGGCCGACCGGCGAAGCGGTCCACGGCCAGTTCATCCGGTAACTCGCTGTCGCCGGTCATCGCGTCCACCAATTTTGCGGCAGCGCCAGCGCCGTGCGTGACCCAAATGGCCTGCGCCACCCACATACCGGGCATGGCCGGATGCCGGCCGAGGAAGGGCAGATTGTCCGGCGTCATCGCGAACACACCGTTGATGCGCTGCTCTGGCTCAAAGCGGGCGTCGGGCCGTAGAAGTCGCTGCGCCGAGGCGATGACAGGATCAAAGGCCGCATCCCATACTAAGCCCGCGCCGTCTTCAAGATCGTCCAGCCCTACAGGAACGGGTCGATGATCGTAGGAGCCGATGCCCAGACGGTCGCCATGCACGCGAGCATAAACGTGATGCTCCGGCCAGCGAACGAACGATCCCGTTGCCAGCTTCGCATCCACGGCCGCATAGACATAAGGATGAGCTACCGGGATCAACGGCAATGACAATCCGACCAGATCGGCCAAGAAAGTCCCCCATACGCCTCCGGCCAGAACCAAGTCATCCGCGATGAAGCGTTCCCCGGTCGAAACCGTAACGGCGACCCTGCTGCCCACGGCATCAATGGCAACAACCTTGCCGGGAGCGAACTGCGTGCCACGAGCCTCGGCCCCGGCGCGAAGCGTGGCCGTCATGGTAGAGGGTTCGACGACCGCATCGTTGGAGCAATGTGCCGCTGCAACAATCTGCTTGGCATC
>JAHBYZ010000007.1 GCA_019635695.1 Rhizobiaceae bacterium
GCAGGCCGCGGCACGTGGCAACGGCGGGAAGTGGCGCGCTTTTAGCCTCGACCTGAAAATAGTCAAGTGGCGATCGGGTTCAAGGGCGCGCGGACGTGTTCGCGACGGCATCCGGGTAATCATCCGGCACGGACCGCCGCTTGCAGGCCTTTCATACGCGCGGCATGCCTTTCGGCCGGATCGCCCGCTTTTGGGCCGCGATGCGGAATGGCGCGTTCGGAGCGCCATAACCACGATAGCCGCCGCGTCGCTCGACGATCTCGAAGAAGAAGCCCTCGCCAAAATTCTGGCCGTAGAACTGGAAGAACTCGCCGCCGGCGTCGCGGTCGCAGAGGATGTTTCGATGTCGCAGCCGCTCCGTCGTGGCGGGATCGAGACCGAAACGGGCCTCGAGGTCGTCCCAGTAGTTCGCCGTGATCTCCAGCGGCTTGAAACCCAGCGCCGCCATGCGGTCGGCGGTGGCGAATATATCGTCGGTGGCAAATGCGAGGTGCTGCACCGAAGAGCCGAAGCTCTCGGCGATGAAATGGCCGGCGAGCGTGCGGCGGTTTTCCGCACCGTTCAGCGTCAGCCGCAGCCCCGCGCCGCCGCCGCGGGCCTCATCGCTCTCGACCACCTGGCTGCGCACCAGCCCAGCCGGGTCGACCACGTCGACCATCGGCGACTTCGCCGTGCGAAAGATCGCCGTATAGAACAGCAGCCAGGTCAGCATCTCCTCGTAGTTCATGGTCTGGGCGACGTGGTCGATGTCCCGCAACCCCGCGCCTTCGCCGACCTGATCGGCCACAGGCTCGAACTCGATATCCCAGACGCGCGCCAGCGCATCGTCGATGAAATAGATCACGCCGCCGCCAACACCGCGAATCGCCGGGACCGCCAACTCGCCCGGTCCGCGGCTCTCCGCGAAAATCTCGGCCCCCAGCGCCCGCGCCCGCGCAACCGTGGCGGCGCCGTCCGCAACGCGCAGGCCGATCGCGTAGGCATTGGTGCCGTGGACGACATAGGACGAATGGGCGAAGCCCTCCTGGCTGGTGTTGACCACGAGGTTGATGCCGCGGCCATCGCCCTGCCGCCATACCGCCACGTCGCGGTTGCGGTGGCGTGCGACCAGCGAGAAGCCCATGGCGGAGAGCAGCGCGCCAAGTTCTTCTGCCTCGTGCTCGTCGGCCGCGAATTCGACGAATTCCACGCCGGAAACCGCGATGCGGTCGGGCATGTCCGGCACCGGTATCGCCAGAGCGGGCTCGGCGCGCCGCACCTGATCCATCAGATTGACCAGGGAACGGCGGCCGTCGACGGCGATGGAGCGCGGCGAGCCGCCGCGGAACTGATCGTTGAAAATCTCCAGCGACAAAGGGCCGTCGTAGCCGGTCGCCGCCACCGCCCGCATGAAGCCGGTGACGTCGAGATCGCCCTCGCCGGGCATGTTGCGGAAGTGGCGAGACCAGTAGAGCAGGTCCATGTCGATCTTCGGCGCATCGGCGAGTTGGACAATGAAGATGCGGTCGCCGGGTATCGCGCGGATCGTCTCGACGTCGATCTTGCGGGCCAGCGTGTGGAAGGAATCGAGGATCAACCCGACATTGGCGTGGTCGGCGCGCCGCACCACTTCCCAGGCGTCGCGATGGTCGTTGACGTGCCGGCCCCAGGCGAGCGCCTCGTAGCCGACGCGCACGCCGTGCGCCTTTGCAAGATCGCCGAGCGCGCGAAAATCCGCTGCTGCCCGGTCGATGCCGCCGAGCGCCGCGGGCGACACGCTGGAACAGATCAGCATCAGGTCGGTGCCGAGCTGGTTCATCAGCTCGAACTTCCGCTTCGCCCGCTCGAACGCCCCCGCACGCTGGGGCTCCGGCAGGCCTTCGAAATCGCGGAAGGGCTGGAACAGGGTGATCTCCAGCCCGTGGTCGCGCACCATCGCGCCCACTTCTTCCGGCGAGCCGTCGAAGGCGAGGAAATCGTTCTCGAATATCTCGACGCCATCGAAGCCCGCCGCCGCGATGGCCGCGAGCTTCTCGCGAAGGTCACCCGATATCGAAACCGTCGCGATGGATGTCTTCATGTCCTACCACTTCGGCAGCGGATGGAGGCAGCGGATGGGGGCCGACAGGCCGACGCCAGCCCATTCGGGAAGACTAGCGCGCGACGCGCGTGCTGGCGCGTATCAAAACAGACGCAATGCGTAACATGAAGTTATGGATTGGGCGTGATGCACATGGTCCGCCGCTTCCAGGCGACGTTACGCCGAAGCCGGTTCGATCACATCGGCCGAGATGATGGAGCACAGGCGGCCGAGATCGTCGGAGAGGGGCTCCAGGAAGCCGACTGAAAACGCGCGCCAATCCGGCGAAGGAACCTGCATGACAAGAGACAACGACAGACGTCTCCAGGCCTCGCTCGACCGCGAGGAGCTGTTCGACCTCGTGCGCCGCGAGCGCTTCGCCCGCGACCAGCGCCGCTTCGACGTGATGGCGGCGTGCTTCCACCGCGACGCCTATGTGCTGACGAGCTGGTATGACGGGCACGGCGGCCAAGCCTATGTCGATGTCTCGCGCAAGTGGATGGCGGCCACGGGCAACAGCAAACACTGGGTCTTCCCCGCCTTCGCACAGGTCGACGGCGACCGCGCGACGGTGGAAAGCCCGGCGATGATCTTCAACCGGGCCACGCTGCACGACGCAGCAGACGCTGAAGGCGTGGAGCAGCACGCCGGAAGCGGTGGCCAAGCTGGCTTCGCTCGGCGTCTCGGCGGTGATGAATACGCCCGACGAGATGCGCGTGACCATGGCCAACGAGATCGACGCCATCCGCCCGCTCGTCAAGGCTGGGCTGATGAAGCCGACCTGACCGCCGGCTGGACCACTCCGGGCATCTGGCAAGAACAGCGCCGCCTCAGACCAGCGTGGCGGCGCTGCTTTTTCAGTAGTCCGGGTTCCGCTTGGCGCGAAACGCCGCGAGGCCATTCGCAAGATCGGCGCCGTGGATGTGCTGCTCGAAACGGTCGAGTTCCCGGCGGATGCGCGCGGTCCGTTCCTCGGCGCGCGCCATGTGCCCGGTCAGAGCTTTGATATGGCGGTTGGCTTCAGGGCTCCGCTGGCAAATCTCTCGCGCCAGTTCCAGCGTGCGCTCCATGAGGTCTCCTTTCGGCACGACCTCGTTAACGATACCCCACTCCATCAGCGTGCGCGCGTCTGCGAGCGAGGCCGTGTAGAACAGCTGCGCGGCACGCGACGGGCCGATCCGCTCCGACAGCCTTACAGTCGCGCCGCCGGCCGGCACGACGCCGTATTTGGAATGCCCGTCGCCGATCTTCGCGCCGTCCGCGGCGACGATGATGTCGCAGGCGAGCAGCAGTTCCAGCCCGCCGGCGACGGCGACACCGTTCACCGCGCCGATGACCGGCACCGGCAAATCCTCGACCATCTGGATCACGTCCTGGTTGTAGCGCAGCGTGTCGATCAGCGTCGTGCCGCCGGCCTTCAGCGCCGCCTCGAACTCCAGCAGGTCGCCACCGGCGCAGAACGCCCTTCCCGCCCCCGTCAGGATCACCGCGCGCAGGTCCGGCAGGCTGGCGAGCGAACGCAGGCGGCGTTCGAGCGATTGCATCATTTCCTGCGAAGCCGCGTTCAGGCTTTCGGGCCGGTCGAGCGTCAGCGTGGCGATCCCGCCGCCCACGGCGAGGCGAACGGCCTCCCCGGAATCGTCAGCGGGCGCGGACGACATAGGTCTGCGGCAATGGTTTTAGCACTGCTTCCAGTTCGGCAAGCTGAGCCGGCGTGGCGCCCTCCAGCGCCACCTCGACCAGCGTGCGCTTCTGACCGTCCAATGAAACCGTCGCGGCAACCGGCACGCCGGGTCCGACTATGCGCTCCACCTCCAGCCGCACCTTCTCCTCGATCGCCAGATCGCGCAGCGCCGGCTTGAAGATTTTTCCCACGGCGGTGACCGGCAGCGCGTCGATGACGAGCACGCTTCTCGGCCGCGCAGGCGGCTCGTGGATGTTCGTCGCCAGATGCGCCCGCAGCGCCTCCAGGTCCACCCGCATGCCCGGCGCGGGCACCACGAATAGCGCCGGCACCTCGCCGGCATACTGGTCCGGCATGCCGACCGCCGCGCTGATCTGCACGCCGGGAAACTGGTTCGCCACGTCCTCGATCGCGGCTGGATCAATGTTGTGGCCGCCGCGGATGATGAGATCCTTCTCGCGGCCCGTCAGCACCAGCCGCTCGTCCCGCGTCAGGTAGCCGATGTCGCCGGTCGTCAGCCAGCCGTCGGCCGACAGCGTGCCGATGTCGTGGGCGGGGTCGACATAGCCCGGAAACACCTGCGGCCCGCGCACCTGCACCGAGCCGCTCTCGTCCGGCCCGCAGGGTTCGTCCGAACCCAGCCGTACGATGCGGGTCTGCGAGAACGGCGCGCGGAAGCCCACGCTTCCCGATACCGGCGTCCCGCGGCCGGGATTGAAGGCGATGGCGGCGGCCGTCTCGGTCATGCCGTAAGTCTCGAACAGGCGGATGCCCGTGGTTGCCTCGAAACGCTCGCCGACCGCTTTCGGCAGCACCGCCCCGCCCGTCGCCGCCATGCGGACGAAAGACACGTCGATACCCGGCGGAAAGCTGTCGGTCAGCGCCGCGATCGAGGTCGGCACCCCGCCGACCACGGTGGCGCGGAAATGGCGGACGATGCCCCAGTAGCGCTCCACCGCCGCCGGAAGCCGCAGTCCGTAGGGCGACGGCACGACGATGTGGCCGCCGGCTGCAAGCACGGAGAGACCGACCGTCATCGTGCCGCCGACATGGAAGAACGGGAAGCCGTTGATGACTGTGTCGCGCTCGTCATAGCCGTAGACCTGCGCGAAACCGAAGGCGGCGTGGATCTGGTTGCCATGGGTGAGTTGCACCAGCTTGGGCCGGCCGGTCGTGCCGCCGGTGTGGAACAGGGCGCAGACCGTGTCACGGTCCGCCGTCGGCTCGAAGTCGAGCCCGTCGGCCCGGCACACGGCCAGAGCCTCCTCCAGCCCGCGATAGCCGGTTCGCCCCTCGCCGCGGCCGCCGATGACCAGCACTTCCTTGAGCGTCGGCACCTGCTCCAGCGCGCCCTCCGATTTTGCCCAGCAGGTCTCGTCCAGATCGCGGGCGGGCACGATGAGGACTGTCGCCTTCTCGGCGTTGAGCAGGTCGACGATGGCGTCGCGGCTGAGCAGGTAGTTCAGCGAACTCGTCACGCCGGCCACCTGCGCGCCGAGCAGCAATGCCGGAAGTTGCGGCAAGGTCGGCGACAGGAAGGCGGCGACGCCCTTTCCGGGCGAAAGGCCCAGCGCGCGGAACAGGTTCGCCGCGCGAGTCACCTCCGCGAGCAGTTCGCGATGGGTGAGCGCAAGGCCAACATCGGCGGGATCGGGCGAATTGAGGACCGTCAGCGCCTTGCGTTCGCCGCGGTGCTCCGCCGTCGCCAGGAATAGGTCGTACAGATTCCGGGCGGTCACAAGCTCGTCGTAGGGACGACTCTCGATCGCGACGATGTCCTCGATCGTCTGCACGTCCATGACAGGACGCGTGGTCTTCAACCTCCGGGCCATCAATGTACCGCGGCGTACATGATGGTTTCCTCGTCGGCCTTGTGGCCTTCGAATTCCTCCACGATGCGGCCCTGCCGGCACACGAGAATGCGGTCGGAGAGCTGCAGGACCTCGGGCAGATAGGACGAGATGACCATGACGGCGATGCCGTCGTCGGCCAGCTTGTTGATGAGCTGGTGAATCTCGGCAATGGCGCCGACATCGACGCCGCGCGTCGGCTCGTCGAAGATGACCAGCTTGGGCTTCTGCACCAGCGCCTTGGCGACGACGACCTTCTGCTGGTTGCCGCCGGAAAGCTCGATGACCCGCGCATCGGCGTTGATCGCCTTGACGTTGAGCGCGGCGATCCACTCCTTGGCGATGGCCCGCATCTCGCCCATGCTCACCGTCGCCGCCTTGGTCCGGCCCCCGGCCATGGCCGCGAGATGGATGTTCTCGGCGATCGACATGGTCTCGAAGAAACCTTCCACCTTGCGGTCCTCGGTGACGTAGATGATGCCGTCGCGCACTGCCGGGCGCGGCACGCGGTATCGCACCGGCCGGCCGTCGAGCCGCACCTGGCCGCCGTGGAACAGGTCGCGCTTGAGCACGCCGGCGACCACCTTCGCGGCTTCCGTGCGGCCCGAGCCGATCAGGCCGAACACGCCGGTGATCTGCCCGGCGAAAACCGAGAAGGACGTGTTGCGTACCAGATTGCCCATGGAAAGGTTCTGTACGGATAGCACCTTCGCCCCCGCCGGCCGGACCGCGCGATGCTTGTGCGAGCCGTAGAGCTCGCCGGTCAGCGTGCGGCCCACCATGGCGCGCACGATCTTCTCGCGGTCGAAAGCCGAGGCGGCGTCGGTCACCACATGCTCGCCGTCGCGCATGACGGTTATGCGGTCAGCGATCGCCAGCGCCTCCTCCAGCGCGTGGCTGATGAAGATGATCGAGACGCCGCGCAGCTTCAGCCGCTCGACCAGCGCGAAGAACTGGTGCTTCTCCTCCGGCGTCAGCGTCGATGTCGGCTCGTCGAAGATGATGACCTGCGCTTTGTGGTGCACGGCGCGGGCGATCTCGACCATCTGCTTCTGGCCGGCGCCGAGGCCGGAGACCATCGCCGTGGGATCGACGTGGAAGTTGAGCGACTGCAGGAACTGCTGGCCGGCGATGTAGATGCCGCGCAGCCGGTGGAAGCGCCTGGCGTCGGTCAGGTAGATGTTCTGCGCCACGGTGAGCGAAGGCACCAGGCTGGTCTCCTGATAGACCATGGCGATGCCGCGCCTCAGCGCCTCCGACGGCGAGGCGAACTCGGCCTTCGCTCCGTCCACCCAGATCTCGCCCGCCGTCGGCTGGACGACGCCGGCGATCATCTTGGTCAGCGTCGACTTGCCGGCGCCGTTCTCGCCGAGCAGTGCGTGCACCTCGCCGCGGTGCAGCGTGAAGGACACGCCCTTCACCGCTGGAACGCCGCGATATTCCTTGGTCGCGGCGCGCACCTCCACGATCGGCGTCATGCAGCGCCTCCCGAAAGCGGCAGGGAGACGACCACGCCATCGCCCCGCGCCGCGACGAAAAGCCGGCCGTCGTGCTCGACCGCGCCGGTGACGCCGTGCGTGTTTCCGTCGGCGCGGCTCTGCAGGCTGGAGCGCGGATGGAATGCCCGGTCCAGCTTCACGCACAGGCCGGCCGACATGGTCGGTGCCCATGGTTTCAGCATGCCGAGATGCTTCACCCCGCCGCCCTGTAGCGACTCGTAGAAGCTGCCGCCGGACCGCAGCCGCGGCGCCACCCAGAATTGTTGGGGCACCTCGGCCATCATGCGCTTGCGATAGGCAGGTTCGCGCAGGACGAACTCCACAAGCTGGCTGCGCGGCGCGAACAGCGCCAGCCACCAGCCATCAGCGGCCGGCGCGATGCGCCCGGGATAGGCGGGCAGGTCTTCGTGCAGCACCAGAAGAGCCTCCGGCCGGGCCGGGTCGATCCTGACCAGCCGGTGCTTCCATGCTTCTGAGAAGGCCAGTCCATCGGCATCGACGGCAAGGCCCGCCGGCCAGGCAAGTCCCTCGGCGAGACGGCTGGCGTTGCCGCTATCGAGGTCGATGCGCCAGATGCTGCCAGAAGCGTTGCGCTCCAGCAGGTCGCGCTGCCAGTCGCCGAACCCGTTCGTCGCCGAACCGTTGGTGACGTAGAGCGCGTTGCCGGCCGCCGAAATCGCCGTGATGCAAGCCACCCCGTCGGCGCGATAGCGCCGGCCGTCGAAGCGGCCGCCCTCGACGACGATTTCGCCGCTCGCCAGCGCCACGGCGAGGCCGTCGTATCCGACCGGGGCGAAGCAGGCCACGGCCGAATCGTAGGAGCGGCGCTTGCTCCAGCGGCCGCCCTTTGTGGCGGCGAAGACGCTCACGCCGGCCGAAGCCAGCAGTTCACCGCCATGAACCACGAGGCAATCGACGCCCTCCAGCGCGGCCCGCGCGGCCTCGTCCAGCGCGCGGTTCGGCATCAGCGCGCCGTCCAGAGGCGGCACGGTGACGGCCGCCTCGCCGCGGCCGAACAGATTGTCGAAGGCGCGTGCCAGCCCGCCGATCATGGCTTTGCCCCGTCAGAAGATTGACCGCCCCAATATGAAGCCTGCCCCGTCCAACTGGTGTCGACGCCTTCGAGCGTCAGCCGCCCGACGCGGTTGTTGAGAATGCCCCCGATGTAGAGGTGGCCCTTGTGCTCGCGCATGGAGGTGATCATCGGATGGCTCTCGCCGCCGAGATCCCAAAGCGTCTCGATGATGCGGCCGGCCTCGTCGAAGCGCAGCACGCAGCCGGTGTTGATGTTGGGATACATCCATTCGTCGGGCGCGATGCGCCGCGCCATGCGCTTGCGGAAGCCTGGCATCTTGAGCGCCAAGTCGAAGGCCGGCGTGCGCATGCCGACCAGCGCCAGCCAGTAGGTGCCGTCGGAGGCCCGGTTGATGTTGTCGGGATAACCCGGCAGGTCAGCGATGACCGGCTCGACCGTGCCCTTCTTCGGCCCCTCGAACCAGTAGCGGGAAACACGGCAGGTCCAGGTCTCGGCGAACAGGAACGACTGGCCGTCATGCATCACGCAGATGCCGTTAGGGAAGACCAGGTTCTTCAGCACCGTGCGCGTCGTGCCGGTGTTGGGGTCGAAGCAGATGATGCGGCCGTTGCCGCGCGATTCCAGGCAGTCCACCGGCCATTCGTGCATCTCGTAGCGGATCGTCGCCTCGCTGAAGAAGACGCGGCCGTCGGGCGCGATGTCGAGGTCGTCGGCGAGCCGCAGGCGGGAATCGTCGATGATGGAGAACCACGAGCGGTTGGTCTCGTCGGTCAGCTTCTCGATGCTGCGGTCCATGCCGACGCGGTAGAGCCCCATGCCGCCGATGCACACCAGCAACGCGCCGTCCTTCGCGAAAGCCATGCCGAGCGGCCGGCCGCCGACATGGGCGAACACCTCCTGCCGCGCATAGTCGGGCGCGAGGAAACGTACGATGTCGCCGGTGCGGTTGCCGACATAGATGTTGTCGTCGCCATCGAGGATGACGTCCTCCGGCCCGTCTATGCGGTCGAGCCCGATCGCCTCGACCGAACGCAGCCGGTCGTTGAGGGCGTAGGGCGACGCACCCTCCGTCGAGGGGGCGGCCGGCAGCTCCGCATAGGTCGGCGACACGTAGACCTTGTTGAGGAATTTCAAACGGTTCTTCAGCCAGCGCACGTCGATGGCAACCGCCGCCAGCAGCACCAGTCCGAGCATCAAAGAGGAACCGCCGCGCACGACGCCCAGCCGCACCAGCCCGTTGACCATGATCATCACGGTGATCGAGCCGATGATCGCCTTGGCGGCCGAGCCTCGGCCGCCGCCGAGGCTGTTGCCGCCGAGCACGGCCGCGGTCAGCGCCGCGATCTCCAGTCCGACGCCGGTGTCGGCGCCGGCGCCGCCCAGCCGCGAGGCGAGCAGCACACCGGCGAGCGCGGCCAGCGTGCCGGAGGCCACATAGGTCATGCAGATGACGCGCCGCACCGGGATGCCGACATTGTGGGCGGAGCGGCGCGAGCCGCCGACGGCCAGCACGTGCCAGCCGGCGCGGGTGCGGCTGAGCACCAGATGCGTGGCGATGGCCAGCACGGCGATCACCACGACGCTGAAGGGCACGCCGAGTATGCCGCCCTCGCCGAACCAGTACCACAGGTCGGAATCGACGAACGAGCCGGCGATGGCGACGGAGTATTTCAGCAGCAGCATGTCGACGACGGCGCGCACGATGATGAGCGTTACCAGCGTGGTGAGAAACGCGCGCAGGCGCAGGTATCCGACGAGCAGGCCGTTGACGAGGCCGACCGCCGCGCCGCAGGCGAGCGTCGCGGCTACCACCGCCCAGACCGGCCACTCGCCGACGCTGAGCAAGGCCAGCGCCACGATGTTGCCGAGCGCGAAAGTGGAGCCGACCGAGAGGTCGATGCCGCCCGCCACCATGACGATCATCAGCGCCAGCACGATCAGGGCGAACTCGCCCCACTGCCGCATCAGGTTGGCGATGCTGGCCGCGCCGAAGAAGTCGGGGATCAGCGAGCCGAACACGGCGACGACGATCACGAGGATCAGCACCGGGATCGCGTTGTCGACCCAGCGCTTGGTGAGGATCTCGCCGAGGAGGTGATCGGGCACGAGGCGGTAGCGCCAGCGCACGAGAGTGTCTGAGACGGCCATGATGTCTGCCCGGAGCGGAAAGGTGGGCGCGGGCGGCAGTCATGCCGCCCGCGTCACGGATGCGGGCTCAGCCCTTGGTCGGCATGTCCCAGCAGGACGCCGCGGTCATGTTGTCCTTGGTCAGGAAGTCGAGCTTGGTGAACAGGGTGGTCTTCGTCGCGCCGGCCGGCTGCTTCTGCTGCAGCAGGTATTTGATCATGTTGGCCATGTCGCGCGCCTGGCCGGGCACGAAATAGACGACCGATTCCGAATAGGTGCCGTTGGCGAGGCCGTCGCAGACCATGCGGTTGCCGCCGCCCTGCGTCAGCAGGTAGACGGGCTTGCCGGACTCCTTGATCGCCGCGGCCGTGCCGACATCCATCACGTCCCAGAAGCCCGTGATCATGCACAGGTCGGGATGCTGCTGGATGACGGTCGCGGCGATGTTCTTGGCCTTGGTCGAATCCCAGTCCGCCGCCTGGTTCGAGACGAGCTGGATCTCGGGATGCTTCGACAGCACGTTGGTGATGCCCTGCATCTGGTAGATGCTGGCGGCGGCCGTCAGCACGCCCTGGGTGATCGCCACCTTGCCGCTACCGCCATTGGCGGGCGCGCACTTGTCGACCATGCGCTGGCCGATCTGCTCGCCCATGCCGACATAGTCGGCGCCGACGAACACGTCGGTCGAATAGGCCGAGCGCATGTTGACCTGCACGACGTAGATGCCGGCCTCCTCGGCCCGCTTGAGCAGGCGCGCGTAGGACTGCACGTCGGGATTGTGCACGACGATCACGTCCGGCTTCTCGGTGATGAGCGAGGTGAGCGCCTGCGCGCCCGCGTCGGTCGACCAGTTCGGGTCGCGGATGTCGATGCTCATGCCGAGCGGCTCGAGCGCTTCCTTGAGGCCGGCGGCCCACCCCTCGGTCAAATCGAAGCCCATCGCCACGGGGATGTAGGCGACGCGCTTGCCGGCGAAGGAATCGTAGTAGGGCGCGCGCGTCGGGTCGTCGATGCCCTGCGCCAGCGCGGAGCCGGCGCACGCGGCCAGGCCGGCCGCCAGTAGTCCAGTCAATATCCTGCGCATGTTTTCTCCTCCCATTGAGAAAGACGCTAGATGTCCCCTTGCTGAGCGGTCTGCTCGTCGCGGGGGTTGAGGATCGTGTCGATCACGATCGCGGTGAGAAGGATGGCGCCCTTGATGACGTTCTGGACGGTGTACTGAATGTCCAGGATCGTCATGCCGTTGAGCAGCACGCCGATCAGCAGCGTGCCCACGATGACGTTGCGGATGCCGCCGCGGCCGCCGGAGAGCCCGATACCGCCGAGCACGACCACGAGGATCACGTCGTAGACGTAGGTCGAAATGGCTAGCCGCGTGTTCATGCTCGCCACCGAGGCGGCGGTGACGATGCCGGCCATGAAGCCGATCAGCGAGGATAAAACATACTGCAGCACGACGACCGGCCGCGCCGGTACGCCGGTGATCCGCGCCGCCAGCATGTTGTCGCCGACGGCGCGCAGATAGCGGCCCGATTTCGCATAGCGCAGGAACAGGTGGCCGCCGAGGCACACGGCTGCGAACAGGAAGATCGGCACCGGAACGCCGAACAGTGTGCCCTGCCCCAGCCACAGGATATGGCGAGCGGCTTCCGGCATGTAGACGACGTCGAGGTCGAGCAGAAAATAACGGCCGAAACCGTAGATCAGCGTGCCCATCGCAAGGGTAGCGAAGATCGCCGGTATCTCGACATAGGCGACCAGCCAGCCGTTCACCGCGCCGATGAAGAGGCTGAACGCGAGCGCGATGATCAGTGCCTGCGGCAGCGGCATGCCGGTGCCGACCATGTGCAGCGCCCATGCCACCGAAACCGCCATGAGGGCCACCAGCGACAGGTCGATGCCACGGCCGATCACGACAAGCCCCATCGCGACGCCCAGGATGCCGAGAATGGAGACGCTGCGGACGAGGTTCAGGACGTTGTTCGTGGTCAGGAAACCCGGCAGCGCCAGCGCGAAGCCGACGCACAACAGCAGCGCCAGACCGAAGACGATCTGCTCCTGGCTCAGCCTCCCCATGCCCATTTCGGCCCTCCCAGCCGCGACCGCGCCGGGCGGCACAAGTCTGGGGTGAAGCTAACAGCCGATTTCAGGGCCGTTCTTCTTTGGGAACGCAGGACTTTTGCCTGAGAGCGCATTCTTGATGCCGGCCGCTGGACGCGCGCCCAGGGGCAAAATATGGTTCCGTGCAATCCTGTCGCCAGTAGACTTCAAGAATAGACGCCGGCGACAGACATGCACGGTCTCGGGTGGAGGAGCCCATGGACCTCGTCTTTGACACGCAGACGCTGCCGCAGGCGCAGCGCTATGCAGCTTGGCGCGATGCCATCTGCGACGTCTACGTGCATGTCGACGTGAAGGCCACGCGGCCGGAGGACTATCGCGGCTTCATCCGCGAGGCCAAATTCGGCGAAGTTGTGCTGACCGACATCCTGCTGTCCGAGCAGCGCATCCGCCGCAACAACCGGCACATCTCGCAGCTCGACAAAGAATGCTACTATATCCAGCTCGTGCATCGGGGGAACATCAGCGTCGTCCAGCGGGGCGAGACGCATCGCTCGAACGCGGCGCGCGGCGCGATCTTCTCGGCAGCCGAGCAGTACGAGCTCTACGGCCACGGCGAGGTGCGCTCGTTCTATCTCGAGCTTCCGCGCGACGAGTTCGCCCAGCGTTTCCCGCGCGAGCGCATTCCCGTGTCGGCGTCGCTCAACACCGCGCAGGGGCTCGGGCGCATCGCCACCGAATTCTGCGCGTCTCTGGCGGCCGAGGGCACCAACCTCGACGACGGCATGCGCGCCGGTCTTGGTAGCCAGTTGATGGACATGCTCGCCTTCACGCTGCTGGCGTCGGAAGGCGATATGCCGGCGGCCGAGGGCGCGGTCAAGAAGGCGCGACTGCTCTCGGTGCAGCAGTGGATCGAAGCCCGTATCACCGATCCTCACCTGACGCTGGAGAGGATCGCCGGTGCCAACGGCATGTCACTGCGCTACCTGCACGTGCTGTTCGAGGCATGCGACATGTCGGTGTCCGAATGGATCTGGAACCGCCGCGTGCAACTCGCCTACGACATGTTGGCGCGGGGCGACGGTCGCTCCATCACGGCGATCGCCTTCGATTGCGGCTTCAGCAGTTCGGCGCATTTCAGCACGATGTTCCGCCGCAAATACGGGGTTTCGCCGCGCGAGGTTGTGCGTCTGGCAAGGTAGCCGGCGCTCCTAGAGATCGCAGACCAGCAGGCCGGAAAGGGGCCGGGGCGGCGTCGCCTTCGCGGTGACGAACATCCTGCCCTGCGGCCCGAAGGCCAGCTTGGTGAGCGTGGGCCCGGGGGCCAGCCGAATGCTGCGGCGCGCCTCGCCGGAGGGTGCGCGTACCTCGATGGTTCCCGCCTCCAGACACGCGATCCAGTAGTTGCCATCGCGGTCGAGAGCGGCCCCGTCCGGGCGGCCGTCTCCGTCGGCGAACCGCATGAAGACGGCCGGTTCGCCCAGCCGCCCGGTATGCGGCTCGAAACCGGCATGCCACACGCGCCGCACGGTCGGATGCGAGTCGGAGAAGTAGAGCCGCGAGCGCGCCGCGTCGAAGGCGAGCCCGTTGGCCGTGCGAAAACCGTCGGCGACGCGGTGCATGCGCCAGCCATCCGAAAACACATGGATCGCCCCGTCGGCGCGGTCGTTGGCGACGCGCATGGTGCTCGCCCAAAGGCGCCCTGCCGCATCGACCGTCGCATCGTTGAAGCGCATGCCGGGCGCAAGCTCGGTGCCGGCAATGAGGTCGAACGCGCCGGCTTGCGGGTCGAACCGGAAAAGCCCCTGCTCCATGCCGGCCACAAGCGCGCCGTTCACTCGCGCCAAGAAGCCGATCTGCTGCGGCGTCGGCCAGCGCTCGGTCGCGCCGGTATCGGCGTCGGTGCGCAGCACCTGCCTGCCGGTTACGTCCACCCACCAGACGCAGTTTTCCTCGCCGGACCAGAACGGGCTTTCGCCGAGTTCCGCCACGGCGGGGCCGAGCGGTTGCGCGGTGACCGTCTCGCGCATCGCTAGCGGCCGTGCTTTTCCCGCCACGCCTTGAACCGGGGAGCGGTGGCAGGATCGGTCGGCGGGTAGAGGCCGACGATGCTGCGTCCGCCCTTGACCTCCCCGGTGACGAAATCCTCAAACGCGGTCATCTCGGTCGCCTCCTCGGCGATAGCCGCGACAATCCCTGCGGGAACGATCACGACGCCCTCGTCGTCGCCGACCACGATGTCACCGGGGAAAACCGCAACATCGCCGCAGCCGATCGGTTCGTCGATCGCGATCGCCTGATGCAGGATCAGGTTGGTCGGCGCGGTCGGGCGCTGGTGGTAGGCGGGAAACGGCAACGCGCCGATGTCGGGCGAGTCGCGAAAGCCGCCGTCAGTGACAATGCCGGCGGCACCCCGCACCATCAGCCTCGTCACAAGAATGCCGCCGGCCGACGCGGCGCGGGCATCCTTGCGGCTGTCGATGACCATAACGTGGCCCGCGGGGCAGGTTTCAATAGCGACGCGCTGCGGATGGGCGGGGTCGAGGAACACGTCCAGCCTGTTCAGATCCTCGCGCGCCGGAATGTAGCGCAGCGTGAAGGCCGGCCCCACCATGTTGCGCCCCTTGGGCGCGACGGGCGCGACGTTCTGCAGAAACTGGTTGCGCAGGCCGCGCTTGAACAGCGCCGTTGTCAGTGTCGCCGTCGAGACCTTCATCAGCCTGTCGCGGATGCTCGCGTCCAAGATGCCCGTCCTTCTCAGAAGATGTCGGGTTCGGGCACCGGCGCGCCGAAACCGGTTTCGAGGAAATCGAAGTCGCAGCCCTGGTCGGCCTGTGTGATGTGCCTGGCGAACAGCCAGCCATAGCCGCGTCCGTAGTATGGCTTGCGCAGCGGCAGCGCGCGCATGCGCGCCTCCAGCTCGGCATCGCCAACCAGCAGCGAGATCGCGCGGTTCGGCACGTCGACGCGGATGCGGTCGCCCGTGCGCACAGCCGCCAGCGGCCCACCTATGTGCGCTTCGGGCGCGACATGCAGGATGCAGGCGCCGTAGCTGGTGCCGCTCATGCGCGCGTCGGATATGCGCACCATGTCGCGCACGCCCAGTTTCACCAGCTTGGCCGGGATCGGCAGCATGCCCCATTCCGGCATGCCCGGCCCGCCCTGCGGGCCGGCGTTGCGCAGCACCAGCACATCGTCCGGAGACCAGTCGAAATCGAGGTCCTCGGTGCCCGCCTTGAGCGCGGGATAATTGTCGAACACCACTGCCCTGCCCTCGTGCACGAGCAGATGCGGCGCACAGGCGGCCGGCTTGATGACGCAGCCGTCGGGCGCGATGTTGCCCTTCAGCACAGCGAGAGCGCCCTCGTGATAGACGGGATTGTCGAGAGGTCGGATCACGTCGGCGTTTATGGTCTCTGCACCTTCGAGCGTCTCGCCCAGCGGCAGGCCGCTCACCGTCATCGCCGCGCGGTCGAGACGGTCGCCCAGCCCGGCCATCAGCGCGCGCAGGCCGCCGGCATAGTAGAAATCCTCCATAAGGTAGGTCTTGCCGCTCGGCCGGATATTGGCGAGCACCGGCGTCACGCGGCCGACCGCGTCGAGATCGTCGAGCGTGAGCGACACGCCAGCGCGGCGCGACATGGCGAGCAGGTGCACCACCGCATTGGTCGAGCAGCCGGTGGCCATCGCCACCACCGCCGCGTTGCGCACCGCGGCGGGTGTGACGATGCGGTCCGGCGTCAGGTTCTCCCACACCATGGCGACGATGCGCCGGCCGGTCGCGGCCGACATCCTGATGTGCTCGGAATCCGCCGCGGGGATGGAGCTCGCGCCGGACAAGGTCAGGCCCAGCGCCTCGGCGATGGCCGTCATGGTCGAGGCCGTGCCCATGGTCATGCAGTGGCCGTAGGAGCGAGCGATGCCGCGCTCGACGCCGCCCCATGCGGCCTCGTCGAGCTTGCCGGCGCGCCGCTCGTCCCAGTATTTCCATGCATCCGAGCCGCTGCCCAGCGCCTCGCCGCGATAGTTGCCGCGCAGCATCGGTCCCGCCGGCAGGTAGATCATCGGCAGGCCGGCGCTCAACGCACCCATGACGAGGCCCGGCGTGGTCTTGTCGCAGCCACCCATCAGCACCGCGCCGTCGACCGGATGCGAGCGCAGCAGCTCCTCGGCCTCCATTGCCAGCAGATTGCGGTAGAGCATGGTGGTCGGCTTGACCTGGCTCTCCGACAGCGACATCGCCGGCAGTTCGAGCGGGAAGCCGCCAGCCTGCAGGATCCCGCGCTTCACGTCCTCGGCCCGGTGGCGGAAATGAGCATGGCAGGGATTGGCGTCGGACCATGTGTTGAGGATGGCGATGACCGGCCGGCCGGCCCAGTCCTCCGGCGCGTAGCCCATCTGCATCATGCGCGAGCGGTGCCCCGACGAGCGCAGGTCGTCCGGTGCAAACCAGCGCGCGCTCCGGAGGTCGCTGGCCTTGTTGCGCTGCATGCTTCCGCCTTCTCGAACGTCGGCGACTATCGCGGTTGCGATGCCCTATTGACACGAGATGCCTAGACTACGTAGAACGCTAATGCAACTAATATATTAGTCTGCATGGATCGTTTCCGAGGGAGGATGGAAATGAAGCTTGTTCTCAGGAGCTTGAGTCTTGGCGCGGCTCTGGCGGCCGCGCTCGTCGTGAGCGCACCCGTATTCGCGCAGACGCTGCGCATCGGCACCGTGCTGGCCCCGAGCGACCCGATGGGTGTCGGGCTGGAGAAGTTCAAGGTCGACGTGGAGGCGGCGACCAAGGGCGCCGTGAAGATCGAGGTGTTTCACAGTTCGCAGCTCGGCGACACCACCGAGATGCTCGACCAGGCGCGGGTGGGGGCGAATGTCGGCACGGTGACCGACGTCGCGCGGCTGTCCAGCTTCGTCCCGTCGCTGGCGATCATGTCGGCGCCTTTCCTGTTCGACACATACGAGCAGGCCGACAAATTCGCACTTTCGGCCGAATACCTCGCCTGGGGCGACGAGCTCAAGGCGAAATCGGGGCTGATGATGCTGGCCTCGAACTGGTATCAAGGCCCGCGTCACCTGCTGACGCAGAAGCCCGTGTCAAAGCCGGCGGACCTGGCGGGCGTGCGCATGCGCACGATCGGCGCGCCCGTATGGATCGAAACGATCCGTGCAATGGGCGCCGAGCCGACGCCGATGGCCTGGGGCGAGGTCTACTCTGCGCTGCAGCTCGGGGCCCTCGACGCCGCGGAGGCACAGCCGACCGCGATCACCGGCTCGAAATTGCAGGAAGTGGTCAAGAACGTCACGAAGACCGGCCATATCCAGCTCGTCACCGCGCTCGTCGTGGGCGCCGACGCCTGGGACCAGATCTCGCCGGAAAACCAGAAGATCGTGCGCGATCTCGCGGTGGAAAGCGGCCGCTACGCCTCCAACCTCACGATCGAGCTGGGCGAGAAGGCGATGGCCGACGTCGCCGCGGCAGGCGTCAGCGTGTCGGATGTCGATCTCGCGCCGTTCAAGACAGCCGTTGCGGGCGTGTACGACCTCTTGAAGCTCAACGCGGAAGTCGCAACGGTCAACAAGGTGCTCGGCCGCTAGGCGGCCGAGATCGTCTGAAATCGAGGGGACGGGACTGATGCTGAGACGCGTGGAATTCGCTTTTGCCGCGCTTCTCCTTTGCGCGGTGGTGGCGCTGGTCGGACTGGCTGCCATCACCCGCGCAACGGGAGCGCCGATCATCTGGTCGGTGGAGATAGCGCAGCTCATTTTCCTGTGGCTGTGCATCGTCGCCATCGACCTCGGCCTGCAGGACGAGCGTCACTTCGGGTTGCAGTTGCTCCAGGACAATGTGCGGCCCGGCATTCGCAAGATCATCGAAATCGTCAATATCGTGGTCCTTATCCTGCTGCTCGCCTTCCTGCTCCGCTATGCCTGGCGCAACACGATCGTCATGCACGCGCGGCTCGACGGCGCGCTGCAGATCCCGGGTTCCTACTATCACGCTTCCATGGTGGCCGGGTTCGCCCTGATGATCCGCACGCTTCTGGTCAAGCTCGTCGCAACGCTCTCCCGAAAAGTCGCCTGACCATGCTGCTCCTCATCGCGGCGCTGTTCGCCGTCTTCCTGTTCATCGGCATGCCGGTCGCCTTCGCACTGGCGCTTGCCGCGTTCCCCGTCTTCCTTGCGACCGGCACGATGCCCCCAACCGTCGCCATCCAGAAGATGGTCACGGCAACGCAAAGCTTCCCGCTGCTGGCCGTGCCCTTCTTCATCTTCGCCGGCAATCTGATGAACGCCACCGGCATAACCGAGCGCCTCGTCCGCTTCGCGCGGCTGCTCACCGGCTGGATGGCCGGCGGGCTCGGGCAGGTGTCGATCCTGCTCAGCCTGATGATGGGCGGCATCTCGGGCTCGGCCGTAGCGGACGCCTCGATGGAGGCCCGGCTTCTGGGGCCAAGCATGATCAGCCAGGGCGGATACTCCAGGGCGGCCACCGCCGCCGTGCTCGCCTTCGGGTCGATCATCACCGCAACCATTCCGCCGAGCATCGGCCTCATCCTTTTTGGTTTCATCAACGAGGTGTCGATCGGCCGCCTTTTCATCGCCGGCGTGATCCCCGGCCTGCTCCTCACCGTCATCCTGATGATAACCGCCTGGTTCATCGCACGGCGGAACGGCTACGGGGCCGACATGGTCGAGACGCCCACCTTCCGCCAGTTGTGGGCCAGCTTCCTCGACAGCGTTTGGGCGCTTGCCTTTCCCGTAATCCTGATCGTCGGCTTCCGGTTCGGCCTGTTCACCGCGACCGAGGCCGGCGCATTCCTCGTTTTCTACGCGCTCTTCGTAGGCATCGTCGTCTACCGCGAGCTGACCTGGGAGAAGTTCTACGAGGCCACGAAGGGGTCGATCACCGACCTCGGCATGGTCATGCTGCTCATCATGATGGCGGCGGTGCTCGGTTACGCGGTTACCATCGAGCGCGGGCCGCAGCAGATCACCGAGTTCGTTACATCGCTGACCAGCGACCCGACGTTCATCCTGATGCTTGTGGTGGGACTGCTGATCGTCAGCGGCATGTTCCTGGAGGGCGCGGCCAACATCCTGCTCATCACCCCGATAGTCATGCCCGTTCTCGTGCACGCCGGTTTCGATCCGATCCACATGGGCATCCTGATCGTCACGCTCATCAATTTCGGCGGCATCACGCCGCCGGTCGGCGTCATCATGTTCACCGTGTGCGGTATCCTGAACGTCAAGACCGGGGAATTCACCGCCGCTGCGATGCCCTACTACGTAGCAATGCTGGTCTTCTTCGTGCTGCTGGTGGTGTTTCCGGCGCTGTCGCTGTTCCTGCCCGCGCGGCTGATGTAGAGAGACAACGCATGCGCCAGAAAGTCGGTTCGATATGAATGTCAGCTCGTTTTCGACGGCGCTGATGAAGGCGTCGGACGAACTGTCAGGCACGGCGCCCCAGGGATCAGCGGCCGCCCGCGTCTATTCGGTACTGCGAGCGCAGATCATCTCGCTCGAGCTGCTGCCCGACACGACGCTGGTACGCAGCGACATCGCGAATGCCTTCGGTGTCAGCCAGTCGCCTGTGCGCGAGGCGATCCAGCGACTCGAGCAGGAGGGTCTCGTCATCTCCTACCCTCAATCGCGCACCGTGGTGTCCAAGATCGACGTGACGCACGCTCGGGAAACGCAGTTCCTGCGTCTCGGCGTCGAGCTGGAGGTGGCGCAGACCCTGGCCCGCACCAGCGACCGTGTACTGCTGGCGCCGGCGACCCGGCTGCTGCGCATGCAGAAGCTCGCTGGCGAGGACCGCGACATCGCCGAGTTCAACACGCTCGACCGGCTATTCCACCTGTCGCTGTTCGAAGCCGCCGGCGTCCGCGCATTGTGGCACCTGATCTCCGACCGCTCCGGCCACATCGACCGTCTGCGGCGCCTCAATCTGCCGGACCCTGGCAAGATCGCAGAGGTGATCCGCCACCACGAGGACATGCTCTCGGCGATAGGCTCCGGCGACGCCAGCGCGGTCGAAATGGCGGTGCGCACTCATCTTTCCGGCACACTGGCTTCCGTGCAGAAGATCATGGACCAGTATCCGCAGCACTTCTGACGCTGCCGGCCGTTGCGCTGCCGTGCCTCGATCCGGTAGAGCCTGACGCTTGGCGTCGCGGACCGGCAATTCTTCGGACCTGTTTGCAGGAGCACGAGCAGATGCTGCACAAGAACCTGATCGGCGGCGAATGGGTCGGCGCCGAAGGAATTGAGAACATCAATCCCTCCGACCTCGGCGACGTCGTGGGAGTCTATGCACGAGCCAGCGCGGAGGAGACCCAGCAGGCCATCGCCGCCGCGCGGGCGGCGTTTCGCACATGGTCGCGCTCCGGCATCCTCGAGCGCCATGCGATCCTGCGCAAGACGGCCGACGAGATCCTCGCCCGCAAGCAGGAACTAGGCGAACTGCTCAGCCGCGAGGAAGGCAAGACGCTGGCCGAGGGCATCGGCGAAGTCACGCGCGCCGGGCAGATATTCGATTTCTTCGCGGGCGAGACGCTGCGGCTCGCGGGCGAAACGCTGCCCAGCGTGCGTCCGGGCATCTCCGTCGACATCACACGCGAGCCGGTCGGCGTGGTGGGCATCATAACGCCCTGGAATTTCCCTATCGCCATTCCAGCGTGGAAGATCGCGCCGGCGCTGGCCTACGGCAACACGGTCGTGTTCAAGCCGGCCGATCTGGTCCCCGGCTCGTCTTGGGCGATCATCGACATCCTCGCGCGCGCCGGCCTGCCGGGCGGCGTGCTCAACCTCGTCATGGGCAAGGGCTCGGTCGTCGGCCAGACGATGCTGGACAGCCCTGACATCGACGCCATCACCTTCACCGGATCGGTCGGCACCGGGCGCCGGGTGGCGGAGTCCTCCATCCGCTTCGGCCGTCGCTTCCAGCTGGAAATGGGCGGCAAGAACCCCACGGTCGTACTCGACGACGCGGACATGAAGGTCGCGGTCGAGACGGTGGCGCAGTCGGCCTTCTTCTCCACCGGCCAGCGCTGCACGGCGACCTCGCGCGTCATCGTCAGCGAAGGCATCCACGACCGCTTCGTGGCGGCGCTCGCCGAGCGCACTGCCGGTCTGCGCGTCGGCCATGCGCTGGCGAAGGATACCGAGATCGGGCCGGTGGTGGACGCAACGCAGCTGAAGCAGGACGCCGACTACATCGAGATCGGCAAAAGCGAGGGCGCGAAGCTGGTGACGGGCGGGGACAAGATCGATTCCGGCACGAAAGGCCATTTCTTCCGACCGGCGCTGTTCACCGAGGCCAGCAACAGCATGCGCATCGCCCGCGAGGAGATTTTCGGGCCGGTCGCCGCCGTCATCCGCGTCAAGGACTACGAGGAGGCGCTCGCCACCGCCAACGACACTGAGTTCGGCCTGTCGGCCGGCATCGTCACCACCTCGCTCAAGCATTCCCAGCATTTCAAGCGCAACTCCGAGGCCGGCATGGTGATGGTCAATCTGCCGACGGCAGGTGTCGACTTCCACGTGCCGTTCGGCGGCCGCAAGGGGTCGAGCTACGGGCCGCGCGAGCAGGGCCGCTACGCGGCCGAGTTCTATACGGTCGTGAAGACTGCCTACACCGCGCCGTAATCGGCCAAGCCCCTGCGGACGAGACGTTTCCAGCCAGATGCGCTTCCAGCGTCTGCGTAACCAATGCGCTTCCTAAGCAACGCTGGACACCACGCCTAGAACCCCTCGCCGGGCGGCTGGACGAGAACCAGATCGCCGCGTTCGACGCGGTACACCGCATGCCGGCGCTCCACGGAGCCGTCGCGGTGCAGGCGGAACATGCCCGCCGCACCACGGAAGCCGGTCGCCTGCTGCAGCGTGGCCGTGGAGAAGGCTTTCGCGCCTCCGCTGCGGGCCAGCCCTGCCGCTAGCGCGACGGCGTCATAGGCATAGGCGGCATCGAGCGACAGCGGCCGGCCGCTTGCCTGCTGGAAACGCGTCGCGATGACCTTGAGGCTCTCCTGATCGGCGAGTGCGATCAGTGCTCCGTCGAGCACCGCCTCGCTATACAGCGCGCGCGGCCACGCAGAATTGCCGATGAGGGCGGCAAGCGTCGATCCGAGTCCCGCCGAAACGATCGCCTGGGCGACGGTTGCCGGTGCGCGGCCGGTGCCGAAAATGACGGCGGCCGTCGACTGGCGGAACACTTCCGCGTGGGGCGTCAGGGCACCACCCACGGCAGCGTCTGCAAGCGGGTAGCGGATGGTGGCGACGATGCGGGCGCCGGCGCGCGCCGCGCCGGAACGGAAGCGCTCGAGCGCGACGGGCGCGAAATCCTCCGGCACCAGCACGACCAGACGCGACTGTCCCGCGCCCACGGCGGCACGGACGCCCTCGACCGCGCTGTCGATGCCGTCGCCGCCGAAAGCGTAGACACCGGAAGCTGGTGGGGCCTCGCCGGCCAACGACAACACCGGCGGCCGGCGGGCGGCAGGGATAGCAGCCACGGCCGCGACACTTTCGGGATCGGTCGGGCCGATCACCAGAGCCGCGTTGGCGACGAAGGCCTGTTCGACGAGCGCGCGGGTCGTCGAAGGCGATCCGCCGGTGTCCGCCACCTGCAGGGTGAGTTGGTCAAGACCGAGATCGGTGATTGCAAGCCGCGCGCCGGCGATGGCGTCAGCCGCGCGCACACCGGCGTTGCCGCCTGCACTGCGCGGCAATGCGACGAGCACGCGAACCGGACCGCTGCCGAGCGTCTCGGCGGCTGGAGGCGCGGTTTCGGGCGCGACCGCCAGCGCCCCTTCCGTATCGACTGACTGACAGGCGGCGACGACCAGTACCATTGCAATTACCGCGAGGCGTCCGGTGAAGCCGGATACGCCATCGCTCAGCACTCCTGCGAAGCCGAACATGAAAGCTCCTCGTCCACCGGCGATTGAAGGCCGAACCGCCGCGCGAATTTAGACGAGCGCATCGGCTGCGGCAAATCTTCGGAACGCCACGGTCGCCAAATATTGCGTGATCGTTAATCGAAAGAATAAATCTTTATTCGATCTCGAATGTGACAATAGTATTCGCGTTATCTAAGTCTATTTCCGTGTATTTCATCCAAAGCCGCTAGATTGCTCCCGTTGTTGGGGGCATTGACATGTCGGCATTTCGGACGGTCCTGAAGGCGGTGGCGGTACTTGCCGGTATTGCGGGCGTCGCCGCGCCGGCATCGGCCGGCGGCTCGGAGACACGCTGGCCGAGCGCCTACATCGCCAGCAACGCCGCGACCGTCGCGGTCGACTGGAACGTCGGTCGCGCGGTCGTTGCGTATGCCGGGCATTTTTCGATCGCTCATCTATTGCCCAGTCGGGCCGCGCCAAAGCTCGCTCGGCTCGGCGGGACACCCTTGGAGGGGCTGCGCGCCAGCATCGACGCAACTCGCCTGGGCCGAAGCGACATGGCGTCCGAAACGGTCGGTCCCGACGAAATGCGCACCGGTGCAATTCCGGCAGCGCGTGCAGCGACCGCGGCGTCTGGCCTGTTCGGCTCGGTCGCCCTGCCCTTCCGCAAGCTATCTGCACTTGAGCGCCTCAAGGAGCTGCGTCCGGCGATGGCCCGGCCGACCGCCTGCGGCGACGCGGGGTGCAAGGCGCGGGTGCAACTGATCCGCGAGTTCATCGAGCCGGCAAAGGGCCGGCGCGACCTGGTCGACCGCGTCAATCGGGCCGTGAACGGATTGATCGCCTATCGCTCCGACCGCGACGCATTCGGGGTGGTCGACCGCTGGGCGGGGCCTGCGCAGACACTCGCCCGCGGTTTCGCCGACTGCGAGGACTATGCGCTGCTCAAGATGGCGCTGCTGGCCGAGCGCGGCGTCGAGCCGGCGGCCATGACGCTGGTCGTGCTGCGCGACCGCAGCCGCGAGGCCTATCACGCCGTGCTGGCCGTCCAGATTGGCGGCGAGCGCCTGATCCTCGACAATCTCGAGGTCTCGGTGCGCCGCGACACCGAGCTCGCCCATTACATGCCGCTCTACTCCATCAGCGATGGCAAGGGCTACATTCATGGCCGGCGCGCCGGCGCGCCCGCCCGGATGGCGGGCCTCGGCAATCTTTCAGCGATCGCACCGGGCGAGGGCATCGCGCAGCCCGAGTTCACTGCGGCCTACGGCCCACGCTGAAACGAGCGGCGTTTCCCGTCCATATATCGGCCGCGACCGCGCGCTGGACCACCTGGCAAGGCCGAATGGCCGTTGCCACGGCGCAGCCGGCATGATGTAGGGGCAACATACCTGCATATCGGACCGTACGCCGACGCATGCACGCCCCGCAGACAAAGCCGCCAGCAGCCGCCGTCTGGGCTCTGGGCCTGACGCAGGTCGTCGGTTTCGGCACGCTGTTCTACAGCTTCGCCATCCTGGCGCCCGCCATCTCCGTCGAACTCGCCGTGCCGGCGCAATGGCCGTTCGGGGCACTTTCGGTCGCGCTCCTGTTCGGCAGCATCATCTCGCCGGCGGCCGGGCGGATGGCCGACCGCTTCGGCGCGGGCAGGATGATGACAGCCGGCTCCGCCGCGGCGGCGCTTACGCTTGCCGCCGCAGGGCTTGCACCCGAACGCTGGAGCTTCGCCACCGCACTGGTGGCGATGGAACTCGCCTCCTGCTTCGTGCTCTACGCAACGGCGTTCGTCGCCGTGGTCCAGCTCGGACCGGCGGGCGGCCAGCGCGGCATCGTGCATCTGACGTTGATAGGCGGCTTCGCCTCCACCGTATTCTGGCCGCTGACGACTGCCCTGCACGAGCAGCTCTCGTGGCGCGAGGTCTATCTCGTCTTCGCGGCGCTCAACCTTTGCCTATGCCTGCCGATCCACTGGTGGATCGCGCGGCTGAGCGGAAGACGTCTCGCGGCAACCGCCGGTGCCGTCGGTGCGGAAGACCGGCCGGCGCCACCCTCGGCGCCTCCCGCCCGCCGGCGCGCCATCTTCCTGCTGATGCTCGCCGGTTTCGCGGTGGAGGGTTTTGTCCTTTCCGCCGTGCTGCTGCACATGGTGCCGCTGATCGGCGCGCTCGGCCTCGGCGCCGCTGGTGTGCTGGTCTCGACGCTGTTCGGTCCCGCGCAGGTCGCGAGCCGCCTGATCAACATGACCTTCGGCGGCACGCTGCGCCAGACGGCGCTCGTCATCATCGCGGCGACGCTTCTGCCGACGGGAATAGCGGTGGCTCTGGGATTCGCCCCGACAACCGCCGGCATCGCGGCCTTTGTCATCCTGTTCGGCCTCGGTTCGGGTCTGCTCTCCATCGTCACCGGCACGCTGCCGCTGGAGGTGCTCGGCCGCGAGGGCTACGGCGCATCGGTCGGCTGGATGAGCGCGGCGCGGCAGTTCACGACCGCCTTTGCGCCCTTCGTCTTCGCCGTCCTGATGGCGGAGATGGGCGTGCGGCCCTCGCTGGGGTTGCTGCTGGCGCTGGCTGGATGCGGCATCGCCCTGTTCGCCCTGCTGGCCTGGATGACCCGGCCCTCGCGCGCGTGACACCGGTCAGCCGGCGCGGCGGCCGTCGGCATCGAAGAAATGGAGGTTCGCCCGCTCGATCGACAGGCCCAGCCGCGACCCATTGGCGGGAGCCTCGCCCTCGTGCAACACCAGCAGAGTGTGACCCGCAGCTTCGACATGCAGCAGCGTCTGCGCGCCGGTGTATTCGGCGATCATCACCTTGCCGTCCACCGCGCCCCCGCCCGGCGAAACGACCGACAGGTGCTCCGGCCGCATGCCGACGCTCGCGGCGGCCGCAGGAGCGGCTCCGCCGGGCAGGCGCACGTCCGCCAGCGGCAGCACGTTCATCTTGGGGCTGCCGATGAACTGCGCTACGAACAGATTGTCCGGACGCTCGTAGAGCTGGCGCGGCGAGCCCACCTGCTCGACCAGCCCGTCGCGCAGCACGACGATCTTGTCGGCCAGCGTCATCGCCTCGATCTGGTCGTGCGTGACGTAGATCATCGTGTTGCCGAGGCGCTGGTGGAGTGCGGCGATCTCCGAACGCATATGCACGCGCAGTTCGGCGTCGAGGTTCGACAGCGGCTCATCGAACAGGAAAACACTCGGCTCGCCGACTATGGCGCGGCCGATGGCGACGCGCTGGCGCTGGCCGCCCGACAGCTCGCGCGGGAAGCGGTCTAGCAAGGCATCGAGCTTCAGCGTCGTCGCGGCTTCGCCGACACGCCTTGTGCGCTCGTCGACCGGCACTCCGCGCACCTTCAGTCCGAAACCCATGTTGTCGCGCACATTGAGGTGCGGATAGAGCGCGTAGGACTGGAACACCATCGCCACGCCGCGCTTGGCCGGCTGCACCTCGTTCATCACCCGCGCGCCGATGCGCAGTTCGCCGGCGGTGATGTCCTCCAGCCCGGCGACCATGCGCAGCAGCGTGGATTTTCCGCAGCCGGACGGGCCGACGAAGACGACGAACTCGCCGTCATCGACGGAAAGGTCGACGCCGCGGATGACCTCGGTCTTGCCGAAGCGTTTTCTGATGCCGCTGAGGGTAAGGCTCGTCATGGTTCAGCCCTTGACGCCCGACAGGGCGAAGCTTTCGATGATCTGCCGCTGGGCGATCAGGTAGACGATGAGGATAGGAACGACCGCCAGGCTGGTCGCCGCCAGCTGCAGATGCCAGAGCGGCATCCCGTAAGGGTCGGTGAAGTTGGACAGCGCCAGCGGCAGCGTGAACTTCTCGAGCGACGACACGAAGATCAGCGGCTCGAGGAACAGGTTCCACGAGTTCAGGAAGGTGATGATGGCAACGGCCGCAAGCGCCGGCCGCGACATGGGTAGCGCGATGCGCCACCAGACGCCGAAGCGGCTGAGGCCGTCCATCTTGCCCGCGTCCTCCAGTTCCTTCGGCAGCGCCATGAAATATTGCCGCATCAGGAAGGTCGCCATGATGCCCTGCGGCCCGAACACCGGCAGCAGGATCAGCGGCCAGTGCGAGTCGATGAAGCCGGCCCATTTCATCAGGAAGAAGTTCGGGATGATCGTCACTTCCTCGGGCACCATCAGCGCCGAGACGAGGAACAGCCCGACCAGAGCCGAGCCGGCGAAGCGCAGCCGCGCCAGCGCGTAGCCGGCAAGCGATGAGACAAACAGCGTCAATGCCGTCACCGTCACCGCAATGTAGAGCGAGTTGAAGTACTGCCTTGCGAAAGGCTGGTAGGTGAACACGTCGAGGAAATTCTGCCACTGCCATTCGCGCGGGATCAGGCTCGGCGACCCGAAGATCTCGTTTGCGCTCTTGAACCCACCGGAGATCATCCACAGGAACGGGAACACAAAGGGGATCGCCACCACGGCGAGCGCGATCGTCCAGCAGATCTGGGTTATGATGCGCAGCTGGCGCTGGGTCAGGGAGCCCATCAGGTGTCCCTCCGCCGCAGGAAGAGCTGAACCACGGTCAGGACCATAACGATGACGAACATGATCATCGCCAGCGCCGAGGCGTAACCCGTTTCGAAGAACTCGAATGCCTGCTGGTAGATGTAGAAGGCAAGCACCAGCGTGCCGTTCTCCGGCCCGCCCTCGGTCATCAGGTAGATGTGGTCGAACACCTTGAATGACCCGATTGTGGTGACGACCATGATGACGAGCGTCGTGGGTCCCAACAGGGGCCAGACGATCCAGCGGAATATCTGCCAGCTCGACGCACCTTCCAGCCGCGCCGCGGCCTCGTAGTCGCGCGGGATCGCCTGCAGTGCGGCGATGTACAGGATCATGTTCAGCCCGACCATCTTGATGACGCGGGTGACAATGACCGCGGCCATGGCCCAATCAGGCTCGCGCAGCCAGTTGGGGCCGTCGATGCCGATGCCGGCGAGCATCTGGTTGACGAAACCCGCCTCACCCTGGAGCAGAAATTTCCAGACGATCGCCCAGGCGACCGCGGAGGTGACCACCGGCGCGAAGAAAACGGTGCGGAAGAAGACGACCCCGGCGAAACGGCGCGACAGCGCCATGGCGAGCGCCAGCGCCAGCGCCATGTTCATCGGCACCAGCCCGATGGCGAAGATCACCGAGTTACGGACGACATGCCAGAAGTCGGGATTGACCGTCAGCGCATCGGCATAGTTGGCGAGACCGACATAGGTCGACTGCTGGGTCAGCAGGTTCCACTCGTTGAGCGAGTACCAGACCACCGCGACAAGCGGCCCGACGAAGAAGATGAGGAAGCCGGCGAGCGTGGGGCTTATGAAGAGCCATGCCTCCATCGCCTCACGCATCTTCAGCGTGAGCCACGGCGCGCCCTCGTCACGCGCCGCAACCCGTATCGCCGGCTTCCCCGCCACCCCGATCTCCTAGAGCAGCGGCTGGATGGCCGTGCAGACGGCCTTGAGCGATTCCTCGACATTGGCGTCGGCGCGCCACAGCGCGTCGATCTTGGGCTTCATCGCGGCCAGGATCTGCGGGCTCTTCTCATGGCTCGGCAGCACCTTGCCCTTCGCGATAGCGTCGGCCACCACCTTCATCTGCTCCGCCGGGATGAGCTTGTTGGACGTGATGAAACCTTCGCTTGCCAGCACCGACTGGCGCGCCGGCGGGAAGAATTGCGCCATCGTTGCGACGTTCTCCTTGTTCGTCATGTGGGCGACGAACTCGGCGGCCAGCTCCTTCTGCTTGCCGGTCGTGAAGATGACGATCGCCGCCTGGCCGATGACCGGCGACTCGCCGCCGGGGCCGGTCGGCAGCGGCGCGATGCCCCAGTTGAAGCCGGCCTTCGCCATCAGCGAAGCGCGGGAGATCTGGTTGATCGTCATGGCCGAGCCACCGGAGAAATAGTCGCCCTGCTCGCCCGGCGGTACAATCGACTTGTCCTTGAACACCATGTCGTGCAGCTGCTGCACGGCGGCTATCGCCTCCGGCTTGTCGAAGCCGCATTCCTTGTTGGCCCATACGTCGCCGCCATAGGCGCGGATCGGCGGCATCAGCGCGTGCATGATGCGGCTGTCGTAACCCTGGCCGTCCTTGAACTCGAAGCCGAACTTGCCGTTGGCTTCCTTGAGCTTCGCCGCGACTTCCTGGAATTTCGCCATGTCCCACTCACCCTTGGCGGCGAGTTGCAGCGGATCTTCGAGGCCCGCCTTGTCGAACATGTCCTTGTTGTAGAAGATCACGAATGGCGAGGTGGAGAAGGGCACGCCCCACACCTTGCCCCCGCCGCTCCACAGACCCATGGCCGGCGCCGACAGGTCAGCGAAGTCGTAGCCTGGGGCATTGTTGAGCGTCGGCGCGAGATCGTCGATGACGCCGGCATTGGCGAAGGTCGAGGCCGCGTCCTCCATCATCCAGCCGAGATCGGGCGCGTTGCCGCCGGCGAGCTGGAAGGTCAGCTTCTGCGTGTAGTCCGCCGGCGGGATGGTTTCGTATTTGACAGTCACGTCTGGATGCGTCGCCTTGAAGCTCTCGGCAAAGCCGTTGAGCATCTTCAGGTGCGCTTCGTTGCCGGTCCAGATGGTCACGCGCAGCTCGGCCGACCATGCGGCCGACGATGCCAGCGCCAGCACGGATGCTGCGAGGAATGTTGTTGCGGCTTTCATCGGGTCTCCTCCCTTGGGTTACTCAGCCGTTTCAGGAAAGGTTTCCCGCCGCCTGCGCGACGGGCATGCAAGTGGTCTAGGCAGCCTCCCCCGGCAGTGCGCCGGGCGCGTCGCCGATGGTCCAGCCGCCATCGACGGGGATGTTGATGCCGGTCACGTAGGACGCGGCGTCGGAGCAGAGGAACAGCGCCGCGCCGACCAGATCGTCAGGTCGGCCGGGCCGTCCGACGGGGATTTTTGCGACGACGGCGCGCCGGAATGCCGGATCGGCGTAGCGCTCAGTGTTTTTCTCGATTTCGATGGCGCCGGGCGAGACGACGTTCATCGTCACGCCCCTGCCGGCCACGTCGCGTGCGATGGCGCGCACCGCCGTCAGCTGCGCCGACTTGATAGCCGCGTATGCGACTGTTTCGGCACGCGGCCGCGACGCCATGACGGAGCCGGTGGCAACCACCCTGCCCCAGCCGCGCGCGGCCATCTCAGGCACCAGCTTCTGCGTCAGGGCCAGCAGCGACAGGAAATTCGCCGAGACATGAGCCAGCACCTGTTGCGCCGAAATCTCGGTCCACGGTCCGCGCCGCTCGATGGCCGCATTGGCGACCAGGATGTCGATAGGTCCGTGCTTGCCAAGCACCTCGTCGGCCAGGCGCGCTGCCGCGCCTTCCTGCGTGAAATCCGCTTCCAGCACCGGCGCGCCGCCGACGAGCTTCGCCGTCTCCGCAGCACCGGCCACGTCGCCGAAATGATGCATCACCACCTCGGCGCCCTGCTCCCGCAACCCGAGCGCTATCGCCCGCCCGATACCAGAACTTGCTCCGGTCACCAGCGCGCGACGCCCTTCGAGTGAGAAGCGGCCGCTCATGGCTTGCGCTTCCCCGGCGCGGCCTGCTCCGGCTTGAGCTTGCCGGCCACCTCCAGCGAGGCGATATCGGCGGCCGCATAATGCTTGGCGATGCACTGCGCGGCACGATCCTCGTCGCCACTCTCGATCGCATCGAAAAGCGCGACGTGTCTGTCAATCGTCGCCTGCCAGTCTGCGGCGCTGCGGTTGGCACGGCGCGAGAACAGCTCCGACACCTCGCGCTGCACCGAGCGCATGCCCTCCATCTGCACGCGGATCATCGAATTGCCGGTGGCCATGGCCAGGCCCAGATGGAACAGGATGTCGGCCTCGGTGAAGGCCGCAGGATCGCCCAGCCCGTCCTGCATCTCCGTCAGCGCGCGCTGCATGGCGGCCATGCCGGCCTTGTCGCGGCGCTGCGCCGCCAGCCGCGCAATGCCGGTCTCGATGACGCGGCGCATCTCGTTGGCCTCGCGCAGCCGCGTCAGGCTCGAACGCACCGCATAGCCGTAGATGCGCTCCAGGGATTCGCCGTTCAGGGCCTTCGCGCGGGCGACCTTGCCCTGCTGGGTGAAGATCAGGCCGGCGGCGGTCAGATTGCGCAGCGCCTCGCGGGCGATGGGTTTCGAGACGCCGAATTCCTTGGCGATCTCGCCTTCCGGCGGCAGCGGCTCGCCTGGCGCAATGCGGCCGTCGAACAGCGCGGCGGCGATCGCGTCCGACACTGTGTCGGCCAGCCGCGCGGGGCTTGCCGGCTTGGCCGAGAACAGCGGCTTCCTGCCCGGTTCTGCGCTCATGTTCCTCCGCGCAGACGCCTCCCTGACGCCTGCATCGCGTAATCGGTAACACGACCTTACCCAACTTAGCAACTAAGTTTATCAGTTGCCAAGCAATCCGGTTTCGCGATAGGGATTGCTGCGCGTCCGGTCCGCGTCCGGCGCACCCGAGGGAGGAATTCGGTGACGGAAAGTACAGCCAGCGGTGTGGACATCCGCATCACCGACGTCATCGCGCATCCGCTCTCGCAGACGCTGCCGCACCCGACCGTCACCTCCTGGGGGCGATACACCGACGTCTCGATCTGCCTGGTCGAGGTGCGCACGGATGCCGGAATCACCGGCGTCGGCGAAGCGCTCGCCCGCTTCTCGCCCAAGGCCTATGCGGAGCTGATCGAGACGTCGCTCAAGCCGCGTCTCGTCGGCCAGAATCCCTGCGACATCACCGCCCACTGGCGCACGATGCGCCGCGCGCTCTCCGGCCGTTCCGGCGGCATGCTGTTCGAGGCCATCGCGGGCGTCGACATCGCGCTGTGGGATATTCTCGGCAAGGTCGCCAACATGCCCATCCACCGCCTGCTCGGCGGCATGGGACGCACAGAGGTGCCCTGCTACGCGGCTTCGGTAAACTGGGGCGACGACGACTTCATGGCGCGCGAACTCGACCGCTACCTGGAGAAAGGCTTTCCGCGCATCAAGGTGAAGGTGGCGAACCCGGTGAAGGACGCGATCCGCCGCATCGAACTTCTGCGCAAGCGCGCAGGCGACGACATCGATCTGTGCGTCGACGCCAACTGGGCCTACACGCTGCCTGAGGCCATCGAGGTTGGCCGCGCGCTGTCGGCCAACCGCTATTTCTGGTTCGAGGAGCCGCTGCGCCCCGAGGACGAGGACGGCTACGAGGAGCTGCATGCTCGCTGCGACACACCACTTGCCGCCGGCGAGAGCAACTACACACTCGACCAGTGCATGCGCCTCGTCGCCAACCGCACGCTTAACTATCTACAGCCCGACGTGGCACGTTCCGGCGGCATCTCGGAGACGCGGCGCATGGCCGAGTTCGCCGCCGCGCACGACGTGCAGTACGCGCCGCATATCGGCATGTCGGGCATCATCTGCGAGGTCGCCAGCGTGCATCTCGCCGCCGCGATGCCGAACGTCAAGGCAATGGAGTGCGAGACGGATTCAAGTCCGTTCAAGACCTGGATCACCGGCCAGCCGCCCGGCGCCGACCGCCAGAAGAACGGCATGCTGCCGGTGCCCACCGGCCCCGGCCTCGGCGTAGAAGTCGACTGGGATGCGGTGGCGCGGCTGAGGGTGCAGTGATGACCATCCAGAAGACCCCCACTGCCGACATGGCCGAGGCGCTTCGCCTCGCCATGCTGCGAGCCAACCCCGACCTGTCGCGCTTCGACCCGCTGCCGCGCATCATCAGCCACGACGATTTTTCGCGCGGCCATTGCGGCTGGTCGCAACTGGTGGGCAACTACGAGGACGACCTCGACACCATGCTGCCGGGCTACGCGCAGCACACCAGCGCCATGATCTCGACGCTCGGCCACTGGGACGCCGGCTCGCATGGCGGCATGGACTCGTCCTATGCGCTGAAGATCGCCACGCGGGCCCGCGCGGGCGCCCGCAACGTCGCCATCAAGCGCCACACTTTTCGCAAGCGTGGACCGATCCGCTTCGAGGTCTATTTCACCTTCAAGCCGGAGGCGAACGAACTCGCGCTCTCCGAGACCGACGTTCGGTCGGTCGGCTTCCTGTTCGACCTGCAGGGCGGCGACCGCGACAACGCCGACGACCGCATCATGCCGCATATCCGCTTCCTCAACGCGGAGAATGGCAAGCATGTGCAGAAATGGCAGTTCAAGCCGGAAACGACCAAGTTCAAGACCATCGGCACGGCCGACAAGACGGTCAGCCACGACCACCTCGCGCCGGAAGGCTGGCGTGACCTGCCCGATGGCGGCCAGCGCCTCTGCTACAACGAGATACCGACCAAGATTAACTGGACCTACCTCTGCTTCGACTTCGATCTGGAGTCGATGCGCGCCACCGGTTTCCGCTGCAACGACCGCACCTTCGACATGTCGGGCTTCCGGTCGATCAGCATCCCGGCCATGAAGAACCTCTGGTGCATGCTCAATTTCTGCCTGTTCGCCGAGACCGACACGGACAAGCGCGCCTTCCTCTATGTCGACTCGGTCTGCATCTCGGGTGATTTCTGATGCTGCCGGAAAACATCACCGCCGTCGTCGGACGCAACGACCGCTGGACGGGAAATGCCGCCAGCGAGCCCCACGAATGCGGCTGGGCGCGCGAAGCGATTATTTTCGTGCGCGCGCTCAAGACCCCGAAAGGCAAGCAGCCCGTCGCCCGTGTCGAGATCTCGCCGGACGGGATGCGCTGGCTGCCGGAGGGCACCGAAGCGGCGATGCCGTCGGAAAAGGACGGCATCATTGCTTTGCGGGTCAATCATTTCGGCAACTGGCTCCGAGTCTCGGCAGATTTTGGCAACGATGCCGAATCCACAGTGCTGGTGACCATCCACCTGAAGGCGTGAGCTATCCCCGCTTCGCCATGAATGCCGCCATCGCGGCCTGCGCCTCGGGCAGAGCGAGGTTCACCGACAGCATGGCCTGGAGCATCTTCAGCTTCGCTTCGACGTCGTGGTTAACGACCGAATAGAACGCCGTGCGCCCCAGCGCGACGGCATGCGGCGCCGCCTTCGCCAGCTTTTCCACCAGTGCGTCAACCGCCGCATCGAGCCTGTCCGCAGGCGCCACCTCGGTGACGAAACCGAGCGCCCTGCCCTCGGCGGCGCTCACCCGCTCGCCGGTCAGCATCAGCCTCAGCACCTGCCTGGGCTGCATCGAGATCAGCAGCGGCACGGTCACCATGTAAGGCCAGATGCCGACGCCGATCTCCGGCAGGCCGAAGGTAGCACTCTCGCCGGCCACGACGAAGTCGCAGGCGACTGCAAGGCCAAAACCGCCGGCCAGCGCGTGGCCCTGCACGCGGGCGATGGTCGGCTTGCCGAGTTCCCACAGATCGCGGAATAGCGCAGCAAGTTCACCGCGCGCCTCGTGAGCGGCGAGCGAGTGGGTCTCGCCCGCGCCCATCTGGCCGATATCGCCGCCCGCGCAGAAGGCCTTTTCGCCCGCGCCGGTGAGCACGACGGCGCGCACGTCGCCGTCCGCCTTCGCCCGGGCCAGCCCGTCGCGCAGCGCGGCCAGCACCTCGCGGGTCAGTGCGTTGCGCTGCTGCGGCCGGTTGATCGTCAGCGTCAGCCGCGCGCCGCGCCGCTCGGCAACCACGACGCCGGCTTCCTGCTTTTCCGTGTCCATGGGGCTCCTCCGTGCGGGCAGACTATTGGCGGGCGCTTCACCGCGCAAATGCCTGTGCTATTCACGTTCGGCACAGGAGGTTTCCATGCGCGACAGGCTGGCAGCGGCGTTCGAGATCGACGGGCACAGGCTCGGCCTTGTCGAGCGGGACGCCGAACATCGCGATGGCTTCGTCGTCGAGGCGCTGACCTTCGCCACCGCTTCCCGCGAACATTTCCGCGCCTTGATGACCCGCCCCGCGGGCGCAGGTCCTCACCCGGCCATCCTCTACATCCACGCCCACGGCAACCGCCACGACATTGGCGCTTCGGAGCTTTTGGACGGCCGTCCAGCCTTGGTCTCGCCGCTCGGGCCGCTGCTGGCGCAGATGGGCTACGCCACGCTTTGCATCGACCTGCCCGGCTTCGGCAGCCGCGCCACCGCCAGCGAGAGCGCACTCGCCAAGGCGCGGCTGTGGCGCGGGAAGTCGCTGGCCGGGCAGATGCTCGGCGAGCTGCATTCGGCAGTCGACTGGCTGGCCAACCAGCGGAATTTGGACGCGACCCGCATCGGCGCGTTCGGCATCTCCATGGGCGCGACGTTCGCCTACTGGCTGGCGGCGGTCGATCCGCGCATCGCCTGCACGGTGCAGCTCTGCTGCTACGCCGACTACGACGTGCTGATCGAGAGCGGCGCGCACGACCTGCACGGCATCTACCTGACCGTGCCGGGCCTGCTGAACATCGCCTCCAACGGCGAGATCGCGGGGCTAGCCGCGCCGCGATCGCAATTCATCGGCTTCGGCGACCAGGATCCTCTGACGCCGCCGGCAGCGGTCGACAAGGCGCTCGCCGCCACCCACGCAGCCTATGCCGCTGCCGCCGCGCCGGACAATCTGGCGCTGCATCGCGAAGCCAATCTCGGCCATCGCGAAAGCCCGGCCATGCGCGAGGCGTGGCTCGGTTTCCTGCACAAGCATCTACCGGCCTGAGGGAGGCACCATGCAGCGATACCGCATAGGTCTGGCGCTTGGCGGCGGCGCGGCGCGCGGCTGGTCGCATATCGGTGTCATCGAGGTCCTGCTGGAAGCCGGCATCCGGCCCGAATTCGTGGCGGGCACTTCCATCGGCGCCATCGTCGGCGGGGCGCTGGCGGCGGGCCGCTTCGACGCGCTCAAGACATGGGCGCTGACGGTAGACCGGACCAAGGTCGCCAGCCTCGTCGACGTGAAACTCACCACCGGCGGGCTGGTCGAGGGCGAACGCATCCGCCAGCAGATGCGCGATCTCGGCCTCGGCGAGCCGATCGAAAACCTGCCGGCAACGTTTGCCGCGGTCGCTACCGACCTCGGCGACGGCCGGGAGGTCTGGCTTCGGCAAGGACCGCTCGACGTCGCCATCCGGGCCTCGATCGGGCTGCCCGGCATCTTCAGCCCGTGCCTGGTCGACGGTCGCTGGCTCGTCGATGGGGGCCTCGCCAACCAGGTTCCGGTGTCGACATGCCGCGCGCTCGGCTCCAACTTCGTCATAGCGGTGGGCCTCAGCGACGGCATGCTGTCCAAGCACGCCGACGAGCTGACGCCGTTTCCAGCCGCCGGCGAGCCTACGGTGCGCGGTCGCATCGTCGACGTGCTTTCGCAGGTGCCGGGACCGTGGGGCACGCAGGTAGCAGCGGCCGCATCCGAGCTCCTGACGGGAGGACCGCGTACGCCCAGCTATTTCAGCGTGCTCGCAAACTCGCTGAACATCATGCAGGATCGGATTACGCGCTCGCGGATGGCGGGCGAGCCGCCGCATGTGATGATTTCGCCGCACGTGCCCTTCATCCAGCTCCTCGATTTCCACCGGGCTGCCGAGGCAATTGCCGCCGGCCGCGAGGCCGCGGAGCGGGCCCTGCCATTTATCAGGGAGCAGCTGGCGCGCTGAGCCTCAGGGGAGGCGCAGCCCGTCCTTGTCGAACGGATGCAGATCTTTCGCGTCGTAGGCGAGCGCGATCTCGTCGCCGGGCGAGAGCTGCTGCTGGCCAGGCAGCACGGCCAGCACACGCTGGCCGCCGTTCTCGGCATGGATCACTGTCTCCGAGCCAAGCGCCTCGATCATCACGACTGTTGTCTTCAGCCCCGTCTCGCCGGGCGTGGCGCGGCGAAGGTGCTGCGGGCGGATGCCGATCTCGGCCGCGGCCGACCCCGGAAACATCGATGCCGGCAGGAAATTCATGCGCGGCGCGCCGATGAAGCCCGCGACGAAGCGGTTGGCCGGCTTGTTGTAGAGCTCCAGCGGCGTGCCGACCTGCTCGATGCGCCCTGCGCGCAGCACGACGATGCGGTGCGCCAGCGTCATCGCCTCGATCTGGTCGTGGGTGACGTAGACCATCGTCGTGCCGAGACGCTTGTGCAGTGCAGCCAACTCGGCGCGTGTGGAGATGCGCAGCTCCGCGTCGAGGTTCGAAAGCGGTTCGTCGAGCAGGAAGGCGGTGGGGTTGCGCACGATGGCGCGGCCGATGGCGACGCGCTGGCGCTGGCCGCCCGAGAGCTGGCCCGGCCGGCGGTCGAGGTAAGCACTGATCTCCAGCATGCGTGCGGCTTCCTGGATGCGCTTCTCGATCTCGTCCTTGGCCATGCGCGCGTTCTCGAGGCCGAAGGCGAGGTTCTGGCGCACGCTCATATGCGGGTATAGCGCATAGGACTGGAACACCATCGCCAGCCCGCGGTCGGCGGCCGGCACACGAGTGACGTCGCGGCCATCGATCTCGATCTTGCCGGAAGTCGGCCGGTCAAGCCCGGCGATCTGGCGCAGCAGCGTCGACTTTCCGCAGCCGGAGGGTCCGACGAAGACGATCAGCTCGCCGTCGCGTATGTCGAGGTCGATATGCTTCAGCACTTCCACCGGACCGTAGGAGCGGCTGAGATCGGTCAGCGTGATGCGGCTCATGCCCCTCCCCTCATTTCAGGCCGGCGCCGGCGATGCCGGTGGTGATGAAACGCTGCAGGAAGACGAAGACCAGCACCACCGGGATCATGGTGATGACGGTCATCGCCAGCAGGAAATGCCATTGCACGTTCGTCTCGCCGGCATAGGTGTTGAGCGCCACCTGCAGGGTGTAGAGTTCGCGCCGCGAAAGCACGATCAGCGGCCACAGGAAGTCGTTCCAGCGCCACACAACCGAGAAGATGGCGAGCACGGCGAGTGCCGGCGCGGTCAGCGGCAGGATGATGCGCCAGTAGATCTGCCACTCCGACGCCTTGTCCATGCGCGCCGCATCGATCAACTCGTCGGGGATGGTCAGCATGTATTGCCTGAGCATGAACACGCCGGTCGGCGTCGCCACAGTCGGCAGGATCACGCCCCAGAGCGAGTTGAACAGGCCCATTCCCGCGATCACCGAATAGAGCGGCACCAAGATCACCGAGAGCGGGATCATCAGCGTCGCCACGATCAGCACCATGACGGTGGCGCGGCCGCGGAAATTGTATTTCGACAGCGCGAAAGCGGCCATCGAGTTGGTGATGAGCGTGATGATCGTCGCCATGACGGTGACGAACACCGAGTTCGACAGATAGCGGAACATGTCGAAGGCGAGGAACGGCTGGACGTAGTTTTCCGTCGCGAAGGACACGGTGCGCACCGGCGTGCGGTCCTTGATGTTGACGCGGATGATCTCGGCCGGGTTGGCGGGATCGACCATCTGCGCCACCGTGCCGACACGGCGCACCTCCGCAAACACCCTTACGCTGCCGTCCTCCAGCGTGACCTCGAAAAGCTGCAGCGGTTTGTCGTAGCCCTCCACCGTCACCTCGGCGGTGACGTAGGGAAGGATCGTCGGCGGGAATTCAGCGAGCGCGGCTGGCGTCTTGAACGACGAATTCACCAGCCAGATCGCCGGCCCGAACATCAGGACAAAACCGGCGACCAGCCAGAACCAGGTGAACAGGTCGGTCCAGTGCCAGCCGCGACCGCCTCGACGGCGGAAAACGAACTCGGTCGCGCGGCTCATTTCTTGCCTCGCGCTTCGTTGCGGCGGCCGATGCCGAGTTGCAGCAGCGTCAGCACCACCAGCACGCCGCCCATGAGGATCGACGCGGCCGAGGCGAGGCCGGGATTGCGCAAATGCGAGGCGAAGCCGATCTCGTAGATGTACTGCGTCAGGTAGAGCGTCGCCGTGCCCGGCCCGCCGCCGGTCAGCACGTAGACCTCGTCGAATATCTGCACGGAGCGGATCAACACGAGTACGAGCACGACGATCAAGTTCGGCATCAGCAGCGGCAGCGTGATGCGCCAGAACATGCGCGCCGGCCGCGTGCCGTCCATTTCGGCGGCCTCGTAGAGGTCCTTCGGAATGGCCTGGAGACCGGCCAGCAGGATCAGCGCGTAGAAGCCGACATGCGCCCAGATCGACACGCCGACGGCCGCGGTGAAGGCCCAGCCGCGCTCGATCAGCCAGTTCACCTGAGTGAGCCCGAGTTCGTAGAGGCCGAGATTGAGCAGGCCCTGCCGCTGCAGGATCCATTTCCAGATCAGGCCGACGACCACGGGCGACAGCAGCACCGGGAAGAAGAAAACGGCGCGCCAGAAGCTGCGCGCCTTGAGTTCGCGGTTGAGCACCAGCGCCGTGACAAGCGCCACCACCACCATGAGGACGACCTGCACGACGACGAAACCGGCCGTGTTCCAGACCGCGGTCCAGAACAGGTCTTCTGCGCAGCTCTTGGGGTCGAGGTAGTTCGAGCAGTCGAACAGACGCTCGTACTGCGCCAACCCCACGAACGAACGGTCGCCGAGGAACAGCGCAGCACCCCCGGTGGTCGAGTAGACCAGATTCAGGACCAGCGGAAACAGAACGAAAATGCCGAACACCAGCATGTTCGGCGCAAGGAAGAACACCGCCATGCCACCATAGCCGCCAACACGCTGGAGCGCGCGCAGCGGCGGATCGAACAGGCGCGCGAGCCAGCCGACCGGCGCCACGAGCATGGCGCCGGCCCTGCCGACAAGCGAGGCGTTCCTCGAAGTCTCCACCCGAGGGGGTCTCCCGGGGCGCGGCTACTTGGCCGCCGCGACCTGGGCCTTGATGTCCTCGTCCATGCGCATGAAGGCATCGTCGATGGACATCTCGCCAGCCATCACCTGGCTGATGCGGGTGACCAGTACGCCGTAGACCGGAGTCGCCCACTTCCACGCCGGCAGTGCGTTGGCCGTCGGCAGCACCTGACCGGTCGCCTTGACGAAGGCGTCCAGCGCCGCCTTCACGTTGGCGTCGTCCGACTTGAAGTCGATGGCGCCGGCCGCGACGCCCTTGTGGGCGGGCAGGAACAGCGTGCGCTCGGTGAATTCCTTCACCACCGCCTCGCTGGCGAAGTAGTCCATCACCTTGCCTACCTCGGCGGCGTTCTTGGTGTATTTGATGCCCACGAGCGCGGCACCGCCCGGCAGGCCGGAGCAGCCGGCTGGACCGCAGGGCGAACCCGTGGCGACCCAGTCGAAATTCTTGCCGATCTTGGTGGAGAGCGCCGCGATTTGCCAGCTGCCGGAATAGTAGAAGGCAACCTGCGCGTTGATGAAGTCCTCGATACCAGGGCGATAGGTCGTGCCCGCCGCAGAGACCCAGACTTCCTTGTTCATCAGGCCGGCCGCGGTCCAGTCGACCAGCTTCTTCGCAAAGGTCTTCACGCCCTCGTCAACCGGCGCGGGCTTGCCGTCGGCGCCGATGTAGTTGCCGCCATAGGAGGCGATAGGCGCCGAGATGCGGTGGCCGGAGCGGTCGATCACGAAGGCGGCGTTGAGCTGCTGACTCTCCTTGACCTTGGCGGCGGCCTCGACCCACTCGTCCCAGGTTGCGGTCGGGCCGGGCAGCGGCACGCCGGCCTGCTCGAACAGCGTCTTGTTGGCATAGCCGCCGGTCAGCGTCAGCTGCGTCATGAAGCCGGTGATGGCGTCGGAACCGTCGGGCCGCATCCAGTCGAACTGGTCGCCGAAGTTCTTCTCCCAGTAGGCGGCGTCGGCGATGTAGGGACGCAGGTCGAGCCAGTGCTGGGCGATGGTCTTCAGATTCGTGACGCGGGCGATGTCCGGCCCGCGGCCGGCTTCCAGCTCGACAGGGAGCTGCTCCTGCACAACCTTGTAACCGACGTCATCGAGAATGACGTTGATGCCGGGATTTGCCTTGTTGAAACGGTCGACAAGGTCCTTCATTACCTCGCCCTCGACGCCGTCGGTGTACCACATGATGCGCACGTCACCGGCCATCGCGGCGGTGGTGGACATCAGCGCCGCTGCGAAGGCGGCAAGCACTGTCTTCTTCATTGTTCTACTCCTCCGTTGCGGCGATCGGGCCAACTCCCGAACGCCGTTGCTTCCCTCTTCCCAGAGCGCCGACGGCGCCCCTGCTCAGCCGGCGGCGTTACCGCGCGCGGGCAACAGCTCCGCGCGCCCCGCCACCGTCCATTCCTTCGGGTCGACGACACGACCCTCGGCCTCCACGCGGCCGTCCTTGTGGAATCGCACGACACCGTATTGCGGGTCCGTGACCTCCAGAAGACCGCCCTTTCCACGCTTCACCTCCAGCGTGGAAAACTGCTTCGCGAACGCCCCAAGCGTGCGCGCGGAACCGGCGCGCACGATCCACGCGGCCTTGCGGCCAGAGACGCGCAGCTCGTTGCCGGCGGTGGGCCCGCTCGCGACGAGCTCGAAGGACCGGTCCGCCTTCAGCATCGCCGTCGCGGCGCCGATGCGCATGAAGGCGCGGCCGCCATCCATTTTCGTCTCGTCGAAGGCCGAACGCGGGAACCAGCAATGGGTGAAGTCCGGTTGCTCCTCGTGGCAATCAAACAGCGCGACCGCCAGCCCGCGATACTGGTGCACCCGTGGGAGGGTGCCCGAGCCGCCCCAGTAGGACGGGCGGCCGTAGCCGGAGTGGATCGTCTCGCCGGGGTGGTTCACCCAGACCTGCGCGTCAGGGTTTTGTCCGAGCCGCAGATGCAGCACCGTCTCCTGGTATCCCCACTCGTCCCAGCGGTATTTCGCCGCCGTGCCGAGCGCGCAGTCGCGGGTCTTGTAATGGTAGAGCTTTGCGATGCGGTCCTGCCCCTGGGCAAACACCCATTCCTGCCCGCCGGCCCTGGCGAAATTGGCGATGCCTTCCAGCTTCGCCGGCACCTTCAGGCCGTGGTCGCGCAGGCAGATCGCCAACTGCGGCAGCGCGTGGAAGCGCATGCCGTAATTGCCCTTGCCCCACAGCATGCGAGCCATGCCGGACAGCTCCAGCGAGCGTGAGGCGCGCAGCGTGTGCTCGTAGGAGCGCCCCTGCGCGCCGGTGAGGATGCCGTGATGAGCGGAGCGGGCGACAACCTCGAGCAGCCGCAGGATCGCCCTGCCGGCGCGCTTGCGCACATCCGCGTGCGGGGCCAGCGCGTAGAGGATGGTCAGGCCCTTCAGGTCGATTGGGAAATAGGGAGCCGAGTTGAACTCAGCCATCTCCCACTTCTCGAAATGGTCGAGCCAGCCGCGCACGCGCGCCAGGCCCACCGCCGACTGCTCCTTGCCCTTGCGCTTCGAGCGCACGAAGGTCGCGTCGGGCATGAAGTGCCCGGCGAGGTAAGTGGCCGTGTGGAACAGCAGCGCATGGTTTTCCGAGAAATACCACTGAACGTCGTTGCCCGGCTCGTCCATCCAGAAGCGGTAGTTCAGCGTCGCGGCGTCGATCCGCTTGCGCATGGCGGGCGCAATCGCGCCGCCGTAAGCGTGCCGCGCCCACAGCAGCGGCACGAGTATGAAGTCGGCGCAGTCGTGGCAGTCCTCGATGGCCGGCAGCGCGCCGGTGATCATCGCATCCGTCGCCTTGCCTCCGCGACCTGTCGCCAGCCGTGCCAGCGCGCGCACCGTGTCGCTCTCGGCGTGGTTCGATACCTCTTCCAGCGCCTCGGCGATGCGCTTCTCCAGCGTGGCAGGTGCGCTGCCCTGCCGCTCGGCATGGCAGATCTCGACGCCGAACACGCGGCTGACGGCGAAACCGCCGGCGGAGAGCGTCACCTTGAAGTGGCGGAAATCGGGTGGCAGGTCCTGAGTCGCCGCCACCGGCATGCGCGTGCCGCCCTTCTTCAGCTTCAGCTTGAAACTGGTCGGCTTCTCGATCGACATGAAGTCGCCTTCGACGACGATCTTCACGTCGGCCGCAACCTGCAGCGGCGCGTCGGTGACCAGCGCCACTTCGCCGCCGCCATAGGTGGGCTTCTCGAAGCGCATGGCGTCCAGCGCGGCCTCCATCGCCGCGGCGACTGCGCCGTCGACTTCGGTGGGCAGTGCGTGCTCGACCTGCGGGCCATCGAGATAGTCGAGCTGGAAATAGTAGCGCGCGTCGCGCTCGGCGAGGTCGTCGAACCACAGCCGGATGTCGTTGGCGCCCTTCGCCAACTTCACATCGAATTCTTGGCTCGTTTCAAGGTTGCGGCCGTAAGGCGCCATCCAGCCGGCTTCGGCGCCGTTGATCCAAAGCACCGCGCCGCCGCAGGTGCGCAGACGCAGCTTCGCCTTGCCGGCCTTGGCCGCCGAGATCACCGTGCGCGCCCAGGTGCCGATCACGGTCGGGCGGAACCAGAAGCCGGAGAGGTCGACGCGCGGCGAGGCGAAGGGCAGCCACACGCGCGCCGCCGCGAATTCGCCGACGACCTGCGGGCGCTTGCCGCGCCGCTCGGCCGCGAACTCGGTGCGGCAGGGGTATTCGTGCGGAATGAAATTCTTGTGCTTGGTCAGGAAGAAGAAGGGGTCCATTTCCCCCTTCATCGGCTGGTCGGCAACGTCGTAGCGCGTCTCATGCGTGGTGCCGAGCCGCCAGTAGACGACCGGGCCGCCGGCCGCGATCGGCCGCCGCAGCGCGTGATGGCCGGCTATTTCGACGGGCGCGTTCATCTGAGTTCCGCCACCTTGACCGGCGCCACGTCGTTGTATGCCTGATTTTCGCCGGTCATACCCCACACGAAGGCGTATGGACCGGTGCCCGAGCCCATGTGGATCGACCACGCCGGCGAGATCACACAGTCGCCGTCGGCGACGATCAGGCTGCGCGTCTCGTCGGGGCGCCCCATCAGGTGGATGACGCGGTCGTCCGGCGCGAGGTCGAAATAGCAGTAGGCTTCCATGCGCCGCTCGTGCAGGTGCGGCGGCATAGTGTTCCACACGCTGCCCGGCGCGAGGTCGGTGATGCCCATCAGGAGCAGGCAGGACGGCGTCACCTCGGGGTGGATGTACATGCGCAACGTGCGCTTGTTGGCGCGCTTCTCCTCGCCGAGTTCCAAAGGCTTCGACTGCGCCTTCGTGACGAGCCGGTGCGGGATATCGGCGCCGGCCGGAACCGAATTGATGTAGAAGCGGGCGGGCTTCTTCGCATCGTCCGACGACAGTTCAACCGCCTTCGCCCCGCGCCCGACATACAGCACGTCGCGCGGGCCGAGCGCGAAGCGCTCGCCGTCCACCACGACCGCGCCCGCTCCGCCGAGATTGGCGATGCCCATCTCGCGCGCGTCGAGGAAATGCGGTGTGCCGACCGCCTCCCCGCCGCCAAAGGGGAGCGGGCGCGTCGTGGGGACGGCACCCCCGAGGATCATGCGGTCCACATGCGTGTAGACGAATTCGATCGCGCCGGCCGTGAAGAGACCTTCGACCAGGAACTCGGCGCGCAGCCGCGCCGTGTCCATGCCTGGAATGTCGGCCGGCGAGGCGCCGTAGATGACGCGCATGGGAGCCGTCATGCCGCCTCCCCCACCGCCTGCGCATGGATCAGCCCCTCGGTCAGGCAGATGATCGCCAGCGCCTGCCCGTAGCCCGTGGGCTGGATCGGGATGTCGCGGTAGTGCTGCAAGTCGTGGCCCATGCGCGTGCCGTAGGACACGTTGGCAAGCACGCCGTCCGGCCCGATATTGGCGATCACCGCGTCGAGCGCGCGGCGGCCCGCCGCTCCGCATTCCTTCGGGCCGAGGCCCAGCCGCGCCGCCTTCATCAGCCCGTAGCCGAAACCTGCCGTGGCCGAGAGCTCCTCGTAGGAGGACGGGTCGTCGAGCAGAGTATGCCACGCGCCGGATGCCGCCTGCAGCTTGAGCAGCGTCTCCACCTGCGCCTCGAACACGCCGAGGAGGAATTTTTCCACCGGTTCCGGCACGCCGCCCATCTCGATCAGGTCGAGGATGCACACAGTGACCCAGGCATTGCCGCGCGCCCACAGGGCGCGCGCGAAGTTGTGCCGGCCTGCGAACGTCCAGCCATGGAACCACAGCCCGGTCTTGGTGTCGGCCAGGAAGCGCGTGTGGACCAGGAACTGCCTAACTGCCTCGTCGACATAGTCCTGCCGGCCGGCGGCGCGCCCGTAGGCGGCGAGGAACAGCGCGGCCATGAACAGCGTATCGTCCCACAATTCGTCGTCGTTGACCTTGTCCGACACGTCGTGCTGGAAGCCGCCTTCGGGCGTGCGCGGCATGTCGCGCACCGCGCGCTCGGCCCAGTCGGCCAGCGGCTTTTCCCAGCGCGGATCGCGCGTCTCGGCCCACAGGATCGACAGCGCAAGCATCGGCGCGGTCGTGTTGATGTTCATCTTCGGAAGGCCCGCGGCAAGCCGGCTTGCATACCAGTCCTCGAGCGTCTCCAGCAGGCGCGGATCGCGGTTGTGCTGCCACAACCGCACCAGCCCGTAGAGTCCCACACCCTGCGGCCATTCCCATGAATCGAAGCTGATGTAGTCGCCCGCGCTGCCGTCGAGATTGGGCTCGTCGTAGCGGCCCTCGTCGCGCAGCCCGATCAACCCGGACACGAGCCGATCCAACAGACTGCCGATCTGGCGCCCCGACTTCGCCACGGCTCCTCCACGAGTTTGGCGCAAAGACGGGGTCAGCATCCACACTGCAAATACTTGCGCAATCTGAAATTTTTTTGCAGAATGAAGACGACCGACGTGGGGGCAATCATGGCTGCGCCGAGGGGCGGAAAGCGCGGCGCGCCGAGCAGGCGCGTGCGGCTCGAAGATGTGGCCGAACGCTGCGGCGTGTCGGTGAGCACCGCCTCGCGCGCGCTCGCCGGAAAGGGCGTGCGCGCCGACCTTCGGGCGAAAATCCTCGATGCGGCAAAGACGCTGAACTACAAGTTTCCGGCCTCGATCGCCGGCCGCAAGGTGATGCTGGCGGCGAGCAGCGCGGCCATGGTCGACCATGTGCGCAACCAGTTCACCTCGTATGTGCTGGAGGGGCTGAGCGACCGCGCCAGGGCGCTGGGCGTCGAACTTGTCTCGCGGCCGATCGCCAGCGCCGACGACGAGGTGGCGATGCTGGGTGAGGCCGAGGCCGACCCCGCGGTCGCGGGATGCCTGTTCCTCACCCTCGACGACGAAAGCTTCCTCACGCTTGCCAGCGATTTCGCCAAGCCGATCGTGCTGGTCAACGGTGATGACCCGTGGATGAAGCATTCGAGCGTGACGCCGTGCAATCGCTCGGCGGCGCGGCTCGCGACCGAGCACCTGCTCGACCTCGGGCACCAGCGCGTGCTGTTCCTGATGCGGCGCGGGCGGCGCACCATCGAACGCCGCTTCGAAGGCTGGCAGGATGCGCTGCGCGCCCGCGGCTTCATCAGCACGGCGTCGCTGGTCGAGGAAGTGAACGACTGGCTGCCGGAACTCGCGGCGGCCGCCATGCGCGACCGCATCGAGCGCCAGGGGCTCGACTTCACCGCCGTGCTTGCGGCCGGCGACAGCCTTGCGGTCGGCGCGATGCTGGGCATCGAGGCCGCCGGCTACAAGGTGCCCACTGACGTGTCGGTCATGGGCATGGACGACCTGCCGCAGGCCGCGCTTCACAACCCGCCGCTGACGACGATGCACATACCCATGCGCGAGATCGGCGCGGCCTCGCTCGACCTTCTGCTCGACGACCTCGACGGCATGGACCTGCCGCCCCGGCGCGTCGAATTCGCCTGCCATCTCGTGCAAAGAAGATCGACCGCGGCACGTCGCACCTGATCGCAGGATCGGCGCGCTCACGGTCACGTCGGCGATCCCTCGCCGAAGCGGTCGAACCTGCCATAGCCGCCGCGCGAGAAGACCAGCGGGTCTCCATCGCGCAGGCAGGCACCAGTCACGCCCGCCACGACGATCAGATGATCGCCGCCTTCGTGCGCGGCAAGCCGCGTGCATTCGAAGCGCGACAGGCAGCCGGACAGCAGCGGCACGCCTTCGGCGCTCTCCTCGATATCGAGCCCGGCGAAAGCGTCGACCGTGGAGCGGGCGAAGCGGCGGCTCAAATCTACCTGGTCGGCGGCGAGCACGTGAACAGCGAAACGCTCGCAATCCGCGAAGGCGGCGAAGCGGCTGGAGTGCCGGCCGATGGACCACAGGACCACCGGCGGATCCAGCGAGACCGACGCGAAGCTGTTCGCCGTGATGCCGACGGGCCCGTCCGCCGTCGCCGTCGTCACCACCGTCACGCCGGTGGCAAAGCGGCCCAGCGCGTCGCGGAACTCCCGCTTGCGATAGGGGCCGGGGACGAAATGCATGGCGCGATTGCTCTGCGGCACCTGGAACATCAGGCCACCTCGCGGCCAAGCGCCGCCGTGTAGAGCCGGTACCAGCATTCGCGATCCATCTCGACGCGCAGCGCCTCGGAAAAGCGGCGGATCCGCGACAGGTCGTTGGTGCCCATGACGGGCGCGATCCCCGCCGGATGCGCCAGCAGCCACGCGACCGCCACCGAGGCAGGATCGACGCATTGCGCCGCCGCCTCCTTGTCCAAAGCCGATTTGAGGACCGCCGGCGGGTTCTTCACCAGCCGTCCGCCGCCCAGCGGCGACCACGCCATCGGCGTCACCTCGTGCTCCTGCAGGAAGGCAAGGTCGCCGTTCACGAACGGCTCGTGGGTCAGCAGCGACAGTTCGATCTGGTTGGTGACCAGCGGCTGCTCCATCGCCGACTGGAGCAGCGAAAAATCCCACGGCCGGAAGTTGGAGACGCCGACGGCGCGCACCTTGCCGGACGCAACCGCCTCGTCCAGCGCCGCGCCCGTCTCGCGATGATCGATCAGCGGGTCGGGGCGGTGGACCAGCAGCAGATCGATGCGTTCGACCGCCATCTCGCGGAGCGAGTGGTCGATGGACGCCTCGATATGCGCGCGCGTGGTATCGTAGTGCTTGACCGTCGCGCCACTGTAGCGCCCCGCCGAGACCAGGATGCCGCATTTGGTGACGATCTCGACGCGGTCGCGCAGCGACGGCGCCTCGCGGAACGCCGCGCCGAGCAGCCCCTCGGCCGTGTAGCCGCCATAGATGTCAGCCTGGTCGATGGTGGTGATGCCCTGCTCGAGGCAGGCGTCGATCTTGGCGCGGATGTGTTTCGGCGACGTGTCCTTGTCGTCGCCGACGCGCCACATGCCGTAGACGATGCGCGACAGTTCAATCTCGCCCATCTTTACCCGTTCCATGGCGTTGGCCATCAGCGGCGCTCCCCGGTTCCCAGCGGCGTCGCCGGCGTTTGGTCGGGCACGCGGCCGTAGACATGTGGCAGCGAGCAGGTCTTGAGGTTGGGCAGCACGCGGCTGCCGAAGGACAGGCACTCTTCCATGTGCGGATAGCCCGAGAAGATGAAGGCCCGGACGCCCATCTTCCGGTATTCCTCGATCTCGCTCATCACCTGATCCGTCGAGCCGACGATGGCCGCGCCGCAGCCCGAGCGCGCGCGGCCGATGCCGGTCCACAAATGCCGCTCGACATAGCCTTCCGCGTCGGCGAGGTCGCGGTTCTTCGCCTGATGTGAGACGCCCAGAGAGGTTGCGTCGAGCGCGCGGGCGCGGATCGCCCTGCCCTGCTCGTCATCCAGCTTTGACACCAGCTCCTCGGCGTATTCGCGAGCCTCGGCCTCGGTATCGCGCACGATCATGTGCACGCGCAGCCCGTAGTCCAGCGTGCGCCCGTGCGCCTTCGCCCGCTCGTGCACGTCGCGCATGCGCTGGGCGATCACCTCCTTCGGTTCGGGCCACATCAGGTAGACGTCGCACTGCGCGCCGCACAGCTCCAGCGCGTCGGGCGAATAGCCGCCGAAATAGAGCAGCGGGCCGCCGTTCTGCTGGTATGGTTTCGCGGGATCGGCGCTTACCTTCTTGAGCTTGTAGACATCGCCGTCATGTTCGATCTCGTCGCGAGTCCACGCCTTGCGCAGGATCTCCACCACCTCGTGCGAGCGGCGGTAGCGGAAGGCGCTGTCGGCCACCTCGCCGGGGAAATCCGAGGAAATCACATTGAGGGTCAGCCGACCCTTGAGCATGTGGTCGAGCGTGGCGACCGTGCGGGCCAGCATCAGCGGCTGCATCTCGCCGCAGCGGATTGCTGCCAGCAGATTGATGCGCTCGGTCACCGGCGCGCAGGCGGCGACGAAGGACAGCGTGTCCTGCCCGACCTGATAGGACGAAGGGCAGAGGATGTTGCGAAAACCCTGCGCTTCAGCCGTCCGCACGATTTCGGAGCAGTGCTCCCAGCTCGACCGCAGACTGCCGTCGGGCACGCCGAGATAGCGGAAATCGTCGGAACACAGCGCCGCGAACCAGGACACCTCGGCGGCGTCGAGGTCGGGCGAGGTGATCGGGACGACGGTCATGCGCAACTCCGGGCGATTTCGCTTTGACTAGCATCGGCCTTGATGTAGATCAATCGTGTATCAATTTTTCCGCGCCCGACATTCCGGCATGGCCAACCGAAGCGCCCTTCCCGTCCACCAGCAGCTCTCCGAAATGCTGATCCGCGAGATTGCTGCAGGCCGAATGCTCGACGGCGAGAAGCTGCCGCCAGAGCGCGAAATGGCGGCCGAGCACGGCGTCGCCGTCGGCACGCTGCGCAAGTCGCTGGCGGAGCTCGCCCGGCAAGGCCTGCTCCAGCGCATCCAGGGCTCCGGCAACTATGTGCGGGCGAAGGCGGAAGCCGCCGGCGTCTACGCCATGTTCCGGCTCGAACTCGCCGAAGGCGGCGGTCTGCCCACGGCGATCGTGCTCGACGTGCTGCGCATGCGAAAACCCGCCGAGCTGCCGGCGTTCGGAGCCAGCACAGAAGCCCACCGCATCCGCCGGCTGCGCAGCCTCGGCGGCCGGCCCGCGGCGGTCGAGGAAATCTGGCTGGACGGCGGCTATGCGCAACAGCTGCACGCGGCAGACCTGTCGGAGTCGCTATATCTGCACTACCGCAGGGCACTCGGCTTCTGGATCGCGCGGGCCGAGGACCGCATTGGCCTCGGCGCGGTGCCCGGCTGGGCGCCGCCAGGGTTCGGGCTCGCGGCGGGCTCGGCCTGCGGGTTCATCGAACGTTTGGGATATGCGCAGGACGGCACGGCGGCAGAGTTTTCCCGAACATGGTTCGACCACACGGTGGCGCGCTACGTGTCGCGGCTGAAATAGGAGCTGGAATGGCGAAGACGGTCAGCTACGGCATCATCGGCTGCGGCATGATGGGACAGGAGCATCTGCGCAACATCGCGCTGCTGCCCGGCACGCGCGTCGCCGCCATCTTCGAGCCGGACGCGGCCATGCGCGCGGCGGCCGCCACGCTGGTTCCCGGCGCGGCGATGGTCGACAGCGCCGCAGCGATCATCGCGGACCCTGCCGTCGACTGCATCCTGATCGCCAGCCCGAACTTTCTCCACTTCCGCCAGCTGCGCGAGATCGCCGAAACGCGGCCACTGCCGATCCTCGTGGAAAAGCCGCTGTTCACCGATCCGCACGACGCGCTCGCGGTACGCCAATTCGCCCGCAACTACCCTGCGCCGGTGTGGGTGGCGATGGAATATCGCTACATGCCGCCTGTGTCCGCGTTCGTCGCACAGGCGGCCGAGGCCACCGGCGGCATCCGCATGCTCACCATCCGCGAGCATCGCTACCCGTTCCTCGCCAAGGTCGGCGACTGGAACCGCTTCAACCGCAATTCCGGGGGCACCTTCGTGGAGAAATGCTGCCATTTCTTCGACCTGATGCGGCTGATTCTGGAGGCCGAGCCGGTGCGGGTGATGGCCTCCGCCGGGCAAGCAGTGAACCATCTGGACGAACGTTACGGCGGCGAGACGCCGGACATTCTGGATAATGGCTACGTGATCGTGGAATTCGACTCCGGCGCGCGCGCCATGCTGGAGCTGTGCATGTTCGCCGAAGGCAGCCGCTACCAGGAGGAGATCTCCGCCGTGGGGGCGACCGGCAAGATCGAGTGCCAGGTTCCCGGTCCCGGCCGATTCTGGCCGGCGCATCTGGGCGAGGCGCCCACGGCGCAGGTCATCGTCAGTCCGCGCAATCCGGCCGGTCCGCGTGCCGTGCCGATCCCGGTCGATGCGGCCCTGCTTGCCGCCGGCGACCACAACGGCTCGACCTTCTACCAGCACCAGCGCTTCGTTGAGGTCGTGCGCGGCAATGCCGCGGTGGAGGTGTCGCTAGACGATGGCTGGAAAGCGGTGGCCATGGGCATGGCCGCGCAGCGCTCGGCGCGCGAGGGCCTGGCGGTAGACCTCCCGCTGGAGCCCTCCAGTCTCGTCTAGGTCTGGGATCCGGCCAGCGCTAGCGCGGCCGCAAGCCTCGCGCCCAGCGCGGCGTTGTTCTTCACCAGCGCGATGTTGGCCTTCAGGCTGGTTCCGCCCGTCAGTTCATAAAGGCGCTGCAGCAGGAACGGCGTGACCTCCTTGCGGGCGATGCCCTTTTTTCTGGCCTCCGCAACGGCGTCGGCGATGATGCCGTCGATGAAGGCCGGATCGAGCGCGTCGGCCGGCGGGATCGGATTCGCCACCAGCACGCCGGTTCCGGTGCCCAGCGCGAAATGCAGGCCGACGGCGCGCGCGAGATCGTCGACCGCGTCGAAGCGATGATCGGCCTTGAGCCCGCTCGAGCGCGTGTAGAAGGCCGGAAAATCGTCGCTGCCGAAGGCGTAGACCGGCACGCGCTGCGTCTCCAGCACCTCCAGCGTCTTGGAGATGTCGAGGATCGATTTTACGCCTGCGCAGACGACCGCCACCTCGGTGCGGCCGAGCTCGGTCAGGTCCGCCGACACGTCGAAGGTTTCCTCGGCGCCGCGATGTACGCCGCCGACACCGCCGGTAGCGAAAACGCGGATGCCGGCCATCGCGGCGACGAGCATGGTGGCCGACACCGTCGTACCGGCGCTGCCCGACCGCGCCAGCGCAGCGGCCAGATCGCGCCCGGACGCCTTCACGACATCCATCGTCTCGCCCAGGCGCTCGAGTTCCCGGTTGCTCAGGCCGACGCGAATCCGCCCGCCGAGAATTGCGACGGTGGCCGGCACCGCGCCGTTCTCGCGCACGACGGCCTCCACTGCCCGCGCCGTCTCGACATTCTGCGGAAAGGGCATGCCGTGGGTGATGATGGTAGATTCCAGCGCCACTACAGGCCTGCTGCCGGCAAGCGCATCGGCCACCTCGGGCTCCACGTCGATCAGGCGCCGAATGGCTGGGCCGATGGTCATTTGATCATCCTCGATCTGGTCGCCTCCAGCAGCGCGGGAGACAGGTCCGGGCGTACGCTGGAGGTGCTTTCGATGGTCAGCGCCGCAACCAGCGCGCCGACCTTGCTGGCCGCGCCAATAGCGCTTCCCGACAGCATTGAAAACAGCGTGCCGGCGATCATCGCGTCGCCGGCGCCGGTGATGTCGACCGGCGAGGCTGCGACGACAGGGAAGTTTTCGGCATCGCCGCCGGCGGCCACCGCGTAGCCCCTGCCCCCGTCTGTGACAACGACATTCGCCGCACCGCGAGCTTGCAGCGCCCGCGCGGCCTCGAAGGGCGAAGCCGCCGCCCGGCCGAGCATCGCGGCTGCTTCATCGACATTCGTGAACAGCACCGACACGCCGGCCAGGTCTGCCGGCAGCTTTGCCGACTTCGGGCTGGACACCGTGTCGACCGCCAGCCGGAACTCGCCGCCGCGCCCGCGCGCCACGAGCCAGGCCAGCGTCTCCGCCGGCGGATTGCAGTCGGTGAAGACCCAGCCCGAGTGCTCCAGATCTCTCCAGGCCATTGCCAGCAGCGGCGGCGTCAGCCGGTCGAACACCGCCATGTCGGCAAGGCCAAGCGCCAGATCATTGCGCGGGTCGAGCACCGCCACATATTCGGCAGTCGCACGGCCGGGAAACACCAGCACCCCGGAAATGTCGACGCTGAGCTCGGTCAATCCCCTGCGCAGCGTGCGACCAGCCTCGTCGTCGCCGACGGCCGAGACGAAACTGACACGCGCGCCCAGCCGTGCGAGGTTTTCGGCGACGTTGCGCGCGACGCCGCCATGGCTGGTCATACCGTCGACCGGGTTCGACGTGCCTTGGATCAGTTCCTTGCGGGCGCGATACTTGCGGTCGAGAACCGCTCCGCCGACGCAGACGATGCGTGGGCGCTCGGATTTGTCGTCTGGTGCGGCGAATTCCATGCTTGCTCACGCGGTCGGTCGGCGGATTTCCACCGACCGGAGGCCCCGCGTCAATGGCGGCATTCAGCCCCTGTAGGCGTATTGCCCTCGGCCGAAGATGCGGTCGAGGTCGTCCGGATCTGCCGTCGCCAGCATGGACTTGAGCTCAAGGTGCCGTTCTATGCCGCGCGCTACTCCCGGCCGCGCCTCGCAGCGGCGATACCAGGCGGCGATGTGCGGGTGCTCAGCCGACGCCTTGTCGAGGAAGGGATATTTGTCCTTCAGACGGTTCGATGCCGACCAGACCCACGGAAACGTCGCCAGATCGGCGATGGAGAACTCCGCGCCGCCGAGGAACGGCGCATCTGCCAGCCGGCGCTCCAGCACTCCATAGAGGCGCTTCAGCTCTGTCGTGTAGCGGCTCTTCGAGTAGGCGTGCTCGCCGGGCGCATAGTTTTCGAAATGGTTGAACTGGCCGTTGGCCGGGCCGAAATTCGCCGCCTGCCACACGGCCCACTGCAGCGCATCGTAGCGCGCCGGACCCGACTTCGGCAGCAGTTTTCCGGACTTTTCCGCCAGATAGATCAGAATGGCGACGGACTCGAAGACCGTCACCGGCCCGCCCGCCGCGTCGTTGTCGACCAGCACCGGCACCTTGGCGTTCGGATTGAGCCTGACGAAATCGTCGGCAAACTGCTCGCCCTTCCACACATTCACCGGCAGGAACCGGAATTCCAGTCCGAGTTCGACCAGCGCCAGCGTGATCTTCATCACGTTGGGCGTGGTGGATGCGTAAAGGTCGATCATGTTTGCCTCCCGGCGGCGGCTACTTCTGCGCGTCCGGGCGAGGTGTATAGCCGTCTGCGACGATGATGGGGAGGTGGGTGAAGTTCTTGCCATCGGGTAGCCGCATCCACGCGCCAGCGGCAAGCGCACCGCCGTCGACCACGATGGTCGAGCCGGTCACCCAGCCCGACAGGCGCTCGGACGCCAGGAACAGCGCCGCGCCCGCCGAATCCTCGCCCTCGCCGAAGCGGCCGATCGGAAACCAGCGCTTCAACCAGTCGCGGTTCTCCTGCGGCACCCGCGGCGTCGCCACGATCTGCGCGGTATTGGTCGTCTCCGGCGCCACCGCGTTGACGCGGATATTGTCGGCGCCGAGCTCGACCGAGAGGCTCTGCGTGAAGCCGGTGATGGCCGCCTTGAAGGCCGAGTAGACCACGGTCAGCGGAATGCCGCGGAAGGCCTCGACGGTGGAGACATTGATGATCGACCCACCCTCGCCGCTCTTGCGGATCAACGGGATCGCCACCTTGGTCATGCGGAACATGTGCAGCAGGTTGACCTGATACAACGCGTCCCACTGTTCCTCGGTCGACTCCTCGAAGGTCGAGCGGAAGCGCAGGAAATCGCCGACATTGTTGACCAGCACATCGAGCCGGCCATAGCGCTTTTCGATTGCCGCGATCACACGCGCGCAGTCGTCCGCCTTGCGTACGTCGGCCTGCACTACAAGATGCCCGTCGCCAAGCGACTTCTCCACGTCGGCGGCGCGTTCCGTGTCGATCTCGGCGACGGCAACCTGCATGCCGGCCTGTTTGAACAGCTCCGCGGTCGCGCGACCGATGCCGACGCCGCCGCCGGTCACCAGCGCGACCTTGTCCTTCAGTCCGAGGATCGAGAGTTCATCGGCCATGGATCGTCCTCTGCTCTGCCTGCGGCGTGTCGACGGGGTAGCGGTGGGTAGCGTCCACGATGAGCTCGCGGCGCGCGATGAGCCAGACGCCGCCGACGCGGCGGAAGCGGTCCTGATAGCGGATGGTCATTTCGTAGCAGGCGGTGCGCCCGACCGGATCGTCGTACCAGTGCCGCGCGATGCAGTAGGTCTCGCCCTCAGCCGCATCGCCGGAGATGTCCAGCACCTGGTTCAGCACCGCGTGGAAGGTCCGGCGGTAGCGTCCCTTCACCATCGGCGGCACGCCGGCTAGCTTCTCGCGGCCCACGAACTCACCGCGCAGCGCGATCAGCGCGCCGTCTTCAGTGAACTGGGCGGCGAACAGCGCCGCGTCATTGCGGTCGACCGATACGGCATAGCGCTCGGCGACCTGCCTCAGCGCGATAATGTCGGCGAGTTCGGCCATGTCATCCTCCGACGGCGGCAACGACCTCGGCCACGGCGCGGTCGATATCGCCGCGCGTGTAGCCGAGCAGCTTCGTCTGCGCAGGATCGGGCTCGTAGGCCAGCACCTTTCCGCGGCCCGGCACGATGAAGGCGTCCGGCAGCAGCGGGTGCTCCTTGTCGAGTTCCTGAAGCTTCCGCGGCGACCCGACCTCGTCGAAAATCTTCTGGAAGAAATCGCGGAAGGTCAGATTGGCGTCGCCGATCAGATAGGGCGTGCCGCTGACGCCGCGCTCCAGGGCGCCGGCGATCGCCTCCGTCAGCGAGCGCACCGACATGTAGTTGGTGCCGCCGGCCGGCGCGTAGTCGGGGATTTCAGGGCGCAGGCCCTTGGCCCATGCCGTCAGCGTTTCGTAGCGGCGCGCCGGAACGCCGGGGATAGCCCCAACGATCGACGGCGGGTTCAGCGTGGTGACGTTGAAATCCGCATCCGCAAGCGCCCGGGCGCCTTCATCGGCCAACGCACGCCCGCGCACATAGGGCACCTTGTCGATCAGATGCGGCATGACCTGGTGGTAGTAGCTGCCGAGCTGGACGAAGCGCCTCACGCCAGCTCGCTTGGCAAGCTTGGCGAACGCCGGCACGCCCTCGATCTGCATGACGCGCCAGAACTCGTGCTCGTCCGTGCCCTTCGGGATGTGGCGAATGTCCTGACCGGCGGCAAAGACGATGCCGTCGAACGGCTCAAGGTCTTTCTCGGTGAAGGTCTTCTGCGAATAGTCGCCGAAGATAGTCGGCATGGAGGCCATCGGCGTACCGGCCGCCGCCGGCTTGCGGGCGCCCAGTGTCACCTCGTGGCCCAGCGATTTCAGGTGCATGGCGGCATGTCCGCCGATCATGCCCGTGCCGCCGACGATCAAAACCTTCACGCGCGTGTCCTCCAGAAAACACCGATGCTTGCGCCGGTCACGCGGCCGTGCATCGTCCGGACCGACTAACCCGCCTGCTTCGGGGCGTTGCGGGCGACGATGTCGAGGAAATGCGGCTTCTCGCCGCCACCATGCACCTCCAGCGTTGCGCCCGAAACAAATCGCGCGAGCGGGCTGGCAAGGTAGAGGACCGCATCGGCCACGTCGTCACCACGGCCGAGGCGGCCAAGCGGCGTCGCTGCCGCTATCTCGTTCTGCGCAGCAACGGAACCGTACAGCTGCTCCCCATTCCCCACCTCGATGAGACCGACCACGATCGCGTTCACCCGCACCTTTGGTCCCCACTCCTGCGCGAGACTTACGGTGAGCCCAAGCAGCCCGGCCTTGGCCGCGCCATACGCTGCCGTGGTTGGCGCCGGGCGCACGGCCGCGACGCTGGCGATGTTGACGATCGAGCCGCCGCTCTGCGCCAGCGCCGCATAGGCAGCCTGCGACAGGTGGATCGGCGCCAGCAGGTTGAGCGCCACAATCGACTCGGAAAAGCGCGGCGAGGCGGTCGAGGCGTCGACCGCCGGTGAGCCGCCGGCGTTGTTTACCAGCAGGTCGAGCCGGCCGAAGCGGGCAATCGCGCCGTCCACCAGCGCCTTGCACTGGTCGGCCTTGCGTACATCACACACGAAGAAGGCCGCCGTGCGCCCGCCGAACGAAGGCAGCGTTTCGGGCTCCGAGCGCGCACAGACCGCGACTTCGGCGCCGGCCTCGAGCAGACGCTCCGCGATGGCCAGGCCGATACCCTTGGTGCCGCCCGTCACCAGCGCCACCCTGCCCTTCATTGTCAGGTCGATCGGCACGCGCGTCTCTTCGGTCATCGGTATCCTCCGTCGCCTCGCCACCTACAGCGGCATCGTCCACGCGCATTCGTCTTTTCGGACGATGTCTGCTTCTCGCGGGACAATAGGTTCCGCCCTATCTTCACGGTAGCGCGCATTCCAACCGCCCGGGCCCACATGAACAGCATCTTCGATTCCGGCTGGCAGTTCACCACCATTCCGGCGCTCGCCGAGCGCGCGGCCGAGATCTATGGCGACGAGACGGCCATCGACGACCACGGCACACGGCTCACCTTCGTCGAACTGGACGCGGCGCGCCGGCAGGTCGCCAAGGCAGTCATGGCCGCCGGAGTGAAGAAAGGTGACCGGGTGATGATCTGGGCGCCGAACACCTGGAAATGGTTCGTCGCTTCGCTGGGCGTCGTCAGCGCGGGCGGCGTGCTGATCCCCACCTCGACCCGTTTCAAGGGCGCGGAGGTCGAAGAGCTGATGCGCCGGTCCGGCGCCACAATGATGTTCTCCTGCGGGGATTTCCTCGGCACGTATTACCCCGACCAGCTGAGCGCGGGTGCGCGTGAACTGCTGCACACAATCGTCGTGTTCGACGGCGCGCATGCATCGGAGACGGCGTGGGATGCTTTCCTGGCGCGAGGAGCCTCGGTGTCCGATGCCGAGCTGGCCGAGCGGCAGGCGAGCGTGGGGCCGGACGATCTTTGCGACATGCTCTTCACGTCGGGCACCACCGGCTACCCCAAGGGCGTGATGTACGGCCACTGGCAATGCCTGATGGTGGTGGACGCCTGGGCGACGCGCGTCGGCATCCGGCGCGGCGACCGCATGCTCATTATCGCACCCTTCTTCCACGCCTTCGGCTACCGCTCCGGTGCCATCGTTTCGCTGATGCGCGGCGCAACGCTGATGCCGCACCAGGCCTTCGATGCGGAGGAGATCCTCACACGCGTCGAGCGCGAGAAGGTCTCCGTGATCCCCGGTCCGCCGGCGATCTTCCACTCGATGCTGCAGCATCCGAGGATGGCGGAGTTCGACCGATCGAGCCTGCGGCTCGGCGTGACCGGCGGCGCAGTTGTCCCTGCCACGCTGATTCGGCGCATGCGCGAGGATCTTGGCTTCAAGGGCGTGGTCAACGGCTACGGGCTGACGGAGTGCGGCGGCTACGGCACCATGTGCAGCGCCACCGACACGGACGAGCAGATCGCCAACACCGCGGGCAAGGCCAACCCCAATACCGAAGTCCGCATCATGGCCGAGGATGGCCGCCTGCTACCCAATGGCGAGCGCGGCGAAGTGGTGATCCGCGGGTTCCTTGTGATGAAGGGCTATTTCAACGACCCCGAGGCCACGGCCAAGACCATCGACAAGGACGGCTGGCTGCACACGGGCGACATCGGCTGGTTCGACGAGAACGACGATCTGCACATCGAGGACCGTCTCAAGGACATGTACATCACCGGCGGCTTCAACTGCTATCCGGCGGAGATCGAGCGGCTGATGAGCGCGCACCCGGCGATCGGCCAGATCGCGGTGATCGGCGTGCCTGACGAGCGCATGGGCGAGGTCGGCAAGGCCTATGTCGTGCTGCGACCCGGCAAGAGCGCCACCGAGGCCGAGCTGATCGCCTGGGCGCGCGCCAACATCGCCAACTACAAGGTGCCGCGCTCTGTCGAGTTCCGCGACGCGCTGCCCACCAGCCCGCAGGGCAAGGTGCAGAAGAACCGGCTCAGGGAAGAGCAGGAGGCGGCGTAGGTCGGAGGGACTTCCTTCTCCTCTTGTGGGAGAAGGAGACGCTCCCTTGCTCTTACGTTCCGTAAATCTTCTTCGCTGCAGGCTTCACGGCCAGCAGTTCGACGATCTTGTCGCCGATGGCCGCGGCTTCCCAGCGCTTGCCAAGGTCGTATTCCGGCCCGTCGTTCCAGCCGAGGCAGACGCGGATCAGCCCGCCAATCAGTTCGAACACCTGCCCGGTCACCCCGTGCGAGCGTTCGCTGACCAGCCAGGCGACGAGCGGCGCGGTGTTTTCCGGCGCGAACACGTCCAGCTCGCCTTCCTTCGCTTTCATCATCTCGCCGAAGGCCTGCTCGGTCATGCGTGTACGCGCGTTGGGCGCAAGTCCGTTCACGAAGATGCCGTAGCGGGCAAGTTCGGCCGCCTGCACCAGCGTCAGATTGGCGATCGCCGCCTTTGCGGCCGAGTAGGCGCTCTGCCCTACGGAACCCTGAAGGCCGGCGCCGGACGACGTGTTGATGATGCGCGCATCGACCGGACGGCCGGCCTTGGCCTCGGCCCGCCAATGGTCGACCGCGTGGCGCGACACGCAGAAATGGCCGCGCAGATGGACGCGGATCACCGCGTCCCACTCCTCCGGCGTGCACGACACGAACATGCGGTCGCGCACGAAGCCGGCATTGTTGACCACGGCATCCAGCCGGCCGAAGGCGTCCAGCGCGGTCTTCACGATGCGGCCCGCGCCGTCCCAGTCGGCAACGTCGTCGAAATTGGCAACGGCCTGCCCGCCGGCCCTTCTGATCTCCGCGACAACCTCGTCGGCCGGGCGCTCGGCGGTGGCGTCGCCATGCGTGCCGACGCCGAGATCGTTGACGACAACCTTCGCGCCCTGCGCTGCCAGCCCGAGCGCATAGGCGCGGCCGAGGCCGCGGCCCGCACCGGTGATGATGACGACGCGACCTTCGCAGATACCCATTTCTTTCAACCCTTCACGCTCAATCGCACCGCCCGCGCGGTTCCCGACACGCGACGGCGGTCGGGCTCGGCTTCGGTCAACGGCTCGCATTCCTCGAAATCTGCAACCGACTGACGGGCAAGGCGCTGGTATTCGCCTTCGCCGTCGTTCTTCCAGATGATTGCCTCCGGTGGAAGTTGCCGGACGACCTTCGCCGGATTACCGGCGATCAGGCTGCGTACCGGGGCGCGCATGTCGGACTTCACGAGGCTCAACGCCCCGATCAGGCTCTCGTCGCCGATCACGGCCTCATCCAGCACCACCGCGTTCATGCCGACCAGCGCATTGACGCCGATCTCAGCGCCATGGACGATCGAGCCATGTCCCACGGTCGCGCCGCGTTTGATGACGCAATCGGAGCCGGCGCCCGTGTGCAGCGTGCAGTTGTCCTGAATTGACGTGTCGCCCTCGACGATGATGCGCCCGAAATCACCGCGCAGCGAGGCGCCCGCGCCGATGTAGCAGCCCGGCCCGACCTGCACGTCGCCGATCAGCGAGGCGGTCGGGTGCAGAAAGCTGGTCGGGTGCACGACCGGGCGGATGCCCTCGAAGGCATAGCAGGGCATCACAACCTCTCGATGATGGTGACGTTGGCCTGGCCGCCGCCCTCGCACATGGTCTGCAGACCGTACCGGCCGCCGCGCCGTTCCAGTTCGTTCAGCAACGTGGTCATGATGCGCGCGCCGGTCGCGCCGATGGGATGGCCAAGCGAGATGCCGCCGCCGTTGACGTTAACCTTCTCGTGCGGGATGCCGATCTCCTTCATCCACGCCATGGGGATGGAGGCGAAGGCCTCGTTGCACTCGAACAGGTCGATATCAGAAACCTTCAGCCCGCTCTTCGCCAGCGCGTGCTGCGTGGCGGGGATCGGCGCTGTCAGCATCCACACGGGGTCGGCGGCGCGGACCGTCATGTAGTGGATGCGCGCGCGGGGCTTCAGGCCGTGATCCCTCACCGCGCGCTCGGACGCGATGAGCAGCGCCGCAGCACCGTCGCAGGTCTGGCTGGAGACAGCGGCCGTGACCCGCCCGCCTTCCACCAGCGGCTTCAGCTCCGCCATCTTCTGCAGCGTCGTGCCTCGGCGCGGCGTCTCGTCGGACGAAAGGTCACCGACCGGTACGATCTCGTTGGCGAACCAGCCCGAATCCATTGCGTGCACCGCGCGTTCGTGGCTGGCCAGCGAAAAGCGCTCCATCTCCTCGCGCGTGCACTGCCATTTCTGCGCGATCATCTCGGCCGAACGGAACTGGCTCACCTCCTGGTCGCCATAGCGCGCGAGCCACCCGGGCGACGTGCGGAACGGATCGGGGAAGCCGTATTGCTGACCGGCATACATGGCCGCCGAGATCGGGATGGCGTTCATGTTCTGCACGCCGCCGGCGACGACGAGATCCTGCACGCCGCTCATCACGCCCATGGCTGCGAAATGGACCGCCTGTTGCGAGGAGCCGCACTGGCGGTCGATCGTCACGCCCGGCACGTGCTCCGGCAGGCCGGCAACGACCCAGCAGGTACGCGCGATATCGCCCGCCTGGCTGCCGATCGTGTCCGTGCAGCCATAGATGACGTCGTCCACCGCATTGGGGTCGACACCCGTGCGTTCCATCAACGCCCTGATCGGCACCGCGCCGAGGTCGGCGGAATGCATCGAGGCCAGCGAACCCTTCTTGCGGCCGACAGGCGTGCGGACCGCGTCGATGATATAGGCTTCAGGCATTGGCGGCCTCGCTTGCGAAGGTGGAATCGGGTCCAATGGGGCGATCGAAGGTGCGCGCGGCAATGCGCTCGCGGTGGGAGCGGGCGTCGCCCCACCATGACGCCAGCGCCAGCGCGCGCTTCAGGAAGAAATGTACGTCGACTTCCCAGGAATAGCCCATCGCGCCGTGCACCTGGATTGCGGTGCGGCAGGCGAGGTCGGCGGCTTCAGCCGTCGCCAGCTTGGCATGCGAGATGCGCGCGCGGGAGAACGCGTCGCCATTCTCGAGTTGCGCCGCAGCCGCGTGGACGACCGGCCTGGCGAACTCGATCCTGACCTGCACGGTCGACAGCAGGTGCTTTACGGCCTGATAAGAACCGATGGGCTTGCCGAACTGCTGCCGCTCCTTGGCGTAGGCGACCGCGAGGTCGACGGCGCGCTGGGCGATGCCGAGCATCTGCGCTGCCGCGAACAGCGCGCCGCGGTCGAGCGCGGCATCCAATGCGCGCCGGGCCTCCGAAACCTCGGCAACCGCCGTCGTGACGCATGGCCTGTCCGCGATCGAGAACAGCCGGCGGAACGGGTCGATACTCGGCTGCCGAACCAGCGAGACGGTCTCGGCATCACAGAGAAACAGTTCATCGCCCCGCACCGCGAGGATTGCGCCCGCCGTATCGGCATCGGCCACGAACGGATTTGCCGGGTGGGCTACAGCGACAGTGATCTCCCCGGCAAGTGCGCGGTCGAGGATCGTCCGGCTGCGCTGGTCGCGCGCAAGTGCGGCCAGCAGCGGCAGCGCCACGCCGGCATTCTCCACCAGCGGCTCCGGCAGGCCGGCATAACCGCAGGCTTCGGCGACCAGCACGAAATCAGGTCCCTTGAGGCCCAGCCCACCCTTAGCCTCGGGCACCAGTGCCCCGGCAAGGCCCATCTCCGCAATCGCGGCCCAGCGCTTCTCGTCGCGTGCCTCGCCGGACTGCATCAGGCGGCGCAGGTCTGCCGGCTGGCAGAAATCGGCGAGCAGGCCTTTCACCGCTTCGGCGGTCATCTGCTGCTCGTCCGTGAAGCGGAAATCCATGGCGTCTACCGCGGCAACCCGAGCATGCGCTCGGCAATGATGTTCTTCTGGATCTCGTTGGAGCCGGCATAAATCGGCCCGGCCAGCGAAAAGAAATAGCCGTCGAGCCAGCGGCCGACATCGCCGGCCTCGGGCGCGGCGCGCAGCAGTTCGGCACGCGCGCCGAGGATGGAAAGCGCGGTACGGTGGAGCTGTATGTCCATCTCCGACCAGAAGATCTTGTTGGTCGAGGCCTCCGCGCCGATATGGCCGCCTGCCATCAGCCGCGAGGCGGTGGCGTAGATCGACAGCGCATAGGCTTCGGCGTCCATGAAGGACTGGAGCACGGCAGCGCGCGTCTCCGGCGCGGTTTCGTCCTCGTGTGCACGGTAGAGTTCGACGAGCTTCTTCGCGGCCACCTGGAAGCGTGCCGGCGAGCGCAGCATCAGGCCACGCTCGAAACCGGCGGTGGCCATGCAGATCGACCAGCCCTGCCCTTCCTCGCCCAGCCGGTTGAAGGCCGGTACGCGCACGTTCTCCAGGAAAATCTCGGCAAACCCCGTTTCGCCGTCGATCTGCGGGATCGGCTGCACGCGGACGCCGGGCGCGTCGAGCTTGAAGAAGATCAGCGACAGGCCCTTGTGACGTTCCGACGCCGGGTCGGTGCGAAACAGGCCGAACGCCCAGTCGGCGAATACGGCGCGCGACGACCAGATCTTGTGACCGTTGAGGACATATTCGTCACCGTCGCGCCGCCCCGTCGAGCGCACGGCGGCGAGGTCACTGCCGGCCTGCGGCTCCGACCAGGCCTGCGCCCAGATCTCGTCGCCCGACGCCATCTTCGACAGGAATCGCGCCTTCTGCGCGTCGGTGCCGAATTCCATCAGCGTCGGCCCGAGCAGGAAGATGCCGTTCTGGTTGACGCGCAGCGGCGCGCCGGCGCGCCAGTATTCCTCCTCGAAGATCAGCCACTGGACGAGATTCAGCCCGCGCCCGCCATAGGCTTCGGGCCAGGTCACCATGCCCCAACGGCCCTCGGCGAGCTTGCGTTCCCAGGCGCGGTGCGCCTCGAAGCCTTCCCGCGAAGCGTCGAAGGACGGCAAGGGCGCCGGCGGCACGTTGGCCTCCATCCACCCGCGGACCTCGGCGCGGAAAGCAATTTCTGCGGCTGAATAGTTCAGGTCCAAGACGGATCAGCCCTCGCCGGCCTGCTTCTTGTTCGCCGCAGCCATGCTCTTGGCGTCCTGTCCGCCGAGGGCGTTGCCCGAGGTGAGATCGCTCTGCGCATGGGCGAAATGGTGCATGTGGTAGACCGCGTCCATCGCCGTGCGCTTGCCGCGCAGATCCTCCACATGGTTGATCGCCTGCTTGGTGAGCCACAGGCCCATGCGCGGCTGCGCTGCCAGCTTCTCAGCCATCGCCTGGACGTCGGCCTTCAGTGTCTCGCGCGTCGACAGCCGGTTGACCATACCGAAATGGTGGGCGCGCTCGGCGTTCATGCGCTCGCCCAGCATCAGGAACTCTTTCGCCACGCGGGGCGGCAGCTCGAAGGCATGGGCGAAATATTCCACGCCCGGAATGCCCATGCGCACGACAGGGTCCTGGAAGAAGGCGTCGTCGGTGGCGACGATGAAGTCGCACACCCATGCCAGCATCAGCCCGCCCGCCACGCAGGCGCCCTGAACGGCGGCGATGGTCGGCTTCGGCGCCTCGCGCCAGCGCCGGCACATGCCCAGATAGACCTCGTGCTCGCGCGTGTAGAGCAGTTCGGCGCCCGGCTTGTTGACGTGGTCAGGCCACAGCAGCCGGCGCTCGAAGCTCTTGTGCAGGTCGCGGCCCGGCGTGCCGATATCGTGGCCGGCGGAAAAATGCTTGCCCTCGCCGGCGAGCACGATGACCTTCACCGCATCGTCGTTGACGGCGCGCTGGAAGGCGTCGTCCAGCGCATAGGTCATCTGCGAGTTCTGGGCGTTGTTGTATTTCGGCCGGTCCATGACGATCCACGCGACCTGGCCTGCCACCTCGTAGCGCACCGGGGTCTCTGTCTCGTAGGTAATGTCCGCCTTGCGCGGGGGGACGAGTTCGTCCATCGACGGCAGCCTTTCGTGGGTCGAGCGGACGCTAGGCCCGCCATGTTGCAGTGCAATCGTCCAAAGGGACTAACGCGAAAGTGCCGCCGGTCAGCCCTTGGTGATCGCGTCCACCTCTGCCAGTTCCTCCGCCGTCAGCTTCCAGTCGATGGAGGCCACATTGGCGGCGATCTGCTCGGGCTTGGTGGCGCCGGCGATGATGCTGGCGACCTCGCTCTTGGCGGCGAGCCAGCTCATGGCGAGTTCGAGCATGGTGCGCCCGCGAGCCTGTGCGAAGGCGATCAGCCTCTCGACCTTGTCCATGCGCTCGTCGGTCATGCCCTGACCGAAATAGCCCATGCCCATGCGCGAATCCGCCGGCAGCGCCGCACCCTTGCGGTATTTGCCGGTCAGCAGCCCCGAGGCGAGCGGGAAGTAGGGCAGCAGCGACATGCCGGTGGCGCGCAGCGCGGGCAGCAGGCTGCGCTCGGCGTCCCGGGCAAGAAGGTTAAGTTCGGCTTGCGTAGACAGCAGTTGCGAAAAACCGTTGGTGCGCGAGGTCCACGACGCGTCGACAAGCTGCCACGCCGGCAGGTTGGAACAGCCGATGTAGAGCACCTTGCCCTGCCGTACGAGGTCGTCCATCGCCCGCAGCGTCTCCTCGATCGGCGTGCGCGGGTCGGGGAAGTGGTATTGGTAAAGGTCGATCCAGTCGGTCTTCAGCCGCCGCAGGCTGTCTTCCACCGCGTTCATTATATAGCGGCGCGAGCCGGAATAGCGGCTGTCCTTCTCGCGGTTCAGCGGCGAGGCGAACTTGGTGGCGAGCACGATGTCCTTGCGGCGCGCGCCCAGTGTCTCGCCCAGCGTGATCTCGGAGCCGCCCTGCTTGCCATAGCTGTCGGAGGTGTCGAACAGCGTGATGCCGGCGTCGAGCGCGGCATGCACCACCTTGCGGGCACCCTCAGTGTCGAGCGAGGCCTTCATGCCGCCGAAATTGTTGCAGCCGAGGCCGACGAGCGAGACTTCCAGGCCCGAGCGGCCGAGCAGGCGGTATTCCATGAACTTACTCCCGGTTCGTCAGGCGGCGCGGATCAGGTCGGCGGCCTTCTCGCCGATCATCAGCGCCGTCGCATAGGTGTTGCCGTTGACCATCACCGGCATGACCGATGCGTCGGCGACGCGCAAGCCTTCGACGCCGCGCACCCGTAGTGCCGGATCCACCACCGAAACCGCGTCATGGCCCAGGCGGCAGGTGCCGCCGGGATGGTAGTGCGTCGAGGTCGTGGCGCGTATGTCCGCCTCGATATCGGAGATCGAACTGATCGGCCCCTTCGGCTGGATCTCGCGGCCGAGCACGCCGGCCATCGGTCCCTGCCTCAGCATGTCGCGCAGCTTCTGCGCGCCACGGGCGAGAATGCCGATGTCGCGCGAGTCGGAATAGTAGTTCGGGAAGATCGCCGCGTGCGCCAGCGGGTCGGCTGATTTAAGCCGCACCTTGCCACGGCTGAAGGGCGAGCCGTGGTTGAACAGCACGGTGAAGCCGTGCTCCTGCGGCAGCGTGCCGATCAGCCCCGGCCGGCGGCGGATGACCAGCGCCGGCGCGATGGAAATCTGTACCTCGGTCTCCGGTCTGCCCTCGTCGGCGTAGAGGAAACCCGAGGTCGGGAAGAGGCCGCGCGACAGTACGCCGCGCCGGCCGAGCGCATATTGCCAGCCGGCCGCGAGCAGCCCGCGCGGCGACAGGTGCGAATAGGCTGTGACCGGCTTCGTCGTCGCATGCAGCACGCGGTACATCGGGTGGTTCTGCAAATTCTCGCCGACCGAGGGCAGATCGGCGACGACGCCGATGCCGTGCCCGCGCAGATGGTCGGCCGGTCCGATGCCGGATACCATCAGGAGATGCGGCGAGTTCACGGCGCCGCCCGCAAGCACCACCTCGCGCGTGGCGCGAACCGCCTCGCGCCGCCCGCCCTGCAGGTATTCTATGCCGACGGCGCGACCGTTCTCGATCAGCACACGGGTCGCCTGCGCGTTAACGACCACCGTCAGGTTGGGTCGCCGCAGCGCCGGCCGCAGGAACGCACTCGACGCGCTCGACCTGCGACCCTTGCCGATGCTCATGTCAACATGGCCGAAGGTTTCCGTTGCTTCGGCATTGAGGTCGTCGGTCAGCGGATAGCCGAAACTCTCGGCGGACTGCAGGAACAGGTCGCAGACCGGCGCGGTCGACGCGCCCTTCGCCACCTGCAACGGCCCCGAACCGCCGTGAATGTCGGTCTCGCCGCGCTCGTTCGTCTCGGAGCGCTTGAACAGGGGGAGCACGTCGGCCCAGCGCCACCCGTCGACGCCCCAGCCGTCGAAGTCGCGGCGCTTGCCGCGCACATACATCATGCCGTTGACCGAGCTGCCGCCGCCCAGCACCTTGCCCTGCGACCAGTAGATGGAGCGGCCGCCGAGTTCGGGTTCCGGCTCGCTCTGGTAATTCCAGTTCAGCTTGGGGTCGACGCCGGTGACGACATTGGCTCCCGGTATGCCGATCAGCGGCGAAGAATCCATACCGCCGGCTTCCAGCACGACCACGGAGACTGTCGGGTCCTCGGTCAACCGTGCGGCGAGCACGCATCCGGCCGCACCGGCCCCGACGATGACGTAGTCCGCTTCGCGTCTCATCGGCCCGAAATCACTGGCGGCAGCCTTGAATGTTCCGCGGACATCCGTGTCAGCGGTTCGAGAACGAGCGGATCGGTGATCCGCGCCGACCGGCGGACCGCAAGGTCGACATGAAGCGACACGCATTCGGCGATCGCTGCGCGCCCGCCGCGCGTCATGTTTACGATCTCATGGGTACCGCGCAGGACGCGATCGTCGGTGGCAGCGATCCGGCTTTCGACGCGCAGTCGATCGCCGGGCATGAGTTCGCGCTCGTACCGCATGCGCTTCTCGACGCGGAACGTCCCGCAATTCGTGCGCAGCGTATAGGCTTCGCAGATGCCGAACGCCTCAAAGAGGTTCGATTCGGCGATGTCGAAGACCCTGTCATACCAGGCGACGTTCATGTGCCCGTTGACGTCGATCCAGCCATCCTCGACCGCGCCCTCGAAACCGATGAAGGGCGCGGGGACCGGCTGCATGGCGTTCACGCAGGCGCTCCGGCGTGGGCGGCTTCTTCCTGCTCGAGGCGTGCTTCCAGTTCGGAAGCCGCGCAGGTGAACTTGACCTTGCCGCGCTCGATGATCATCGCCCGGTCGGCGTAGGGGGCCGTCACCTTCAGATGCTGTTCGACGATGACGACTGCGGTGCCGGTGGTCGCCCACTTGCGCAGGAACGCGAGGATCTGCGGCAGCAGCGCCTGGGCGAGACCCATCGACGGCTCGTCGCAGAGCAGCACCTTGGGCTGGGCGATGAAGGCCTGGCCGAGGGCCAGCATCTGCTGCTGGCCGCCGGACAGGTCGCGGGCGTATTTCTTGTACTTCTCCTTGAGGATCGGGAAGACCGAATAGATCTCCTCGACAGCTGCGGCAAAGCCCGCGCGGTCGCCCCTGCGCGCCGCAGCGCCCATGCGCAGATTGTCGTAGACTGACAGTTCCGGGAATACACGGTGGCCGTCGAGCACCAGGCGCAGCCCGGTCTGCGAGATCGCCTCCGGCGCCATGCCCTGCAGCGGCTTGCCGTCGAGCAGCACCTGCCCCGCCGTCGGCTTGTTGAAACCGGCGATGGCGCGCATCAGCGTCGACTTGCCGGCACCGTTCTCGCCGCCGACCAGCAGGATTTCGCCCGGCTTGGCCTCCAGCGAGACATCGGTGATGACGGGCACGATGCCGTAGCCGGCATGCAGGTTTTTGACCTCAAGCACGACGGCCTCCGACAAACATGTGCTGCACTGCAGGATCCTTGGCCATCTGCTCGGGCGAGCCCGAGGCGACCACCCGTCCCTGCTCCATGACGGTGATCGTGTCGGCGATGTCCCACACCAGATCGAGATCGTGCTCGACCAGGATGATGGTCTTGCCCATGCGCCGCGACAGGAATTTCACGAGCCTGGCGAAGTTGGCGCGCTCGCTCTGCGACAGGCCGGCAGCCGGCTCGTCGAAGAAGATGATCTCCGCTTCCTTGAGCACGGCGCGCATCACCTCGACCAGCCGGCGCTGGCCGTGCGACAGAAGCTCGGCGCTGTCCTCAGCGAACTCGGCCTCCAGCGCGTCGGCGAGCTTGCCGATGTCGGCGCTGCCTACGCCCGTGCGGGCGTCGATGCCGATCCGCAGATTGTCCCAGAGCGAGAACTCGCGGAAGATGCGCGGGGTCTGGAAGGTGCGGCCGATGCCGAGGTCGGCGATGCGGTCGGCGGCCATGCGGGTGGCGTTCCTGCCCTTGATCGCGAACGACCCCGCATTCAGCCGCGACAGGCCCGACAGCACGTTGAGCAGGCTGGTCTTGCCCGAGCCGTTGGCCCCGATAAGGCCGTGGACCTCGCCCTTGCGGACCTTCAGGTCGACATTGTCGACAGCCACGACCTCACCGAACTTCTTGGTGCCGCCGCGCACCTCCACAACGATCTCCTGGCTCGGCTGGCTGTCCTTGCCGCCTTCGAGCGTGTCGAGGAAGCGGTCTACGCGGAAAGCCTGTTCGCCACGGCCGGTCACGCCGCGCTTGACGCGCCAGCGCTCGATGCTGCCGACGATGCCGTCGGGGAACAGCATGACCGCGGCCAGCGTCAGCAGGCCGTAGATGAGCAGGCGGTACTCGACGAGCTGGGCCAGCGCGATGTTCGGCAGGATGAAGACGATCCAGATGCCGATGATCGGGCCGAGCATCTGCCCGCGACCGCCGACGACGACGGCGAAGAAGAAGACAAAGGACAGCTCGACGTTGAACCCCTGCGGGCTGACGAACGAGACCGCCGGCAGATACAGGACGCCGCAGACGCCTGTGCCGATCGCCGCGATGATGAAGGCGATGAAGCGCATGACGCCGGGCTTGATGCCGAGCGAGCGCGCGGCTTCCGGGCTGATGGCGGCGACGCGCATGTCGCGGCCGAGCTTGGAGCGGCGAATTGCGTAGTGGATCCATAGCGCGATCATCGGCCAGACCGCGATGATTATCGTGAGCGGCGACAGGCCGAGGAACCACTCGTGATGCAGCTCCGGCATGGACACCGAGATGCCGTTGATGCCGTTGGTCCAGCGGTCCAGCGACATCAGGAGCTGCGGGAAGACGATGGCCGCCGACAGCGTGACGAAGCCGAGATGGAAATACTGCACTCGCAGCGCCGGGAAGGCGAACAGCAGGCCGCCAGCGACCGCCGCGCCCATGCCGATCGCAGCGGCAAGCATGAACGGATAACCGTGCAGGCCGAAGAAGATCGCCGTGACGTAGGCCCCCAGCCCGAGCAGTACACCCTGGCCGAACGACTTTTGGCCGGCGTCGACGAACAGGAAGTTCTGGAATACCGACGCGGCGATGTAGATGTTGACCAGCTGGAAAGTGTGAACCCAGTAGGAATTGCCTACCAGGGACGGTCCGAAGCCGGTCACCGCGATCAGGAATATCCCGATCCAGACCTGCGGCAGGTCCGAGGAGAAGCGCGGCTTTGCCGTCGTCCGCTCGGTCGGCGCGCCGCCAGCCGAGACTCGATTGGCCGGCGCGCGCTCCGCAGAGGCAGTCATCGTGTCGCTCATCGCCATCGTCAAACCCTGCGCGCGGAGGTGCGGCCGAAGAGGCCCTGAGGCCTCAGCATGAGGATCGCCACGAGAAGCAGAAGCGATGCCAGATCCTGATATGCGCCACCGATGCGATAGGCCGTGAGCATGCCCACGATGCCCACCAGCGGTCCGCCGATAAGCGTGCCAAGGTTGGAGCCGATACCGCCCACGACAGCGGCCACGAAGCCATTGAGGACATAGCGCAGCCCGGCATCAGAGGCGACCGAGATCACCGGAGCCACCAGATAGCCGGCGGTGCCGACCATCAGGCCGCTGATGGCGAACGCCACGAGCTGAAGCCTGCGCACGGGAAGCCCGGCGGCGCGGGCCGCGTCGAAGTCCTGCGACAGCGCCGAGATAGCCAGGCCGAGGAAGGTGCGCCGCAGGAAGATGCGCAGCGCGAAATACCAAAACACCATGGCGCCGATCGCCAGCGCGTAGGCACCCGGCGTGCGCACGCCGAAGACCCGGAACGACGGCACCACGCCCTGAACCGTATAGGCGAACGGCCCCTGCCAGATCATCAGTGCGGCCGCTATGATGGTCGACACCGCGACTGTTGAGATCAGCCAACTGTCCTGCTCGACCGAGGACCGTAGCGGCGCCAGCGTGATCCAGCCCTGCAATGTGACGATCACGGCGACCAAGACGCCGGCTACCAGCAGCATCAGAATCCACCATGCGACCCCGACCTCGTTGGCCAGGAAGACGGCCGCGAAGCCGCCGAGCACGAACATGTTGCCCTGCGCGAAGTTCAGGATGCCGGTCGCGCCATGCACGATGTTGAAACTCATCGCGATCAACGCGAAAATGGAGCCGATCGCGCAGCCGCGCACAACAATGATCGCAATCTCAGCGAGCATCAAATTCCTCCCTGCGGCAGACCAGCCGCTGTAGTGCGGACGCATACATCGAGTCGCGGGCCGTTTTGGGCATCGTTCGAACGGACTAACAGGCCGTCAAACGAAAAGGCTCCGCGCCGTCTCGAAACTTCGTCCCGTCGCCTGTCGCAGCGGCATCGCGGCCAGAACCGGTGAGATGATCTCGACGCTCACGGGCGCCTGCCAGCCATTGGTGACGATGGCGGCTGCGAAGCCGGAAAGATCGAAGCCTCCTTCGCCGCACAACAGCCGGCGGCCGGTCTCCCTGAGGAGCGTTCCCTCAGGCACCGCCGCCGCGTCGTTGACCTGGATGCAGAAAACGCGCTCGGACGGAATGCGGGCGAGATCGCCGAGAGGAATGCCACCGCGGAATATGTGCCAGCTGTCGATCACCAGCCCCGCATTGGGCGACCCGAGGAAGGCGAGCGCCGTATCCAAGTCGGCGACGTCGCTCCACGGCACGATCTCCAGGCCGACGCGCAGCCCGCGCGCCGCCGCCCGCTCGCACAGCTCGGCGAAGCGATCGGTCATATGTCCACGGGGCAGTCCGCGCCGCTCGAAATCAGCGCCGACATTGACCGTCGTCGCGCCGATGGCGTTGGCCGCGTCGAAGCTGGCGCGCTCGGCCTCCGCTGCCGCTGCATCGCCATCGAGGAACCACCCGCTGAAGAACTCGACGCCCCGAAGCCGCATGCCCGCATTGTCGAAAGCCTGGCGCAGTCCGGTGTCGGTCATGCCGCCGGCACGCTGTTCCAGGTAGTCGCGCCAGTGCAGCCAGTAGCCGGAATAGCCCGCGGCCGCGCAGGCATCCAGCCGCTCCGCCAGGGCGAAGCGCGATGCGACAGGGCCGCCGGGCATCACGCCGCTGTTCGTGTGGAAACTGCACATGAGATCGCGCATGCTGCATTTATGCCCGCGCGCCGGCTGTCGCGCCACGTCCGCCCGGACTAACCGGCGCCTCATGTTTTGCTCGGACGGTGGAAACCGTAGTCCACACGGACGATGAACCCGCGCCGTATTTGGCTTCCATAGCGCTCGGCTTGTCTGGAGGAGAAATCACTATGAGCCTTTCACGGAAATCCGGGGCCGGCATGGTCTCGCGCCGCGTCGCGATCGGCCTCGTGTCGGCCGCTGCGATCGGCATCTCGGCCGGCGCGGCTTCCGCGCAGGAGACGTTCAAGATGGGCGGCATCATGTCCGTCACCGGCGGCGGCGCCTCGATCGGCCGCGCCTCGACCACGGCCTGGGGCTTGGCTGTCAAGGCGATCAACGCCAATGGCGGCATCCTCGGCAAGCAGGTCGAGTTCATCCAGGGCGACACGATGACTGACCCGACCCACGGCGTCAGCGAACTTCGCCGCCTGATCGAAAACGAGAAGGTGGGCGCCGTGGTCGGCCCCGCCACCAGCCAGGAAGCGATCCCGATGGTGCCGGTTTCGGCCCAGGGCAACGTGATCCAGGTCTCGACGGCAGCATCCTCGACGCTGACGCCGGAAGTCGGCCCGACCCACTTCTCGACGTCGGTCACCGCCGCCAACCAGATGATCCCGAACATCGACTACGCGATGAACGTGCTGGGCGCGAAGAAGATCGCGATCATCTCCGACAATGGCGGCATGTCGAAGGCAGGTGTCGTCGACATCACCAAGTACATGAAGGATAAGGGCGTCGAGCCGGTCGCGGTGCAGGAATTCGCCTTCCGCACCGAGGACATGACGCCGCAGCTGCTGTCGCTGCGCGGCGCCGATGCCGACGCACTGCTGTTCATCTCCTCGCTCGGCGATGACGCCCGCAAGCTGCTCGAAAACCTCGAAGACCTCGGCTGGGACGTGCCGGTTCTGGCCAACCAGACGCTCAGCAACTACGCGGTCGGTATCGCCGCGACGCTCGGCGACGAGGTGTTCTCCGACGTCTACTCGACGCAGTTTGTCGGCATGACCTACTGCCCGGCTGACGCGGTCGGCTCGTCGTCCTTCGCCAAGTTCGTGGCAACGGCGCGCGCCGAGGTCGGCGACATCGACAAGCTCGGTGGCGCCGGGGCGCTCACGCCGTACTACATCCAGCCGCTGATCGTGGCCGCCGCCATCAATGGCGCCGGCACCACCGACGGCAAGGCCGTGGCCAAGTGGATGGAAGAGAATGCCGGCAAGATCGACCTGATCATCGGGCCGATCGCGGCTTCGAGCACCAACCACTTCCTGCCGGCACCGGCAGCGATCAAGGTGACGAAGAACCCGCACAAGGCACGCGAGGACGGGCTCGTCGAGCGCGCCGACTGCAGCTAGTCGAATCCACGTCAGTACGGCTGACGGAAAGCGAAGCCGGGGCGAAAGCCCCGGCTTTTTTGCACAGGCGTCATGCTGCAGTGCAGCATTTTAACGCGTTGATTCTAAAAGGTCTTTTGCCCTTTCGCAGGCGTCGGCAGCGCTACCTTCGCTGACGCAGCGACGAAAATTCGACACCGCGTCAAAACATTTGACGAGGCGTCGAATTAGTGACAACAATGTCAAAGTCGGCGTTTCGGAGAGCGCCGCGGAGGATCGCCCCACCGCCCGGAGAACCGGCGCGGAGGACCAAGAAGAAGCATTCAGGGAGGAACCTGCCATGACTTTCCATCCGCGGTCAGTGGTGGAATTCGGACTGCTGTTTTCCCGCATTTCGGAGAGTCTCCTGGCCGGCGCGCCGCTGCGCCAGCCGCTCGATCTCATCCGCCAGCACATGGCGGCAAACGCCGTCGCGCTGCGCGTCGAGGACCGTGCGGCCGGAAACAGCGCCGTGTTCCTGGCGGGAGATGAGGCCGGCGACGACGCGACGGCGACGGCGGTGCTCGGACACCTGCTCGAGTCCTGCCATCACATTTCGGCCACCGCCATTGATGACGTCGAAGGGAGCCGCTTCGTGCTCTACGTCTTCCGCGAGGCCGGGCGCGAGGGCTTCGACGGAGAGGAGACGTCTCTCTGTGAAATCCTGGCGGGGCAGATCCTGCGCGGGCTGCAGCTGTCGCAGCGCATCGGCGCCAGCGAGATCGAGCGCGGGCTCTATTCCTCGGTCATGGACCGCCTCTCGGTCGGCGTCGTCATCCTCGACCTTCAGGGCCGCGTGGTGAAATCCTCCGGCAAGGCCGAAGAGGCGCTCGCCGCCCGCGACGGTCTGCAATCTCAGGCCGGCCGTCTGCGTGCCACCTGTGCCAAGGAGGACCGCGACCTGCAGGCAGCAATCAAGGCCGCGATCGCCAGCGCAAATCGCGGCGAGGGCCGGGAGACGCGCGGCCTGGCGCTCACCAAGCTTTCCGGCAGCCGCAACCTCGGTATCATCGTGCAACCTGTGCCGGGCACGCGGCGCGCCGGCGTGGTGACCGCGCCGACGGTGGCGATCTACATCCGCGACCCGGAGGCCAATGCCGACGTGGAGAGCGACCTCGTGCGCCAGCTCTTCGACCTGACGCCGGCCGAGGCCGCCGTCGCCCGCCGGCTGACCTCCGGCCTCTCGCTGGAAGACGTCGCAGCATCACTCGACATCTCGCGCAACACGGCGCGCGCGCACCTTCGTTCGATCTTCTCCAAGAGCGGCATCACGAGACAGACCGAACTGGTGCGGCTGATGCTTAATAGCGCCGCCGTGCTCGGCGCCCCGCAGCCGCAGGCTGCATGATAGTCTTGGCGCAGCCGCAGGCTGCGTGACCCGTTGCGTTCGCATCCTCCCGCGAACGGCGGCCCGCGCCCGGCGCGGGCCGCTTTTTTCATTTCAGGACATCAGTCGAGGGAAGCGAGCAGCGCCTTGCTGTAGGGCCGGCAGTCCGCCATCCGGCCCTCGCGCGCCTTGATCGCCCACTCAGGGTCCGCCAGCAGCGCCCGGCCGACAGCCAGAACGTCGAACTCGTCGCGCTCCAGTGGCTTTTCCAGCACGTCCAGCGACGCAACTTCGGTCACAACATCGATGCCTGCGCGGTCGAGTCCGGCGCCGCCGACCATGATCACCGGCAGGCCGGTGATCTTCTTGGTCCAGCCGGCAAGCGTCAGGTCGTTCTCCTCCGGGAATCCCGGGCCCCAGAAACGTCGCGTCGACGTATGCAGGATGGTGACGCCGGCATCGACGAGCGGCTCGAGTATCTCGGCCAGCTCGCGCGGATTGTCCGCCAGCTTCGCCAGATAGTCCTGCTGCTTCCACAGCGACCAGCGCAGCGAGATCGGGAAATCCGGGCCGACGCGCTGCCGGATCGCACCGAGGATCTCGACAGCAAAGCGGGTGCGCTCGCGCCGGTCGCCGCCCCAGCGGTCGCCGCGGCGGTTGGTGCGGTCCCAGAAGAACTCGTCGATCAGGTAGCCGTGCGCCCCGTGCAGCTCAACGCCGTCGAAGCCGAGCGCCTGTGCATCGGCCGCAGCCTGCGCGTAGGCGTCGATCACCTCCTCGATGTCGCGCTCGGTCATCGCGTGCGACAGCTCGGGGTGGTTTGTATAGGCGTTCGCGTTCTCCGACGGGCCGAAGCCGGGAACACCCTCCACCGGGCCCATCGAGGAGTTGCGAAACGAACCCGTATGCCAAAGCTGCGGGAAGATGCGCCCGCCGGCATCGTGCACGGCCCGGCGCACACGGCTCCACCCGGCCAGCGCCTCGTCGCCGTAGAAGTTCGGCACGTGCTTGTAGGTCGCCGCCGAGGGGTGGCCGATATAGGTCCCCTCGGTGATGATGAGCCCGACATCGGCCTCGGCGCGACGGCGGTAGTAGTCTACGACGCCGTCGTGCGGCACGCCGCCGGGGCTCAGATAGCGCGACATCGGCGCCATCGCGATGCGGTTCTTCAGCTCCAGCGAGCCGAGCCTGACCGGCCGGAACAGCCCGGCAGCGATGGCTGCATCAGCGGACGCGGTTAGCATGGACCTCGTTCCCCCGGCGCATCGTCTCGATGAATTTTTCCAGCGGCGCCGGCTCGGCTATGGGCGTCTCCGAAGCGCCCTGCCGCGCCCAAAATTCCTTCCAGGACGGGAACAGCGCATGGAAGGCGCCCTCGTACGGCTCGCGCCCCGGCCACCGCATCTTGCGGCCGCCGACCGGCGGCTTGTTCAGGTCGGTCGCGTACCAGTAGAGCGGCTGCCTGCGCTTGAAGAGCCAGCGCCCGCCGAGCCTGACGTAGGTGTCGTAGTACATCATCTGCATGATGACCCACTCGGCACCCGTCTCGTGCTCATTCTTCGAGTAGACCACACCGACCGCATTGTCGGCGTCGACGAACTCAACGATCGTCGTGCCGACGTGGTGCGACGTGCCGTCGAACTGCTTGCGCATGGTGTCGTCGAGCCAGTCGCGCAGCGCCTGCCGGCCGGATTTGCCCTGCCCCGCCTTGACGTCCGGCACGAACAGGTTCGCCATCGCGTCCATGTCGCGCATGTCGAGCGCCAGCGAATATTTGGAGATCAGCTGGCGGATCTCGTCGCGCGATTCCAACCGGTCGAGGCGGGCGGCGATGTCTTCCGTGCCGGCCATCAGAAGTAGAACCGGCCGATGATGTCGGCCACGCAGGCCGGCTTGTCGCCGCCCTCGACCTCTATCGAGATGCGCACGGTGGTCTGCACCGCATCGGCGCCGATGGCTTCCGCCTTGACCAGCTCGCCCACAGCGCGCACGCGGCTGTTGACCTTCACCGGCGCCGGGAAGCGCAGCTTCTCCGCGCCGTAGTTGACGCCCATCTTCGCGCCGCGCGCCTCGAACAGCTCGGGCAGGAACATGTTGATGAGCGAGAACGTCAGGTAGCCGTGGGCGATCGTGCCGCCGAAGGGGCCGTCCTTGGCCTTCTCGGGATCGACATGGATCCACTGATGGTCGCCGGTGGCCTTGGCAAAAAGGTCGATGCGCTCCTGCTTGACCAGCAGCCAGTCGCTGGGCCCAAGCTTGGTGCCGACGCCGGCAACTGCCTCGGCCGGCGACGAGAAGACGAAAGGCCCGGTCATGCCCGCTGGCTCGACACGGACACGATCTCGCCGACCATGTAGCCGGCATAGTCGGAGGCGAGGAACATCATCACGTTCGCAACTTCCCACACCTCGGCCGGCCGGCCGAACGCTTCGACCTTGGCCAGATGCGCCAGTTCCTCCTCGGTCGACGCCTTCTTCAGGAACTCGTGCATGGCGATGGACGGCGACACCGCGTTGATGCGGATACCATGCTCGGCCGCTTCGAGTGCGGAGCAGCGCGTGAAGGCCATGACGCCGGCTTTGGCGGCGGCGTAGTGCGACTGGCCCTTCTGCGCGCGCCAGCCTAGCACCGAGGCGTTGTTGACGACGGCGCCCGCCTTGCGCGGGATCATCACCTTCAGCGCCGCGCGCGTCATGCGCATCGTGCCGGTCAGCGTGATGTCGAGTACGCGGTCCCATTCCTCGTCGGTCATGTCGACGACGTTCTTCATGCCGCCCAGACCAGCGTTGTTGATCAGCACGTCGATGCCGCCGAGCTTGTCCTCGGCCGCTGCGATCAGCGCCTGCACCTGCGCCTCGTCGGTGACGTTGCAGATCTGGTGGAACACTGGCGTCCCCGGCGCGATCGCCTTCAGCTTCTCCGCCGCCTCGCCCAGCCGGCGTTCGTGGATGTCGGAGATGAAGATCGCCCGGCAGCCTTCCTCGACCGCCCGCTTCGCGGCGGCAAAGCCGATACCGACGCCGGCCGCGGCGGTGATAAGCACGCTCCTGCCTTTCAGCAGGCCATGGCCTTCGACATAGGGCGGCACGGCAACGGCCATTCTCAAATCCTCACTTCTTGTCCGCAAACTTGGCGTCGCGCTTCTCGACGAAGGCGTCGCGCGCTTCCTGCGATTCCTTCGTCAGGTAGGCTTGCGCGGTAAAACCCTGCTCCCAGCGGTAGTGCCGCTCAAGATCGCCGTCCTCAACGCCGTTCAGCGCCTCCTTGGCAAGGGCGATCATCGTCGGGCTCTTGGCGGCGATCTTCTGCGCCAGCTCGAAGGCGGCGGCGCGAAGCTGCTCCTTCGGCACGATCTTCTCGATGGCGCCCAGCCGGTAGGCTTCCTGCGCGTCGATCATCTCGCCGGTGAAATACATCTGCCGCACCTTCTGCAGCGGGAACATGCGCTGCAGGTGCGCGCCGGCGCCCAAAGCGCCGCGGTCGACCTCCGGCACGCCGAAGCGCGCGTCAGGCGAAGCGAGAATGATGTCGACCGAGCCGCAGATGCCGATGCCGCCGCCGAGCACATAGCCGTGCGGCGCCGCGATGGCCGGCTTCAGGCCGCGGTGCAGCGCGCGGAAGGTCTCGTAATTGCCGGCGTTGACCTCGACGATGCGGTCGGGATGCGCCTGCAGTTCCTTGATGTCGACGCCGGCGCAGAAACCCTTGCCCTCGGCGCGGATGATGATGACGCGCACGGCGTCGTCGGCGTTCAGCCGGTCGATCTCCTGCGACAGCCCGCGCCAGCCCTTGGAGTCCAGCGCGTTGACCGGCGGGCTCTCGATCACGAGCTCGGCGATGCCGTCCTCGACCTTGGTCCAGAATTGCCGGCTCATGCCGCGCTCCCCTTCTTAGCGTTGACGGCTGTCAACTTTGCCAGCGCCGCCAGCCTGTCGCCCGCCTCGCGCATGATGCGCGAGATCAGCTCCTCGCAGCTCTCGAGCTTGTCGATCACTGCCGCCACCTGCCCGGACGGCAGCAGGCCGTTGACCGGGTCGCCGGCGACCACGCCGCGCTGCACCAGCGTCGGCAGGTTGGCGGCCATCACGGTCTGGCGGAAACCGCCCTCGTCGCCGCTCATCACCTTCAGCCCGAGCCTGGCCATGCCGACCGGCCCCAGCCCGGCTTCCTTGCCCCAATGACGGGCGTATTTCGCGGACATGGCGAGCCGCGCCGGCAGACTCATCTCCTCCAGCCGCTTCAGCTCCTCGTTCTCGATGAAGCGCTGCGGCAGGCCGTCGACAGCCGTAGAAACCTTGATGAGCGTCGGATCCTTCGTCTTCAGGTAGCGCTCCAGCGACGACATCGGCACCGGCGAATCCTTGGTCAGCAGGAAACGCGTACCCATGGCTATGCCCGCCGCGCCCCATGCCAGTGCCGCCACCAGCCCGCGCCCGTCGGAGAAGCCGCCGGCCGCGACCACCGGCACCTTCACCGCGTCCAGCACCTGCGGCAGCAGGATCGAGGTCGGCACCGCGCCGGTATGCCCGCCACCCTCGCCGCCCTGTACGGTCACTACGTCGGCGCCGAGTTCCACGGCCTTTACCGCATGCTTGAGAGCACCTACGGTCGGCATGCAAACGACACCGGCGTCCTTCAGCCGCTTGATCGTCTTGGCATCCGGCCCACGGCCGTAGGACACCGCGCGCACGCCGTGCCGTATCACCGCCGCAAGCACCTCCTCGGCGTTGGGCTGGAACATGTGGAAGTTGACGCCGAAGGGGTTCTTGGTGCGCGCCTTCACGTCGAGGATCGCGGCATCGACCTTGCCCGGCTCGATGGTGGCGCCGGCAAGGAAGCCGAAGCCGCCGGCATTGCAGGTCGCCGCCGTCAGCTTGGCATCGGCCACCCAGCCCATCGCGGTCTGCACGACCGGATATTTGCAGCCGAGCTTTTCAGTGAGCGGTGTCTTGAGCGATGCGGCCATGTTTCTATCCCGTATGCACCACGACATGCTGCCGCTGCTGCGGCGCAACATCGTCCGAATGCACTAAGCGCGCCTTTCGATCAGTAGAACGTGCGGCGATGTCCGCCAATCGCGCTCAAGTCGTCGGCAGATCGTGCCGACCGAACAACGTCAGCCGCTGGTAGGAAAGATCTGCCGGGCCGGGAATGCCGTGAGGGCTGGCGGCGGCGAAACTCTCATAGGCCTCGCGGCTCGCCGGCCGCTTGCCCGCCCAGTCGAGCGTCACGCAGCGGCCGAGGAAACGCCACTCACCGTCGCGCCGCGCGAAACGGTCGAGGCTGCGGCTGCCGGTGATGATCTCCTCCGCGCCATCGGCCGTGCGGTGGTAGTTCAGCTTGTAGATCTCGCCCTCGGCATAGTCGCCGCGCACCTCGAACAGCGCGTTGGTGACGTAGTGGGCGCTGTTCTGCCAATTGGCCAGAGCACCCGCCACCCACACCATGTACTCGTCCGGCGAACCGGTGAACATGTCGCCATGCTCCTCCAGCGCGTCGTCATGGTAGAGTGAGCGCAGGAACACGAAATCGCGGCGGTCGCAGGCGCGCGAATAGGCGTTGACCAGCCGCCACAGGCAGTCGCGCGCGGCAAGCTCCGCGTGGTCCGGCTCGCGAAATCCCATCAGGCTTTCCCCATGTTGCCGGGGCCCCTCGGCTCCTTCGGCATGCCCAGCCCGCGCTCGGCGATGATGTTCAGCTGGATCTCGTTGGTGCCGCCATAGACCGTGTCGGCGCGGGTGAAGAAGAATAGTTGCCGCAGTTTTTCCACGCGCGGATCGTCGTTGGCGATCGCACCCGAAAAGCCCAGCACGTCCATGCCCAGCCGGCCCAAATCGCGGTGCCAGTTAGACCAGTGATACTTGTAGCCGAGGCTTTCCAGTTGCACCTGCGGCTCGGGGTCGTTGGCCAGCATGCGCATCGCCATATAGCGCATGGCGCGCAGACCGGCCCAGGCGCGCGCGATGCGGGCGCGGATCGCCGGCCGCGCCGCCGCGCCGTTCTCCCTCGCGATCCCCACGATCAGCTCCAGCTCGCGGGCAAAGCCCATCTGCTGGCCGAGGGTGGAGATGCCGCGTTCGAAACCGAGCAGCGCCATGCCGATCTTCCAGCCGTCGCCTGGCGCGCCGACGACGTCCCCTGCCTTGGCGCGAGCGTCGTCGAAGAAGGTGGAATTGAATTCCGCTCCACCGCCGATCTGCCTGATCGGCCTGATCTCGACGCCCGGCTGGTCGAGCTTCATAAGCAGGAAGATCAGGCCCTTAGGCCCGACCGATCCCTCTTCGCAGCGCGCGAGGACAAAGATCCAGTCGGAGAGATGCGCCAACGAGGTCCACACCTTTTGGCCGGTCACCTGCCAGTCGCCGGTTTGCGGGTCGCGACGAGCGCGGGTGCGGATGTTGGCGAGGTCGGAGCCGGCGTCGGGTTCGGAATAGCCCTGCGCCCAGAACTCGCGGCCTTCCCGAATGCCCGGCAGGAAACGTCGCTTCTGATCCTCGTTGCCGAAGGCGATCAGCGTCGGCCCGAGCAGGCCCTCGCCGATATGGCCGAGACGCCCCGGCCCGCCGGCGCGCGCATACTCCTCCTGGAACACCACCTGCTCGGCGACCGACAGGCCGCGCCCGCCATGTTCTCTCGGCCAGCCGGGACAGGTCCAGCCACCTTCCGCCAGCCTGCGCTCCCACTCCTTGCGAAGCTCCGGCAGCGCATCGCCGTCGCCGGCATGGCCGCGGTCGACCAGCGGCGCGAAGCGGCCCGTCAGGTTCGCCGCCATCCAGCCGGCGATCTCGGCGCGAAACAGTTCGAGGCTCATGCCGCCGCTCCCAGCAGCGCGTCGGCGACCAGCGCCAGCTTCTCGTCGGCCGAGCCGAACAGGTTCGCCGTCGCCTGCGCGCGGCGGAAATACAGATGCGGGTCGTATTCCCAGGTATTGCCGACGCCGCCGTGCAGCTGGATCGCCTCCTCCGCCGCGCGAAACGCCACCTGCGAGGCGAGTGCGCCTGCGGCGGCGATCTCCAGCGGGTCGAGGCCCTGCGCCGCGCCGTAAACCAGCGAACGCGCCTCGACGATCTCAACCAGCAGAAGCGCGCAGCGATGCTTGACAGCCTGGAACGAAGCGATGGTGCGGCCGAACTGCATGCGCTCGGCAATGTAGGCCAGCGTCATGTCCAGCACGCCCTGCGCTGCGCCGACCTGTTCGGCCGCGAGCGTCAAACGTGCAGAGAGGAGAGCCGCATCGAAAGCCGTGCGATCCAGTCTTTCAGCATCGATGCGCGCCGCCTTGGTGCCCGCAAGGACGAGCCTTGCCGCCGGTCGCAGCAGGTCGATGCCGTCGAGCGTCTCCAGCGTCGCGTCGGCGCGCTCGACCGCAAAAAGGGCGAGACCGCCATCGGCCGACGCCGGAACGAGGATGTATGCCGCCGAAGCCCCGTCGATCACCGCCGGCACGACGCCATCGATCGCCCAGCCGTCGCCGCTGCGCCTCGCAGTAGGAAGCTCGCCGCCCAGCGGATCGACCTTTGCCGGCGCAGGCATCGCGACCGCCGCGGCTTCGCCGGCCGCGATGCGGGCCAACAGCGTCTCGCGCGCCTCACCGGCCGCAACCGCACCTATCAGGGGCGCAGCGAGGCATGCGGTCGACCAGAACGGTACCGGCGCCAACCGCCGGCCGCATTCTTCGGCCAGCAGGGCCAACTCCAGGTTGCCGAGGCCGAGCCCGCCGGCATCCTCCGGCACCGCCACCGCGCACCAGCCGAGTTCCGCGCCGACCGTCTTCCACAGCGCCGCATCGAAGCCGCCCGCGTCGATGGCCTTACGCAACTGCTCGCTGCCGGCGCGGTCGGCCAGCAGGCGACGCGCCTCATCACGCATGAAAATCTGATCGGAGGAAAGCTTGAGGTCCATCGGGTCTCGCGCGCCGGTGCGGCCTATATCGGGACGATGGCCGGCAGCAACATCGTCCGAACGAATGATGCCGGCTGGCCTCGCCCCGTATCCCATCGCAGCATGGCAGCACGTATCGACGCCCGCCGCTTCGACGGCAAGGTAGCCCTTGTGACCGGGGCCGCAAGCGGCATCGGACGCGCTACCGCGCTGCGGTTGGCGGCGGAAGGTGCGCAAGTCGTCGCAGCCGACCGCGACCGCGCCGGGCTGGACGCACTTCTCGCCGAGCTGCCTTCGGCAAAAACACTCACCTACGACGCCGCCGACGGCGACGCTTCCGCGGCGATGGCGCGCGAGGCAATTGCAGCGTTCGGCAGGCTCGACTGCGTCGTCTGCAACGCCGGCATCTACCGCCGCGCCCACTTCGCCGACATCACGCCCGTCGACTGGACCACGCTCTTCGCCATCAATCTCGGCAGCGTTTTCCGCATCGTGCAGGCCGCCCTGCCCTCGCTGCTGGAAAGCCGCGGCAGCGTGGTGGCCACCTCGTCCACCTCGGCCGAGCACGGCATCGCCTACGCCGCGCATTACTCCGCCGCCAAGGCCGGCATCACGGCGCTGATGAAGTCGCTTGCCATCGAGTTCGCTTCCGCCGGCATCCGCTTCAACGCTGTCGCGCCGGGCCGCGTGAAGACGTCAATCGGCGTCGGCCTGAAGCCGCTCGAAGGCGCCGACGAGCGGCTCGCCACGCGGCCGAACCGCCTTGCGGGAAAACTCGACGGCGGCGAACCGGCGGACATCGCCAGTCTGATCGCCTTCCTGCTGTCGGAAGATGCCGCCTACATCACCGGCACTCTCATCACCGCCGACGGCGCACAGCATCTCGGCTGAGGCCGGCGCGGCGGAGCCTACTGCTGCGAGCGGAAGGTCATGTCCGTGCGGCGATGCGCGATGCGCCAGCCTGCCGGGGTCAAGACGTATTTGTCGAAATAGCGCCCGACGACTTTCGGCACCGTAGCCGTGGGATCGCTGCGGTCGGTGCCGAAGTAGAGAAACACCGAGGTGCCGCTCGCCTCGCGCTCGCTGACGACGTCGACCATGATGTTCTGAACAGTGTGGATCGTGGTCGGCTTGGTGTCTTTCGCATCGAGATAGGCCTGCATGGCGGCGCGGCCGCGCATCGGCCCCTTCCAGGTCTCCCACACCCCGTCCTCGGCAAACAGGGCGACGACCTCGGCATGGCGGTAGGCATCGATATGCACGCAATAGGCCCGTACGAGCCTGCTGCATTCGTGCTCGATCGCATGGCGTTCAGCGGTTTCCATCAAAGTCCTCCTCGGCATCGCCCGAGCCTAGGCGACCACTGCTGCCCGCCATCCCCCAAACGGCCTACGCGGCGGACGGCAGTGCGGTGCAAGGTCGGCCGGCGAAAGGGAGGGAGCCATGGCGAACGCCGACGAGAAACTGGCCGCGCTGGAGCGCAGGCTGGCGGAACTGGAGGACCGCATGGCGATCCTTCAGTTGATCGCTTCCTACGGCCCCGCCGTCGACGGGCTCGACCGGGAAGGCGTTGCCGCGCTCTGGGCCGAGGACGGCAGCTACGATTTCAGCGGCACGCCGCTTCAAGGTAGGGATAAGGTCGCTGACCTCATCGATCTCGACACGCACCGCGCCTATGTCAGCGCCGGTTCGTCGCATATCCTGTCGCTGCCGCGCGTCACGGTGGAGGGCGACCGCGCCGTGGCGGTCAACTATTCGCAGGTCTTCGTCAAGGACGGCGCCTCGTGGCGCGCTGACCGCACCAGCGCCAACCGGTGGGATCTCGCGAGGACGGCCGATGGCTGGCGGGTAACGAAGCGCACGAACCGGCTGCTCGACGGATCGCCGGGCGCGCGCGACCTGCTGCAACGATCGTGAACTGCTATCGTCCAAACGGGGTATGAGGCGCGCGGCAGGCCGTCGCATGCTCCGCGCAATGGAACAGATCCTCAAAGACAAGTCCGTCGTCATCACCGGAGCGGGCCGCGGCCTGGGGGCAGCTTACGCCCGCCATGTCAGCGGACTCGGCGCCAGCGTCGTCGTCAACGACATCAACGAGGACGCAGCGAACGCCACGGCGGAGGCCCTGAGAAAGGCCGGTGGAAAAGCCGTCGTGTCAGCCGGGAGCATCTCCTCCTGGGACTATGCCGCCAAGCTCGTCGAAACCTGTGTCTCAGCCTTCGGGCGCATAGACGGACTGGTGAACAACGCGGCCATCCTGGCTCACGGTAAGGTCACGGAAATGAGCGAGCGCGACCTGCGCGCCATGCTCGAGGTGAACACGATCGGCTCGGCCGGCTGCGCTACCCACGCTATTCGCCAGATGCTCAAGCAGGGCACGCCGGGTTCCATCGTCAACATATCGTCCGGCTCGCATGCGGGCGACATCGCGCTTGGCGGCTACGGTGCCAGCAAGGCGGCGGTCGCGTCCTTTACCTATTGCTGGGCGCTTGAGCTGCGCGACACCAATGTGCGCGTCAACGCCGTGTCACCGCTGGCGCACACGCCGATGGCCGAGAGCAACATGAAGCTTCTCGCTGAGCAGTCGGCCAGCCGCGAGGTCGTCTACACCACGCTGCCGCAGCCGGAAGTCAACGCGCCTGCCGTCGCTTTCCTCCTGTCCGACGCCTCGATCGGCGTCAATGGCCAGATCGTGCGCATCGCCGGCAACGAACTGTCCTACAACACGCACCCCATGATCGCGCAGCCGGTACTCAAGGGCGAGTGGACCGACACGGCGATCGCCGCGGCGTTCCGCGACACCCTCGCCGCGCGTCAGCAGAGACTCGGCCTTGCCTACGAGCGCTGAAACCTTCTGTGCAGAAAGACCCAAAGGCGCGATCGCGGCATCCTCTAATCGCTTGAATCGTGCCATCGGCGCACGTTATTGCGGCAAATCACCCTTGGACGGGGGCAAGAGACGAGCATGCCGTTAGAAAAGGCCGACACGGCTGAGGCCCCGCGCCGGCGGGTCAATGGCCAGGCGGCGGAACCCGCGGCCAAACCGCTGACCAATCCGCGCAGGGAGCTCGTGCGCGACCAGCTGATCGACATCGCGGCCAAGATGTTCGACGAGAAGGGCTACGCGCAGACTGGCATGGGCGATATCGCCCAGGCGCTCGGACTCGGGCGCTCGGCCGTCTACCACTACTTCCGCAACAAGGAAGAGATCCTCGCGGCGCTGGTCGAGTCCGAAGCGCTGACGCCTTCGCACATGTTGCAGGAACTCAGCGAGGATGCCAGCCTGACGGCCAGCGATCGGCTGCGCCGCGCCGTCACCGACGGCATCGTGCGCCGGCTGTCGTCGGGCTCGCGCTTCCTGTTCTTCACCCGGCTGGAGGCGCAGATTCCGGCCCATATGGGCGGGCTCTACAATCAGAGCCGGCGACAGATCTACGATTTCTACGTGCATTGCATTCGCGACGGCATCGCCACAGGCGAGTTTCGCGACGTCGACCCAAAGATCGCCGCCTTCGCTGTCATCGGCGCCGCCAACTGGACGTCGCGCTGGTATTCGCCCAACGGGCCGAAATCGCCGCGCGAGATCGCCGAGGTGATCGCGGACATCGCCATGCAGGGCCTGCGCCGCATCGACGGCGGCGGCGCCGACATGGCCGCCGTGCGGGCGAACCTCGCCACGCTGCGCGGCCAGATCGCCTCGCTGGAGCAGCTTCTTCCCTAGTCGAATTTCACGCCGCGCTCGGCGATGAAGGTCGAGTAGGTGTCGTAGCGCACGATCGGGTCGCCGCCCTTCCATTCGCTGGTAAGCGTGCGGATCGCCTCGCGGGCACGGCGCCATTTCGGCGGCACCAACTCCAGCATCGGGCCATAGAGCGTCGGCGACTCGTAGTAGGTGATGGGCAGATCCTGTCCCGCCACGCGGATCTCGTAGACCGGCTTGTAACCGGCCGCTTCGACGGTTCGCGTCGCCAGCGCGTGGTCGTGCACCCAGAAGCCGAGGTGCTGCAGCCCCTCGCGGCCGGCGGCCAGGAACTCGGTATAGGGCGACGGCGCGTCGTTCTTCTGCTCGATCAACTCGATCTGCACGTCGCCCATGAAACCGAAGGCGTATTTCATCTCCACCGACACGGGCTTGCCGCGCATGTAGGTCACCGGCGGAGGCTGCGCCGTGCCGTGCTCCATACACACGAAGGGACCGACGCCGAACACGTCGATCCAGTGGCGCATCGCTTTCTCGACGTCGCGGACGACGAAGCCGAGCTGCGTTGCCGGCCCGAGCAGCGGCGAAAGCGCGTTCACGAGAAGATCTCGAACAGGCCGGCCGCGCCCATACCGCCGCCTACGCACATGGTGACGATGCCGTACTTCGCCTTGCGCCGGCGGCCCTCGATGAGGATGTGGCCGGCCGTGCGCGCGCCGGTCATGCCGAAGGGATGGCCGACGGCGATGGCGCCGCCGTTGACGTTCATCAGCTCCGGGTCGATGCCGAGCTGGTCGCGGCAGTACAGCGCCTGGCTGGCGAAAGCCTCGTTCAGCTCCCACAGGCCGATATCCGATACCTTGAGTCCTGCCAGCTTCAGCAGCTTCGGCACGGCCAGCACGGGGCCGATGCCCATCTCCTCGGGCGCGACGCCGGCCACGGCCATGCCGCGATAGGCGCCCAGCGGCTTCAATCCGCGCTTCTCGGCCAGCTTGGCGTCCATCAGCACCAGCGCGGCCGCGCCGTCGGAGAGCTGTGAAGCATTGCCGGCGGTGATGTATTCGCCGGTCTTGACCACCTCGCCGTCGGCAAACACCGGCGGCAGCTTGGCCAGTCCCTCAAGCGTGGTGTCGCCGCGGATGCCCTCGTCGGCGGTCAGCGTCACCTCCTGCGGCTTCTGCTCCTTCGTCTCCTTGTCGGTGACCAGCTTCACCGTCTTCAGCGGCACGATCTCGTCGTCGAATTTGCCCGCCTTCAGTGCCGCTGCCGAGCGGAGTTGACTGGCCAGCGAGAACTCGTCCTGCGCCTCGCGGCTCACGCCGTATTTCTTCGCCACGATCTCCGCGGTCTCGATCATCGCCATGTATTCGTGCGGCCAGTTGGCCAGCACCGCCTGCGAACGGCTGCGGTAGCTGTTCTTGTGCTTGTTCTGGGTCAGGCTGATCGACTCGACACCACCGGCAACGACGATGTCCATGCCGTCGACCATGATCTGCTTGGCGCCAGTGGCGATCGCCATCAGGCCTGACGAGCACATGCGGTCGATGGTCATGCCCGAAACGCTGGTCGGCATGCCCGCGGCAGCTGCGGTCAGCCGGCCGATATTGTAGCCCTGCGTGCCCTGCTGCGCCGAGCACCCGAGGATGATGTCCTCGACCTCGCTGGGATCGACCTTCGCGCGCTCGATTGCTGCCCGCGCGACATGGCCGGAGAGTACCGGCGCCTCGGTGTCGTTGAAGGCCCCGCGAAAGGCCTTGGCGACCGGGGTGCGGGCGACGGAAACGATGACGGCTTCGCGCAAGGGAGGCTCCTGCAATTCTGGAGCCTAGACCGTTAGGTGCCGCGTTGCGCGGCAACATCGTCCGCGCGGACTACGACCTTGGAGAGGTCAGATCGAGTATCCGCCGTCGACGCAGATCACCTGCCCGGATACGAATCCGGCCCGCGACGAGGCCAGGAATGACACGGCTTCAGCCACGTCGATCGGCTGGCCGTTCTTCTTCAGCGGCGTGTTCTTGGCGGCGGCTTCCATGTACTTGTCGTCGATGAAGCCGAGCTTTGTCAGCTCCGGATGCTGGCCGGCCTCGATGATGCCGAGCGCCACGCCGTTTGCGCGGATGCCGTAGCGGCCCTCTTCCTTGGCGATGCCCTTCATCATGGCGTTGACGCCCGCCTTCGGGATCACCGACAGGCCGTCAGCCGAGGCGTAGCGGTAGTGCGCGGCCGTCTGCACGGCCACGACCGAACCGCGCGCGGCGCGTAGCGCCGGCAGGCAGGATTGCACCACATTGAAGAAGCCGAATGTGTCCTGCATCAGGTGCTTCTTCATCAGCTCCGGATCGACCTTCGACAGGTGGATCAGCGGCACCAGCGGCCCCGCGGCATAGACCAGCGTGTGGATGCCGCCATGCTGCTCCAGAACCTTTGCCACGAAGGCGCGAACGTTCTCGGTTTCCTCAATGTTCAGCCGGTGGATGCTCGCCTTGCGTCCCTCGCCCTCGACCAGCCCCGCGGCGAGCTTGGCGCGCGCCTCGTTGCCGAAATAGGTCAGCGCCACGTCGCAGCCGTCGCGCGCCAGCACACGGCAGATCTCGGCGCCGACGCCGCCCGAGCCGCCGATGACGACGGCCGTGCCCTGCGCCGGATAAAGTGCGTCAGCCATCATGTCTCCTCAGGCGTATTTCGCCAGTTCGATCCGGCCGATCTGGTTGCGGTGCACCTCGTCCGGCCCGTCCGCGAAGCGCAGTTTTCGCGCATGCGCGTAATAGTTGGCGAGGATGAAGTCTTCCGACAGGCCGGCCGCGCCATGCGCCTGGATCGCCCAGTCGATCACCCGGCAGGCCATGTTCGGAGCCGCCACCTTGATCATCCCGATCTCGGCCTTGGCCGCCTTGTTGCCGACCGTGTCCATCATCCAGGCCGCCTTAAGCGTCAGCAGCCGCGCCTGGTCGATCAGGATGCGCGATTCGGCGATGCGCTCCAGCGTCACCGACTGCTCGCCGAGGGTCCGCCCGAAGGCGACGCGCTTCTTCACGCGCCGGCACATCAGCTCCAGCGCGCGTTCGGCGAGCCCGATCAGCCGCATGCAATGGTGGATGCGGCCTGGCCCGAGCCGGCCCTGCGCGATCTCGAAGCCGCGCCCTTCGCCGAGCAGCATGTTTTCGGCTGGCACGCGGACATTGTCGAAGACGATATCCATGTGGCCGTGCGGCGCGTCGTCGTAGCCGAACACGGTCAGCGGCCGCAGCACCGTGATGCCCTTGGCGTCGCGCGGCACGAGGATCATCGAATGGCGCTGGTGCTTCGGCGTCGCGTCGTCGCCCGAGCGGCCAAGGAAAATCATCACCTTGCATGAATCTTCACCCATGCCCGAGATCCACCATTTGCGCCCGTTGATGACGTAGTCGTCACCGTCGCGGCGGATGGTGGAGGCGATGTTGGTGGCGTCGGACGACGCCACCTCCGGCTCGGTCATGGCGAAGGCCGAGCGGATCGTGCCGTCGAGTAGGCCCGGCAACCAGCGCGTCTTCTGCGCCTCGGTGCCGTAGCGGATCAGCGTCTCCATGTTGCCCGTGTCTGGCGCGGAACAGTTGAACACCTGGCTGGAGAAGTGGACACGCCCCATCACCTCGCAGAGCGGGGCGTACTCTACGTTCGTCAGCCCTGCGCCATGCTCGGACTCCGGCAGGAACAGGTTCCACAGGCCGGCGGCCTTGGCTTTGGCCTTCAGCTCCTCGAGGATTGCCGGATGCCCCCAGCGGTCGGCCGCCACCTGCTCGTGGTACAGCCGCTCGCTGGGGTAGACATGCGCGTCCATGAACGCCTGCAAGCGTTCGAGCAGCGCGGTTGCCTTCGGGCTATGTCCGAACTCCATGCCGAGGGGTTTCCTATGCCGCGCGCAGGCCGGGCGGGTTGCCCTTGATGACAGTGGCGCGGATGCTCGTAGGGTCGAGCTTGCGGATGATCGCCAGTTGCTCCTCGGTCGGAGCCGCACTGGTCTTCACGCTCTCCGCCCGCAGCAGCGGGAAGCCTGTCTCGGCCTGCACCTCCTCGAAGGTGACGCCGGGATGCAGCGCGATGACTCGCGCGGCATGGTCCGGGCCGTTGAAGTCCATGACGCACAGGTTCGTCACCACCACGCCGATGTCGACCGGCAGCTTCTTCACGCCCTCCGGCCAGCGCTTGTCGGAGAAGCCGACCGAAGCCACCACGTCCACCTCGCCCTCGATGAAGGCTCGCTTGGTGTGCGCCGGCAGGAACATCGAGTTCTTGTGGCTCACCGAATTGCCGGGGAAGCCGCGCACGCCGAGCATCTGCACCTTGGGCTTCTTCAGGTCGCCGAGCGCGGCAATATTGCCCTGCCCCCAGCGGTCGACCTGCACCGGCGTCACCATGGCGTGGCGCTTGCCCGACCAGACTGAATCGAAGACGCGGCCGTAGGGCATCCAGCCGGAATATTTCGGCTGGTAGCCGTTGCGCGGCCCGAGCGGCACAGGCTCCTCGACGAGATAGGCCTCGCCGTCGGTCATGCAGAGCTCCGGCGCGAAGGTCAGCTTGGCCAGCCCCACCGCGATGCGCGGCAGCGGGCCGATGCCGGTGGCGAGCACTTCGCCGCCGCCGCGGAAGGCTTCGGCGGCGGAAACGATGACGAGTTCGGCGAGCGAGAATTGCGTTGTCATGTCGCTCTCCTCAGAAGGTCGGGATGGGCAGGTTGCGGATGCGGGACGCGCCGCCGACACGGTCGGCATAGCCGCTCTCGGGCCCGGCGACGTATTTGTCGAAATACTTCTTCCAGCCGCCCTCCTCGCCGGCCAGCGCCTGGTATTCTTTGAAGTGCTCGACGTCCCAGCCGTAGAGGTCGTGCGCCGTTGTCGGGTGGGCGCCGAGCGGCGCCTCGACCACGCCGGTCACCAGATAGCGCTCGAAAAGGTTCGACTTCGCCTTGTCGGGGTGGACCAGGTCGATGCGGTCGACCAGTTCCTCGGTGGTCACGTAGCACTTGTCCGCGGCACGGGCGAAAAGCGCGTCGAAGAACGGGTCCGGCCCGTCGGTCTGCGTGTTGCCCAGCCGGTCGGCGCGGGTCACATGGATCAGCGCGACGTCCAGCTTGATCGCCGGCATCGCCAGGAAGGTCTCGCCGTCCGCGTAGGGCGACTTCACCGTCTTGAACTCGGGGTTGATGGTGGTCACGTCGGAGCCCAGTCCGACGCGCGTCGGCAGGAACGGCAGGCGGTGTCCCGCCGCCTGCAGGCCGAGCACCAGCAGGCCCTCGTCCAGCTCGCTCGCCTGCACGCCACCCGCCTCGCGGGTCTTGCGGAAGAACGGCTCGATCGGGATGAAGTCGAGCGAGACGAAGCCGTAGATCACGCGCTTCACCTTGCCGGCGGCGCACAGCATGCCAATTTCCGGCCCGCCCAGCGCAACCAGCGTCAGGTCCTTCAGGCCGGAGCGCAGTATCTCGCGCACCAGCGCCATCGGCTTGCGCCGAGGCCCCCAGCCGCCGAACCCGATGGTCATGCCGTCCTTCAGGGAGGCCACGACATCGGCCAGTTGCATCTGCTTGTTCATCTCGTCACGTCCGTCTGCAAATTACTGAAATCGCTCGTTGCTCGCCGCGAGTTTCCGCACCAGTTCCGCCGGTGCGAAAAACTCGTCACCGACAGACCGGGCGTAATGCTCCAGTCGCTCCAGAACCCCCGGCAAGCCCATCTGCGACGCCCAGAACATCGGCCCGCCCAGATGTGCGGGGAAGCCGAGGCCGGTCGTCCAGATCACGTCGATGTCGGAAGCTCGCTCAACAGCGCCCTCGCCGATCAGCTTGGCGCCTTCGTTGACAAGCGCCAGCAGGCAGCGCTCCAGCACCTCGTCGTCGGAAATCATACGGGTCGCAATGCCGCGTTCCTCGCGATGCTTCGTCAGCAGTTCGGCCACCGCGGGATCATCAGCGAGCTTGCCGTCCTCGCCATAGACATAATAGCCGCGCCCGTTCTTGCGCCCCAGCCGGCCTGCGGCGACCAGCGCCTCAGCGATACCGGCGCCACGCTCGCGCGCGCTCATGCCGGAAGCACGGGCGGCACGGGTCGCCGCCATCAGGTCGAGACCAGCCATATCGGCCAGCGTGAACGGCCCAACCGGGAAGCCGAAGCCGGAGAGCACGCGGTCGACCTGTGCCGGCGTTGCGCCTTCCTGCAGCAGGAACAGCCCCTCGCGCGTGCGCTTCGACAGCATTCGGTTGGCGACGAAGCCTTCCGAAGGCCCGACCAGCGCCGCGATCTTGCCGAGCTTTTTCGACAGAGCCATCAGCGTCGCCAGCACATCGGGCGCGGCGGCCTTTGTGCGCACGTTCTCGACCAGTTTCATGATGTTGGCCGGGTTGAAGAAGTGCATGCCGGCAAAATTCTGCGGCCGCGTGGTGGAGCGGGCGAGATCTTCGACATCGAGATAGGACGTGTTGGTGACGAGGACGGCGCGGTCCGATAGCACCCGGTCGATCGCTGCAATCGCCTCGCGCTTGGCGGCGATGTCTTCAGAAATCGTCTCGACCACGAGATCGCAGCCGGCGAGCGCGGCGATTTCCGTCGCGGTCGCAAGTCGCGCCAGACGCTCCGCCTTCTTCTCCTCGTTCAGGCTGCCGCGCTTGATGAGCCCGTCATAGTTTTTCGCGACCGCCGCGCGGGCCGCTTCCAGCGATTTGTCCGAGCGTGCGACCAGCACCACCGGCAGGCCTGCATCCAGCAACGCGATCGCGATGCCACGGCCCATGATGCCCGGTCCGACGACACCGGCCTTCGCCACCGCTCTCGGCTCGGTTCCAGCGGGGATCGCGGCCGGCTTGGCAACAGCGCGCTCTGCGGCGAAGAGATGGCGCAGGGCCTTGGACTGCGGCGACAGCACCAGCGCGCGGCAGGCGTCGCGCTCCAGCGGCACGGCGTCGGCAAACGGCGTCGTCGCGGCCATTGCAAACAGCTCTACCGCGACCTGCGGCGCCTCGCGACCGCGAAACTTCTTTGCCAGTGCTTTCTTCGCCTCGCTTTGCGCGGCAGCATCGAAAGCCGGGAATGGCCTCTCGCTTGCGCGGGGCAGCTTGCCCGCGGCCGCCAGCTTCTGCGCCAGCGCCGCCGCCGCATCGACAACGTCGCCTGCCGCCACCTCGTCCACCAGCCCGAGCTCGGCGGCGCGCTTTGCGTTCAGGTCCTTGCCCTCGGCGATCACCTCCAGCGCCGCCTCAACGCCGACGAGACGTGGCAGGCGTACAATGCCGCCGGCGCCCGGCAGCAGCCCGAGCTTCACCTCGGGCAGCGCGAGCTTCGCGCCCGCGGCAGCGACACGCGCGTTGCAGGCAAGCGCAAGTTCGAGCCCGCCCCCGAGGGCGCCGCCGGCGATGGCCGCGACCACCGGCTTGGCGAAGCTGTCGAGGCGCGCGATGATGTCGCCCAGTTGCGGGTCGCGCATCGGCTTGCCAAGTTCCGTAACGTCGGCGCCGGCGGAGAACATGCGCTCGTTGCCGGCAATGACGACGCCGTCGATGCCCGCATCGCGCTCTGCCTCGTCCAGCGCGGCCCACAGGCCGGCGCGCAGCCCTGCCGAAAGGGCATTGACCGGCGCATTGGCCATCTCGGCGACGAGAACCGGACCGCGGCGCGAGACCGCGACGGCGGGGTGAGCCTGCTGGTTCATCGCACCGTCTCCGCCTTCTTCCTGGCCGGCATCTCGGCAACCGCAGAGCCAACTCGGATCACCACCTTGCCCTTGGCCTTGCGGCTCATCACCCGATCCAGCGCCTCGCCGAAGCGGTCGAGCGGATAGGCCTCGGATATATGCGGCCGCAGCCGACCGGCGGCGTGCCAGCGCAACAGCTCGGCAACGTTCTCGGCATTGCGCTTCGGCTCGGCGCGGGCAAACGCGCCCCACAGCACGCCGGTCACCGAAACCTGCTTCAGCAGGAGCTGGTTGAACGCGAGGTTCGGAATGTCGCCGCTGGCGAAGCCGATGACGAGATGCCGGCCGCCGGTGGCGAGGCACTTCAGCGCCGTCTCCGCCTGCTTGCCGCCGACCGGGTCGTAAACCACGTCGACGCCCCTGCCGCCGGTCAGCGCCTTCACCCGCTCGCGCAGGTCTTCCTCGGAGTAGTCGATGGTTTCCGCAGCCCCATAGGCCTTCGCCAGCGTCAGCTTCTCGGCGCTCGACGCCGCCGCAATGACGCGCGCGCCCATCTCGCGGCCGAGCTCCACGGCGGTCAGGCCGACGCCGCCCGCCGCACCCAGCACCAGCAGCGTCTCGCCGGGCCGCAGTGCCGCGCGATCCTTCAGGGCGTGATGCGAGGTCGCGTAGGCGATCAGGAAGCCAGCCGCCTCGTCGTCGTCCATGCTTTCAGGCGCCGTAAAGACGTTGCCGGCCGGAACGACGACCTTTTCGGCATAGCCGCCGAAGCCCGTGAACGCGATCACCTTGCGGCCGGGTGCGACATTCGTGACGCCGTCGCCGATGGCTTCGATCACGCCGCTCACTTCGCCGCCGGGCGAGAACGGGAATGGCGGCTTGGTCTGGTAGCGGCCCTCGGCGGCCAACCCGTCATAGTAGTTCACGCCGCACGCCACGACACGCACGACCACTTCACCCGGGCGAGCCGTCGGATCCTCGACTTCTTCAATCCGCAGGTCCGCAAGGGGACCGAATGCGTGGCACCGCACCGCTTTCAATTCACTGCCTTCCGCTGGGCCTTTCGACGGCCTTCCACATGAGCGGACTCGCCGCCGTTGGTGGCGACGAATGGGACAGCCGGCGGGCTGCTGCATCGTCTGATTTGACTAGCGCGAAACCCGCGCCGGGCCTTTCGCGCGAGGCTGTTGACCCATAGTCTGTTAGGACGATGACCGCCTCACACGCCGTTGCGAGGCTGGCGCAGGCTGCGACGGGAGCACCTTTCCGAATGGGAAGCGGGGCAGCGCCCGGCCGGCCACTCAACTGGGAGGAAACCAATGAAGAAGCTGCTGCTGGCGACGACCATTCTGGCCACCGCGACGTTCGCCGCACATGCACAGGACAACAGCGTCAAGATCGGCGTGCTCAACGACCAGAGCACTTCGTTCTCCGCGATCGGCGGCACCGAAGTGGTGAAGGCCGTCGAGATGGCAATCAAGGATTTCGGCGGCCAGGTGCTCGGCAAGCCGATCGAACTGGTCACCGCGGACCACCAGAACAAGCCGGACGTCGGTCTGGCCATCGCCCGCGAGTGGCTGGAGCAGGACAATGTCGACGCCATCGCCGACATGGCGAACTCCGCCATCGCCCTTGGCGTCAACACCTTGATCGGCGAGAAGAAGAAGGTCGGCCTGTTCGTGTCGCCGCTGACCGACCGCCCGACCGAGGCCGATTGCAACGGCCAGGTCGTTGCATGGGCTTACGATGCGAACTCCACCGTCGGCACGACTGTGAAGGCGCTGATCGCCGATGGCGGCAAGAACTTCTTCATCCTGTCGCCGGACTACGAGGCGGGCAAGGTGCAGGAGGGAATGGTCGAGGCGCAGGTCGCCGCCGGCGGCGCAACGATTGCCGGCAAGGTGCGTGCGCCGCTCGGCACCACCGACTTCTCGTCCTACCTGCTGCAGGCGCAGTCGTCCGGCGCCGAGGCCATCATCATGAACCTGTCCGGCCCCGAGCTCATCAATGCGATGAAGCAGGTGCAGGAATACGCGCTGATGGATCAGGGCATGAAGATCGCCGTGACCTTCATGCACCAGTCCGACGTGCGCTCCATCGGCAACGAGGCACTCGAGGGCGTACGTTTCTCCTCGCCGTGGTTCTGGGGCAAGGACGAGGCTTCCAAGGCGTGGGGCAAGCGCATGATGGAAGTGACCGGCAATGCGCCTGGCTGGATTGCGGCAGGCACCTATTCGGCCGTGACGCACTACCTCAAGGCGGTCGAGAAGGCCGGGACCGACGATTCCGCCGCGGTGCTGAAGGCACTGCGCGAGATCAAGATCGACGACTTCTTCGTGCAGAACGGCGAGCTCTATCCGAACGGCCGCCTTATCCACGATATGTACCTCGCCGAGGTCAAGGCGCCCGCCGACGTGACCGAGAAGCAGGACTTCCTGAAGCTCGCCGCCACCGTGCCGGCCAAGACGGCATTCAAGCCGTACTCGGAATCGGCCTGCAAGATCGGCAAGTAAGCCGACACATCCTTCCGGAAAACGGCCGCCGCGCTTGCGGCGGCCGTTTTCACATCCACCAGCGAGGGCGGCCACTTGCGCGGCTACATGATCTTCGAGCTCGAAATCACCGACCCCGACGCCTGGGCCGAATACCGCAAGGTAGCCGGGCCGCTGATGATTGCCGCGGGTGGAAAGTTCATCGTCAGCAGTGAGAAGATCGAGACACTGGCCGGCGACTGGATGCCGGCGACGCTCTCGGTCGTGGAGTTCCCGAGCTTCGAGGTCGCCCGCGACTTCTACAAATCCCCTGCCTATCAGGCGACGTTGCCGCTGCGCGACAGGGCATCCCGCGGGCGCGGCGTGCTGGTGGGCAGCAGCCTATGAGCGCCCCCGACAACAACCAGGCCGACAACATCATCGAGGCGCGCGGACTGACCAAGCGCTTCCACGGCTTCGCCGCCGTGTCGGAGGTCGACCTCGATGTGCGCCGCCATGCGATCCACGCCCTGATCGGCCCCAACGGCGCTGGCAAGACGACCTTCTTCAACCTGATCACCAAGGTGCTCCAGCCGACCGAAGGCACCATCCGCTTCAACGGCCGGGACATCACCGCCGAGAGCCCTGCCGCCGTCGCACGGCGCGGCATCGTGCGGTCGTTCCAGATCTCGGCGATCTTCCCGCGCATGACCGTCGCGGAGAACGTGCGCATCGCGCTGCAGCGGCCGGTCGGCACGTCGTTCCACTTCTGGCGGCCGGAAAGCTCGCTCGACACGCTCAACGGCCGGGTCGACGAATTGCTCGACGCGGTGGGCCTGCTTTCGTTGCGCGACCAGACCGCTGCCGGCCTGCCATATGGGCGCAAGCGCGCGCTCGAGCTTGCCACCACGCTGGCGCTGGAACCGGAGTTGCTGCTGCTCGACGAACCGACCTCGGGCCTCGGCGGCGAGGACGTCGACCGTATCGCCGACCTGATCCGCAAGGTCTCGGCCAACCGCACGATCCTGATGGTGGAGCACAACCTCTCCGTGGTGTCGAAGCTGGCCAACACCATTACGGTGCTTGCCCGCGGCAAGGTGCTGGCCGAAGGAACCTATGCGCAGATATCGACCGACCAACGCGTGATCGAAGCCTATATCGGAGGCGAGGAATGAGCGCTCAGGCTTCGCTTGCCGTACGCGACCTCCAGGGCTGGTACGGCGAAAGCAAGGCCCTGCACGGCATGACGTTCGACGTGGCGCGCGGCGAGGTGGTGACGCTGCTCGGCCGCAACGGCGCCGGCAAGACGACGACGCTGCGCGCCATCATGGGTCTGCTGCGCAAGAAGACCGGCGAAATCAGCTTCAACGGCGAGAATGTCGCGGCGCGGCTGCCCGAATACATCGCGCGGCGCGGCATCGCCTACTGCCCCGAAGAGCGCGGCATCTTCGCCAGCCTCACGGTCGAGGAAAACCTCTTCCTGCCGCCGGTGGTGGCCGAGGGCGGCATGGCGCTGGACGACATCTACGCACTGTTCCCCAACATCGCCGAGCGCCGCAACAGCCAGGGCACCAAGCTTTCCGGCGGCGAGCAGCAGATGCTGGCGATCGCGCGCATCCTGCGCACCGGCGCCACGCTGCTGCTGCTCGACGAGCCGACCGAGGGGCTGGCGCCCGTCATCGTGCAGCAGATCGGCGCGGTGATCCGCAAGCTCAAGGAGCGCGGCTTCACGGTTCTGCTGGTCGAGCAGAACGTGCGCTTCGCCTCCAGGCTCGCCGACCGGCATTACGTGGTCGAGCACGGCCACGTCATCGACACGCTGACCGCCGCCGATGTCGCCGGCGATCTCGAGCGCATCCAGAACTACCTCAAGGTGTGAGGACCGGGAGATGATGACACTTCTGGGAATCTCGCCGCAGCTGCTGTTCGGCCAGCTGCTCATCGGCCTCATCAACGGCGTGTTCTACGCGATGATGAGCCTCGGCGTGGCGATCATCTTCGGCATGCTTCGCATCGGCAACTTCGTCCACGGCGCGCAGTACATGCTGGGTGCGTTCGGCGCCTGGTACCTGCTTCACCTGCCCGACCTGTTCCCCGGCCTCGGCCTCCCTTCGCTCGGCTACTGGTGGGCGCTGGCGCTGGTTCCGTTCGCCGTCGGCCTGATCGGCGCGGGCATGGAGCGGCTCTTCATCCGCCGCGTCTACGACCTCGAACACGCCTACGGCCTGCTGCTGACGGTCGGGCTCGCGATGGTCATCGAGGGTCTCTTCAACGTCGGTTACGGCGCTGCCGGGCAGCAGTACAACATCCCGGACTCGCTCAAGGGCGGCGTGAATCTCGGCTTCATGTTCATGCCCTACTACCGGCTGTGGGTGATCGTGGCCGGCATCGCGGTGTGCATCGCCACGTGGTACACGATCGAGCGCACCAAACTCGGCGCCTACCTGCGCGCCGCCACCGAGAATCCGGACCTCGTTCGCGCCTTCGGCATCAACGTGCCGCGCATGCTGATGCTCACCTACGCCTTCGGCGTCGGCCTCGCGGGTCTCGCCGGCGTCATGGCCGCACCGATCTACCAGGTCAGCCCGCAGATGGGGCAGTCGATCATCATCACCATCTTCGCCGTCGTCGTCATTGGCGGCATGGGTTCGATCTCGGGCGCCATCTTCACCGGGCTGATGCTCGGCATGATCGAGGGCCTGACCAAGGTGTTCTGGCCACAGGCCTCCACAACGGTGATCTTCGTCATCATGGCGATCGTGCTCGTCTTCCGCCCGGCCGGCCTGTTCGGCAAGGAAACGGTCGCCGCGCACGCCGCCGACATGTCCACCGCGCGGCCCGACTCGATCCTCGAGAACGGCAAGCTCTGGCTCGTCATCCTCGGCGTCGGCGGCGCGATCCTGCCCTTCCTCGTCTATCCCGTCTTCGGCATGAAGATGCTGTGCCTGGCTCTGTTCGCCTGCGCCTACAACCTGATCTTCGGCTATGTCGGCCTGCTCGCCTTCGGCCATGCCGCCTTCTACGGCTCGTCGGCCTACATAGCGGCATATACCGCCGCCTCCTGGGGATTCCCGACCGAGATTGCCATCCTGTCCGGCGTCGCCGTGGCGACCGTCATCGGCGCGCTGTTCGGCTGGCTCGCCATCCGCCGGCAGGGCCTCTACTTCGCCATGATCACGCTGGCGCTGGCGCAGGTCGTCTATTTCTACGCCATCCAGGCACCGTGGACCCACGGCGAAGACGGCATACAGTCCGTGCCGCGCGGATACCTGCTGGGGGTTATCGACCTCAGCGACAACATGAACATGTATTATTTCGTGCTGGCGATCTTCCTGATCGGCTTCGCTGCGATCTACCGCATCGTGCGCTCGCCCTTCGGGCAGGTGCTGAAGTCGATCCGCGAGAACGAGCCGCGCGCCATCTCGCTCGGCTATTCGACCGAGCGCTTCAAGCTTCTCGCATTCACGCTGTCGGCCATGCTGGCGGGGCTTGCCGGCGGCACCAAGGCGATCGTCTTCCAGATCGCCTCGCTGGCCGACGTCTACTTCATGACGTCGACCGACGCGCTGCTGATGACGCTGATCGGCGGCGTCGGCACGCTGCTCGGCCCGGTTGTCGGCGCGGTCATCGTGGTGACCATGCAGAAGGAGTTCGCCACGCTGGGCTCGTGGGTCATCGTCGTCCAGGGCACGGCCTTCGTGCTGTGCGTGCTGTTCCTGCGCAAGGGCGTGGTCGGCACGCTGGAGGACTGGCTGGCGGCGCGCGCCGAGCGCAGGCGCATCGCGGCCGGCGGCGAGCCCGCCGCCATCGCCAGGGGCGCGCACTGATGGCGAAGAAGCCGCTCGCGGTCGTCATCGGCGCGGGGCCGGGCCTCGGCATCGCGCTCATCCGGCGTTTTGCACAGGGTGGCCCGGGGGGTGGCATGGCGGTCGGCTTCATGGCACGCCGCGCCTCGTCCGTCGCAGAATACCAGAAGGCGCTGGACGCCGAGGGACTGGAAACGAAGGGCTTCGTCGCCGACGCGGGCGATCCGTTGGCCGTCAGTCGAGTGCTTGCCGACCTGCGGAAAACCCACGGAGACGCCGAGGCGCTTGTCTACAACGCCGCGATCATCGAACCGTCACGCTTCGTCACGCCATCAGGCATAAGCGAGGCGCAGTACTCCACCGCTCCGGGCTGGAAGGCGCGCGGCGAGCCGGTTGACTTCGACTATGTGATGGACACGTTCCGCACCAATGTCGCGGGCGCCCACCATGCCGCTCGCGAGGTCGCGCCGGCGATGATCGCGCGCAGTCGCGGCTCAATCATCCTCACCGGCGGCGTGCTCGCCTTCGGCCCGTGGATCGAATGGGGCGTCACTTCGCTCGGCAAGGCGGCGCTGCGCTCGCTCGGCCATTCGCTCTACAAGGAGCTATCACCGCACGGCGTGCAGGTTTCGACCGTCGCCATCCACGGCACGATGGCCAAGGGCACCCCCTACGACCACGACCGCGTCGCCGACGCCTATTGGCACGTGCATTTGCGGCCGAAGACGGAGTGGGATCCTGACTTCCACTTCAAGCCGCACGCGGACGACGGCGCGGACCCGGACGCGCGCTGACGCCTATTTGCGCCGATACTTCCCCAGCCCGCCTTCCTTCAGCGCCGCCACCAGATCGCGCTTCCTGATCTTGGCCGCCTCCACCGGCATGTCGTCGATGATCTCGACGCGGCGCGGCGCCTTGTAGGCGGCGAGTTCCTTCCGGCACCATTCGCGCAGGTCTTCTGCCGTCGCGGTCGCGCCCTCGTTGAGCACCACCACCGCCACCGGGATCTCGCCCTTCTCGGCGTCAGGCGCGCCGACAACGGCGCACATCGCGACCGCATGGTGGCGGTAGAGCACGCTCTCCACCTCCAGCGGATAGATGTTGTGGCCGCCCGCGATAATCACGTCCTTCTTACGGTCGACGATAAAAAGGAAGCCGTCCGCGTCCACGAAGCCAAGGTCGCCCGACTTCCAGCCGAGCGGGCCGAAGGCGGCCGCCGTTGCTTCCTCGTCGCCCCAGTAGCCCTGCGCAACGCAGTCGCCGCCGATGATGACCTCGCCGATCTCGCCGCGCGCCAGCTCATTGCCGTCGTCGTCCACGATGGCAATGCGCGACGAGCCAACCGGCAGGCCGGCGGCGCCAGCCTTGCGGATGCCGGCCGTCGGCTCCATCACGTTCTGCCCGCAGGTCTCGGTGGCGCCGTAGACCTGCGCCACCTTAACGCCCGACAGTTCCTCGAAGCGCTTGATGACCGGCTGCGGCACAGGCGAGCCGCCGGTCGTGCAGATGCGCAGCGACGACAGGTCGTGGCGCGCCGGGTCGTGGTCGTTGACCATGTAGACGTACATGGTCGGTGTGCCGCCGAAATAGGTCGCCCCGTAGCGCTTCACGTCGGCCATCACCCGCTCGGTGTCCCAGCGGTCGTGCAGCACGATCGTCCCGCCGGTGTAGAGGCACAGATTCAACGTCACCGTCAGGCCGAAATTGGTGAACAGCGGCACGGCGCAGAGATAGACCTCCTCGCCGAACTTCGTGCGGTGCGACACCATCATGTCGCGCAGCGTCGACACCAAACTGAAATGGGTCTGCGCCGTGCCCTTGGGCGTGCCGGTGGTGCCCGAGGTGAAGAACAGCGAGGCGACATCGCGGTGATCGCACGCGACATCCGCGAACTGCGGGGAGGCCTTCGCCATTGCCGCGTCGAGGTCTTCCGCCCCCTGCCCGCCACCGGCGACAAGGCATGTCTCCAGCGCAGCGAATTCGTTTCTGATCTCGGAAAAATACGGCCAGGTCGTCCCGTCGGCGACCACCGCCTTCAGGCCGGTGCGCTCGACTATCTTGCGCAGCTCGGCGTGGCGGAACATGGCGCTGAGCGGCGCGGGTATCGCGCCAAGCCGCTGGCACGCCCAGAAAGCTGTCGCCATCAGCGGTGTCGACGGCAAATAGAGCCCGACGCGGTCGCCCTTCTTCACCCCACGCGCGGCCAGCGCGTTAGCCAGCCGCGCCGTGCGCGTCGCGAACTCCGCATAGCTGATCGCTTCGTCGTCCGTGACGATGAACGCGCGGTCCGGCACCAGCCGGGCATTGCGGGCGAGAATCTGGCTCAGGATTTCCATGGATTGCTCAGGAGATAAGGATGCCGCTGTCGACCGGGAGCTTCTGCCCTGTCGTCCGCTTTGATTCATCGGAGGCGAGGAACAGCACCGCGTTGGCCACGTCGATCGGCTCGGCCATGCCGAGCAGATAGGCGTCGAACTGCTTCTTCAGATGCGGCTCCTTGCGGAAGAATTCCAGCACGCGCTCGGTCGCCGTCGCCCCGGGAATCACCACGTTGACGCGGATGCCGTCCTTGGCGAACTCCACCGCCATCGAGCGCGTCAGCGCGATGATGCCGCCCTTGGCCGCCGTATAGGCGTCGCGGTTGGGCACGCCCATCTCGCCCATGATCGAGGCGATGTTCACGATCGAGCCGCCGCCGGCCTTCTGCATCAAGGGGATCGCCGCGCGGCTGCACAGCCAGGTGCCGTAGAGGTCGAGTTTTATCGTGCGCCAGAACTCGTCCAGCGGCGTCACGGTCAACGGCCCGTCCTTGGGGCTGGACCCGCCTGCGTTGTTGAACAGCACGTCGAGCCTGCCGAACCGCTCGATCGCCGCCGCGAACGCCGCCTCCACGCTCTCTGGCTCGCTCACGTCGCATTGCGCATACATTGCCGAGCCGCCGGCGGCCTCGATCTCGGCGACGATCTTCTCGCTCTCGGCGCGGCGGCGGGCGGCGAGCACGACCTTGGCGCCTTCCTCGGCCATGCGCCGCGCGGCGGCCTCGCCGATGCCCTGGCTGGCGCCGGTGACGAAAGCGACCTTGCCGTCGAGACGACCCATGTTCCTTCTCCCGCAACAGCCTGACCATGCCGACGCGCTGCCTGCAAGCAGCGCGAAGACATGGCCGTCCGTCAGGTCCGATCGCGTCGTCCGGATGGATTAGGGGCGCCGCCGTGCGGCGCCCCTTTCGCTCACCACTTCTTGTCGATCTTGCCGGCGCAGACGATGGTGTTGGCCTTCTCCTTCGGCAGATTGCCGAAGAAGTTCAAATTGGTCACGCAGACCTCGTCGCCGAGGAAGGCAATGCTGGCCGGCGATCCCAGCGGCGCGTCGAGCGGGTTGCCGAGTTGCAGCCGCTTCGTCGCGTCGGGGCTGACCTTCCAGACCTCGTGCCGGGTCGCCTCGGTGACGTAGAAATTGCCTTCTTTGTCGATCTCCAGCCCGTCCATGTTGTCGTAGCCGAAGGCGACCTTCGTGGCCGCACCCGCTGTCCCGTCGGCGTTGATCGGCACGCGGAAGATCATCGGGTTGCCGCCGGTCACGCCGTAGACGGCGCTGCCGTCGGGCGCGACTGCGATGCCATTGACGCCGACCGGGAAGCCCGACAGCGGCGCCGGGCCGGACTGGATGAGCTGATCCTTCGACCACATCACGGCGGTCTTGGCCTCCGGGTCGACGCGCCAGATGCCGGAGAAGCTCAAATCCGACACGTAGACCTTGCCGTCCGGTCCGATCGCCGGGTCGTCCGGATAGCAGAACGGATAGCCGTCGCCACGCGTCGCCACCGCCTCGACCGCGCCGGTCGACACGGTCACCTTGTAGAGTCCGCTCGCCGTCACCGTGTTGTCGCCGCAGGCTTCCCTGCCCACCGCGAGGTCCACCGGCCACGGATAGCGGTCGGAATGGCCAGCGAAGGCGACGTAGATCGTGTCCTTGCCGTCATAGTCCATGCCGATCGTGCTGCCATGCGCGCCGCCGAGCGCCGGCTTCAGGTCGGCCACCTGCTTGCTCGTCCCGTCCGCCGCCACGTGCATCACGCGCGCCGAGCCGAACATCGTGGTGAACAGCCCGCCCTTGCCGTCCACGACCAGCCCTTCCGGCGCGTCGTCGAATTGCGCCAGCACGCGCCATTCCGGCTCCGCCAGAACGGGCGTTGCGATCAGCAGGGCGGCGAGAGCGCCACCCGCGAATGTTCCGTATTTCATTCTGTCCTCCTTGCGGCCGCCTCCAGCGGCCGGCGCGAAGGCTCGCGCCGCGCGTGACCGCGCGTCATGGTCCGCTCGGACTACGCTACAAGGACGGGGCCGGGTCGCGCGGCGCTGATCCCCCCAACGCGGCCGAAAATCAGCGCCATGCCGACGAAGGTGCCGGACATGTAGCCGGCGCCGTGGAACCCGCCGGTCACCTCGCCGGCCGCATAGAGACCGGGGATGACCTCGCCGAAGACGTTGCGCACGCTCATCGTCGTATCAACGGTCAATCCGCCGTTGAAATGCGTCGTGCCCGCCTTGCAGATCACGGCATGGAACGGCCCTTCCGCAATTGGGAGCAACTCCCCTGCCTCGCCGACCAGATTGGTACGGCCGAAATCCTCGTCCCGCCCGGTAGCGACCTGCGCATTCCAGCGCTCGACCGCCGCCACGACGCCGGCCGCATCGAAACCTTCCGCAGCGAGCTTGTCGGCCAGTACCGCCACCGTCGGCGCCTCGAACTCGCGGAAACCGGTCAGCACCTTGCCCATCATGGTCTGCCCGTAGTGCGCCCGCATGCGTGAATCGTAGACCTGCGCGCACACCGCGCCGGGCTGTGCCAGCAGCGCCCAGCAGGTGTCGATGTAGAGCTCGCTCTCGCGGCAGAAGCGCCGACCCTCGCGATTGACGGCAATCGCGCCGGCATAGAGCACCATCGCGCCCTTGCCGGTCTCAGGGTCCGACGGCGCGGTCGGCGCCACGCCAGCGGTCACGTAGGCGATGCCGGCCCCCAACCCCATTCCCATCACCAGCCCGTCGCCGCGCGATCCTTGACCCGTCAGCGGCAGTATGTTTTCCGCGCCCGGCCGGCCGAAATTGCGGGTCAGCTCCGGGCTGCGCGTGAAGCCACCCGAGGCGATCACGACGCCGCGCCGCGCCCGCCAAGCAAGCTCCCAGCCACTGCGCCGCGCGAGCACGCCGGTCACGCGGCCATGCTCTGCGGTCAGCCGACTCGCCCGCACGCCGGTCTCGATGCGCACCCCGCGCGTCCGCGCCGCGACTTCGAGCTTGGTGACGATCTCGGCGCCGCCACCCATCTCGTCGCCGGAAAGCTCGTGCGCCCAGGGTTTGCTCATATGGGCGAAGCGGAAGGTGCGCACGAAGCGGATGCCGAGTTCGTCCAGCCGCCGGAATGTTGCCAGGGCCTCGTCGACATAGAGCCGCGACAAATCTTCCTGGCAATCGTCGTGGTGCGAGTGGATCAGGTCTTCGTAGAGCTCCTCGCGGGTGCCGGGTTCCAGCGGCGTCTCGCACAGCGCTACATAGGCGCCGGAGAGCCGCGTGCTGCCGCCGGTCTGCGGTTCGGACTCAAGAACGATCACAGACGCACCGGCATCGGCCGCCTCTACCGCCGCCATCAGGCCCGCCGCCCCGGAGCCCACGATCACGACATCGGCTTCCCGCCCCGCAGCATCGTCGGTCATCATGCATCCTCCCGCGCCCGATCATCGACCGGGAGCCGGGCGGCGCGTCGTCCGGATGAGGTATCCGCGCGGTTCAACCCGCCTTGTCGAGAAGTGCGGCACGATGCGCTGCGCGATGGCGCGCGAAGGCGTTGGCGTCGAATCCCGCGAGCTTGGCGACGAGACCGGCCGGGTCAACCGGGAGGGCATCGCCGCGCCAGGCGATCTGCTGGTCCGATCGGACCACAAGCAGCCCGTGCCGGATCGTATCCGGCGCAAGCACGCGGTCGACATCGAGCAGCTGCACCGGAACGCCTGCCTGCGCTGCACCGGCGAGGAGCGCCGACACGTCGAGCGACGGATCGAAGCGCAGCAGCGTGTAGTCGTCGCCCAGCCTGTCATGGACAGGATTGCCATCCTCCATGCGAAAGAAGGGCAGCCGGGCGCCCGGCACGCTCGACGGCGTGTAGCTGCCCAGCGAGTAGGCCGGCGCGGCCTCGCCGTCATAGGTCACCAGCGGCGAGTTGTCGTAGAAATAGGCGAAGTTCAGCCCCTCGCAGCAATATTGCGGCGTGTTCTGCTCCACCAGATAGCGCCCGAGCGCGGCGCGGGCGGCGTCGCCTTCCGGTCCCTGCGCGGCGAGTTCGGGGCCGTAGCCGGCGCGGTCCTTCGCCAGCTTCTGGCCAAGCCCGCCGACGAAGCGCGATAGCTGGTCGGTGATCGGATGGCGCTCAAGCTCGTAGGCGTCGAGCATGTCCTGCGACCCCCAGCCATTCAGCCGCGCGGCGAGCATGAAGGTCAGGTTCGTCACGTCGGCGATGCCGGCGTTCATGCCGTACCCCGCCACCGGTATCCAGATATGAGCGGCGTCGCCGGCGAGAAACACGCGGCCCTCGCGAAAACGCTCGGCCACCAGCCGCCGCGCGATCCAGTCCTCCTTGCCCAGCACCTCGTACTCGAAGTCGTCGTCGACCCCCAGAACGTCGCGGATCGCACGGTCGCGGTCGATGGCGTCGAAGTCCTTCTCGTCGCCCTTGAGATGGGCATGAACCAGCCACTCTACCTTGCCATCAATCGCTACCGCATTGCCGGTCCGGCGCGGATTCACCGCGTGGTTCATCCAGCCCGGCCGCCTGCCGCCCATCAGCCCGAGCAGCGACGGCGCGCGGATATGCGTGGACAGATAGCGCGATATCTCGGCGTTGCCGGTCAGCCTGATGCCGAGCTGCTTGCGCACGCCGGAGCGGCCGCCGTCGGCCGCGATCATGTAGCGGGCGCGGATGGTGCGACGGACGCCGTCGTCCAGCCCGACGACTTCGCCGCTGACCCCGTCCGCATCCTGTGCAAAGCGCTCCAACCTTGCGCGGTTGAGGATTGTCACGCCGGGCTGCTTGCGCGCGTGCTCGAACAGCACCGGCTCGAGGTAGATCTGGTTGATACGGTGCGGCGGCTCGACCGTCGGCCAGCCGGAGTCCGGGAAATAGTCCGACGGCGGCAGCGCCCGCTCGGCGCGCGAAGGGATCGGGATACGGCCGATCTCCTGTCCGGTCGACGTGGTCAGGAACACCACGTCGCTCGGATAGTCGCCCGGCAGGCCGGCGGCGCGGACAGCCCGCGCAACGCCCAGCCGGCGGAAGATTTCCATCGAACGCGCGGCGACGTGGTTGCACTTCACCGGCGGCGGCTCGCCGACATGCCGCGTCTCGACCACGATGCTGGCGATGCCGCGTCGCGACAGGTCCATCGCCGCCACCAGCCCGACCGGTCCGGCGCCGACGATCAGCACCGCCGCGTCGAAGTCGCGCGGCGCATCCATCAGGCGTTCTCCTTGGCGCCGGTTGCCGCGATGCCGGGCGCCGACGGTATCTTGAAGATGCGCTCGGCATTGCGGTGGTAGATTTTCTCGCGCACGTCGTCGGGAATGTCGACGCTGTCCATGAACTCCACCGACAGCCGCGCCTCCTGGTAGGGATAGTCGATGGCGAACATGATGTTGTCCGGCCCGAGCACATCCAGCCCGAACTTCAGCGTCGGTGCCCAGTCCATGCCGCTTGTTGTGATCATCAGATTCTCGCGGATGTAATCCGACGGCAGCTTCTTCAGCGGCGGGCGGCGGCCACCATTCTTGTGCCAGTAATCCAGCCGCCACATCCAGTAAGGCAACCCCTCGCCCATATGGCCGAGCACGATCTTCAGGTTCGGGAAATCGTCGAAGGCCTTGCTGTACATGATGCGCAGCACGTGCAGCGCGGCATCCGACTGGAAGCCCCAGTGGCCGGATTCCAGCGCGTATTTCACCGCGAGGTCGGCCATCGGCTTGGGCGGCACGCGCGGGTGGATATAGATCGCGGCATCCAGCCCCGCCGCCGCTTCCAGGATCGGCCGGAACTTTGGCTCATCGAGATACTCGCCATTGGTGTGCGAGTTGAGCACGAAGCCGTTCAAGCCCAGCTTAGTGATCGCGCGCTCCATTTCGCGCGCAGCGCGCTTCGGGTCCTGCGGGGCGAAGGAAGCCAGCCCGGCATAGCGGTCGGGGTGGCGCGCCTTGATCTCGGCCAGCCGGTCGTTGGCGGCCTCCGCCACCTCCGCCGCCAGGCCCGCCTCGAACATCTGCACGCCGGGCGAGGTCAGCGACAGAAGGTGCATGCCGACGCCGAGCTCATCCATGGTGCGCAGCCGCTGGCGGTCGACGTCCATGAGGTTGTCGACGAAGGCGGGCCGGGAATTGCCGAGAAAGTGCCGCCACATGACAAGGTCAGGCTCCTCGGAGCCCGCCGCCGCCAGCGCGCGGATCGCGTCATAGTGCTCGGGAATCGAGAACGCCTCCTCGGTCGCGATGCGGCGCATCGGTGGCTTCTTCTCGATTTCGTCCAAGGCCGTTCCTCTCCTGCAATTCAGCGTCCGGTCAGCGCGGCCGCACCCTTCCGGCAAGCCGCATGCCAGGCTATAAGATAACACATTAATAAACCAGATAACATATTAACTGACGGGAGTTTCCATATGGCTGCGGACGGCATCAGGCGCATCGCGGTGGAGGAGGCCTTCGCCGTTCCCGAACAGCTCGACGAGCTGGCCCGCCTCGCCGAGATCGCTTCAGCATACGACCCCGACCTCGCGCTCGCCAAGCGGCAGGCCGGCGGCGGCGCGATGACAAACGCGCTGCTGGACATCGAGGGCGAACGCCTGCGGCTGATGGACGAGGCGCGCCTCGACATGGCGTTGCTCTTGCTCACCGCGCCCGGCCTGCAACTGTTCGAGCCGGCGATGGCGTCCAACATGGCGGTGAAGATCAACGACATGCTGGCGGCCGTGGTGGCGCGCCATCCGGCGCGCTTCGCCGCGCTCGCGGCCATCGCCCCGCAGGCGCCGGTGCAGGCTGTGAAAGAGATTGAGCGGGCGATGACGAAGCTCGGCCACCGCGGCATCGTCATCAATTCGCATACCGACGGCGAATATCTGGACGAGGAGAAATACTGGCCCATCCTCGAAGCCGCGGAAGCGCTCGGCGCGCCGGTCTACATCCACCCGCGCGCGCCGATCCCCGCGATGGCGCAGGCCTACCGCAAGAACGGGCTGGAGCACGCTATCTGGGGTTTCCAGGCCGAGACCGGGCTGCATGCGCTGCGGCTCATCACGTCCGGCATCTTCGACCGCTTCCCGAAGCTCAACATCGTGCTCGGCCATGCCGGCGAGGGCCTGCCGTTCTGGATCGAGCGCGTCGACTATATGCACGCCAAGCCGCGCGGCCGGCCAGTGCTGAAGGAGAAGCCGAGCCACTACCTGCGCAACAATTTCTGGTTCACCACCTCCGGCATGAACTGGCACAAATCCGTGCGCTTCCTCGTCGACGCAATGGGCGCCGACCGAGTCATGTTCGCCGCCGACTACCCCTACCAGCACATGCACGAGGAAGCGGCGCTGATGAACACCGCGCCGCTGTCGGAAGAGGAGCTGCGGCAGGTCTATTCGGGCACGTCGGCGAAGCTGTTCCGACTGTAGTTTTGGGCCTCGAAACACCTCCTCCACCGCCGGCTTCGCGGAGGAGGATCCAGGTCGAGGCCGGCCGCGACCTCGGATCTTCCCCCGTTTACGGGGAAGGGGACCACGCGAAGCGTGGTGTAGGGGGGTGTCTTTATGACCTAAGTCGTGAACTTCGGGTCCAGCCAGTCGCGCAGCGCGTCGCCGAACAAATTGAACGCGATCACCGCGATCGAGATGGCGAGGCCCGGAAAGATGATCAGCCAGGGTGCCGAGATGAAGTAGTCGGTCGCGTTGCCCGACAGCATCAGGCCCCAGGCCGGCGTCGGCTCGACCACGCCCAGCCCGAGGAACGACAGCGACGCCTCCAGCAGGATCGCCTGCGCGACATAGGCAGTCACCATGATCAGGAAGGGCGCCACGAGGTTCGGCGCCATGTGGCGCAGGATGATGCGCGTGTGCGAGTAGCCGGCCACCCGCGCCGCGTCGATATAGGCCATCGAGCGGACCGACAGCGCCGAGGCGCGTATGACGCGCGAAACCTGCGGGACGATCGGAATGGCTATGGCCAGCACCAGCCCCATGTCGATGCCGAACACCAGCTGCCGGCCAATCACCGCGGCAATCACCAGCGCCAGCACGACCAGCGGAAACGACAAAAGCAGGTCGACGATGCGCTGGATGACAGCGTCGATGCGCCCGCCGAAGTAGGCCGATGCCGCGCCGAGCAGCGCGCCGGCCGTGCAGCCGAGCAGCGAGGCGGTGATGCCGATGACAAGCGCCGTGCGCGCACCGTGGATCAGCCGCGAGAACACGTCGCGGCCGAACGTGTCGGTGCCGGCCAGATGCTCCCACGACGGGGCGGTGAGGATCGCCATGAAGTCGGTGTCGAGCGGGTGGTAGGGCGCGACCCAGCTGGCGAAGATGCTGGCGAACAGCATCGCCAGGATGATGAAAAGGCTCACGGCGCCGACGGGCTGCTGGCGGGCGAAGCCGGCGACGGAACTTAGAAAGCGGTTTCGGCGCGGCGCCTGCGTTGCGGCTGCAATATCGGTCATCGGCCCGTCCTCACCGGTAGCGCACGCGCGGGTCGATCGCGGCATAGAGCAGATCGACGACCAGATTGGCGACCACGTAGATCGCCGCAAACATCATCACCATGCCCTGGATCATGGTGTAATCGTTGTTCTTGATCGCCTGGATGAACAGTTTTCCGAGCCCGTTCAGGTTGAACACCTGCTCGGTCACCACCAGCCCGCCGATCAGGAAGGCGAACTCGAGCCCAACCACCGTGATCGCCGGCAGCAGCGCGTTGGAGAGCGCATGCAGGCCTATCACGCGGCGCTCCGACGCGCCCTTGGCGCGCGCGGTGCGGATGAAGTCCTCGCCGAGGATTTCCAGCAGCGACGAGCGGATCAGGCGCGCCAGCACCGAGGCGAAGCGGTAGCCGACCACCATCGCCGGCCAGATCAGCTGCGACAGGTTCTTCATCGGATCGCTGAAGAACGGTGTGAAGGTCAGCGGCGGTAGCCAGTTGAAGGCCCACAGCAGTCCCATTAGCAGCAGCAGGCCGACCCAGAATGTCGGCAGCGCCAGCCCGCCCATGGTGACGAGCCGCATCGTGTAGTCGATCCACGATCCCCGCCAAAGCGCCGACACCGTGCCCAGCGGAACCGCCACCAGTACCGCGAACAAGGTCGCCAGTATCGCCGTCTGGAAGGTCAGAGCGAAGCGCCCCGCGATTTCCTGGATGACCGGCCGGCCGGTCCACATCGAGTTGCCGAAATCGAAGGTGACAAGCCCCGTCATCCAGTTGACGAACTGCGTGCCGAGGGGCTGGTCGAGGCCGAGCCGCTTGCGCTCGGCCTCGATCGCCTCGACGGAGACGATCGCGCCGTCGCCGCGCATCTTCACCTCGACGATGTCGCCGGGCACCACGCGCAGGATGAAGAAGGTGATGATGGCGACGCCGAGCAGCGTCGGGATCATCATGAGAATGCGTCTGACAACGTAGCTCAGCATCGTTCAGACCCTTATGCAGGCGGCGAAATGGCCGTCCTTCTTTGCTTCCAGCTGCGGGATCACCTCGCCGCATTCCTTCACCGCCATCGGGCAGCGGGTGTGGAACACGCAGCCCTTGGGCGGGTTCACCGGGCTCGGCAGGTCGCCCTTGATCAGACGCGCCGCGCGCTGCTTCTCCACCACCGGGTCCGGCACGGGCGCGGCGTCGAGCAGCAGCTTCGTGTAGGGGTGCAGCGGGTTGGAATAGAGCTCGTCGCGGTCCGCCAGCTCCATGATGCGGCCGAGATACATCACCGCCACCCGGTTGGAGATGTGGCGTACCACGGCGAGGTCGTGGGCGATGAACAGGAACGTCAGGCCGAGCCGCCGCTGCAGGTCTTCCAGCAGGTTGATGATCTGCCCCTGGATCGACACGTCGAGCGCCGACACCGCCTCGTCGCAAACGATGAAGTCCGGCTCGATCGCCAGCGCGCGCGCGATGCCGACGCGCTGGCGCTGGCCGCCCGAAAGCTGGTGCGGGTAGCGATCGATCATCTCCGGCCGCAGGCCGACCTGGCCGAGCAGCTCAAGAACCCGGTTGCGCTCGCCGTCCGGCCCCTTGGCCAGCTTGTAGACGCGCAGCGGCTCACCGATGATCTGGCCGATCGTCATGCGCGGATTGAGCGACGAATAGGGATCCTGGAAGATCACCTGAATCTTGCGGCGCAGATCCTTGCGCGCGTCGCCGCCGGCTGCAAGCAGGTCGGTGCCCGCGAAGCTGATCTCGCCGGCCGACGGGTCTTCCAGCCCCAGCAGCAGGCGTCCCACTGTGGTCTTGCCGCAACCGGATTCGCCGACGAGGCCGAGCGTCTCGCCGCGGGCGATGTCGAACGACACGTCCTCCACGGCCTTGACGACGCCCGGCTTGCCGAACATGCCGCCAGAGACGGGGAAATGCTTGCGCAGGTTCTTCACCGAAAGCAGCGGCTTGCCGCGCTCGAGCGCAACCTTGCCGCCGTCGGGCTCGCCCTCCCAACGGATCGCACCGTCGGCGATCTCCTGCCAGCGGAAGCACGCAGAGCGCGCGCCGGTGTCTGTCGGCTCCAGAGGCGGCACCTTCGAGCACATGTCGATGCGGAAGGGGCAGCGCGGCGCAAAGCGGCAGCCTTCGGGCGCCTTGGCAAGATTTGGCGGCAGGCCGTCGATGGTTTGCAGCCTGCCGGTGCGCGGACGGTCCAGGCGCGGCACCGAGCGCAGCAGGCCCATCGTGTAGGGGTGGCGCGGCCGCGCGAATATCTCCTCGGCAGCGCCTTCCTCGACCAGTCGCGCCGCATACATGACCGCCACGCGGTCGGCGTAGCGGGCGACCACGCCGAGGTTGTGGGTGATGACGATGAGCGCGATGCCGAGGTCACGCGACAGGTTCTTCAGCAGTTCGAGGATCTGCGCCTGGATCGTGACGTCGAGCGCGGTTGTCGGCTCGTCGGCGATGATCATGCGCGGATTGCAGGCCAGCCCGATGGCGATCATCACGCGCTGGCGCATGCCGCCGGAGAACTGGTGCGGATACTGGTCGAGCCGGCGCTCGGCGTCAGGAATGCCGACCATGCGCATCAGCTCGACGGCGCGCTCACGCGCCTTCTCCTTCGACACGCCGGTGTGGATGCGCAGCGGCTCGGTAATCTGGTAGCCGATCGTCAGGATCGGGTTCAGCGAGCTCATCGGCTCCTGGAAAATCATCGATATCTGGCTGCCGCGGACCTTGCGGATCTCTGCATCGCTCATCGAGCGCAGGTCGCGGCCATCGAACTGGATGCTGCCCGAGACGACCCTTGCAATCCTGCCCGGCAGCAGGCGCATGATCGACAGCGCGGAGACCGACTTGCCCGAGCCCGACTCGCCGACGATTGCCAGCGTTTCGCCGGGAGCGACCGAGATGCTGAGTCCGTCCACCGCGCGCAGCCGGCCGGCGCCCGTGGTGAACTCGACGGCAAGCCCCTCGACGTCGAGCAGGGGGCGCCTGCTGGCCTCGCCGCTGGCGCCCTGCCCGTCGTGATTCGCGCTGATCAGCTGGCTGGTAATGGCCCGCCTCCTCCCGATTGCCGCGCCCGGTCCCCATGCTACACATGTCGGCCCGAAAGCACACTCCCGACGCCCTCCGAGCGTCCGGCGGGCGATCACTTAACCTATTAAGTATCTCGAGTCACTCCCCCTCGCAACGCCACCGAAGCGCCTGAAAGGCGTTGTGCAGCGCGCCTCTCCGTGTTACTTACCAAGTTAATCATCCTGCGGACGCCGCGCTTCGGCACGGCTTTGGCGGGCTGGAGGAGACTGCAATCCCTGAAGTGGAGGAGAAGTATGCCTAGCACAATGTCACTGCGCCTCGGCATGGCCGGCGTCGCCGCTGCCGTCCTGATGTCGCAGGGCGCATTCGCGCAGGAGACCCCGAAACGCGGCGGCGTGTTTCGCCATGCCGTAGAGTCGGAATCGAACACCTACGACTGCCACGCCACAGCGACCTCGTTCTCGCTGCAGGTGCTGGCGCCCCACTATGACACGCTGCTGCGCTTCGACCCGATGGACTACACCAAGGTCATCGGCGGTCTGGCCGAGAGCTGGGAGCAGTCGGACGACGGCCTGAAGTACACCTTCAAGCTGCACCAGGGCGTCAAGTTCCACGACGGCTCGGACTTCGATTCCAAGGACATCCAGGCGACGTTCGACCGCATCCGCAAGCCGCCGGAGGGCATCGTCTCTTCGCGCCAGGGCCAGTGGCAGAACATCGACACCATCGAGACGCCTGACGCCAACACTGTGGTGTTCACGCTGAAGAACCCGAACCCGGCGCAGGAACTCCTGTTTGCCAATCCGTGGAACTGCGTCTACTCGGCCGAGAAGCTGGCCGAGAACCCGAACTATCCGGCGACGGAAGTCATGGGCACGGGACCGTTCGTGTTCGTCGAGAACATCAAGGGCTCGACCTGGACCGCCAAGCGCAACGAGAACTATTTCATCAAGGACAAGCCGTATCTCGACGGCATCGAGGTCAACTTCATCGGCGGCCCCGGCATCATCAACGCGCTGGCCGGCAACCAGGTCGACGCGGCGCTGTTCTCCGTCGTCGGCGCGGACCAGGACAAGCTGAAGGCCCTCAATCCGGACATCGTGTTCCAGAACGGCCCCTTCACCATCACCAACTTCATCACCTTCAACATGACCAAGGCGCCCTTCAACGATCCGAAGGTGCGCAAGGCCCTCAACATGGCGATCAGCCGCGCCGAGGGTGAGCAGGTGCTGCCGAAGATCTCGCCGCTCACCGGCCACGGTTCGATCCTCTTCCCGCGCGGCTCGATCGCCGATCGCACGCCGGAGGAGATCGAGAAGCTGCCGGGCATGAGCAACGACATCGAGGCTCAGCGCGCCGAGGCCAAGAAGCTGCTGGAGGAGGCCGGGGTAGCCGGCATGAAGTTCACGCTGGTGAACCGCACCATCCGCCAGCCATGGGAGCCGCTCGGTCTGTTCTTCCTCGACCAGTGGCGCAAGGCTGGCCTCAATGTCGACCAGGTCGCGCTCGAGACGCCGCAGTACTTCGCGGCTCTGCAGAGCAAGAACTTCGACGTGGCCATCGACTTCAACAACACCGTCTCGGTCGACCCGAACGAGGTGCTGGTGAAGTTCCTGCCCGGCAGCCCGAACAACTACTCTGGCCTTGAGGATCCGAAGATCCGCGAGATGTTCCAGGCGCAGATCAAGGCCACCGGGGACGAGCGTGCAAAGATCGTGAAGCAGATCGAGGAATACTACCTCGACAACGGCTACGTCATCCCCGGCTTCGAGTCGAAGCGCGGCGTGGCGCTGCACAAGGACGTGAAGGGCTGGAAGCTGCCTTCCTCGACGGTGCTCAACCTGCAGCTCGATACCGTCTGGCTCGACCGCTGAGCCGGTTCACCTGAAAATCAAAAGGCCGCCTTCGGGCGGCCTTTTCGTTTGGGCAGGTAGGAAACCTACAGCGCAAAAATCTTCCGCGCGTTGTCCTCGCGGATCGCCTTGGCGGTCTTAGCATCGAGCGCGTTGACCCGGTGCAGCACGCCCTTCATGTCGCCGATCGTGTGCGGGAAGTCGGACCCGTACATCACCTTGTCGGCGCCGCCGATGTCGATGCACATCTGCAGCGCCTCCATGCGGTAAGCGATGGCGTCGTACCAGATCTCGCGCAGGTATTCGCTCGGCCGCCGCTGGATCTTCACCCGCGCTGCCTTGAGCTGTTCGTGGATGCGGTCGAGCCGGCCGGCGACGTAGGGCAGCGTGCCGCCGGCATGGCTGGCGATGATCTTCAGCCTGCGGTGGCGGTCGAAGAAGCCGTCGAAGATCATGCGGCTGATCGCCAGCGTCGTATCCATCATGAAGCCGACCGACGAAGCCAGCATGAACTCGTCCAGCGCCATCGCCACACTGCCGGGCGGCGTCGAGGGGTGCACCAGCACCGGAAGCGCGCGCTCGTCGATCGCCTTCCAGATGGGCGCGAAGGCCGGCTCGGTCAGGTGCCGCTCGTGAATGTTGGCGATCACCATGACGCCGACAGCGCCGGTCTTGCAGGCGCGGTCGAGTTCGGCGACCGCGGCGTCCGGATACTCCCATGGCAGCGAGGCCAGCCAGCGTATGCGGTCGGGATAACGCCGTTGGCCCTCGGCCATCTCGTCGTTGACCATGCGCGCAGCGCGCGTCGACACCGACTCGTCGCCGAAATAGGCGTTGGGCGAAGTCAGCGACACGATGGCGATGTCGACGCCCGCCTCGTCCATCGCCTTGACGCGCAGGTCGTAGTCGAAATGCGCCGGATGCGGCGTGAGGAACTGCGCACCGTTGGAAAACACGCATTCGCGCCCGTCCGGCCCGTGGCCGAGCGCATATTGCGGCGCTCCATGCTCGCGCAGGAGCTCCCACCAGCCGCGGCCGAGCATATGGGTGTGTACGTCGATGACTGTCATTTCGCCTCCCGCGCACCTCGGCGCGGGATTTAGTTAACGCATTAATCTTTTGCGCTCAACCGCGTCAGCGCACCGCCTCCAGCACCCGCCACAACCCGCGGGCGGCTACATCCTCGCGCGCAATTCGGCAAGACAGGCCAAGCTGGCGCAACGCCTGCGCATAGCGTTCGCCCAGCAGCCTGGCGCCGACGATTTCTATGGGGCCCGCCGGCGCGCCGAACGCCGCGATGCCTTCGCGAATCTCGTTGCCGACAAGCAGACCGGAAAGGTAGGCGGCGACGTCGCCCGCCCGCATCGAGGCCGTCAGTACGCCGGCCCGCGCGCCGAACAGATCGGAGACGGGTGTTGCCGATGCGTGCCCACGCTCCGCGCCGGCGACAAACGCGGCTTCGGAGAAATCGACGCCCTCCGCGATGCGGCCTATCAGCGAATGGGCGAGCAGGAGTTCGTACAGCTCGCCGGTCATGCAGGTTCGGAAGCTCTCGATCCGGCCCTGCCGCAGCAGCACCCACTTCGAGTGCGTGCCCGGCATCACGACGATCCGTTCGCGATCGCCGGCCGGATCGAGCCCCAGAAGCTGCGTCTCCTCGCCGCGCATGACGTCCGGCTCCGGTCCGCGCCGGCACAGGCCGGGCACGAAGACCAGTTCTGCATCTGCGACCCGCCGCGTGAGCAAGGACTTGCTCAGATCCTCCAGCCTGGCGGGGCAATCGACATAGGGCGTCTCAACCCAGCCGTTGCGGCTGGTGACCATGCCGGACAGCGCGACCTTGCTGCCGGGAAGCAGCCAGCCCGCCAGAAACTCCCTTAGAACGGCCTCGAAATCGCCGGCCGTGACGAAACGGATGCCGCGCCTGTCGCTGCGCTGCTCTGCCACGGTACCGTCCCGCGCGTAAAGATAGGCGCGCAGGCTGGTCGAGCCCCAGTCCACACCGATGCGGTTCACGCGTGCGCTCCCCCGAATTCCGCCAGCGGCGGCGAGGGTAAACATGGCAGAGAAGCACCACCAACTGAAGAGACGGGGGCATTCCCCGCCATGCCGTCACTTGCCTTCGAAAGCCTTTCGCAGCGTCGGCAGGTCGAGCTTCTTCATCTTCATCATCGCCTGCATGGCGCGCCCGGCCTTCACCGGATCCTTGTCGGTCACCATCTCGACAAAACCGACCGGAATCACCTGCCAGGAGAATCCGTAGCGGTCGACCACCCAGCCGCATGGCTGCTCCTGCCCGCCATCGCTGCTCAGCTTGTCCCAGATGGCGTCGACCTCCGCCTGGTCGTCGCAATAGAGATACATCGACACGGCCTGCGAGAACGGCTGCTGCGAGCCGCCGTTGAGGATGCTGAACTCCTGTCCGTTGAGGGTGAAGCGGGCGAGAAGCAGTTCGCCCCTGTTGCCCGGACCGGTATCGCCGTAGCGGCTGGCCTCGATCAGCTTCGCATTCGGGAAGGTGGAGAGGTAGAAATTCAGCGCCTCCTCGGCGCGCCCGTCGAACCAAAGGCAGGGAACGATCGACTTCATGGCATTGTCCTCCTTGTCGTCACCCGCAAAGGACGATCGCGGAAACGCCGCCCCGACACTCCCGCTGCATTTCTTTGGCGGGCAGCTGCTACGAGATCGCGTAAGGCACCACGCCGCGCCGGTTGTGGTTCACCGACAGCCTGCTCTTGAGCGGCGGCACGGCGCGCTGCGCGCAGTTCGCCCGCTCGCAGATGCGGCATGAAATGCCGATCGGCTCGAAGGCGGCGCGGCTGGTGATGTCCAGCCCGTCGGCATAGACGAAATCGGCAGCGTAGGAGATTTCGCAGCCGAGCGCGATCGCGTAGCGCCGCTGCGCCGCGTTGAAGCCGCCGCCGCCCTTCGCCAGTTCGGTCGCCACGCAGAGATAGCGCACGCCGTCCGGCGTTTCCGCCAGCTGGCGGATGATGCGGCCCGGCGTCTCGAAAGCCTGGTGCACGTTCCAAAGCGGGCAGGCCGCGCCGAAGCGGGCGAACTGCAGCTTCGCCGCGCTGTGGCGCTTGGTGATGTTTCCGGCGCGGTCGATGCGCGCGAAGAACACCGGCACGCCCTTCAGGCCCGGCCGCTGCAAGGTCGACAGGCGGTGGGCCACCTGCTCGACGCTGGCGCCGAAGCGCGCGGCGAGCAGTTCGAGGTCGTGGCGCAGTTCCTTCGCGGCGGCGAGAAAGGCCGCGTAAGGCAGCACCAGTGCGCCGGCGAAATAATTCTGCAGCCCGATGCGGCATATCTCCACCGCTTCCGCCGTGCGGAACTCGGCCCGGCGCGCAATCGCGGCGATCTCCGCCTCCGCCTCCAGTGCCGCGACCTGAAACGCCATCTGGAAGTTGCGCGTGGCCGACGGTGCATAGGCGCCCAGGAACAGCGCACGCGACACCGGCTCGAAGCGCCGCACGATTTCCTCCGCGGCGCCGGCCCGCAGCACGCGCACGCCATGCGCCTTCTCCAGATGCGCAGCCAACGCCGCGCCCGCCTCGCGTTCCGGTAGGCCAAGGCGGGCGGCCAGCTTCTCGGCCGCCACGTCCAGTTCGTGGATGTAGTTGTCGACGAAGTGGAAGAAGTCGCGTACCTCCTCCCACGGGCTCGGTTCTCCCACTGCGCCGCCCAGCCGGTCGTCCAGCCCCGCGAGCTGTTCCGAATTGCGCCGGTAGGCCTGGTGCGCGGCGATCAGCGCGTGGGCGAAGCCCGGCGCGTTCTGCGTCACCAGCTTCAGCTCCTGCAGGCTTGGCGACCATGCGTCGAACAGCGGATCGGCCAGCGCCTCCGACAGCGCGGACAACAGGCGGTCGCCGTCGCCTTGCGCGATCGAGGCGATGTCGATCTGGAATTTCTCCGCCAGCGCCAGCAGCACAGCCGCCGAGACGGGCCGCTGATTGTTCTCGATCTGGTTCAGATAGCTGGTCGAGATGCCGAGACGCTCGGCAAAGGCGGCCTGCGTCGCCTTGCTCGTTTCACGCAGTTCGCGCACCTTGCGGCCGATGAATAGCTTGCCCGTCGCCATGTTCGCAATTTCGCAATTCGCAGAGTGTGGATTTGTACATTATGCATGCGTGCGCGATCAAAGCTTTTCTCGAACCGCCGGCAGCGCTAGACGCGCGGGATTCCGGCTAGGCTGGGGGAACCGTATGACGAACGACTTCTACGCACAGGACGCAACCCGATGAGCCGCGCGGTTCTGGAACAGCTCGAAACCCGCCGCGAGCAGGCCCGCCTCGGCGGCGGCTTGAAGCGCATCGAGGCGCAGCACGCCAAGGGCAAGCTCACCGCCCGCGAGCGCATCGACATCCTGCTCGACGAAGGCTCGTTCGAGGAATTCGACATGTATGTCGCGCACCGCGCGACCGATTTCGGCATGGCGAGCCAGAAATATCCGGGCGACGGAGTCGTCACCGGCTGGGGCACCATCAACGGCCGCCAGGTCTACGTCTTCTCGCAGGATTTCACCGTGCTCGGCGGCTCTCTGTCCGAGACCCACGCGCAGAAGATCTGCAAGATCATGCAGATGGCCATGCGCAACGGCGCACCCGTGATCGGCCTCAACGACAGCGGCGGCGCGCGCATTCAGGAGGGCGTCGCCTCGCTCGCCGGCTACGCCGACGTGTTCAAGCTCAACACGGACGCCTCCGGTGTCGTGCCGCAGATCAGCGTCATAATGGGGCCGTGCGCGGGCGGCGCGGTCTATTCGCCGGCCATGACCGACTTCATCTTCATGGTGCGCGACAGTTCCTACATGTTCGTCACCGGCCCGGACGTGGTGAAAACCGTCACAAACGAGATCGTCACGGCGGAAGAACTCGGTGGCGCCGGCACGCACACGAAGAAATCCTCCGTCGCCGACGGCGGCTACGACAACGACGTCGAGGCGCTGGAAGCGGTGCGCGAACTGTTCGATTTCCTGCCGCTCAGCAATCGCGAGAAGCCACCCGTGCGGCCGTTCTACGACGATCCGGCGCGCATCGAGAAGCGCCTCGACACTCTGATCCCTGACAGCGCCAACAAGCCCTACGACATGAAGGAGCTGATCCACGCGCTGGGCGACGAAGGCGAATTCTTCGAGATTCAGGAGGCTTTCGCCCGCAACATCATCACCGGCTTCATCCGCATGGAGGGCCAGACGATCGGCGTCGTCGCCAACCAGCCGATGGTGCTCGCCGGCTGCCTCGACATCGATAGCTCGCGCAAGGCGGCGCGCTTCGTACGCTTCTGCGACGCCTTCAACATCCCGCTGCTGACGCTGGTCGACGTGCCGGGCTTCCTGCCGGGCACCGCGCAGGAATATGGCGGCGTCATCAAGCACGGCGCCAAGCTGCTCTTCGCCTACGCGCAGGCGACCGTGCCGATGGTCACGCTCATCACGCGAAAAGCCTATGGCGGCGCCTACGACGTCATGGCCTCCAAGCACATCGGCGCAGACGTGAACTATGCGTGGCCAACCGCCGAAATCGCGGTGATGGGCGCCAAGGGCGCGACCGAAATCCTCTACCGCTCCGAACTGGGCGACGCGGAGAAGATCGCCGCGCGCACCAAGGAATACGAGGAAAATTTCGCCAACCCGTTCAAGGCGGCCGAGCGCGGCTTCATCGACGAGGTCATCATGCCGCATTCGTCGCGCCGCCGCATCGCACGCGCGTTCGCGGCATTGCGCTCGAAGAAGCAGGATGCGCCTTGGAAGAAGCACGACACGATCCCGCTATAGGCGCGCGCGATGCTGGACAGGCTCTACCGGCAGTGGACTTATGGCGGATTCCTCGCCGGTATCCTGCTGCTCGTGCTGACGCCGGTGTTTGCCGCTTCGTGGCCGGTGGCGCTGCTGGCGGTCTTCCTGCACCTGCCCGCCTATATGCTCCACCAGTATGAGGAGCACGACGCCAACCGCTTCGTGGACTACATGAACAGGACCGTCGGCCAAGGCGTCGAAGCCCTGACGCCGCCGGTCGTGTTCCTCGTCAACATTCCCGGTGTCTGGGGCATCAATGCCCTGTCCATCTGGCTCGCGGCCACCGTCTCGCTCGGCTACGGCCTGATCGGCATCTATCTGACGCTGGTCAACGCGCTGGTGCACATCGGACCGTCGGTGCGCCTGCGCAGCTACAACCCCGGACTGGCGACCGCGATCGTTCTTTTCCTGCCGCTGTCCGTCTGGTCGCTGATCGCACTGCAGGCCACCGGCGAGGCGTCGGTCTGGCATCACGCGCTCGGCCTCGGCGCCGCACTCCTGATCCATGCCGTGCTCATGCTACATGTCGTGTCGCGACGCCGAAGGCTGCAAATGAGGACCACATGACCGACACGACCAAATACCCGCCAGAGAAGAATTTCCCCGCCGGCTACGTGCCGCCGAAGGTGTGGATGTGGGATTCGGCGTCGGGCGGCGCCTTCGCCAGCATCAACCGTCCCATCGCCGGCCCTACCCACGAAAAGGAGCTGCCGGTCGGCAAGCATCCGCTGCAGCTTTATTCGCTGGGCACTCCCAACGGCGTGAAGGTCACCGTCATGCTGGAGGAGCTTCTGGCCGCCGGCCACAAGGAAGCCGAATACGATGCCTGGCTGATCACCATCGGCAAGGGCGACCAGTTCGGCTCGGGCTTCGTCGAGGTCAACCCGAACTCCAAGATCCCGGCGCTGCGCGACCACAAGCCCAAGGGCGGCGGCGCGCCGATCCGCGTGTTCGAGTCCGCCTCGATCCTGCTCTATCTCGCCGAGAAGTTTGGCGCTTTCCTGCCGACCGACATCCGCGGCCGAACGGAAGCGATGAACTGGCTGTTCTGGCAGATGGGTTCCGCGCCCTTCCTCGGCGGCGGCTTCGGCCATTTCTACGTCTACGCGCCGATGAAGATCGAATACGCCATCAACCGCTACGCGATGGAGGTGAAGCGGCAGATGGATGTGCTCGACCGGCATCTGGCCGACCACGAATACCTCGCCGGCAAGGACTACTCGATCGCCGACATGGCGGTGTGGCCGTGGTACGGGCGGCTGGCCGCCAGCGGCGCCTATGAGGACGCCGGCTCCTTCCTCGAGGTCGACAAGTACGAAAACGTGCAGCGCTGGCGCAAGCTGATCGCCGCGCGCCCCGCAGCCGACCGCGGCTCGATGGTCAACCGCACCTTCGGCGACCCCGCCAAGCAGCTGCACGAACGCCACGACGCCAGCGATTTCGAGCTGCGCACGCAGGACAAGCTGGCGGGTGCATAGGCGACATGGCCCGGCCACCCGAAATGACCAAGCACAGGGGTTTTCCGTCAGGAATGCCGGGCACCGGATATCAGTTCACCATTCGTCGGGCCAACCCCAAGGGCGTCACGCCGATCAAGGCGCTGCCGCGGAGGGCAAGGCCGGGTTCCGCGGAGTATATGGTGGACGCCGCCTTCCTGCATGCGCTCTGGCATCATTTCGGCGCCGAGCCCTTCGAGCGCGGCAATCTCGATGCCGGCCGGCTCAGCTACCTGTTCGGCCGGGAGGTCGTGCCGGCGGACAAGCAATTCGATCCGCAATCCTACGAGGCGCTGCTGCGGATAGACGAGACCACCGCACAGTCCAGCATGCCCGAGGCCTTTGAAGACGTGTTGGAGGTGTGATGATGACGCGCCTTTCCGACCCGCGCCTTTCGTCACGACGCGATGTGCGTTGCATGGAACCGACAGAGAAAAACGCCTGACATGTTCAAGAAAATCCTGATCGCCAACCGCGGCGAGATCGCCTGCCGGGTCATCAAGACCGCGAAGAAGCTCGGCATCGCGACGGTCGCCGTCTACTCGGACGCCGACCGCGACGCGCTGCACGTGCGCATGGCCGACGAGGCGGTTCATATCGGCCCGGCGCCGTCGAACCAGTCCTACATCGTCATCGACAAGATACTGGCGGCGATCAGGGAGACGGGCGCGGACGCCGTGCACCCCGGTTACGGCTTTCTCTCGGAGAACGCCAAGTTCGCCGAAGCGCTCAGGCAAGCCAACGTCACATTCATCGGCCCGCCGGTGAAGGCCATCGAGGCGATGGGCGACAAGATCACCTCGAAGAAGATCGCGGCCGCAGCCGGCGTCAGCACCGTGCCCGGCCATATGGGCCTGATCGGGGACGCCGACGAGGCGGCGAAGATTTCGGCCGAGATCGGCTATCCGGTGATGATCAAGGCTTCGGCCGGCGGCGGCGGCAAGGGCATGCGCATCGCCTGGAACGACGCCGAGGCGCGCGAAGGCTTCCAGCTGTCGCGCAACGAGGCGAAGTCGTCCTTCGGCGACGACCGCATCTTCATCGAGAAGTTCGTCACCGAGCCGCGCCACATCGAGATCCAGGTGCTCGGCGACCAGCACGGCAACGTGCTCTATCTCGGCGAGCGCGAGTGCTCGATCCAGCGCCGCAACCAGAAGGTCATCGAGGAGGCGCCATCGCCCTTCCTCGACGCCGCCACACGCAAGGCGATGGGCGAGCAGGCCTGCGCGCTGGCGCGCGAGGTCGGCTATTTTTCGGCCGGTACCGTCGAGTTTATCGTCGATGGCAAGGCCAACAAGTTCTACTTCCTGGAGATGAACACCCGCCTGCAGGTCGAGCACCCGGTGACCGAGCTCGTTACCGGCATCGACCTCGTCGAGCAGATGATCCGCGTCGCGGCCGGCGAGAAGCTCTCCTTCGGACAGGACGATGTGAAGCTCAACGGCTGGGCTATCGAGAGCCGCCTCTACGCCGAGGACCCGTTCCGCAACTTCCTGCCCTCCATCGGCCGCCTCACACGCTACCGCCCACCGTCCGAAGGCAGGCGAGAGGACGGCACTGTCGTGCGCAACGACACGGGTGTCTTCGAGGGCGGCGAGATCTCGATGTATTACGACCCGATGATCGCCAAGCTGTGCACGTGGGCCCCTGGCGATCCCAAGCAGGCTCGCATCGCGGCTATCGACGCGATGGGCAAGGCGCTGGACGATTTCGAGGTCGAGGGCATCGGCCACAACCTGCCGTTCCTGTCGGCCGTGATGGACCAGCAGCGGTTCCGCAGCGGCCAGCTCACCACCGCTTACATCGCCGAGGAGTTCCCGGAAGGATTCCACGGCGTCACCCCGACCGATGCCCAGGCGGAACAGCTTGCCGCGGTCGCCCTCTTCGCCAACCTTCGCGCGCAGAAGCGCGCCGTCCTGATCTCCGGCGCGCTGGCAAACCATCCGCGCAAGGTTGGCGAAGACTGGGTCGTCACGCTCGACGGTCGCGCGTTCAATGCCAAGTTGAAGGAAGGCGGCGGCTATACCCGAGTCATCATCGACGGCGGCGCGCCGACGGAAGTCTCATCCGACTGGCTGCCGGGCAGGCCGCACGCGCATTTCTCGGTGGGCGACGACCGCCTCGGCGTCAAGATAACGCCGGCCGGCTCCGGCTGGCGGCTGCGGTGGCGCGGCATCGACATCGTCGCCCGCGTGCGCTCGCCCCGCGTCGCCGAGCTGGCGCGACTGATGCCGGTCAAGCTGCCGCCGGACACCTCGAAGATGCTGCTGTGCCCGATGCCGGGCGTCATCACCTCGGTGCTCGCCAAGGAAGGCGACACGGTCGAGGCGGGCCAGGCGCTCGCCACGGTCGAGGCGATGAAGATGGAGAACGTGCTGCGCGCCGAGCGCCGCGGCGTCGTGAAGAAGGTGGCTGCGGCCGCAGGCCAGAGCCTCGCAGTCGACGAGCTCATCATGGAGTTCGAGTGATGTCGGAGAAGCTCGCGAAGTGGCGGTCAGCCGCCGAGAAGGAAATCAAGGCCGATCCCGACACGCTGACCTGGCACACGCCTGAGGGCATCGCGGTCAAGCCGGTGTACACGGCCGACGACATAGCCGGCATCCCCGCCATCGACTCGCTGCCGGGCGCAAAACCGTTCCTGCGCGGCCCGCGCGCCACCATGTACACCGGGCGTCCGTGGACCATCCGGCAATATGCGGGCTTCTCCACCGCCGAGGCGTCGAACGCCTTCTACCGCAAGGCGCTCGCCGCCGGCCAGCAGGGCGTGTCGGTCGCCTTCGACCTCGCCACCCACCGCGGCTACGACAGTGACCATCCGCGCGTCGAGGGCGACGTCGGCAAGGCCGGCGTGGCCATCGACTCGGTCGAGGACATGAAGATCCTTTTTGACGGCATCCCGCTCGAAAAGGTGTCCGTGTCGATGACCATGAACGGCGCGGTGATCCCGATCCTCGCGAACTACATCGTCGCCGGCGAGGAACAGGGCGTGCCGCGCGCGCAGCTCTCG
>JAHBYZ010000070.1 GCA_019635695.1 Rhizobiaceae bacterium
ATCCTGCCTGTCGCGGCGCCTGTTCGGCGGGCTGCATACGGCATGCGCCCGCGCGGTCGGCGGGCGCCTCGAAAGTGGCGCGGACCATATGGAGGCGGCGCAGGCGGGTCAACTGTGATTTCGGCCGGGGGAACGGATGACGGCCATGGGCGTTTGGCCGTCACAAGGGACAAGAACCCGGAGACCGACCATGAAGAAGACCCTCATAAGCCTGTGTGCCACCGCGATCGCCGCCCCGCTCGCCTTCACCGCCGCTCCGGCGCTTTCGCAGGAATTCTCAATCCAGTTCGGCAGCCAGCGCGACCGCTACGACGATGGCTGGTCGTGGCGTGAGCGCGAAATGCTGCGCCGCGAAGCTCGCCGCGAAGCGCGCGCCGCCTACTACAACGGCTATCGCGGCTATCGCGAGCGCCAGCCCGGCTATGTGTACCGCGACGGCTGGTGGTATCCGGCGGCGGCTTTCGCGCTCGGCGCAATCGTCGGCGGCGCGGTCGCCAACGACGGCCCGCGCTACGCGCCGCGCGCGCGTGGCTCGGCCCACATCGACTGGTGCTATGACCGATACAAATCCTACCGGGCCTCGGACAACACGTTCCAGCCCTACAACGGGCCGCGCCAGCAGTGCTATTCGCCCTACAGCTGACGCCAGCCACAGCATGCAGAAAGGCCCGCGCCACAAGGCGCGGGCCTTTTCATATCAGGGCGCCCATCGGACGTCTCAGCTCTGAAAGTCAGGCAGGTCCTTGAACGCCGTCTTCAGCGCCTGCGACCAGCCGTCAGAGATGGTGCGATAGTACGAATTGTCCTGCGTTACGCGCGAGCGGTGAGTGACCGTGAAAGTGTCGCGCTCATAGTAGAGGAGGTCCAGCGGCAGGCCGACGGAAAGGTTCGATTTCAGAGTCGAATCAAAGGACACCATCAGGAGCTTCACGGTCTCCTCGAAACTCATGGTCGGGTCGTAGGCGCGCACAAGGATGGGCTTGCCGTATTTGGTCTCGCCGATCTGGAAGAACGGCGTGTCGTCGGTCGCCTCGATGAAGTTGCCTTCGGGGTAGATCATGAAGATGCGCGGCTCGGTGCCCTTGATCTGACCGCCGAGCACGAAGGAGGCACGGAAGGAATCGGCGTTCTGGCCGTCGCCCGCGGACTTGTTGATGACCTCCTTGACCGTCTCGCCGACCAGTTGCGCGGTCTGGAACATCGACTGAGTCTGCAGCAGCGAAGGGGCGCGGTCGGCCGGCGCCTTGGTGCGCTCGTCGAGCAGCGAAACCACTGCCTGCGTTGTGGCAAGGTTGCCGGCGGCAAGAAGCACGAGCACGCGCTCGCCGGGCTCTTCCCAGACATACATCTTGCGGAAGATGGAGATCGAATCCATGCCGGCGTTCGTCCTCGTGTCCGACATGAACACGAGGCCGCGATTGAGGCGGAGGCCGACGCAATAGGTCATAGGGAATCGCCCGGATGGAACCGGGCTCGATTACTGCTCGACCGTGAGCGACACCGCAAGCCGTTCGTTGGCCTGGCCCAGAATGATCCCCGACACCGGCGCCGCCTCGCGGTAGTCGCGGCCGCAGGCGAGGCGCACGTACCGCTCGTCGGGGCAAACATCGTTGGTGCAGTCGAAGCCGACCCAGCCTAGCCCGTCGACATGGGCTTCAGCCCAGGCGTGGCTGGCGACCTGATCCTTCGCGCCCTCCATCAGCAGATAACCGCTGACGTAGCGGGCCGGAAAGCCGAGCTTTCGCGCGGCGGCGATGAACACATGCGCATGGTCCTGGCAGACCCCTACCCCCTGCCCCACCGCCTCTTCGGCGGTGGTTGTGACCGCGGTCGTTCCGGCCTGCCATTTGATCCGGTCGAAGATCAGCTTCATCAGGATGTGGAGACGTTCGAGCGCCGGTCCCTCCGGCACTTCGGCGGCGAGCTTGCCTACACCCTTTCCGGGCTCGGTCTGCGGCGTCGGCGGCAGATAGAGCCACAGCGGCGCGAACCCCTTTCCCGGACCGAAAACGCCGGCCTTGTCGAAGGTTTCCACCTCGCCGGAAGCGGTGATCGTCACATTGCGCGGCGCACCGGACATGCTGACAAGGCGCGTATCGTTGCCGAAATGGTCGAGGTAGCGCAGTTCCTCGCGCGCCCCGTCGATCGTCAGCGTCCAGTCCACGACGTTCTGGGTCGGGCCTGAAAGCGGCGCCAGCCGCAGGCGCTGCAAGGCGTAAGCTATCGGCTGGTCGTAGGAATATTCCGTGCGGTGGGTGATCTTGAGCCGCATCGCCGCAAGCCGTCAGTAGAAGCGGTAGGCGGCAGCGACCTCGTCGCCTAGCCGGTTGTTGTCGCTGATGAAGTCTGTGAGAAACTCGTGCAGGCCGGCCTCGAAGACGTCCTTGATCGCGCCCTTCTTCAGCCTCTGCACAGTGTTGGCGACAGTGTCGTGGCACGGATGCCGGGCACCGTATGTGTCGGCCAGATAGGTCAGGCTCTTCGAGATGTTGTCGTAGCAGAAGGCCAGCGAGCGCGGCATGCGGCGGTTGAGGATCAGGAAGTCGGCGATGTTGGTCGGCTTGTATTCGGCGTCGTAGACCCAGCGATAGGAGCGGTGCGCCGAGACCGAACGCAGGATCGATTCCCACTGGTAGTTGTCGAGCGACGAGCCGACCCACGACACCGACGGCAACAGCACGTAATATTTGACGTCGAGGATGCGCGCGGTGTTGTCGGCGCGCTCGACATAGGTGCCGATGCGCGAGAAGTCGAAGATCTCGTTGCGCAGCATGGTGCCCTGGAAGGCGCCGCGAATCAGTGCCGTCTCGCGCTTTATGGCATCGAGCACCTGCGGCAGATCGCGTTCGTCGACCGGCTTGGCCAGCATGCGCTTCAGCGCCATCCACGCCTCGTTGATGCTTTCCCACGTCTCGCGGGTCAGCGCGGTGCGCACCATGCGGGCGTTGGAGCGCGCGGTCTCGATGGCGGACAGCACGCTGGAAGGGTTGGCCGTATCGCGCAGCAGGAAGTCGCAGACATTGGCGGCGTTGAGTTCGCGCCCCGACTGGTTGAACGCCCACTGCGCACCGGCGCTGGCGAGCACCGAGCCCCATTCGTCGCCGGCGCTCGCCGTTCGGGTAAGCGCAAGGCGCAGCCCGGCATCGACCAGACGCGCCATGTTCTCGACCCGCTCGATGTAGCGGTTCATCCAGTAGAGGCCGTTGGCTGTGCGACCAAGCAGCATGTCAGCGCCCCGCCTTCGCTGAAAGCTCAGTCATCCAGCACCCATGTGTCTTTCGTGCCGCCGCCCTGGGACGAGTTGACCACCAGCGAGCCCTCCTTGAGCGCCACGCGGGTGAGTCCGCCCGGGACGATGCGCACGCGATCCGAAACCAGCACATAGGGCCGCAGATCGACATGCCGCGGCGCCAGCCCCTTCTCCGTGAGGATCGGGCAGGTCGAGAGCGCCAGCGTCGGCTGGGCGATGTAGTTGGACGGCCGCGCTTCGAGCTTCTTGCGGAAGGTCTCGATGTCCTTCTTGGTCGCCGTCGGCCCGACCAGCATGCCGTAGCCGCCGGAGCCGTGGACCTCCTTCACCACCAGCTCCGACAGGTGCTCCAGCACGTATTTCAGGCTGTCGGGCTCGGAGCAGCGCCAGGTCGGCACGTTGGGCAGGATCGCCTTGCGGCCCGTATAGAACTCGACGATCTCCGGCATGTAGGAATAGATCGCCTTGTCGTCGGAGATGCCGGTGCCGGGCGCGTTGGCGATGGTGATGTTGCCGGCGCGGTAAACGTCCATGATTCCGGGCACGCCGAGGGCCGAATCCGGCCTGAAGGTCAGCGGATCGAGGAAGGCGTCGTCGACGCGGCGGTAGAGCACGTCGATCTGCTTGTAGCCTTCGGTGGTGCGCATCGCGACGTGGCCGTCGACAACGCGCAGATCCTGCCCCTCGACCAGCTCGACACCCATCTGGTCGGCGAGGAAGGCGTGCTCGAAATAGGCGGAGTTGTAGAGGCCGGGCGTCAGCACGGCGATGGTTGGCGGGCCGTCCAGATTCGCCGGCTTCACGGCAGCGAGCGACTGTCGCAGCAGTGCCGGATAGTTCTCGACCGGCAGCACCTTCACCTGCCGGAACAGCTCCGGGAAGAGCTGCATCATCGTCTCGCGGTTCTCCAGCATGTAGGAGACGCCGGACGGCGTGCGGGCATTGTCCTCCAGCACAAAGAACTCGTTCTCGCCGGTGCGCACGATGTCGGTGCCGATGATGTGCGTGTAGACGCCGCCCGGCGGTCGCACGCCGATCATCTCGGGCGTGAAAGCCTCGTTCTCGGCGATCAGGCGCTTGGGAATTCGCCCAGCGCGGAGAATCTCCTGGCGGTGGTAGATGTCGTCGAGGAAAGCATTGAGCGCCTGCACCCTCTGCTCGATGCCCTGCGTCAGCCTGCGCCATTCCTGGCCGGAAATGATGCGCGGCACGATGTCGAAGGGGATCAGGCGCTCGGCTGCTTCCGCTTCGCCATAGACGGCGAAGGTGATGCCGGTCTTGCGGAAAACGCGCTCGGCGTCACGCATCTTCTCGGTCAGCCGCGCGGGGTCCTGGGCGTTCAGCCAGTCATTGTAGGCCGCATAAGGCCGTCTCAGCCCGGTCGTTGCCGGGTTCATTTCATCGAACGCTACCAATAGAACACTCCCTTGCCCGCCATTTGAGGGGCAGGAAGCTTGGAAAATCAAGCGCTTTCGCCTGTTGAAGCGGCAGCCTGGCGAAACTGCCCATCGTGTCGGCAGCACATGGCTGTCCTGCGTCGCGTTTGGGCAGGCATTGCTGCACGCAATCGCACGGGCGAGCGCCGTGAAACCGCGACGGGGCTGGCTACGTATGGTAAAGTAAGGATCGTCGCCGGGGTGCCCCACAGGTAAGGTCGCGGGCGCCGGCGTGGTCCCAACCGAGGAGACACGCCATGCGCAGAACAGTGCCCCTGCTGCTTGCCGCAGCGCTGCTTGCCGCCCTGCCCGCAGCCGGCGGCGAGGCGGAGGTAAGATCCGCCCAGTCGTCCATCGAGGCGCAGATCGGCGCCTTCCTCGCCGGCGACGACGAGCGCGCCTATTCCTACGCGGCACCGAATATCCGGCGCATCTTTCCTGATGTCGACCGCTTCATGGGCATGGTGAAGAACGGCTACCAGCCGGTCTGGAAACCGCGCAACTATGCCTTCGGCAAGGTCGAGGAGATAAGCCCTTCCTCGATCGTCCAGCAGGTGCTGCTGGTCGGCCCGGACGGCAAGGACTACGAGGCGATCTACACGCTGGAACTGCAGGAAGACGGCACGTTCCGCATCACCGGGGTGTCGCTGCGCGGTTCGCAGGCGGTCGGCGCCTAGGCGCGGCCGAGCGCCTGCAGGACCAGCACCGTGACGCCGGCGGTCACGGCGCCCATCGCGGTTCCCCACAGCGTGTCGAGCGTGGCGAGCGTCGTGTCGAAACCGCGTATCACTGAAAGCGCCGTGGCATTGTAGGTCAGGTATGCGAAGAAGCCGAACAGCGCGCCGTTCAGCGCCGCGGCCTGCCAGCGGCCCGTCTCCAGGCCCGCATTGACGGCGAAGTAGACGAGGCCCACGACGTAGAGCGCGTAGAAGATCGCCGCCACGCCCCAGCGCGGCGGGCTGGCCAGCAGGTCGCCCATGCGCGACGTGTAGAAGCCGCGGGCGACCACGCCGAGCCAAAGCCCGTCGAGAATCAGAAAGATGACGAGCGCGACACCATAAGCCTGGGCGTATTTCACTTTTGTCTCCGCGTTGCCTTCACCATATACGCGGCGTGCGGCATCCAGTTCTCGCGGCCGCCAGAAAATCTCAGACCGGCGCGATGTCGCCGCGCGCCCAGCCTTCGGCTATCTCGGCGGCGCGCGTCGTGAAACGGCTGGCCTCGATCGCCGCGCGGATGTCGGCCATCAGGCTCTGGTAGTATGCGATGTTGTTCCACGACAGCAGCATGCCGCCCAGCGCTTCGCCAGACTTGATGAGGTGGTGGATGTAGGCGCGCGAATAATCGCGCGCCGCCGGGCAGTCGCTCTCTTCGTCCAGCGGACGCGGATCGTCGGCATGACGGGCATTGCGCAGATTGATGCGGCCGCGACGGGTGAACGCCTGACCGTGGCGCCCCGAGCGGGTGGGCATCACGCAGTCGAACATGTCGATGCCGCGCGCGACCGACTTCAGGATGTCGTCCGGCGTGCCGACGCCCATCAGGTAGCGCGGCCTGTCGGCCGGCAGCAATGGCGCGGTCACGTCGATCATGTCGAGCATGACCGCCTGCGGCTCGCCAACAGCCAGCCCGCCGATGGCGTAGCCCTTCAAGTCCATTTCGGCCAGTGCGCGGGCTGAGCGCTCGCGCATGACGGGACTGTCGCCGCCCTGAACGATGCCGAACATCGCCTTGCCCGCCTGGTCGCCGAAGGCGGTCTTGCAGCGCTGCGCCCAGCGCAGCGACAGCTCCATCGCCTTCTCGATCTCGGCGGGCTTTGCCGGCAGCGCGACGCATTCGTCCAGCTGCATCTGGATATCGCTGTCGAGAAGGCCCTGGATCTCTATGGAGCGCTCGGGACTCATTTCGTGCATCGAGCCGTCCAGATGGCTCTTGAAGGTGACCTTGCGCTCGTCGATCTTGCGCAGCTGCGACAGCGACATGACCTGAAAGCCGCCGCTGTCGGTCAAGATAGGCCAGGGCCAGCGGGCGAATTCGTGCAGGCCGCCGAGACGCGCGACACGCTCCGGTCCGGGCCGCAGCATCAGGTGGTATGTGTTGCCCAGGATGATGTCGGCGCCGGCCTGCCGCACTTGATCCAGATAGAGCGCCTTGACGGTCGCGACGGTGCCGACCGGCATGAATGCCGGTGTGCGCACCACGCCGCGGGGCATCGAAACCTCGCCGCGCCGCGCGCCGCCGTCGGTGGCAATCAGGCGGAAGGAAAAGCGCTCAGTCACATTCTCTCCGGGAACAACAGGCTGGAGTCCCCGTAGGAATAGAAGCGGTAGCCCGTGTCAATCGCATGCGCGTACGCCGCCCGCATCGTGTCCATGCCGCTGAACGCCGAAACGAGCATGAACAGCGTCGAGCGCGGCAGGTGGAAATTGGTCATCAGCGCGTCGACCGCGCGGAAGCGGTAGCCCGGCGTGATGAAGATGTCGGTCGCGCCGGACCATTCGCGGATGACGTGGTCTTCGCCGGTCGCGCTTTCGAGCAGTCGCAGCGAGGTGGTGCCGACGGCGACGACGCGCCCTCCCCGCCGCCGGACGGCATTCAAAGCTGATGCCGTCGCCCGCGAAACCTGGCCGATCTCGCTATGCATCTTGTGGTCGGCCGTGTCGTCGGCTTTCACCGGGAGAAACGTGCCGGCGCCGACGTGGAGCGTTACAAAATGCCGCTCAATGCCGCGCGCATCAAGCCGGGCGAAAAGCTGCGGCGTGAAATGCAGGCCGGCGGTCGGCGCAGCCACCGCGCCCTTCTCGCGGGCGTAGACCGTCTGGTAGTCAGCCTTGTCCTGCTCGTCCTCGGCGCGCTTGCCGGCGATGTAGGGCGGCAGCGGGATGTGGCCGGCGGCATGGATTGCCTCGTCCAGCGCCGGTCCGGACAGGTCGAAGGCCAGCAGCGCCTCGCCGCCTTCGCGCTTCTCGACAACAGTCGCGTCGAGCGTGCCCAGCAGGCAGATGTCGCCGGCATGGCCGAAGCGGATGCGCTCGCCAGCGTTGACGCGCTTGGCCGGGCGCAGGAAGGCCAGCCACTCGGCCGGCCCGACGCGCATGTGCAGCATGGCCTCGACGCGGGCAGCGTTTTCGCCGCGCAGGCGCTGGCCTTCGAGACGCGCGGGAATCACCTTGGTGTCGTTGAAAACCAGCGCGTCGCCGGGCTGGAGCAGGTCGGGCAGGTCGCGGACGATGCGATCTTCCAGCGCCTCACCCGTGCGCACCACAAGCATGCGCGCGGAATCGCGCGGTGCGGCGGGTCGCAGCGCGATGCTGTCGTCGGGAAGTTCAAAATCGAAGAGGTCTACCTTCATTCCGGCTCGGAGCAATCGACAACCCAGACGCCGACGCCGTCGATCTGGAACACGCCGCCGGCCCTGCTGACGTCGCCCTCCGAAAGCTTGAAGACGCGAAGGCTGGCGATGTTGTCTGCGCCGTCCGTAGTGAAATCGACCAGCATCTGCCGTTCGTCCTCGAAGACGTGGCCGACCCTGATCTCGGTGCCCGGCACCTGATTGGGCTGGGAGGTCCAGGTCTTGCCGCCGGCCTCGATGATCGCGCGATCGATGTAGAGGAGGTCGACGTGGCCGACGAGAAGGTCGATCGACACGCCCTGCCCGGTGCAGACAATCTCGACCGTGGCGAATGCTGGCGACGCTGCCAGCCCGGCCGCCAGCAGGACGGCCACAGCGACCTTGCGCATGGTCATCCCCTCAGCGAGCAATCGACGATCCACGAGCCCTTGCCGTCCATGGAGAAGGCGCCGGCGGAAATCTCGTCGAGATTGACCACGCGGATGCGGCCGACGATGCGTTCGAGGTTATCGTCCATGAAGTCGATGGCCATGAAGCGGTCGTCCTCGAAGGCCTGGCCGACCGTTATCGGCGTTCCCTTGACGTAGGACTGGTCCGACGACCAGGTCTCGTCGCCGAGGGTGATCACCGTGCGCAGGATGGAAAGGACCTGCAGCCGGCCCACCAGCATATCGACCGACACGCCCTCGCCCGTGCAGGAAATGTCGCCTGTCGCGTGAGCCGGGCTTGCGCCGAGACCCGCAAAGAAGAGGAATGCCGCTGCCGTCCGTTTCATCGTCCGATGCCCACCCGCGTTGCCGTTGCAGGCACACTTCGCACCGTCGCGAAACCGGACGATGGCGTGCGCCTGTCGCCCGGGTTTCGCAACGGTTTCGGCCGGTCAGCCCTTGATGTCTGCCGCGACCTTCATCGACACGATCTTGTCGGGATCCTGCACCGGCTCGCCGCGCTTGATCTTGTCGACATTGTCCATGCCTTCGATCACCTGCCCCCACACCGTATACTGGCGGTTGAGGAAGCCGGCGTCGTCGAAGCAGATGAAGAACTGCGAGTTGGCCGAGTTCGGATTCTGCGCACGCGCCATCGAGCAGGTGCCGCGGCCATGGTTCATGTTGGAGAACTCGGCCTTCAGGTCCGGCTTGTCAGAGCCGCCCATGCCGGCACGCGACGGGGCGAAGGTCGGCTTGTTCGAGTTGCCAAACTTGACGTCGCCGGTCTGCGCCATGAAGCCGTCGATGACGCGGTGGAACACGACGCCGTCATAGGCGCCCTCGCGGGCCAGCTCCTTGATGCGCGCGACATGGCCGGGCGCCAGGTCCGGGAACATCTCGATGACCACCTTGCCCTTGGTCGTCTCCAGAACGAGGGCGTTTTCCTTATCCTTGATCTCGGCCATCAGCCTGTCCTTTCCTTGTTGTCAGTTGTCGGCGGCGATGCGCACGCGGATCATGCGGTCGGGATTGGCGACCGAGCCGTTGTCCGCGGCGGCCCCCTTCTTGATCTTGTCGACCAGGTCCATGCCCTTCTCGACCTTGCCGACGATCGTGTAGCCGCCGTCGAGATGGGGAGCCGGCTCGAACATGATGAAGAACTGCGAGTTGGCCGA
>JAHBYZ010000071.1 GCA_019635695.1 Rhizobiaceae bacterium
CCTGCAACCACTTGTGCAGCGGCAGGTGGCTTTCCTCGAAAATGGTGCCCATGCGGACGGTGAACTGCTGGCGGCAGTCAGAGCACTTGTAGAGGCCGATGCGCTCGACGCCGTTCGGGTTCTTCTTCGATGCCTTCGAGCGGACGCCGCGCAGCTTGTAGTGGCCTTCCATGGAGCCGCAATGAGCGCAGACCGGCGCATCGGGCCACAGGATGGCCTCGACATGCTCGAAAGCGGCGGCTTCGTCGTGGAAGTAGGGGCGGGACAGGACGGACATGGAAGGTTCTCGGAATCGGCTTCTTACGTTCCCGAACCTATCCTAACGGCATTGGGTTTGTCAAATATATAATCGCCGTATCGCATCGTTCTGTGCTTCGTTGAAGCCACTTCGGTGAAGTGGCGCGCGGGCGGCGCGGCGGAGGGTGCGATGGTCGCGCGTGTGCGCACTGTGGCGTTTCAGGGCATCGAGGCCGTGCCGGTCGACGTGCAGGTGATGATCGCGCCGGGCAAGGCCGGCATGCAGATCGTCGGCCTGCCGGACAAGGCGGTGGCAGAGAGCCGCGAGCGCGTTCAGGCGGCCCTTCATGCGTCGGGCCTGTCGATGCCGGCGAAGAAGGTGACGGTGAACCTCGCGCCTGCCGATCTGCCCAAGGAAGGCAGCCACTACGACCTTCCGATCGCGCTTGGACTGATGGCGGCGCTGGGTGCCATTCCGGGCGACCAGCTTGCCGACTATGCCGTGCTGGGCGAACTGTCGCTCGACGGGACCATCGCGCCGGTGGCCGGAGCGCTGCCTGCTGCCATCGGCGCGAACGCGGATGGCAAGGGGCTGATCTGTCCGCATGAATGCGGACCCGAAGCTGCATGGGCGGGAGCCGGCGTCGACGTGATCGCGCCGCGCAGCCTGATCGCGGTCGCGAACCATTTCCGCGGAACACAGGTTCTGTCGAGGCCGCAGCCTCAGGTGCGGACCGCCTCCGGCGTGCTGCCTGACCTGTCGGACATACGCGGACAGGAGAGTGCGCGCCGCGCGCTGGAGATCGCCGCCGCCGGTGGCCACAACCTGTTGATGGTCGGCCCGCCGGGTTCCGGCAAGTCGATGCTGGCGCAGCGCCTGCCCTCCATCCTGCCGCCGCTTTCGGCACGCGAATTGCTGGAAGTCTCCATGATCGCCTCGATCGCCGGCGAACTCGCCGACGGCAGGCTTTCGGATCGGCGGCCCTTCCGCGCGCCGCACCACTCGGCATCGATGGCCGCAATGGTCGGCGGCGGCCTGCGGGTCCGCCCGGGCGAGGTCTCCATGGCCCATCACGGGGTGCTGTTCCTCGACGAATTTCCCGAATTCAGCCCGGCCGTGCTCGATTCGCTGCGCCAGCCTATGGAGGCGGGCGAGGCGGTCATCGCGCGCGCCAACCATCGCGTCGCCTATCCGGCGCGTTTCCAGCTTGTTGCAGCCATGAACCCGTGCCGCTGTGGCATGGCCGGCGAGCCGGGGCACCGCTGCCTGCGCGGACCGCGCTGCCAGTCGGACTACCAGGCCCGCATTTCCGGACCGCTGATGGACCGTATCGACCTGCGCGTCGACGTGCCGGCGGTGTCGGCGGCGGATCTGATCCGCCCCGCAGCGGCGGAGCCGAGCGCGTCCGTCGCCGCCCGTGTGGCGCGGGCGCGCGCCATCCAGCGCGAGCGCAACGCGGAGCTTGGCCTGCCCGAGACTCTGACCAACGCCCATCTGCCCAACGCCGTTGTCGAGAAGGTCGCCGTACCTGATGCAGCAGCCGCGACGCTGCTGCACGACGCCGCCGAGAAGCTCGGCTTCTCGGCCCGCGCCTTCCATCGTGTGCTCAAGGTTGCGCGCACGCTCGCCGACCTTGACGGCGCCGATCGGCCGGCCCGTATTCACCTTGCCGAGGCGATTTCCTACCGGATGGCGGGCGAAAGGCTGGCGCAGGCGGCCTGATGCGGACGGCGCCTGCGCAGGAAAGCGCAGCTCTCTATGCGTCGGCCTGCGGCATGAAGGCCGGTATCCATTGCCTCGGGAAGCGCCGGGGCCGGCCGCCCTCGCCGATGATGGCGGCCTCGACCTTGGCCTCGACCAGCACGCTTCCGTCGCGCAGGAGTTGCTGCGCCATGCGGATGCGGGCGCCCGACACCTCCTCCGTGCGGGTGACGATTGTCAGGATGTCGTCGATCTTCGCCGGTGCGCGGAAGTCGATCTCCATGCGCTTGACCACCCAGGCGAGCTTCTCGCCGTGCAGGCCGGCCTGAAGCTCGGTGTGATGCACGCCGGCCAGCCGCAGGAAATCCGAGCGGCCGCGTTCGAAGAATTCGAGGTAGCGCGCGTGGTACACCACGCCGGTGAAGTCGGTGTCCGCGAAATAGACCCGCGCCAGCAACACGTGCCTTCCGTCGACAAATTCACCCGCCAGCGGCGCCGCCGGATTTTGCAGGTCGTCGCGGGCGCTCACGGCTCCTCCTGGAACAGGTTGATCTGCTGCTGCGCGAGATCCTTCGGCGCGTCGAGCCCGAGATGCCGCCATGCATTCGCGGTAAGCACGCGGCCGCGCGGCGTGCGCTGGATGAAGCCCTGCTGGATCAGATAGGGCTCGATGATGTCCTCGATCGCGTCGCGCGGTTCCGACAGCCCGGCCGCGATGGTCTCGATGCCCACCGGCCCGCCGCCGAAATTGCCGGCGATCATGGTGAGGTAGCGCCGGTCGAGGCTGTCGAGTCCGAGTGCGTCGACCTCCAGCCGCGACAGGGCCGCGTCGGCGGTGCGTCTGTCGACGATCGCCTCCCCTGCCACCATCGCGAAATCGCGAACGCGCCGCAGCAACCGTCCGGCGATACGCGGAGTGCCGCGCGCCCGCCGGGCGATCTCGATGGCGCCGTCGTCCGCCATCGGCAGGCCGAGAATGCGTGCGCCGCGGCGAACGATCAGCTCGAGCTCGTCTACGGTGTAGAAGTTGAGCCGGATCGGGATGCCGAAGCGGTCGCGCAGCGGGTTGGTGATGAGGCCCGCGCGGGTGGTTGCGGCGACCAAAGTGAACCGCGCAAGGTCGATCTTCACCGAACGCGCCGCCGGTCCCTCGCCGATGATCAGGTCGAGCTGGAAGTCCTCCATCGCCGGATAGAGGATTTCCTCCACGGCCGGGTTCAGCCGGTGGATCTCGTCGATGAACAGGACGTCGCGGTCCTCCAGATTGGTGAGCAGCGCAGCGAGGTCGCCGGCCTTGGCGATCACCGGCCCTGAGGTAGAGCGGAAATTGACGCCGAGCTCCTTGGCCATGATCTGCGCCAGCGTCGTCTTGCCCAGCCCCGGCGGGCCGACGAACAGCACATGGTCGAGCGCGTCGCCGCGCCCCTTGGCTGCCTCAATGAAAACCTTGAGGTTGGCGCGCGCAGCTGCCTGGCCGACGAATTCGTCAAGCGACTGCGGCCGCAGCGTCGTGTCGGCGTCCTCGCCGCGCTTTTCCGACGAGATCAGGCGGGGTGAAAGGCTCACGCGAAAGCCTCAGCCTGGCCGGGCTCGTGCGTCGTCGCAGAATGGTGGGGGTGTGATTCTGGCATCGTGCTCACGGATTTGGACGCAGACTACCGCGCCAGCTCCTTCAGCCCAAGCCTGATGAGCTTGGCAGAATCCGCGCCTTCGCCCGCCGCCTTCAGCGCCGCCGCCACCGCATTCGCGGCGACGTCGCGGGAATAGCCGAGATTGGCGAGCGCCGAGACCGCGTCGGCCACCGGGGCGGGCGCTGCGCCCGCACCCAGTTCCTGCTTCAGTCCGATATGCAGCGCCTCGCCGGCAAAGGCGGGTGCCTTGTCGCGCAGTTCGGTGACGATGCGCTCGGCCACCTTCTTGCCGACGCCGGGCGCGCGCGAAACCATGGCGATGTCGCGCAGCGCAACCGCATTGGCGAGTTCGGCCGGCGTCAGCGTCGACAGCACCGCCAGCGCCACCTTGGCGCCCACGCCCTGCACGTTGTTCTGCAGCAGGCGGAACCATTCCCGCTCCAGCACCGACCCGAAGCCGTAGAGGCGGATCATGTCCTCCCGCACGAATGTCTCGATGAACAGAACGGCCGCTTCGCCGGGTCCGGGCAGGGCCGACAGCGTCCGCGCCGAGCAATGGGCCACATAGCCGACCCCGTGCACGTCGATCACGCAGTGGTCCTCGCCGATCTCGTCCACGGTACCTTTGAGCTTGCCGATCATGCCGGGACCTTCATGGGTGCGTGTCCGGTGAGATGATGTCCAGCGATGGGAAATAGGTGGCGTAGCGCGCACGGTCCCGCGTGAGCAGGCGGTGGCCCGCGACAAGCGCATGCGCACCGATGATGAAATCGGGCAGCGTACGCTCCCGCAGACCGCCTGCCCGCCGATAGCGGGCGTGGGTCATCCCCGCCTCGAAGGCCGCGTGCCAGGAAACATGCTCCCTGTCGATTTCAAGCTCGGACACATACGTCTCGAGCGTAGTTTCGCTGGTCATCGAAGGCGCCACCTCGGACCAGATCACCGTGTTGACCAGCAATCTCCCCTGGCTGTGACAGCGTATAAGCGCATCGGCGGACCACTTCGTGGTCGCCGTCGGATCCCCCCACACGTCGATGAGAATGTTTGTGTCAATCAAGGTCGAGATCTTCACGCGGACCTCTCAACCAGTCGACATAAGCCTTCCCGTCCATGCCCATCGTGTTGACGGTCCCGGCCATGCGGGTCAGCGCCTCGCGGAATTTGCGCGTTCGCTCGTCGGCGGTCAGTGTACCCGCGACCGCGACAAGATGCACGTGCGCGCCTTGGCGCACGAACTCAACAGCCGATCCCGGCCCGATGCCGAGATGGTCCCGGATGTCCTTGGGGATCGTCACCTGACCTTTGATCGTCACGCGCATGGTAATACCTCTACGGTATTACTTACGGCCCAAACGTGAACAAGTCAAGAACGGATTTGACGTCATCCCGCCAGCGCGGCCGCCAGCCGGCCGGTGACGCTCTGCCGGTGATGCGCATGGCAGATGGCGATCGCAAGAGCGTCCGCGGCGTCGGCACCATCGAAGCGCGCCCGCGGCAGCAGCACCTTCACCATCATGGCGATCTGCGCCTTGTCGCCGTGGCCCACGCCAATGACCGTCTTTTTCACCGCGTTGGGTGCATATTCGGCCACCGCCAGCCCGCGCAGCGCCGGCACAAGCATGGCGATCCCGCGCGCCTGACCGAGCTTCAGCGTCGCCGATGCGTCCTTATTGACGAAGGTCGCCTCCACCGCGGCTTCGGCCGGGGCGAACTCGTCGAGCACGGCGGTCAGCCCCTCGTGCAGCTGCACCAGCCGATTGGCCAGCGACGCTGCGTCGTCCGAGCGCACCGTGCCGGATGCGACGAAGGTCAGCGCGTTTCCCGCCGACTCCACCACGCCCCAGCCGGTGCGTCTCAGTCCCGGATCGATGCCGATGATGCGAATCGCCGCCATGTCGCCACCCTATTCGAACGCCGGTGTCATGCCAGCAGAATGTGAACGGAACGGAAACATTTGCGCCGGATCGGTGGTGAACCGACGGCACGGGCTGGTGGCGTCTGCGCGCTGCCGCTATCAGGCTGCGGACCCTTCCGGATCGACTCATTGGCCGCGCTTTTCACCGACCCGACATTCCTGCTCCTGGCCGCCGTAATTACCGCCGCCGGCGTGGTTCGCGGCATGTCCGGGTTCGGCGCCGGCATGATCATCGCGCCGGTCGCCGGAGCCATCTACGGGCCGCAATGGGCGCTCGTCATCGTCGTCGTGGTCGATGCGCTTCCGATCCTGCCGGTCGCTATCCCCGCCCTGCGCATCGCCACCTGGCGCGAGGTGACGCCCGTTGCGATCGGAACTTTGCTCTGCTTCCCGCTTGGCATCGCGATCCTGACGGCCGGCGATCCGGTGGCGCTGCGCTGGCTGATCTGCGCCGCCATCCTTGCCTGCGTGGCGGTCCTGTGGAGCGGCTGGCGCTACAGGGGCCCGCGCAATGCGGCAGTATCGGGCGCGGCCGGCGGCGTCGCCGGCGTGCTGTCGGGCATCGCCCAGATTCCCGGGCCGCCGGTCATTGCCTACTGGATGGCGTCGGGCCTGCCGGCCGTGCTCGTGCGGGCAAACCTGCTCGCCTATTTCCTCGTCGGCGAGGCCATCTCGATCGGCAATCTGTGGGCCGCAGGCCTGTTCGAGCGCGGGCCGGTGATGATCGGCATAGCCGCCATGCCGTTCTATTTCGCCGGCCTGATGGTCGGGTGGCGCCTTTTCGGGCTGGCGTCGGACGCGACTTACAGGCGCGTCACCTTCCTGCTCATCGTCGTGGCGGCCGTGCTGGCCGCGCCGGTGTGGGATGGCCTGCTGAAGGGCTAGAGACGGCCGAACGCGGTGTTGAGCAACGTGATCTGGTCGGACACCGGGTTGGTCGTGCGCAACGGGCGCGCCGCCGGCTGCGGCTGGCCGTAGACCTCGTCGTCCATGCGCCGCACCAGCGACTGCAGGCTGAGCGAATGCTGAACGATGTCGCGGAAACGCTCGGGCAGTTCGCCCCATCCGGGCGCGCCGTCATGGGCGGACGCCGTGTCCAGCCGCACCTTGGCCTTTTCTGCCGCGACCTGGTCGCGCGTCATCTCGCCGGCATTTGCCGCGCGCTGCAGCAGCAGCCACGAGGCCAGCTGCATGAGACGTGTCGTCAGTCGCATCGATTCCGCCGCGTAGAGCGTGGCGCAGACGCGCGACAGCCGCTTTGCCTCGGCGCGGCCCTCGCCATCGAGATACTCTGCTGCCTCTTCGACGAGGGCCATGCCCTCGTCGTAGAGCGGTTTGAAGGAGCTCGAGAACACCCGCCTTTCGGCGAGACTGACGAGTTCGGCCGACTCCATTTCTGCTCCACCCATTCCACTCATACGCACCCTCCGGCCGGATCGCATTTCGCAAACGGCGCGTGTCGCCGTCAATCCGCCCGCGCCCCGCAAGCCCGGTGCCAGCCGGCGCGGAGAATGCGCTGCCGCGGGCCCGGACGCAAGGACATGATTAATGGAGGGTTAACGACCATTCGGTCGGCAAAAAAAGAGCCGCGGAAAGCGGCTCTCAGGAGTTAAACAGGGAGGCGTCAAACAAAACGGCAAGGCCGCTCGTCAGAATCCAGATCACTGGATGACCACAGTAAACGCCCGTAAAGCCTAACGGCTGGTTAAGTTCGCAGCGAATTTTAGGCGAATTCTCGCAATCCGTCCCGCGATGGAACGAAGCAGGCGCTGCCGTGCCGAAACGGAACCGAAACCGAAGACCCGCTGCGCGCGATGCGGCCGAAACCCGGCTGCGCGACAAGCGCGCCACTGAAATCGTTTCGGATCGCGTTCCCATGGACTGGTATCTCGTCGTCAAGTTCGTCCACATCGTTGCCGCCATGGCGTGGCTCGGCGGTGGACTGGCCATGATCATCGGCACCGCGCTGCTTGCACGCGACTCGGATTTCAACGCGCGCCTGCGGCTCCTCGACCTGATGAACCGGCTTGCGCTGCCCTTCTTCATACCCGCCTCGACCGCGGTCCTGGTCAGCGGCCTGGTGATGGCGGCGCTGTGGGTCGGCTTCGGCGACGCCTGGCTGGTGCTGGCTCTCGCAGGCATCGCGGTCTCGCTTGGCATCGGCATGGCCGTCATCAAGCCGGTTGGCGAACGCATCGCCGCGGGCGCGGCGAAGGAGGGGGCGAGCCCCGCCGTGCTCGCCGATGCCGATCTGCTGACCCGCGTCAGCCGCTTCGACTACGTCGTCATGCTCGCCATCGTCGTGCTGATGGTCTTCAAGCCCGGCTGGCAGGACACGGCCATGCTGTTCGCGCTTGGCCTACTCGTCGCCTTCGGCGGCGCGCTGTTCCTCATCCCGCGCCGTTCCCGTGCGGCGGCAGCGGTCGCCTGAGCTTTTCGCATTCCGGCGGTCTGACAGCCGCCACTACGCAGCAACGCGGCCGCCTCAGGACCTCCGGGCGGCCGCGGTGCGTTTTCAGGGAGCCTTCGCCATCTCGCGAAGCCGGAATTTCTGTATCTTCCCGGTGGAGGTCTTGGGGATCTCTGCGAAGATCACCGCCTTGGGCAGCTTGAAGCGGGCGAGCAGCGCGCGGCAGTGCGCGATGATCTCGTCCTCGCTGGCCGACTTGCCCGGCTTCAGTTCGACATAGGCGACCGGCACTTCGCCCCATTTCTCGTCGGCGCGGCCGACCACGCCGCAGCTCGCCACCGCCGGGTGCTTGTAGAGCGCGTTCTCCACCTCGATGGACGAAATGTTCTCGCCGCCGGAGATGATGATGTCCTTGGAGCGGTCCTTGAGCTGGATGTAGCCGTCGGGATGCATCACGCCGAGGTCGCCCGAGTGGAACCAGCCGCCGGCGAAGGCCTCGTCGGTTGCCGCCTTGTTCTTCAGGTAGCCCTTCATGACGATGTTGCCGCGGAACATGACCTCGCCGATGGTCTCGCCGTCGGCCGGCGTCGGCTTCATGCTCTCGGGGTCGAGCACGGTCAGCCCCTCGAGCGCGGCATAGCGCACGCCCTGACGCGCCTTCTTCGCCGCGCGCGAACCCTTGTCGAGACCGTCCCAGTCGGAATGCCACTCGTTGACCACCGCCGGGCCGTAGGTCTCCGTGAGACCGTAGAGGTGCGTGACCGCGAAACCCGCATCGGCCATTCCCGAGAGCACCGCCTCCGGTGGCGGGGCCGCGGCGGTGTTGAAGGTGACCGTCTGAGGGAAGTCGCGCTTCTGGTCGTCCGGCGCGTTGATCAGCGTCGACATGACGATCGGCGCGCCGCACAGATGCGTCACGCCATGGTCGGCGATCGCATCGAACATCGCCTTCGCCCGCACCCAGCGCAGACAGACATGGGTGCCCGCCTGGACCGCCAGCGTCCACGGAAAGCACCAGCCGTTGCAATGGAACATCGGCAGCGTCCAGAGATAGACCGCGTGCTTCTTCATGCTCGACGTCACGACGTTGCCGGTGGCGAGCAGCGCCGCGCCGCGATGATGATAGACGACGCCCTTCGGATCGCCGGTCGTGCCGGACGTGTAGTTCAGCGAAATTGCATCCCATTCGTCGCCGGGCGCGGAGCGCTGGTAGGTTTCGTCGCCTTCGCCGACCAGCGCTTCGTAGTCGAGGGTACCGATCCTGTCGCCTTCGCCTTTGTATTCGGGATCGTCGTAGTCGACGACCAGCGGCTTCACCTTGCAGAGTTTCAAGGCTTCCTTTGCCATCTTCGAAAATTCGC
>JAHBYZ010000072.1 GCA_019635695.1 Rhizobiaceae bacterium
GCTCGGTCGCGCGCCGCGAGCGGCCGGGCGTGCCTCAGCTTGCCGAAGAGACGCCCCTGCCCCCCAACGCCGCCTCCAGGCGGCTCGACGCCGAAGACATCGAACGCGGCGCAATCGGGCCCGACGCGGAGCGGACCGGCGGCATCGAGGCGCGCGGCACGCCGGCCGACACCTCGCCCTTCGCACCGACCGGCATCCGCGCCGGCAGCTTCGTCCTGCGGCCCTCGCTGGAACAGGGCGCGGAATGGTCATCCAACGCATCCGGCTCGGCAGGCGGCAGTTCCGACATCCTGTCGTCGACCACGCTCAGGCTCGGCATAGAAAGCGACTGGAGCCGCCACGCGCTGTCGCTGAACACGTTCGGCACCTACCGCCGCTCGCTGCAGGGCACCGGTTTCTCGGAGCTGACCGCCGGGCTGGACGGATCGCTGCGGCTCGATCTCGGCGGCGGCTTCGTCTCCACCACCGCGCTCGGCTACCAGCGCCGGCCGGAATCGGCAGAACTTGCCGTCAACACGGTCGGCCGCCCGCTGCGCCAGACCTTCTCGGCGTCGACTGAGATGGCCAAGACGATCGGCCCGGTGCTCCTGTCAGCCCGCGCGGCTGCCGACCGCAACGTCTATGCCGACGCGACGCTGGACACCGGCGGGACCGTGTCGCAGGCCGACCGCAACAACACGCTGTACGGGCTGACGCTGCGCGGCGGCTACCAGGTGTCGCCCGCGCTGCAACCCTTCGTCGAGGCCGAGATCGGCCGCCGTATCCACGATGCGCGGCTCGACAGCGGCGGGTTCGCGCGCTCGGCCACGCGCTATGGCGCGCGCGCCGGACTGGCCTTCGACCGCGGCGAGAAATTCTCCGGGGAGGTGGCGGCGGGCTTCCTCACCGAGCGGCCCGACGATTCACGGCTCGCATCCGTCTCGGGCGCGACGCTGGACGGGACCCTGACATGGTCGCCCCTGCGCGGCACGCAGGTCGATCTGGGCGCGACGACCGAGATCGACGCCTCGGCGCTGGCGGGCTCCGCTGGAGCGCTTGTCTACGGCGTGTCGCTCGGCGCGTCCCGCGAACTCGGCGCCCGGCTGACTGGATCCGCGCTGCTCAGCGCACAGTTGCGCCGGTTCGCCGGCACGTCCGACAGCGACACGACGCTCGCCGGCTCGGCAAGCCTGACCTGGTGGATGAACCGCTATGCCGGCATCACCGGCCGTGTCGGACACGAGAGGCTGTCAAGCACCGTCGCCGGCCGCGGTTATGGCTCGACGACGGTCTATCTCGGGCTGACGTTGCAGCGGTAACGACCGCTCAGCCGGCCGCCTTTCGGCGCGGGGTGTCGGCCTGATCCGTATCCTCGAGCAGCTTCTGCAGCGTCGGCCGCAGCTTGGCCGCCAGACCCTTGTGCGCCAGCGCGAAGGCGAGGTTGGCCTCGACGAAGCCCTCGGGTGAGCCGCAATCGTAAGTCTCGCCGCGGAAATGGTAGCCGTAGAAGGGCTGGTTGGCCTTCAGCTTCAGCATCGCGTCGGTGAGCTGGATCTCGTTCCCGGCGCCGCGCTCCTGGTCGGCAAGCAGATCGAATATCTGCGGCTGCAGGATGTAGCGGCCGTTGATGTAGAGATTGGAAGGAGCGGTTCCCTGCTTCGGCTTCTCGACCATCCGGTCGATCGCAAAGCCGTTGCCGGCCGCCGCGCCCTGGCCGACAATGCCGTATTTGTGCGTCTCGGCCGGATCGCATTCCTGCACGCCGATGATGTTGCCGCCGGTCCTCTCGAACAGTTTCACCATCTCCACCATGCAGGGCTTGTCCCCCTGCATGATCATGTCGGGCAGCAGCAGCGCGAAGGGCTCGTCGCCGACGATCTCGCGCGCACACCATACCGCATGGCCGAGGCCGAGCGGTGCCTGCTGGCGGGTGAAGCTGGTCTGGCCGGGCAGCGGCTGACGGCGCTGGAGGTCGGCCAGCACGTCGTCCTTACCGCGTTGCGCCAGCGTGTCGTACAGCTCGAACTGGACGTCGAAATGGTCTTCGATGACGCCCTTGTTGCGGCCGGTGACGAAGATGAAGTGCTCGATGCCGGCCTCGCGGGCTTCTTCGACCACATAGTCGATGACCGGTTTGTCGACGACGGTCAGCATCTCCTTGGGGATCGCCTTGGTGGCGGGGAGGAGCCTGGTGCCGAGACCCGCGACGGGGAACACGGCTTTTCTGACGCGCTTATTCATACAGGGACCGAAAGGTTGGGCGTGATCGACCTTTTTCACGCCGGAATTGACGTTCAATTAAAACGCCGCGGGGCACGGCCGGTTCCATCCCACACCGGCCGTTCCTATCATACGATTTGCATACCGGCTTGGTAAACCGTTTACTAACTGCGTTCGGTGACAAAGGCGTGCAGGCTCGATCGAAGGAGGGAATGATGTTTGCACACCGTTTCGCCCGTGCGCCGCGCGCGCTGGCTGCGCTGGCCCTGGCCGTGCTGGTGTCGATGACGGTTCCGGCTTTCGCCGATGCCGGATTCGAGAAATGGATCAGGAGCTTCCGCGCCACGGCAACGGCGGCGGGCATAAGCGGCGCGACCTTCGACCGCGCGTTCCGCGGCGTGACCGATCCGGACCCCGAAGTGCTGGAGAAGGCGCGCTACCAGCCGGAATTCAAGGCGCCGGTCTGGGACTACTTCGACAACCGCGTCAACGAGAAGACCGTGGCCGACGGTCGCAGGATGCTGCGCCAGTATGGCGCCTGGCTCGACCGCATCGAGCAGCGATTCGGCGTCGACAAGCATGTGCTGCTCGCCATCTGGTCGATGGAATCGAGCTACGGCGAGGCGCTGAAGAACGAGCGCGTCATGCGCAGCGTCGTGCGCTCGCTGGCCACGCTCGGCTACGCCGACAGCCGCCGCTCGAAATTCGCCCGCCAGCAGCTCATCGCAGCCTTGAAGATCCTGCAGCGCGGCGAGATCGACACTTCGCACCTTACCGGTTCGTGGGCTGGCGCGATGGGCCATACGCAGTTCATTCCGACCAGCTATCTCGCCTATGCGGTCGATGCCGACGGCGACGGCCGCCGCGACATCTGGGACTCGGTGCCCGACGCGCTGGCCACCGCCGCCAATCTGCTCGCCAAGAACGGCTGGCAGACCGGCAAGACCTGGGGCTATGAGGTGGCCCTGCCGGCAGGGCGAAAATTCCCCGGCGGCTCGCCGACGCTTTCGAAGTGGGAAGAGATGGGCGTCGTTCGCGCCAACGGCAAGAATTTCGCGCGCGGCGCCGACAAGGCCGAGCTGAAGGTGCTGGACGGCCGCGCCGGGCCTGCCTTCCTGATGACGCGCAATTTCTTCGTGCTGAAGGCCTACAACAATGCCGATCGTTACGCGCTGGCCGTCGGCCTTCTGGCCGACCAGATCGCCGGCTACGGTCCGCTGGTGCAGGACTGGAACCGCCCGTTCACGCGGCTGACGTCGAACGAGACCGAGGAATTGCAGAAGCGCCTTACCGCGCTGGGCTATTATGACGGCACCATCGACGGCAAGATCGGCGACGGATCGCGCGCGGCCATTCGCGCGTTCCAGCAGCGATCCGGCTTGACGGCCGACGGCCATCCCAGCAAGGAAGTCCTCAACACGCTAAGGCGCAACTAGCGGGGCAGTACAGGTGCTACGAAGGCCCTCTCGTTTTCTGTTGGCCACCCTGTGGGTGCTTCTGGCGGCAGCCGTGGCGGCGCCGCCGTCGGCGGTCGTGTTCTCCAGCCACGCCGAGGCCCAGCTCTTCAAGCGCAAGCAGCCCGAGGAGCGCGCCCAGAAAGGCGAGAAGCCGCAGGAGCGGCGCGGCTTCTTCCAGCGCCTGTTCGGCATCCGCAAGAAGGAAGAACCCGAGGAGCAGTCGCCGCGAACGGCCAAGCGCCGGTCGGCGGACGGCCTGCCCGGCGTTTCGACCGGTCTTGCCGGCGTGGGCGGCGGCGCGGTCGTGACACGCGAGCGCGAGCCGGAGGTGGCGAAGCTCGACAACGCGCGGGTGGTGCTGGTTGTCGGCGATTTCCTGGCCAGCGGGCTCGGCGAAGGCCTGGTCGAAGCTTTCGCGCAATCGCCTGGCGTACGCGTCGTGGCCCGATCGGACGGCTCGTCGGGCTTCGTGCGCAACGACCACTACGACTGGCCGGCGAAGATCGCCGAGATCATCGCCGAGGAGAAGCCGGCCGTGGTCATCGCGGCCCTCGGCTCCAACGACCGCCAGCAGATGACCGTCGGCGACAATCGCGAAAAGGCCCGGACAGACGCCTGGAACGCGGAATATCAGGCACGCGCCAAGGCATTCGCCGACAATGTGCGCGGCGCCGGCGTGCCGCTCCTGTGGATGGGCGTGCCCTCGTTCAAGCCGGGCGCCATGAACGCCGACATGATCGCCTTCAACGACATCTATCGCGGCGTGGTCGAGCAGGCCGGCGGCGAGTTCATCGACATTTGGGACGGCTTTGTTGACGAGAACGGTGCTTTCATGCCGGTCGGGCCGGACATGAACGGCCAGCGCGTGCGGCTGCGCGGCTCCGACGGCATCAACATGACGGCGGCGGGCAAGCGCAAGATGGCGTTCTACGCGGAAAAGCCGCTGAACCGCCTGCTCGGCTCGGCGGTTGCTCCGAGCGTGGCGCCTGCAGTGCTCGACGGCGCGCCGGTGATCCAGCCGCTCAACCCCGCCGACATCGACCGAACTGCGCCGATCGCGCTTGCCGACCCGCAGCTGGACGGCGGCGGTCACCTGCTTGGCGCGCGCGTGGAGAAACCCGCCGCCCAGCCGCTCGGCATTCCCGTCGAGAGGCTTGTGCGCGAGGGCATCGCCCCGCCCGCGCATGCCGGCCGTGCCGACGATTTCGCTGTCGGCGGCGCCCGGCCGGTGGCCACGGCCGCGCCGATTGCGCCGGCGGAGCCGCAGCCGCTCGCCGCAGCGCAGGATACGACCGGCGCCGTCAGGAACTGACGGCTCGCCTGCCCCGAACTATCGCGGCAGAAGGGTCGCGCCCATCAGCGCCCTGTCGATTTCGGCGGCCGCCTGCCGGCCCTCGCGGATAGCCCATACGACAAGCGACTGACCGCGGCGCACGTCGCCTGCGGCCCACAGGCCGTCGACGCTGGTGCGATAGTCGTCGTCATTGGCCACCACGTTGGTCGAGCGGCGCGAATCCACAACGGTCTTCAGCCCCTCGCCGAGCTCGCCGAGCACGCCCGTCTCCAGCGGGCCGGCGAAGCCGATCGCGATGAAGGCGAGATCGGCGCGCACGACAAAGTCCGTGCCGGCGATCGGCCGGCGCTTCTCGTCGACCTCGCAGCACTTGACGCCGGTCAGATTGCCGTCCTCGTCGCAGAGGAATTCCAGCGTCGCCACCTGGAACTCGCGCTGCACGCCCTCCGCCTGGCTGGACGAGGTGCGCATCTTGGTCGCCCAGTAGGGCCACACGGCGAGCTTGTCCTCCTTCTCGGGCGGCTGCGGGCGGATGTCCATCTGGGTGACGCGCACCGCGCCCTGCCGGAACGCGGTGCCGATGCAGTCCGACGCCGTGTCGCCGCCGCCGACGACGACGACATGCTTGCCGGACGCCGAGATCGGCTCCGACGGCCACGCCACCGGCTGCGAGCCGCCTTCGCCGCCGACGCGGCGGTTCTGCTGCACGAGATAGGGCATTGCGTCGAACACGCCCTTGAACTCGGCTCCCGGAATGCCCGCCGGCCGGGGCTTTTCAGAGCCGCCGCAATAGAGCACCGCGTCGTGGGTGGCCTTCAGGTCCGCCACCGTGAGGTCGACGCCGACATTGACGCCGCAATGGAAAGTCACGCCCTCGCCGGTCATCTGCTCGGCGCGGCGGTCGATGTGATGCTTCTCGATCTTGAAATCTGGAATGCCGTAGCGCATCAGGCCGCCCGGCTTCGACTCGCGCTCGTAGACGTGCACCTCGTGGCCGGCCCGCGCCAGCTGCTGCGCCGCCGCCATGCCAGAGGGGCCGGAGCCGATGACCGCCACCTTCTTGCCGGTCTTGTGGTCGGCCGGATAGGGCCGGATGTGTCCCATCTCGTACGCCTTGTCGGCGATGGCCTGCTCCACCGTCTTGATGGCGACGGGGATGTCCTCGAGGTTGAGCGTGCAGGCTTCCTCGCACGGCGCGGGGCAGATGCGGCCGGTCCATTCCGGAAAATTGTTGGTCGAGTGGAGGTTGCGGATCGCCCCCTCCCAGTCGCCATTGTAGACGAGGTCGTTCCAGTCGGGGATCTGGTTGTGGATCGGGCAGCCCGTCGGGCCGTGGCAGTAGGGCACGCCACAATCCATGCAGCGCGCCGCCTGCTTCTCGACCTCCTTGTCCGACATCGGGAGCGTGAACTCCCGGAAATGGCGGATGCGGTCCGACGCCGGCTGGTACTTGTGCACCTGCCGGTCGATCTCGAGGAAACCCGTTACCTTGCCCATGTCCCACTCCAAGCAGGCCGGCCGCGCCCCGTAAGGCGCGAGGCAGCCCGATCTTCACGAAATTCCTAGCGTTTTGCGAGCGTTTTTGCGCTGCGGCGTAGAGCCCCGCCGATCGCGTCGTCGAACGTGGTGTCCGAAAACGCATAGACCTCGTCGAGACCGCTGCCGGTGAGGCGCCACTCGGTGTTCCAGTAACCCGCGGGCGTTATCTTCATCGCGCCTGCGAGCACGACGCCCTGCTGCGGAGCCTCGGCCACAAGCGTTACCGGCAGAGCGAGAGCGCGCGCCTCGGCCTCGATCGCCAGGCGCTGGCCATAGCCACGTTCGGAGCCGGCTGCCAATTGGTAGTCCCCGCGGCTGTCCGTGATCCGCAGCGAAACGGCGATCTGCGGCCGCTCTCCCGTCCATGCCTTCGCATCGAGCTGGGCGAGCAACGCCTCGACGCGCGCCACGTCGAAGCGCACGGTCATCTCGAAGCTGCGCTCACGCGTGCCCTGCTCGTCGGAAATCTGAATGCCCTGCTTGCGGTCGCGATAGACGAGATCATCGACATAAGCGCCGGTATCGGAAAGCAGCCCGCGCGCAGCGGCCGTTTCCGCCACAAGCGGATCGGCCGTCAGCCGGGTCAGCGCCAGCGGCAACGCCTCCGCGACGCCTCGGCTCCGCTCGGCCAGATTGTCACGGCCGGTGACAATCACCGTGGCGGAAAAAAGCTCCGCGTCGGAAGACACAGCGGCACCAGCCGCAAGCGGCGCGAAGGCCACCGCGAGCACGGCATAGCGCGCGCGGGACGATCCGCGCGCGTAGCCCATGCGGTGCAGCCCGAGCGCCATCGCGCGCTACTCCGCCGCCACGTTCATGCGCAGGCGCTCCATCTCCAGCAGCGCCCGGCGGTATTCGACCGGCATCACCTTCCTGAACATCGGCCGGTAGTGGCCCCAGTCGTCGAGGATCTGCTTGGCGCGCTTCGAGCCGGTGAAGTGCATGTGGTTGGAGATGAGCTGGACCAGCCGCTCCTCGTCGTGGCGGGTCATGTCGCCCGACACGTCGACGCGGCCCTTGTAGTCGAGGTCGCCGCCGTGGTGATGCAGCTTCTCCAGCATGTCGTCTTCCTCGGGCACCGGCTCGAGCTCGACCATCGCCATGTTGCAGCGCTCGGCGAAGTCGCCGGCCTCGTCCAGCACATAGGCGACGCCGCCCGACATGCCGGCCGCGAAGTTGCGCCCGGTCTTGCCGAGCACGACGACGATGCCGCCGGTCATGTATTCGCAGCCATGGTCGCCGACGCCCTCGACGACGGCGGCCGCGCCGGAATTGCGCACGGCGAAGCGCTCGCCCGCGACGCCGGAGAAATAGGCCTCGCCTTCGGTTGCGCCGTACAGCACCGTGTTGCCGACGATGATCGACTCCTCGGCGACCGTCTTCGCCTTCTCCGACGGGCGGATCACCAGACGGCCGCCCGACAGGCCCTTGCCGACATAGTCGTTGGCCTCGCCGGCGAGATCGAAGGAGATGCCGCGACCGAGGAACGCGCCGAAGGACTGGCCGGCCGTGCCGGTCAGCTTCACCTGGATGGTGTCTTCCTTCAGTCCCTTGTGGCCGAACTTCTTGGCGACCGCGCCGGACAGCATCGCACCCGCCGAACGATCGACGTTCCTGATCTGCGCCTCGATCTTCACCGGTAGCTTGGATTCGAGCGCCACCTTCGCGTCCGCGATCAGCGTGCGGTCGAGCACGTCGTCGATCGGGTGCGCCTGCCGGCGCGTCCAGTGGATGTCCTCCTTCGCCGCCTCCGGCTTGAAGAACACCTTGGTGAAGTCGAGCCCGCGCGCTTTCCAGTGGTCGATCATCTCCTGCTTGGCCAGAAGCTGCGACTCGCCGACGATTTCCGTCAGCGTGCGATAGCCCATCGCGGCCAGCAGCTCGCGCACCTCCTCGGCCACGTAGAAGAAGTAGTTGATGACGTTTTCGGGCGTGCCCTTGAAGCGCTTGCGCAGCACCGGGTCCTGCGTGGCGACGCCGACGGGGCAGGTGTTGAGATGGCACTTGCGCATCATGATGCAGCCGGCCGCGATCAGCGGCGCGGTGGCGAAGCCGAACTCGTCGGCGCCGAGCAGCGCGCCGATGACGACGTCGCGGCCGGTGCGCAGGCCGCCGTCGACCTGCAGCGCCACGCGGCTGCGCAGCCCGTTCAGCACCAGCGTCTGGTGCGTCTCGGCCAGGCCCATCTCCCACGGGGAGCCGGCGTGCTTGAGCGAGGTCAGCGGTGAGGCGCCGGTGCCGCCGTCATAACCCGAGATGGTGATGTGGTCGGCGCGCGCCTTGGCGACGCCGGCGGCGACCGTGCCGACGCCGACTTCGGAGACGAGCTTGACCGACACGTCGGCCGCCGGGTTGACGTTCTTCAGGTCGAAGATGAGCTGCGCCAGATCCTCGATCGAATAGATGTCGTGGTGCGGCGGCGGCGAGATGAGGCCGACGCCCGGCGTCGAGTGGCGCGTCTTGGCGATGGTCGCGTCGACCTTGTGACCGGGCAGCTGGCCGCCCTCGCCGGGCTTGGCGCCCTGCGCGACCTTGATCTGCATCATGTCGGAGTTGACGAGATATTCCGTCGTCACGCCGAAGCGGCC
>JAHBYZ010000073.1 GCA_019635695.1 Rhizobiaceae bacterium
TTCGAGCAAGCCGGCCCGATCGAGGTGGAGTTTGTGGTGCAGGGCATGGGCAGCCGCGCGCCCGAGGAAGCGCCTGACCACGGCGGGGATCATGGCGCCGGTCAATGAATGGGCTCAAGCTTTTCAGGATCGTTGCTTGGGCAGCCGTTGCTGTGGTGGCCGTCGGGATGGCAACGATCTATGTCCTCCAGCCCCGAAACGCCGGTGTGGCGACCACGACATCGTCAGGCAAGGCCGCCGTCGGTGGGTCTTTCTCCCTCAACTCCCATAAGGGTGAGCGCGTAACCGACGAGACGTTGCGCGGAAAGCCATACCTCGCGTTCTTCGGCTTCACCAATTGCCCCGACATTTGTCCGACGACGCTGTTCGACCTCTCGGAAATGATGGCGGAGCTCGGGCCGCAAGCCGATAAGTTCAACGTATTGCTGATCTCCGTCGATCCCGAGCGGGACTCTCAGGAGCTTCTCGCAACTTACATAACCGCCTTCGACTCGCGGATCATCGCGCTCAGGGGGACGCGTGAGGAAACGGACGCCGTCCTCAAATCCTTTGCGGCTATGGCTGTCAAAGTTCCCATGGACGGTGGGCAGTACACGATGGAGCACACCGCCGGGGTCTACCTCATGGACGAGAATGGTGAGTATGTAGGCCTGATGCGCATGGACGAAACGCGGGAGGCGCGCATGCAGAAGCTGCGAAAACTCGCCAGCTGACACGATTTGGTTCTGCCATGGGAACACGCCCTGGATGAGACCGCCGCCGATCATCGTCGTCACCGCGCTCGCAGGTTCAGCATTAGGTCTCGGCTTGGCTCTGTTGCCCCAGGATTTCGACCAGCCCGCGGCGGTGCCGCCGGAGAACCGCGTTGCTCGCAATGCCCCTCAGACGTCTGCCAATTCACCTGCCGAGCCTCCTGAACTAACGTTCGATCGGCGTTTCCAAAGCTGCGCCCATTGCCATCAGATTGGCCCGGGAGCACGCAATTCTTCTGGTCCGACGCTCACTGGTCTGCTAGGTCGCAAGGTCGCCAGCGCCGACTATCCTTATTCGAAGGCGATGCGCGAAAGCGGAGTGGTCTGGGACGAGCCGACGCTGCGCGCTTTCTTGAAGTCGCCACAGGCTGTTGTTCCCGGCACGCGCATGGCTTTTGGCGGAATGGACGACGGGAAGATCGACCAGTTGATCGAATTCCTGAAGACCGCCCGGTAGGAACGCTGCCGAGCAGAACGTCTGCGCGGGTCTGGACCTTTCAGACGCTGGCCGCTGGCCTGGCCTTCGAGCACGCCGCCGCCCACTGGAACCCGCTTACCAGGACGGACAGAACCGTGTCGCCGATGGAGAGTTGGGCAATGGCGACCTCTACCTCCTCGCCGCCCTGCAAGATGCGGGGCTGATATGTCTTCGAGGGATCCAACTTTACGAGCGCGCTATTGTCGACGAGCGAAAAGTTGACGGCCTCAACGCCAGGCAGTGCGCACTGCCGAAACGATTGTTCGGCTTTGCTTTGACACCACTGGCAAACTCGCGTTTGCAAGGTTATGTAACCCCGTAGCGAATACAGGGATATCGGATGACTACCCAGCATATGACGATCGGACTGCTCTCTCGCTTGACGGATACGAAGGTCGAGACGATCCGGTTCTACGAGAAGAGTGGGCTTCTGCCTGAACCCGCCCGAACGGAAGGCAACTACCGCTCCTACGAGCCATCTCATCTGAACCGTCTGAGCTTCATACGTCGCGCCCGGGATCTTGGATTCTCGCTCGATCAGGTCCGCACGCTGCTCGACCTGTCGGATGACAGGTCGCGGCCGTGCGAGGCGGTGGACGAGATCGCCAAAGAGCACCTTGCGCAAGTCGAGCGGAAGATCTCCGACCTCAAGGCGCTACAGCGAGAATTGGATCGGCTCATCTCGCAGTGCCGGTGTGGTACGGTCGCGGACTGCCGCATTATCGAGACACTGTCGCCCACCTCCCAGGCCTCAAAACGATCGAGGGCTTAATCCGCAAGGGAGATCTTCCACGACGCCATACCGACTCCTGCGGCCATTTTGTCGTGGCCCCTTGAACCTACAGCAGCTTGAGACCCTACCTGCGGCCAATGCGAAGGCCCAACTGTTGATGAAATCAGATGTTTCACGCTGCTCCTTCATCCATCGACTTTGGCATGAGGGGGGCAGCGCATCGGAGACGTGACATGCCAAGGAACAGTTTTTCAGTCGGGCGAAATCCCGCAAATGTGTCCAGTGCTGCACAGCCGGCATCACGCCGGCCGAAACCATTGCTTTGGGCTGTCATTCTGATCGCGATGGCAGTCTGGACGCTCCTCGCCTGGCTTGCCTATGCTTCGACCGATCCCATTCTCGCTTGGCTGACCGCTACGGTCTCGGGCGTCGTCGAGAACGGGCAGGGCGTGGCTGAGGTCCTGGGCGGTAGACCGGCAGGCGAGGCGGTCAGGGCGCTCGATGCCAGCGGGCTGGTCGGCCAGTTGCTCGAACTGGTGCGGATCGTCGCCAAGCCGGCCATCATTGCCCTTTGGGGCCTCGGCATCGCCGTCTTGGCCGCGCTTCCCGTTCTCGCGTCGGTGGTCCGGCGCGTTGTCGGACGGTTGCGATAGCCGAAAGGCCCAACTAGCGTCCTTCTGGCGTCTTTAGGATGCCTCTAATCGCGCGGCGGCCATTGACCGCGATTAAGCCACTCCCGTCCCAGCGCCTCTATGCGGCGGTCCCGACCGGCGCAGCAGCGCCCGTCTTTCGGTAGGGATCGCGATAGGCGAGCAAGCGAAGCGCATTAAAGACCACGAGCAGGGTCGAGCCCTCGTGCACGGCGACTGCCGGTCCGATGCCCAAGCCAAGAATTGTCGACGGGATCAGGATCGCGACGATGCCGAGGCTTACGACCACATTCTGCAGGATGATCGATCGCGTTTGACGGCTGAGGCCGACCGCGAATGGCAGGTGCGACAGGTCGTCTGCCATGAGCGCGACGTCAGCGGTTTCCAGCGCCACATCCGAGCCGGCCGCGCCCATGGCGATGCCGACTGTGGCGCTGGCCATCGCCGGCGCATCGTTGACGCCGTCGCCGACCATGGCGACCTTGCCTTCCGAGCGCAGCTTCTTGATCGCCTCCACCTTGTCCTCGGGCATGAGGTCGCCCCAGGCTTCGTCAAGACCGACATCCTTGGCGATCGCCTCGGCGACCTTCTGGTTGTCGCCGGAGATCATGATCATACGCGTAATGCCGATCTCGTGCAGCTTTGCCAGCGCGTCGCGGGCGGCGGCGCGCGGCGTGTCCATCAGCCCGATCACGCCCAGGTCGCGCTCGCCCTGCCTTACCACCATCGTCGTCCGGCCGCCGTCGCGCAACCGCGCCACCGCTTCCGTCATCGAGGGGCCGAGAGCCGGTATGCCGTCGGCCCCGAACATTTCCGCCTTGCCGATCCAAACCGTCTGACCGTCGAGCTTCGCGGTGACGCCTCGCCCGGTCAGGCTATTGAGTTCTGAGGCGGACGGCACAGCCTGTCGTCCGAGCTTTTCCTTGCCGTCCCGTACGATTGCCTCGGCCAGCGGATGGTCGCTGAGGGCTTCCACGGCAACCGCCACAGTGAGCAGTTCCTGTTCGCCGACGCCGTCCGCCGTGACGACATCAGTGATGCGGGGCTGCCCTTCCGTCAGCGTTCCGGTCTTGTCGAACGCGATCGCCGTCAGCGAGCCAAGATTTTCCAGCGGCCCGCCTCCCTTTACCAGGACGCCACCACGCGCCGCGCGGGCAACGCCTGACAGCACCGCGCTTGGTGTTGCGATCGCCAGCGCACAGGGGCTGGCCGCAACCAGCACGGCCATTGCCCGGTAGAAGCTGTCTCGGAACGGCTCGTCGATTACGACCCAGCTGAACAGCATGATCACTGCCAGCGCCAGCACCGCCGGTACGAAGAATCGCTCGAACTTTTCTGTGAACCGCTGGGTCGGCGACTTTTGCGCCTCCGCCTCGCTCACCATCTTGACGACCTTGGCCAGCGCGGTTTCAGTGGAGTGGCGCGTCACCTCGATCTCGATGGCGCCGGACCCGTTGATCGTGCCGGCGAAGACGCGCGACGCGTCGTCCACCGAATCCGGCTTCGCGCGCGCGGCCGCTGGGTCGGCGACCGTCTTCTTGTCGACGGGAATGCTTTCGCCCGTGACAGGCGCCTGGTTGACGCTGGACGTTCCCTTGACGAGGAAGCCGTCGGCCGGCAGCCGTTCGTTCGGGCGTACGATCACCGTATCGCCGACCTCCAGCTCCTCGACGGGGATCTCCCGGGTCTCGCCCTCACGCCGGACGGTGGCGACCGGCGGGGCGAGCTCGGCCAGCGCCTCGATAGCCCGCTTGGCGCGCCCCATGGCATAGTGCTCGAGGGCATGGCCGAGGCTGAAGAGGAAGAGCAGCAGCGCGCCTTCCTCGAACGCGCCGAGCGCGGCGGCGCCGGCGGCCGCGACCAGCATCAGCGTATCGATCTCGAAGCGCTTCATGCGCAGATTGTCGATCGCCTCGCGCAGCGTGAAGAAGCCGCCGAAGAAGTAGGCAGCGATGAAACAGGCTGTCGGCAGCCAACCTGGCGCCGCGGAAACCAGATATTCAATCGCCACGCCGACGCCGAGCAGCACACCACTGCCAAGTGCGAAGATCAGTTCGGTGTTCGGCCCGAGAAACTCGCCATGCGAATGATCGTGTCCGTCGTCGTCGGAATGTTTCTCGCCGGGCCGGTGTTCGTGCTGGTCCGCGCCGTCCTCCTTTTCGCGCCGCGGGTGGTCGCGGTCGGCTTGTTTCTCCGCGGTCGTTGCCGGACGCGTCGTTCGTTCGACGCCAAGGCTACGCAGGGCCTTGAGAACATCACCCTCGGAAGTTCCGTTGCGGTCGAATTCGACATGCACGACGCCGGCGGATGTGGCGGCCGCTTCCATGACGCCGTTCAGGGACCGCAGTTTCTCCGCAATCGTGCGCGCACGGCGCTCGTGACCGATCCCCGAGACGTTCCATGTCAAGTGGCCGAACCGGGCCGTAATCTGGGCTCCGGCGGCGCCCGCGATCTCGCGGACGCGGGCAAGCGGCAGCTTGTCCGGGTCGAAATGAAGGCAAAGCTGCGCGGGCTGTTCACCGTCGGGCGCCAGCACATGCACTTTTTCGACGCCGTCGCGCGCCTCCAGGTCGGCCGTCAGGCGGGAGACGCAAGCGTCGGCTTCGTCCGCTACTCCGGGAAGAACGACGGGAATATCGAGGCGCAGCTTCTCGGTCATAATGCGATGGTCCTTTTGGGGTCTACGACTTCGGCCGGGACGCTTCGACCTCGCGTTTGACGAAATCGGTGAGCTGTTGCATGCCGAAGGAGGGCAGGGGCTTGCCGTTGACGAAGAAGGTCGGCGTTCCATCGATTCCGACGGCCTTCACGTCGGCTACGTCCTGTGCCAGCACCGCGTCGACCTCGGCAGTGACAGCATCTTGCTTGGCCTTTGTCAGATCCAGTCCTACCTCCTGGGCGAGCTCCCAGGCGCGCTCTGCCTTGGGATCCCCGTCTGCTCCCCATTGCTCCTGGTTCTGCAGCAGCCACTCCATCACGCGCTGGAACTTGTCCTGCTTGCGCGCGGCCTCGAGGATGCGGATCGCTTCCTCGGAGGCCGGATGGAAGGGCGTGTAACGAATGACGACACGCACCTCCTCCGGATAGGTCGCCATGATCTGCTTGACCGTTGGATAGAAGGCGCGGCAGGCTTCGCACGAGGGGTCGAAAAACTCGACGATTGTCACAGGAGCCGAGGCCGGCCCGAGAACAGGCGAATGCGCCCGCACCAGCTGGTTGCCTTCGGCCGCCGGCGCGACATTGGCTGCGTCATTGGCCGAGCGCGAGTAGAGGAAAGCTGATCCTGCAAAAATCGCAACTGCCGCAAGTGCGGTCAGGATGATGGTGTTCCGTCTGTTCATGGGGTTCGGGTCCGTATGGTGAGTGACAACAGCGCGGCGATCGCCAGGAACGCCGCGAAGGAAAGAAAGGGCAGGGGAACCCCTCCGAATATGGTCATGGCCGCATCGGTGCAGGAGGGACCCTGGCCACAGGGCTCCAGGGCTTCGGTCAGAATCCCCTCGTAGAGAAGGGAATGGTAGCCCGCGATGGCGCCGCCGATGATTGCGAGCGGTAGTGCGAAGAACCATGAAGCGCCGTCCGAGCGAAACGCGCCAACGGCGAGCACAATAGCGAGGGGGAACATGAAGGCACGCTGATACCAGCACAGCACGCAGGGCGTCTGCCCCATCACCTCGCCGATGAAGAGCGCGCCGAGTGAAGCGACGAGCGCCACCAGCCACGCCGCGAACAGCAGTGTCCATCGAACCTGCGCTTCGGGCTCGTTCGACGCCTGAGCGCCAACGGCCACCTTCGCGGATAACGTCTGGTCGGTGTCGTTCATCCAATTCTCCCGAACACAGGAAATCTCTCCAGCAGCCAGAATGCAAAAGCCGACATCTGACCGGTGATCATGGCGATCCCCATCAGGATCATGATGACGCCGGCTGCGACGTGAAGAATCATGCCCAGCCGCCTGACGCGCCTGAGCCTGGTGCTGACCGCGTCGGCGAAGAGCGCGGTCAGCAGGAAGGGCACCCCGAGTCCTATCGAGTAGATCGACAGCAAGGCAACTCCACTGAGAGCGCCGTCCACCGTCGCGCTGACTGTCAGGATGGCGCCGAGAATCGGACCGATGCAAGGCGTCCATCCGAACCCGAAGGCGAGGCCAAGAATGTAGGCGCCAAGTGGCTGGCCGCCCTCGATCGCGCCATGATAACGCATATCCCGATCCAGCCACGGGATCTTTACGATGCCTGTCGTGAAAATGCCGAAGACGATGATGATGAGGCCGCCGACGATATTGGCCTCATAGCGGTAGGACAGGAGCAGGCGGCTGATTGCCGTCGCACTGGCGCCCAAAAGGATGAATACGGTCGAGAAACCGAGCACGAAACAGCTGCTGAGGAAAAGCGTGGCCGATCTCGGCCTCGCTATCGCCTGGCCTGTATTGCCGGCGATGTAGGACACATATCCTGGCACAAGCGGCAGGACGCACGGCGAAAAGAATGAGATCATTCCCGCCAGCAATGCGGCCACCATTCCGATGTTGGCGATGTCGAAGGTCATTGCGATGCGTCAATCCTCCCGCGAGATCTTGAGAAGCGCGTCGATCTCGGCGACCGTGTCCGGCTCGTCCCACTCCCGTGGCCCGGCCCAGCGTGCAAGCTCTCGTCCGTCCTCGCCAATCAGCAAGGTTGTGGGCAGTCCCACGATCCTCAGCGCCTGCATGGAGGCTCCCGGCTTGTCCAGGTAGACCTTCAATAGGCCGATGCCGATCTCGTCATAGAAAGGTTTGACTTTCTCGACCCCTGCCTTGTCAATCGACAGGGCGACGACCTCGAAGTCATCTCCTCCCCGCATAGATTGAAGCCGATCAAGCGAGGGCATCTCCTTTCGGCAGGGGGGGCACCACGTCGCCCAGATATTCAGGAGAACAGCCCTCCCTTGAAAATCTTTGAGGCTGATCGATTTTCCATCGGCGGTCTCGAACGGAAAATCCGCCAATTCCGCCGGCGCTTGCGCCGTATCGGCGGCCGGTCCCCAGAGACTGGTGAGCGGGTAGGCCAGCACGAGGCCCCCAACGGCGGCGCCAGCCAACGCGGCCAGGCCGATGGCGACGGATGCGCCGCTGATCGTCGGAAATCGCAATTATGGCTCCTGCTCATGCGTGTTCCACGAGTTAGTTCGTCGGGCGCAAGCTCGCGCCCAGAGCCTGGCGTAGAGGCTCAAGTAGCTATAGGGTCAAGCGATATTCCTGCATGAACCGGTCACCGCAGCCAGATACGGGTCGAGAAGCGAAATGCCTGAAAACCGAATCGATCGACCGATGCCGTCTTGCTGTGCCACGGCCAGATTGCTTACGATTTGCGCCTCGGCGACTTTTTGGGCCGCACATAGATCTCAAGCTTGTGACTGATGATCTCGAAGCCATGCTGCTGCGCGATTTGCTGCTGAAGCCGCTCGATCTCGTCTGAGCGAAACTCGAGGACCTTGCCGGTCGTCACATCGATGAGATGGTCATGGTGCTCTTGATCGACCGCCTCGAAACGAGCAGGTCCATCTCCAAAATTGTGCTTTTCGAGAACGCCCTTCGCTTCCAACACGTTGAGGGTGCGATAGATCGTCGACAGCGAAATACGAGGGTCAATTTTCGTCACACGCCGGTGCAGCTCCAGCGCGTCGGGATGATCTGTCGATTGCAGGAGCACCTTTACAACAACCCTTCGCTGACCCGTCAGGCGAAGGCCATTGTCTTTGCAGATCTTGACGATATCGATCGCTTCAGCGCCCATCGTGGAAAGCCAATCCTGTCAAATTGATCCAGC
>JAHBYZ010000074.1 GCA_019635695.1 Rhizobiaceae bacterium
TCGTGCAGGAAGGCAGCAACGCGCGCACGCCGGTCGCATCGATGCCCGGCGTCGATCGCCTGACCGTCGATCTCTTCGTCGAGGCGGTGCGCGAGGCGCGCGACCTCGGCATTCCGGCGATCGCCATCTTCCCCGAGGTCGATCCCGCCGCGAAGACGCCGGACGCGCGCGAGGCCCACAATCCAAAGGGCCTGGTGTGCCGCGCCATTCGCGCCGCCAAGAAGGCCGTGCCCGACATCGGCATCGTCTGCGACGTGGCGCTCGATCCGTTCAACAGCGACGGCCACGACGGCATCGTCAAGGACGGGGTGATCCTCAACGACGAATCCGTCGAGGTGATGATCAAGCAGGCGCTGGCGCAGAGCGAGGCCGGCTGCGATGTGCAGGCGCCGTCGGACATGATGGATGGCCGCATCGGTGCCTTCCGCAAGGCGATGGACGATGCCGGCTACAAGGACGTGCAGATCATGTCCTACGCCGCCAAGTATGCCTCGGCGTTCTACAACCCGTTCCGCGACGCCATCGGCAGCTCGGGCGCGCTGAAGGGCGACAAGAAGACCTACCAGATGGACCCGGCGAACTCCGACGAGGCGCTGCGCGAGGTCGGCATGGATATCGCCGAGGGCGCCGACATGGTGATGGTCAAGCCCGGCCTGCCCTATCTCGACATCATCCGCCGCGCCAAGGACGAGTTCGCCATGCCGACCTTCGCCTACCAGGTGTCGGGCGAGTACGCGATGATCATGGCGGCCGCCCAGAACGGCTGGATCGACGGCGAGAAGGCGATGCTGGAATCGCTGCTCGCCTTCAAGCGCGCCGGCTGCGACGGTATCCTCACCTATTTCGCGCCGCGCGTGGCGGAACTGCTGGGACGGTAAGTACACCCCCTACACCACGCTTCGCGTGGTCCCCTTCCCCCGTAAACGAGGGAAGAACCGAGGTCGTAGCCGGCCGCAACGCGGATCCTCCCGCCGTTCACCGGGGGAGGTGGCCCGAAGGGCCGGAGGGGGCGTTTCTTCATACGGGATGCCGGATCACCCTTGCCGCCCGTCTGGCGCTCGACAGTTGCCACAGCGAATGTGCCACCAGCGCGGCGATCAGGATGGCGCCGCCGACAAGCGTGCGCGGCGAGACGGCTTCCGAAAAGATGATCCACACCCACACCGGCGCCAGCACCGTCTCCAGAAGATAGAACATCGCGACCTCGGGGCCGGAGATGTATTTCGGCCCGGTGGCGAGGCAGAAGAAGGCGAGCGGGATCACGACGGCGCCGTTGAGCACGATCCACCACGGCGCCTCCATGTGGAAGCCGCCGTCGGCAACGAAGAACGCCGCTATCGTGAATGGCAGGAGCACTGACACCAGCGAGGTAAAGCCCATGTCGCGGCCGGTCGCCCGCGTGATGGTGATCGCCGCGGCGATCAGCAAGGCCGAGCAGCCGGCGAGGAAGTCGCCAAGCAGATTGCCGGAACCGAGCGAGTCCGACACGATGATGCCGACGCCGATCACCGTCACGGCCATCGCGACAAAGGTCGCCGGCTTCGGCCGCTCGCCGATGAAGGCCCAGGACAGAAGTGCTGCGAACATGGTGTTGAAGGCGAGGATGAAGACGACGTTGGCAGTCGAGGTCAGGTAGACCGCGGCAAGGAACGTCGTCGACGAGATGCCGTAGAGGACCGCCACGGCCACGCCGGGCCAGCCCGGCACCAGCGGCGGCAGCTTCGGGTCGAGCCGCTTCCAGACCAGCCAGGCGGCGAGCGCGGCGACGAAAGTGGTCGCGGTGCGCAGCAGCAGCACCGACCAGGCGTCGCCGCCTGCGAGCTTTATCAGCGGTATGTCGAAGGTCAACACGAGGCCGCCGACCGCCGTCAGCGCGAGGCCCTTCGCATGGTTCGATGTCGGCTGCGACAAGGTCAGCCGGCGGCGCCGGCCTGCCGGGCCGAATAGCGTTCCCAACCGCGCCCGCCCAGATGCTCCTGGGGCTGAAAGCGCACCTTGTAGGCCATCTTGCGCGAGGTCTCGACCCAGTAGCCGAGATAGACGTGCGGCAGGCCCAGCGCCTGAGTGCGCGCGATGTGGTCGAGGATCATGTAGGTGCCGAGCGAGCGGTGCTCGTGCTCGGGGTTGAAGAACGAGTAGACCATCGACAGGCCGTCGGCCATCCGGTCGGTCAGCGCCACCGCGATCAGCTCGCCCTGCCCCTTGCCGGTGATGAAGGAATCCGGCCCGCGCCGGCGGTATTCGACGATCTTGGTGTCGACATGGGTGTCCTCGACCATCATGGCGTAGTCGAGCACGGTCATGTCGGACATGCCGCCCTTGCGGTGGCGGCTGTCGAGATAGGTGCGGAACAGCGAATACTGCTCGGTGGTCGGCTCGGCGTCGTATTGCGCGCCGATGAGATCGGAATTGAGCTCGGTGACGCGCCGCATGTTCTTCGTCGGCTTGAACTCCGACGCCAGTATGCGCACCGACACGCAGGCCCGGCAGCCCTCGCAGGCCGGCCGGTAGGCGATGTTCTGCGAGCGGCGGAAGCCGCCCTGCGTCAGCAGGTCGTTCAGCTCCGGCGCCTTCTGCCCGACGAGATGCGTGAACACCTTGCGCTCGAACTGCCCGTCTATGTACGGGCACGGCGAAGGTGCGGTCAGGAAGAACTGCGGCGACTGTGTCGGGTTGTGATGCGTCATGGATGCACGGGTGAAATCACCATGCACATGCTTGGCAGTGTTCGCCGAAAGGTCAACTCAAGAAAACTGAACCGGGCGTTGCCGCGCGGTCAATTTGCGCGTGAATGTGGCGCTTTCGTCAGCGGTCGGTCCGCACCACGACGGTGCCGAGCAGCAGATCATGCAATGTCCGCTTGCGGTCGGTGATGAGCGAGAACAGCAGCACGAAAGGCGTCAGCAGCGCGTTGGCCGCCCAGAACAGCACCGAATGCACCACCGCGAACAGGCCGTCGATCCTGGTGCCGTCGAGCCGTTCCAGACGGATACCCATGATGCCCATGCCCGGCGTCGCCTGCTTCTCGCCACCCAGCGTCGTCCACACATAGGTGAGCGCCACCAGCGGGAAGAGCACGGCAAACAGCATCCAGCCGAGGCCGAAGGTCAGGACGCCGAGCACGAGAACGACCACCGCAAACGGGATCATCAGCAGCCCGACGAAGAAATAGTCGATCAGGAAGGCGAAGACGCGGCGCGTGCGCACGCCCTCGTAGAGCCGGACATCGTCCAGCCTGCCGTTTACGATCTCGCCGTCGAGGATGCGGGTCTCCATGTCTGTCTTCCTTCATCGCCGGAAACGAAATCCGCACCGGCCGTCACAAAGAAATGGGGGGTCATGCGCCAATATCAAGAACGCAGCAGGGCGACTTGAACTCTCGTAAACGCTAAAGTTAGCTTCACGTGGGAGGGTTTCGCCGGGGATTCGGGGAACTCACGCAATGCAAAGCTTCGACATGCTGGTGATCGGCAGCGGCCCGGCCGGGCGGCGCGCCGCGGTGCAGTCGGCCAAGCTCGGAAAATCGGTGCTTGTGGTCGACAAGGGGCGCAGGCTGGGCGGCGTGTCCGTCCACACCGGCACGATCCCTTCCAAGACCATCCGCGAGACGGTGCTCAACCTGTCCGGCTTCCGCGAGCGCGGGTTCTACGGCCGAGGCTATCGCGTCAAGCAGGACATCGCGATGCTCGACATCGTGACGCGCCTGCACAAGACGCTGGACCACGAGGTCGAGGTGCTGCAGCACCAGTTCATGCGCAACGCGGTGAAGAGCGTGCACGCCGCCGCCCGCTTCCGCGACATGCACCATGCCGAGATCAGCGCCGAGACGGGCGAGCATTACGACGTCGGGTTCGACAACGCGCTGATCGCCGTCGGCACCCGCCCCCATCGGCCCGACAGCGTGCCCTTCGACGGCAAGCGCATTTTCGACAGCGACGAGATCCTGGAGCTCGACCGGCTGCCGCGCACGCTTACGGTGATCGGCGGCGGCGTCATCGGCGTCGAATACGCCACCATCTTCTCCGCGCTCGACGTTCCCGTCACGCTGGTCGAGGCGCGGCCGGCGATCCTCGATTTCGTCGACAAGGAGATCGTCGACGACTTCGTCCACCAGTTGCGCGACCGCGGCATGCAGGTGCGGCTGGGCAGCGCCATCAAGGAAGTGAAGGCGGGCGACACCGGCTGCGAGGTTACGCTGGCCGACGGCCGCACGATCCGTTCCGAGATCGTGCTCTACGCCGCAGGGCGCACCGGCAATGTCGGCACGCTCGGGCTCGACGCCATCGGCATCGTGCCCGACAATCGCGGCCGCCTGACTGTCGACCAGAACACGTTTCAGACGTCGGTGCCGAACATCTATGCCGCCGGCGACGTGATCGGTTTCCCGAGCCTCGCCTCCACCTCGATGGAGCAGGGCCGCGTCGCCGCCTGTCATGCCTTCGGCGTCACCCTGCCGCCACCGCCCGAGACGTTTCCCTACGGCATCTACGCCGTGCCGGAGATCTCCACCGTCGGCCAGTCGGAGGAGCAGGTGCGCGCGTCGGGCACCGCCTACGAGATCGGCGTGGCGCGCTTCCGCGAGACCTCGCGCGGCCACATCATGGGTGTGGATTCCGGTTTCCTGAAGCTGATCTTCGCGCTCGGCACGCGCCGCCTGCTGGGCGCCCACATCGTCGGAGAAGGCGCAACCGAACTCATCCACATCGGCCAGGCTGTCATCAACCTCGGCGGCACGGTCGACTTCTTCGTCGACAACACGTTCAACTACCCCACGCTCGCCGAAGCCTACAAGATTGCCGGACTGGACGCCTGGAACAGGATGGGGCGGGGGTAGGACAACCGGCGCCGCATTTTCCCCACACCGGCGACCGAACAAGCGTCGCGAAAGTGGGGAAGCATGCGATTCGGGAAGACGCTCGCCGGCGTCGGCATCTTCGTTGCTGCCGTCTGGCTGTGGAACACGTCGTGGCTGGCGACGCCGCCCGACGCTCGAAAGGTGCGGCTGATCGCGCATCGCGGCGTGCACCAGACCTTCAGCCGCGAAGACCTCGACAACGAGACATGTACGGCCGAGCGCATCCTGCCGCCGCAGCACGAGTTGATCGAAAACACGATCGCCTCGATGCGCGCCGCCTTCGCCGCGGGAGCCTACGCGGTGGAGCTCGACGTGCACCCGACCACCGACGGCAAGCTCGCCGTGATGCACGACTGGACGCTTGACTGCCGCACCGAGGGCAGCGGGCGCACCCGCGACCACGACATGACCTATCTGAAGACGCTTGACCTCGGCTACGGCTACACCGCCGACGGCGGCGCTACCTTCCCGCTGCGCGGCAAGGGAGTCGGCATGATGCCGTCGCTGGACGAGGTTCTGGCGGAATTTCCGGACGGGCGTTTCGTCGTCAACTTCAAGTCGCGCGAGGCGCGCGAGGGGCCGATGCTGGCTCATCTGGTCGAGGCGAACCCGCAGTGGCGCGCCGCGGTCTGGGGCTCCTACGGTGCGGCGGAGCCGGTCGATCCCGCCAAGGCCGCCCTGCCCGGGCTGAAGGCATGGACGCGCGGCGGGCTGATGGACTGCCTGCTCTCCTATCTCGGTTACGGCTGGACGGGCATCGTGCCCGCCGCCTGCCGCGACACGATGGTCATGGTGCCGGTCAACTATGCATGGCTGCTCTGGGGCTGGCCGAACCGGTTTCTGCAGCGCATGCACGACGCCGGCAGCGAGGTCATCCTCATAGGTCCCTACACGTCCGGCGATCCAGGCACGTCGGGCATCGACGACGCGGAGACGCTGGCGCAGGTGCCGCAAAGCTTCTCCGGCTATCTGTGGACCAACCGCATCGAGATCATCGGCCCGCTGCTCGCCGGGAAATGAGCGCCGCCAGCGCGATCGCCAGCCAGCCGGCGATCATGGCGATGCCGCCCAGCGGTGCGGCGAAGGGAAACAGCCGACCGCCAAGCCAGTGGCGCGCAAGCAGATCGCCGGCAAACAGCAGGGCGCCGGCAAACAGCAGAAGCGCGGCCCAGTGCATCGCCCTGCCGCTGCCTGCGAGGCCGACGGCGACCAGCACCGGCGCGTGCGCCAGAAGCATCGTCGCGGCCGTCGCGAGATTGCCGCCGCCGGCATGCGCGGCGGCCGCCGAGAGCGCGACGCCGGCTGCGCCGGCCAATGCTCCGGCAACGGTAAGCAAGCGGTTCATGCCAGTGTCCTTTCGGCGGGGGAGAACGCGTCGCGCAAGGCCGGGGCGATTGCGTTTTTCGCCGGCTGCGGCAAAGTCCCGGAATCAGGGTGCAGATCAGGCCGATCAAAGGAGGACGCCATGGCGAAGGGGCAGCTGAGGTCGAATAAGGAAACCCGCAAGCCGAAGAAGGACAAGGCGGCCAAGGCGACGCCGGCGGCGTCTCCCATCAAGCTTCCGGAGCCGTCGGTCGTGGCGCGCGGCAAGGCCAAGAACAAGTAAGCGCTCATGGCGCCTCCGACCCGGCAGGCGACCATTGTAACAACGCGGCGCGGCCGGCGTCGGTCAGGCCGTAGAGGCCGCGCGCCTCGCGCACGAACCAGCCATAATGGTTGTCGGCGAGAATGCCCTGCGCGCGGCCGCTGTGAGGCTTCAGGTCGCGCGGGCGCAGCGGCCCGGCGGCGAGTGCGCCCGCGCAGGCCAGCGCCTCCTGCCGGTAGGCGGTCATGATCTTGGTTCGCGTCGAGCCGCCGGTGGCGGGATCGCCGCGGCGATTGCGCCATTCCTCGTAGAGGCGCGAGCGGCGGCGTTTTTCCACGCGCGGGAATGGCGAGACAGGGCTGACGATGACCTCGACACGACTGTCGGGAAAGACGCCCAGCATACCGAAGCCGAGGCGGCGGCACAGCGCACGAAAGCGGCTGTCGGCCTCCCTGCCCCTGCCGCTGACATTCGCCGCGAGCCAAACCTCATCGGAGGCCGAGGCGCGCTCGACACCCTGCAGCACCAGTTCGAGGTTGAAGCGCAGCTTCAGCTCGCACACGACCAGCAGCGGCGGCTCGCCATCGCGCACGGCCAGCACATCGCAGCCGCCGATCTCGCCCTTCACGGCGTAGCCGCAGGTTTCGAGGAAGGCCTTGATCGGGGCGTAGAGGGCGGTTTCGGACAAGCGTGCCTCGGGACGATTCGCCCCTCATCATAACGCGGCGGCGGCCGGCGGGTCCTTTCTGCGAACCGGGCGCAGGAAGACGCGCGAGATGGAGGGCTGCCGCGCCTTGAGCGTGTCGGCGATCTCGCGGGCGGCGTCCTCGATCTCGGGACTCGTCATGTCGTCGCGCAGGTCGATCGAAATCGCGACCATGATCTCCTCCGGGCCGAGATGCATCGACAGCACCTCCTCCACCGTCACCACGCGCGGGTCGGCGGCGAGCGTGGCGCGCACGTCGGCGACCACTTCGGCCGACGCGCTTTCGCCGGTCATCAGCGACAGCGTCTCGCGGGCGAGCAGCATCGAGGTGGCGACCAGCACGAGGCCGATGCAGATCGAGGCGATGCCGTCATAAACCGGATTTTCGAGGAAATGCGCCAGCGCCACGCCGACGAAAGCGATTGCGAGGCCGGTGAGCGCGGCGGCGTCCTCGCAGAACACGGCGAAGACGCCGGGGTCCTTGCTGCCCTTCACCGCCGACAGCGCCGAGCCCTCGGGATATTTGGCGCGCAGCTCGCGCCAGGCGACGCGCAGCGACGCCGCCTCGCTGACGAAGGCGACGGCCAGCACCGCGAAGTTGATCCACGGGTCGGCGATGGCCTCGGGATGCGACAGGCGCAGCCAACCCTCGTAGATCGACAGCGCGCCGCCGAGCGCGAAGACCATGAGCGCGACGACGAAGGCCCAGAAATAGAGCTCCATGCCGTGGCCGAAGGGATGGCCGCGATCCGGCGGGCGCGCGGCACGGCGGTAGCCGATCAGCAGCAGGACCTGGTTGGAGGTGTCGACCAGCGAGTGGATCGCTTCCGACAGCATGGCCGACGAGCCGGTCCAGAAGGCCGCGACGAATTTCGTCACGGCGATGGCCAGGTTGCCGGCGAGCGCGGCGTAGATGACGGTGCGGGAGCCTTTGGCGGACACGGTGCCTCCTTGCCGTGAACAGAGCGCGGCGGACGGGTTCCCGCAAGGGGCGACGTGCGGGGGGATGCCACGCCCCGCTTCCGGTCTGGCCATTGCACGCGCCCGAGGCGACAATTGCCTCCGGCAATTGCGCCGATACGTGAAGATCGCTTCGCGACTTCACTGGGCGCGGTCCCGAAAATCACTGCGCGATTTCGGGTGGAAGACGGGCGGCTGCGACGTCGCTCGTAGTATGTTTTGG
>JAHBYZ010000075.1 GCA_019635695.1 Rhizobiaceae bacterium
GTTTTCCTGCAATCGAAGCTCCAGCGATCTTCCTGCCCGGCAGCAGCTTCAGTCGGCCCGGATTCCGGCGTCGCTAATCGCTGGCGGTCTGGCGACGCGTCGGTGGTCCGGCAAGGCTATGCGGATGCTGGCGCCTGTGCGGCGGGCGTCGCATGAGCTGAGGCTCCAGTCGTTCGAAGCTGCGATGTCCTTGACGACGGAAAGGCCGAGGCCACTGCCCTCCGCCGCGTCCCGATCGCGGTCGAGGCGCTGGTTGCGTTCGAGCGCGTGAGCGAAAACATCACCACTCAGTCCCGGTCCGGTGTCGTGGACCTCGACGCGATGTCCCGCGCCATGGCGGCGCAAAGCCAGCACGATGCGTCCCTGACGCGTGTACTTGATCGCGTTGGAGACCAGGTTGGCGGTCACGCGCATCAGCGGATAGGCCGCGACCTCGCCGTCGGGCGCGGCCAGCACGAGGCGCAGGCGCAAGCCCTTCGCCGCGGCCTCCGCGGCGAACATGTCCGCTATGCCGCGCAGAACCTCGTGGAGGCCGGGCTCCGACTTGCGCTTATCGGCGGCCACAATATCGAGGTCGCCTTCGCCGCGTGCGCCACCGGGCAACGATGATCCGGCTTGCGGCTTTTCCGTCAGCCGCTCTGCCACAAGCCGCTCCATGTACCCGAGCGCCGATTCGAGCTGGCCGACGTCGCCGGCCTTCTGCGACCCGCCGCTGAACATCTGGCGCAGCGACAGGCGCAACGCGTTCATCGGCTGCCGCAGGTCATGGACCGTGTCCTTGACGCTCTCCTCGCGCTGGCGGGCGTTGGCCGACACCTGCTGATAGCTTTCCTCGAGCAGCGCCAGCCGCTGGCTGAGCGCCAGGCTACGCTGGCTGTGCGCCAGCGTCTCCTCCATCGCCGTCTGGCGCATGTGGTTGTAGCGGTCGAAGATGGCGAGGCCCATCATCAGCGCGTCGGCGATGAGCGCGAGGCGAACTGCGTCGTAGGTGGTGATGATCGTCGGCTCGAACCCGAAACCGTAGCGGGCGGTCAGCAAAAGCGCCGGAATGAGCGAGGCGCACCAGGCGAACAAATAGAAGCGCACCTCGCGGAACCGGGTGCGCGCCGCCACGATGCCGGCCGTCAGGAAGGTCAGCGTACAGATCGAGATCATCAGGACCAGCAGCCGCTTCAGCAATTGCGGGTCGGTCGCCCAAAGCGCCACGTCGACCAACAGCACGCAGACGACGACCGTCACGAGCACGCGGTGCAGGATCGGGTGGAAGCGCCGGGTCTGCAGGAAGGTGATGGCGAACAGCGCGCCGAACACCATGACGCCCGAGCCGGCCACGACCGAGGCCATCGAATTGAAGCGGGGGAAGCCGGGCCAGAGATACTGGAACGCCATGCCGTCGGCATGGGCGACATAGACGAAGATCGACGACAGGTAGGCAGCATAAGCGCCGAAGACCGGCTGGCGCAGGACGATCAGCGCCACCATCGCAAGCGCGATCATCACAAGCATCATGCCGTAGAAGGCGTAGCTCTTGGCCTCGACCACCCGTCCCTGCGCGGCAAAGCTCTCGGGCGTCTCGACCGACATCGATATCCGCGAAGATCCCTGCGAATAGTATGAGACCACCAGCGTCGCCGCCTCGCCGGGTGCCAGGTCGAACGGCGCCACCATCTGCGGGTAGTTGACCGGCCGCGCGCTGAACGGGCTGTCTTCCGTGAGATCCAACAAGGTCGTCACGCCGCCGTCGGATCCGATGCGATAGATTGCGACTTGCTGGGTGAAGTTGGCGTGGAGGAAGAAACGCCACGAATTCAGCGCAGCGGTGCCATTGACCACATCGACACGCAGCCAGATGCGAGCCGGCGTGTAGCCGAAGTCGGGGACGGGGCCGGGAAGCGGCTGCATCTGCGGACCGGTCGAACCGGTGAAATCGGCGATCTTCAATTGCCAATCGGGGTCAATGGTGTATTCGAAATGCCTGCCCAATGTTGCGGCATCGGCGGGTCCAGTCAGGACCAGCGGGGCCGGCCCGGCAGATTGGGCTGACGCTTGGGGGAGCGTCATGATCGACAGCAGGATCATCAAGACCGCGCGCCCCACCACTGCGCGCACGAGCAACGCGAAGGTCGCTCCGTGAGGACGCGCATCCTGATCGCGGACGATCATGCCTTCGTCTCCTGGGGCCTTGCCAAGGCCTTGTCGACGCTCGACGGGGTCGAAATCATCGGTTCAGTCACAAACGGAATCGAGGCGATCGTCCAGATACGCAAGACGAAGCCGACCTGTGCAGTGCTCGACTACAATATGCCGGGCGCAAATGGACTGGAAGTCTTTCTGGAAGCAAAGCGCTGGTCGCCGGAAACGCGCTTCGTGTTGCTTACCGGAACTGCCACTGCCGCCACCGTCCGCACGCTCGTCGAATCCGGAATCCACGGCGTTTGCCTCAAGGACGACAGCGAGGCGGAGATCATCGACGTTGTGCGTCAGGTCTGCGCGGGGCGTACGGTTGTCGGGGCAAGCGTGACCCGCATGATCAAGGCGCCGACGTCCGATGTCAGCCTGACCGATCGCGAGCTTGCCGTGCTGCAGGCCATTGCCCGCGGCCACACCAACGCAAGCGCGGCGGAAAGCCTGGGCATCAGCCCCAAGACCGTCGACAGCCACCGCACCAACCTGATGCGCAAGTTCGAGGTGAACTCGACCGCGAGCCTTCTACTCGCAGCCGTGCGGGCAGGGCTTCTCGATCCCGGCGGTATTCGCTGACGGGGCCGCCCCTCTTCTCCGACACTGACGCTCCGGAAATTCAGGTGATCGCCTGATGTCCGCAGCCGCGCCTTTCCGGTGAACTCCCCTGCGTCGGGCGACGATCTGGCCGACAAAGCGCAGCGTCCGCCGACCATCCCGGCGACCTCGCATTCGGGTCGGGAGGACATCATGGATTATGCGGCGATCGGCCCCTACTTCGTTGCGCTGCTGGCGCTGACGGCTGCGCCCGGTCCGATCATGGCAGTTCTGGTTGCCCGCTCGCTGGGACGCGACACATCAGGCGCGATGGCTTTTGCGGCAGGACTTTGCGCCGGTGACGTGATCGCGGTTTGTGCGGTGGCGCTGGGCGTCGGCGTATGGGCCACCGGCAAGCCGGAATGGCTGTCGGTCGCAAAATATGTCGGCGTCGCCTACCTGCTGTGGCTGTCGGTCAAGATGTGGAACGATCGTGCGGGGCCTGCCTTCGCAGAGCGGCGCCAGGACAGCCGGCTCGCCTCCGTCGGCGCCGGCATGGCGTTGTGCCTCGGCAATCCGTCGACCGTGCTGATCTACGTCCTGCTGCTGCCGAGCATCGCGCCGACCGGCATCACCAGCCTCGAACACCTGGCGCTGATCGTTCTGCTGACCTTCGCGGCGGTCGGCGCCGTGTTCTTCGGCACCATCCTCGCGGCCCGGCAGATCAGCCGGATCATCGCCTCGCCCGGCTCGTCCGGCGCTCTGAGCCGCGTGACCGCCGGCGTAATCGCGCTGACCTCGGTCTGGATCCTCGCGGCCTGATCGAAGGTCAGAAGCTTTAAGCTTGAAATAAATCAGGACCGCGTGCACTGTCCCGGCCGGCCAAGTGGCAAGAACCTCACGCCGGTGCGTGCGGGGACAGGGACGGACGCCCAAGTGACGGATTTCGCGAAGACCCGCGCTCTCTTCCACATGCCGGAAGGGGTGCTCTATCTCGACGGCAACTCGCTCGGTCCGCTGCCGAGGAATGCCGTTGAGCGCGTTCGCGCGACGATGGTCGACGAATGGGGCGAAGAGCTGATCTGCGGCTGGAACTCGGCAGGATGGGTATCGCTGCCGCGCCGGCTTGGCGACCGCATCGGCCGGCTGATCGGCGCGCCGGCGGGCAGCGTGGTCGTCGGCGACACGCTGTCGATCAAGGTCTATCAGGCGCTGGCTTCCGCGCTTGAGCTCAACCCTTCGCGGCGCGTGGTACTGTCCGACAGCGGCAATTTCCCGTCGGACCTCTACATGGCGCAAGGCCTGCTCGCCTCGCTTGGGAAAGACTATCTCCTCAAGGTAGTCGAACCGGAAGCGGTGGAAGCGGCCATCGACGAGAGCGTGGCGGTGCTGATGGTGACGGAGGTCGACTACCGCACCGGCCGCCTGCACGACATGAAGGCGCTGACGGCGAAGGCACATGCGGCCGGCGCGCTGGCGGTGTGGGATCTTGCGCACTCGGCCGGCGCGGTCGACGTGGACCTGACGGCCGCAAACGCGGATTTCGCGGTGGGCTGCACCTACAAGTACCTGAACGGCGGCCCGGGCGCGCCGGCCTTCATCTACGTTGCGCCACGGCTGGCCGGCAGAGCCCGGCCCGCCCTGTCCGGCTGGTTTGGCCACGAGGCGCCCTTCGCCTTCGAGCTCGGTTACCGGCCGGCTCCGGGCATCGAGCGCATGCGCGTGGGCACGCCGCCGGTGATCGCCATGGTGGCGCTCGACGCGGCGCTGGACGCCTGGGACAACGTGTCGATGGCCGACGTGCGCCGGCGCTCGCTGGAGCTCTCGGAGCTGTTCATCCGCGAGGTGGAGGCACGCTGCCCCGATCTCGCGCTCGCCTCGCCACGCGAGGGCGCATCGCGGGGCAGCCAGGTGTCGTTTCGCCATGCCGAGGGCTACGCCATCATGCAGGCGCTGATCGCGCGCGGCGTGATCGGCGACTTCCGCGCGCCCGACATCATCCGCTTCGGATTCACGCCACTTTATATCGGCGAGGAAGAGGTGATCGGCGCGGCGGCGATCCTCGAGGACGTCATGCGCAAGCGGTTGTGGGACGACCCGCGCTACAAGACGCGGGCGGCGGTCACCTAGGCAGACGGAATATCGGCGCGGCGCGGCACATATCCTGTATTCCAGTCGTCCCGCACGGGTGTATAGGCCCGATCACCAACAAAAGCGGACAGGTAGAGCGATGCAGCACAAGCCAGAGGCGACGACGGGCGGACGCAGGCGGCACGAGGCGCCGTTCAAGTGGGACGATCCGTTCCTTCTGGAGGAGCAGCTTTCGGAGGACGAGCGCGCGATGCGCGATGCGGCAGCCTCTTTCGCGGCCGACCGGCTGATGCCGCGCGTCGAGAAGGCCTATCTGGAAGAAAAGACCGATCCGGCGATCTTCGCCGAGATGGGCAAGGCCGGCCTGCTCGGGGTCACCATCCCCGAGGAATATGGCGGGCTTGGCGCCGGCTACGTCACCTACGGGCTGGTCGCGCGCGAGGTCGAGCGGGTCGACTCGGGCTACCGCTCGATGATGAGCGTGCAGTCGTCACTCGTCATGTTCCCGATCTTCGAATACGGCTCCGAAGCGCAGCGGAAGAAATACCTGCCGAAGCTCGCCTCCGGCGAATCGATCGGCTGCTTCGGCCTGACCGAGCCGGACGCCGGCTCCGATCCGGGCGGCATGAAGACTCGTGCCGAGAAGACCGCCGGCGGCTACCGCCTCAACGGGGCCAAGATGTGGATCTCCAACGCGCCGATCGCCGACGTGTTCGTCGTATGGGCCAAGCTGCGCGGCGAGGACGGCAAGGACGCGATCCGCGGTTTTGTCCTGGATAAGGGCGCGAAGGGCCTGTCGGCGCCGAAGATCGAGGGCAAGCTGTCGCTTCGTGCGTCCATCACCGGCGAGATCGTGCTGGCAGATGTCGAGGTGGGCGAGGACGCGATCCTGCCCAACGTGTCAGGCCTGTCGGGTCCGTTCGGTTGCCTGAATCGCGCGCGCTACGGCATTTCATGGGGCGCGATGGGCGCGGCCGAGGATTGCTGGCACCGGGCGCGGCAGTACGGACTCGACCGCAAGCAGTTCAACAAGCCGCTGGCCGGCACGCAGCTCTACCAGAAGAAGCTCGCCGACATGCAGACCGAGATCGCGCTGGGACTGCAGGCCAGCCTGCGGATCGGCCGGCTGATGGACGAGCACAAGTTCGCGCCGGAGATGATCTCGATCGTCAAGCGCAACAATTGCGGCAAGGCGCTCGACATCGCGCGACAGGCCCGCGACATGCACGGCGGCAACGGCATCCAGGCCGGCTACCACATCATGCGCCACGCGCAGAACCTCGAGACCGTCAACACCTACGAGGGCACGCACGATGTGCATGCGCTGATCCTCGGACGCGCGCAGACTGGAATCCAGGCGTTCTTCTGAGCGGCCGGCCCGGCCTATGCGCCGGCAATGACGGCGGCGGCCGCCGCAAGGCCGCCCTTGCCGTGGGCGATGCCGAGCGCCTGCATGCCGGCCTCCAGCGCGCCGAGAACGCCCAGCGTCATGTGGGCATTGACGTGGCCCATATGCCCGATGCGCAGATAGCCGTCCGATACGCGTTCCTGGGGCGGCCCCATGCCGAGGCCGACGCCCAGCGTCACGCCCGTATTGGCCTCGACCCAGCGGCGCAGCTCGCTGGCGCGCGCCGGCGCAAAGCGCGTCGTGGTCACCGCATGCGACCTGAATTCCGGCTCGGCCACGTTGAGTCCGATGCCATCGTTGCCTGAACCCCACGCGTCGACTGCGGCCCATACGGCGCGTGCAAGCGTCCCGTGCCGGCGCCAGACCGCTTCGATGCCTTCCTCGTGCAACAGCATGTCGAGGGCCGTGCGCAAACCGTAGAGGTGGTGGGTCGGCGCCGTGCCGCCGAAATACTGGTAGAACTCATGCGCCTCGATGCGCGGCGTCCAGTCCCAGTAGGGCGTACGCCAGCCGGACCCGGCGCATGCCGCCTTCGCCCTGTCGCTGACCCACACGAAGCCGAGGCCGGGCGGCGTCATCATGCCCTTCTGGCTGGCGCAGACCATGACGTCGACGCCCCATCCGTCCATCTCGAAGACGTCGCAGCCGAGCGAGGCGATGCAGTCGACCGCCAGCAAAGCCGGATGGCCGGCTTCGTCGATGGCGGCCCGTACGGCGGCCACGTCGTTGCGCACCGAAGTGGTGGTGTCGACATGCGACATCACCACGGCACGGATCCTGTGGCTTGCATCGGCGCGCAGCGCTTCGGCGACGCGGGTCGGGTCGACCGGCCCCTGCTTGCCGAAATCGAGCCGGGTCACCTCGACGCCGAGCGCCGAGACATATTGCGCCCAGCCCTCGCCGAACCGGCCGGTGACCAGGGCGAGCGCGGCATCTTCGCGGCTGAACATGTTGGCATTCGCCGCCTCCCAGGCGCCGTGGCCATTGGCGATGTAGATCGCCACGTGCTGGCTCGTGCGCGCCAGCGCCTTCAGGTCGCGCACGATGCCCGGCGCCATCTCCGGTAACTCGCCGGCATAGATGTCCGGCGAGGCCCTGTGCATGGCGGCGAGAACACGGTCGGGCATCACGCTCGGACCGGGGATGGCGAGATACTGGCGGCCGTTGCGGGTCATCGGGGAACCGTCGTGGAGGGATCGCCGCCCGTAGCGCGGCGGCACGCCGCGGACAAGCGCTGCGCGTTGGTCCACACCGGGATGCAGGTGCCGCAGGCAACAAAAAAGCCCGGAAAACCGGGCTTCTTGGGTCGTCTCAGGATTTGTCGGTCGGTAGTTTGGTGCCCAGGAAAGGACTCGAACCTTCACGCCTCGCGGCACACGGACCTGAACCGTGCGCGTCTACCAATTCCGCCACCTGGGCAAGGTGCGCCGCCCATGTATGCGGGCGGTTGCCGGCTGTCAACGGCGTATCGCGGGAATTGCGATGCTTCGCGGTCTCATCCGGGAACTCACCGGTGCGCTGGCGTGAAAGACGGGTTCAGCCTTCCAGCACTTCCTTCGAGGCGACGGTGGAATCCGCTTTGAGCCTGTAGACGTAAGGCACGCCGGTGCCGATCTCGACCTTGACGATCTCGTCGCCCGTAAGCCCCTCCAGCGCCATGATCAGCGCGCGCAGCGAATTGCCGTGCGCCGTCACCAGCACCGTGTTGCCGCGCAGCACCTGCGGCTGGATGACGTGGATGTAATACGGCCACACGCGCGCACCGGTATCGCGCAGGCTCTCGCCTCCGGGTGGCGGCACGTCGTAGCTGCGGCGCCAGATGTGGACCTGCTCCTCGCCCCATTTGGCGCGCGCGTCGTCCTTGTTCAGCCCGGACAGGTCGCCGTAATCGCGCTCGTTGAGCGCGAGGTTACGGACCGTCTCGAGCTTCGACTGGCCGACGCCGTCGAGAATGTGCTGGCAGGTGACCTGCGCGCGCTTGAGCGCGGAGGTGTAGGCGATGTCGAAGACCAGCCCCTTCGCCTTCAGGCGGCGGCCGGCGTCCTTTGCTTCGCTGTGGCCCTGCTCG
>JAHBYZ010000076.1 GCA_019635695.1 Rhizobiaceae bacterium
GCAGATCGTGCCGCTCAACGCCAAGGACAGCGACATCGTCAACATGGCGGCCATCGCGGCGTACACGGCGGGGGCGTGAGGGCGGCCGCTGTCGCCGGCTGCCAAGCCGTGATAGGCTGTCGGGATGACCGCCTATGAACATATCGTCACGCTGGAGCCCGGCAAACGTGGCGGACGTCCCTGCATCCGTGGCACGCGCATCGCGGTGGCGGACATCCTCGGCTGGCTCGCTGCGGGCATGTCGCATGCCGAGATCATCGCGGACTTTCCGGAGCTGACCGAAGACGACATTCGGGCCGCGCTGGCCTATGCCGCCGACCGCGAACGGCGCGTCGTCACCGCCGCGGCGTGAGACTGCTCTTCGACCAGAACCTCAGCTACCGCCTCTGTCGCGAACTCGCGGACATCTTTCCCGCTTCCGAACAGGCAACGCGAGCCGGGTTGGCGGAAGCCGACGATGCGGCCATTTGGGGCTACGCGAAACGCAGCGGCCTAACAGTGGTTACGCACGATGTAGACTTCGCCGAGATGGCGGCGCTGCGTGGGCCACCACCGAAGGTGGTGTGGCTGCGCTGCGGCAACCAACCGACAGCGTTGATCGCGAACCTGCTTCGCGAGCAGGCCGAAACGCTACGGAAGTTCGAGGCGGACGCGATTGCCGCCTGCCTCGAACTCTATTGAGCCGAGTTCGGTCTCAATACCACTTGCCCAGCACGACCTGCGTCTCGGCCGCCGCGGCCTTCACGTCGGCGGCGAATTTCTGAACGTCGCTTTCGCCGTAATGGTAGGGGTAGACGAAGGCCGGCTTGAAGGCGGCAACTGCGGAGCTCGCCTGCGTCACGTCCATCGTGAAGGGCAGGTTCATCGGCACGAAGGCGATGTGGATATCCGTGAGCGACCGCATCTCCGGGATGTCTTCGGTGTCGCCGGCGATGTAGATGCGGCGGCCGCCGACGCCGAGCACGTAACCGTTGTCGCGGCCCTGCGGGTGGTATTTCTTGCGGTCCTCGGTGGTGTTGTAGGCGGGAATGGCGTCGATGCGCACGCCGCCGACCTCGGTGCCCGCACCGTTGGCGATCTGCGTGGCCTTGGCTTTCATGTCGTCGGACAGCTTGCCGAAGACGGCCGGGTTGACGACCAGCCGCGTGTTGGCGCCGACGACCGCCGCCAGTGTCTCCGGTTTGAAGTGGTCACCATGCTCGTGGGTGATGAGCACGACGTCGGCCGGCGGCATGCCCTGAAAGGTCGCGGGATCGGTCGCCGGGTCGTTGTAGATCACCATGCCCGGAACCTGCATGACGAAGGTGGCGTGGCCGATCGGGTTGATGACGATCTCGCCGCCCTCGACGGCGTAGCGGTCGCCGGCGCCTTGCGCACGGGCGGTGAAGGGCATGAAGGTGGTGGCGGCAAGGCCGGCCATGCCGAGCCGGATCGTGTCGCGTCGCGTCAGTTCCATCGCTTCCTCCGTTTGAAAAGATGCATGACCGCCGCGTGCAGAATCTCCCTCGCGGCAGCGGCGGCGTGCAACTGAACTAGGCGTGAGGCGGGACGTGAACAGTGTATGAGCGATCAGGAAAGCGTGACCGACTTTTGCAGCCTCACCGGCGCCTGCATGCGCCACGCGACCTTGAGGCGGTTGGCCAGTTCGGCGTCGGAGATGACGCGGATACGGGCCAGCACCAGCGGATAGCCATGGTAGTGCGGCGTCTCGAAATAGATGTCGGGCGCCGCCTCCTTGAGCAGTTTCTTTTCCTCCGGCGCGCAGGCCAGCACCACGGTGTCGGCGTCCTTCACGCGCGCCATGAGCTTCTTGCGGACCTTCAGCGCGGGTGTGCCGTAGGAAGTGGACCGCTCGACGTCGGGCAAGTTCCTACCGGCCTGCCACAGCCTTTCAGCAGCATAGTCGAGATCGTCAGCCATGCGGCGATCCTGCCCCGGCTGGGGCGGGCACGGCAACCCGGTGCTGTCAGGAGAGATCGGCAGACTGCCTGCGCTTCCACAGCCGCCAGCCGGCTATGACCGCCAGCACCAGAACGGCGGTGTAGACGACCGTGGAGACGCCGGATTTGAGCAAGGTCCAGCGGCTGGCGGCCGCGACCATGTCGGCGGTGACACCGTCCGGGCCGGCGTTCAGTATGGCGGCCACCGCGCTGTTTTCCAGCCAGTCGAAGATGGCGACAAGGGCAGCGACCGCGGCGACGAAACGGCCGCTGCCGCCCATGTATGGCCGCAGCAGCACGACCAGCGCGCAATAGAGCGTGGCGGCGATGAGGCCGGGGAAGAACAGGTCCAGCCAGTGCTGCGGACCCAGGTAGTAGGCCTTGCCCTCGGGAGAAAGCGCGGAAAGGAAGGCCTTCGCCTCGTCGAAGGAATAGCCGAGCGGACGCAGGTCGAAGGGCGCCAGTCCGCCAGCCTGCTGCTGGATGTAGGGCAGCGTCAGCAGCACCATGAAGAGCCAGACGACGATGGTGGCCCCGGCGAGGAACCAGAAGGCAAGGCGTGCGGTCATGTCAGCTTCCCCCAAAGCCAGCCGTCAGAACGGCCCGAACAGCCGCTCCGCGTCTTCCGCAGAATAGTAGCCCAGCCGCACGTCCTCGCGCACCATGGCGCGGTCGCGTTTTTTGGGGTCGCCGTAACCGCCGCCGCCCGGCGTGTCGACGCGGACGCGGTCGCCGGCGGCAAGCTCGATGTCCTGCTCCTTGGAGAGGTGCGGCGGCACGTGGCGCTGCCCGCCGCGCCAGACCTCGACGCGGTTGACGGCACCGTCGGCACCGCCGGCCGCGCCCTGCGGGCCAACGCGGCCGTGGTCCATGACGAAGGAGGCGCGGGCGTCGCCGCGCAAAAGCTCCAACTCGTAGGATAGGCCGAAGCCGCCGCGACTGGTTCCGGCACCGCCTGAGCCTTCGCGCAGCGCGTAGCGGCGGTAGAGCACCGGGAAATTCTGCTCCATGATCTCGACCGGCGGCGACTTGGAGATGCCGATGGTGGAGCATCCGTTGGTAAGCCCATCCTGACCGATGGCGCCGCCGTAGCCGCCGCCGGAAAGCTGGTACATCACGAAGTTGCGGCCTGCCTCGGGATCGAAGCCGCCGAGGCCGAAATTGCCCGAGGTGCCGGCGGGTGCTGCGGTGACCCTGGCGGGTAGCGCCTTCACCATCGCCGAGAACACGGCCTCGGCGATGCGTTGGGAGACTTCCGCTGCGCAGCCGGAGACCGGGCGCGGGTATTTGGCGTCGAGGAAGGTGCCTTCGTAGCCGGTGACCGTCAGCGGCTCAAAAGCGCCGGCTGAAAGCGGGACGTCCGGGAAGATGTGGCGCACGGCGAGGTAAACCGACGATAGTGTGGTGGCCAGGACGGAGTTCATCGGACCGGCGCAGGGCGCGCTGGAGCCGGAGAAGTCGAAAACGAGGCCGTCGCCGCGCTTCTCCACCGCCAGCGCGATCGTGAGCGGCGCGTCGACCACGCCGTCGGAATCGACGATCGCCTCGCCCCGCCAGATGCCGCCCGGCATGGCGGCGATCTGCGCCCGCATCTGCGCGGCGGCGCGGCGACGCAATTCGGCGATGGCGGCCTCGACGATCGTATCGCCGTAGCGGTCGAGCAATTGCGTCAGTCGTTCCTTACCGACTTCCAGCGCCGCCGCCTGCGCGCGGATGTCGCCGATGCGCTGGTCGGCGACGCGGATGTTGGAGGCGATGATGGCGTGGATCTCGGGATCCATGCGGCCGCGCTTGAACAGTTTTACCGGCGGCAGGCGCAGGCCTTCCTGCTCCACGGCAGTCGCGGAAGCGGAGAAACCGCCGGGAACCGCGCCGCCGATGTCGGGCCAGTGACCGGTGTTGGAGAGCCAGCACCAGATCCTGCCGCCGCGCCAGACCGGCATGGCGAAGCGCACATCCATCAGATGCGTGCCGCCGAGGTAGGGGTCGTTGACGATGTAGACGTCGCCTTCCTCAGGCGGCAGGCAGCGGCCGTCGGCGATCATCTCGATCAGGCGCGCGGTCGAATACTGCATGACGCCGACGAAGACCGGCAGGCCGCCGAGCCCCTGCGCGATCAGCGAGCCGTCCACCGCCGAATAGATGCCGTCGGAGCGGTCGTTGGCCTCGGCTATCACCGGCGAGAAGGCGGCGCGAGAGAAGGCAAGGTCCATCTCGTCGCAGACCTGCTGCAAACCGGCCTCGATGACGGAGAGCGTGATGGCGTCGAGAGTCAACTGCCCGCCTCCAAGATATGGCCCACCTCCACGATCAGATTGCCGTCGCGGTCGCTGCGGGCGACGTCGCCGGGTTCCAGCACCGTGGTGGCGTCGAGCTGCTCGAGGATGGCGGGGCCTTCAATGACGGCGTCCAGCGGCAGCTTCTCGCGGATATAGACCGGCGTGTCGCGCCAGCCGGCGAACCAGACGGGACGGCGCGTGCGCAACGCGCCATCCAGCCGCGCGGCGCGCCCTGCGGGGTCGATGAGCGCGGAGAGGTCGAGCGCCTCGCGCTCGCCGATGACGGAGGTGTTGAGGTTGACGAGATTGGCGCGGATTTCGGGCAGCGAGACGCGGAAGCGGGCGAAATAGGCCTTCTCGAAGAGGCCCTGAAGCAGGTCACGGGTCACCGGCCCGTCGGGCAGGGCGACGCGGATCAAGTGCGTCTGGCCGACGAACTGCATGTCGGCAGAGCGCACGGTGCGGATACGGGCGGGCTGCGCCGCCTCGCGGGCGATGGCGGCCAGCCCGGCCTCCTGCTGGGCGGCGAGCACGGCTGCGATCTCCGCCTCGTCCAGCGCCGGAACCGGGCGATTGAGCGTGCGGACGAAATCGTGACGCAGGTCGGCAACGACGCAGCCGAGCGCGTTGGTGATGCCCGGCCGCGCCGGCACCAGCAAGCGGGGGATGCCGAGCTCGCGGGCGAGCGCGGAAGCGTGCAGCGGGCCGGCGCCGCCGAAGGCGAAGAGCGCGAAGTCGCGGGGATCGTGGCCCCTGGCCAGCGACACCATGCGGATCGCGCCGGCCATCTTCAGATTGGCGATCTTCAGCACGGCTTCGGCCGCCGCCAGCGGGTCGAGGCCGGTCTTCACGCCGATGCGGTCGGCAAAAGCCTGCCGTATGGTCTCGATGCTCACGGGCGAGCCGACCGAGAGCAGGCGCGCCGGATCGAGCCGGCCGAGCAACAGATTTGCGTCGGTGATGGTCGGCTCGGTGCCGCCGCGGCCGTAGCAGATCGGCCCCGGCCGCGCGCCGGCGCTCTCCGGCCCGACGCGGATCAGCCCGGCGGCGTCGACGCGGGCGATGGAGCCGCCACCGGCGCCGACGGTGTGCACGTCCACCATCGGCAGGTGGATCGGCATGGCGTATTCGATCTCGATCTCGGAGGAGACGGCGGCTTCGGCATTGCGGATCAACGCCACGTCAGTCGAGGTGCCGCCCATGTCGTAGGTGACGAGGTCGGGAAAGCCGGCGCGGCGGCCGGTATAGGCGGCGGCCATGACGCCGGAGGACGGGCCGGACATGACAGTCTTGGCCGCCTCGCGGTCGACCTCCGCGGCCGAGATCATGCCGCCATTGCCGTTCATCACGAGGAAGTCTCTTCGATAGCCGCGCGCCGCCAGCTCCTCGCGCAGGCGGGCGACGTAACGTTTGAGGATCGGCTGCACCGAGGCGTTGACCGCCGCCGTCACGCCGCGCTCGAATTCGCGGGCTTCCGACAGGAGGGCGCTGCCGACCGTCACATAATCGTTCGGCCAGAGCTCGCGGGCGATCTCCGCCGCGCGCCGCTCGTGCGCGGGATTGGCGTAGGCATGCAGGAAGTGGATGACCAGCGACTCGCAGCCGGCGTCGAGCAGACGCCGCACCGCACCGCGCACGGCGTCCTCGTCGAGTGGGGTGAGCACGCGGCCGCGCGCGTCCATGCGCTCGGCGACTTCGAGACGCAGGTCGCGCGGGATGACCGGGACGAAAGAGCCGGTCATGCCATAGGGCTGCGGGCGGGTGCGGCGGCCGAGCTCCAGCACGTCGCGGAAGCCGGCCGTGGTGATGAGCCCGGTCTTCGCCAGCCGGCGTTCCAGCACGGCGTTGGTGGTGGTCGTCGTGCCGTGCACAATGAGATCGACGTCTGCGACCTCCACTCCGGCCTGCTCCAGCGCGGCGATGACGCCGAAGGCCTGGTTGTCGATGGAGGTCGGGGTCTTGGCGACGGTGACGCGGCCGCCCTGAGAGGCGCGGCCATCGACGAGGATCAGATCCGTGAAAGTACCGCCGACATCGATCCCGGCCATGACGGGGCCGGTCGTACCGAAGCCACCCGCGGGCGCGCCCGCCTCATCCGCTTCGTTCTCGCTCATGCCACGAATCCGGAACGAAATACGCTTCTGGTCCCGCATGTTGGAATGCGCGCCCATGCCGCGACATTGACGCGACAATCATTTGTATACTAATAAATTCGACTGACAAGCCGAGGCCGCCGCGGGCAAGAAGTCGCCGGACCTCCAGCCAAATCCCGATCCGGATCAGCACCTCATGTCCGAAGCCGCCCAGACACTTGCCCCGGATTCGATCGACGCGCCCGCGTCCGAATTTCCGATCCCCGCCGGCGTGTTCGCCGAGAAAGTGGTGTCGGTGCAGCACTACACGGACCGGCTGTTCCGCTTCCGCATCACACGGCCGCAGAGTTTCCGCTTCCGCTCGGGCGAGTTCGTGATGATCGGCCTGCCGAACGCCGCGAAGCCGGTGTACCGCGCCTATTCGGTGGCGAGCCCCTCGTGGGACGAGGAGCTGGAATTCTATTCGATCAAGGTGCAGGACGGGCCGCTGACGCAGCATCTGCAGAAGATCAAGCCGGGCGACACGGTGCTGATGCGGCCAAAGCCGACCGGCACCTTGGTGCACGACGCGCTGACGCCCGGCAAGCGGGTGTGGATGATCGCCACCGGCACCGGCATAGCCCCCTTCGCCAGCCTGATCCGCGACCCCGAGACCTACGAGAAGTTCGACGAGATCGTGCTGACCAACACCTGCCGCGACGTGGCGGAACTGGCCTATGGCAACGAGCTGGTGGCGGCTCTGCGCGACGACCCGCTGATCGGCGAGCTTGTCGAGACACGGCTCAAATACGTGGCAGCGACGACGCGCGAAACCTCTCCGCTGATGGGTCGCATCACCACGCGTATCGAGGACGGCTCGCTGTTCGCCGGTCTCGGCGTCGAGCCGTTCAACCCGGATGTAGACCGCGTGATGATCTGCGGCTCGATGGACATGCTGCGCGACGTGAAGGCGCTGGTCGAGAAGGCCGGACTGGTCGAGGGTTCGGTCAGCAATCCCGGCCAGTTCGTGGTCGAGCGCGCGTTCGTCGGCTGACGACAGCGCCGCCCCTCACCCTTACCCTCTCCCCGTAAACGGGGAGAGGGGGCGTCAACGTCGGCGATCCCCTCTCCCCGTTCTTCACGGGGAGAGGGTAAGGGTGAGGGGCAGTTTCGGCCGATCGGACGGAAAGCTGTCGCCCTATCCCGCCAGCCTTGTCCATTTCGCGTTGTTTTTGCTCGACTTCACGGCGGCC
>JAHBYZ010000077.1 GCA_019635695.1 Rhizobiaceae bacterium
CCAGCGCCGATGTCGAAGCGCTGCAACATGACCTCGAACGGGCGCTGGGCCGGTACCGCGCAGCAGCCGCAGCCCTCAGCCAGTGCCGGCACGCCGCCGCCGCAGGCTTCGCGCAAACGGTGACCGCCACCACGCGCCGGCTGGGCATGGGGCACGCCGAGTTCGCCATCAGCATCCTCCACGACGCCAGCGCTCGCCCCAGACCGAGTGGCGATGACGACGTGCGGTTTGATTTTTCCGCCAACCCTGGACAGCCGCCGCGTCCGCTCGCGCGCGTGGCCAGCGGTGGCGAGCTTTCGCGCCTCTCGCTCGCCATCCAGGTCAGCCGCTTCGCCAAGGCCACCCAGGCCGATACAAACGTCGGCACCATGATCTTCGACGAAGTCGATGCCGGCATCGGGGGTGCCGTGGCTGCCGTGGTCGGCGACCAGTTGCGGGCGCTCGGCGCGCGCTGCCACGTGCTCTGCGTCACCCACCTCGCACAGGTCGCCGCACAGGGCCAGCAGCACTTCGCCATCCGCAAGACCATCGAAGGCGGCAACACCCATACCGAAGTGCTGCCCCTGACGGAGGACGCCCGGATCAGCGAAATCGCCCGCATGCTCGGCGGCACGGCGCTGACCCCAGCCACCGAAGCCCTGGCCCGCGACCTGCTGGCGCAGGGCCGCCATACACCCGTCGCCGCGCCGGCCGCCAAAACCCGCAACTGAATACCGCCGATCGCCACGGGCGGGTCAGCAATAGCGCCCCGCCCCTGTGTAAATGGCGCGGACTCGGCTACACTTCGCGGCCTTGTCGGCGCGTAGCGCAGCCTGGTAGCGCACTACTCTGGGGGGGTAGTGGTCGCGGGTTCGAATCCCGCCGCTCCGACCAGCTTTCCCTCCCGCAGCATTCCGGAGTCATACCGGCCGGGATCATGCGGGCCGCCTCAACGGCTCTTCCTCACCGACGTGCCGAAGACGGCGTCCCACCACGGGGCGCTGACGCCGTAGGCCGTCCGGTCGTCGCGGAAATGGTGGTGCATGTGCCGCGCCCGCAGCGCCCTGCCCAGCCGTGTGCGCGGCGTGAAATGATGCAGGTAGTAGTGCGTCATGTCGTAGAGCACGTAGCCGGCCAGGAAGCCCGCCGCCACTGCCGCCAGCACCGGTCCATCGAAGAAGAGCGACAGCGCGCCGTAGGCGATCAGCATGATCGGAATGCTCGCAACGGGCGGCAGCACCAGACGCAGCGGATCGCTCGGATGGTCGTGGTGCACGCCGTGGATGATCCAGTGCAGTCGCGCGCCGAAAGGGTGGTCGGGCTCGTAATGGAAGACCAAGCGATGGCCCCAATACTCGAACAGCGTCCACAGCGCATATCCGCCGGCGAAAAGGGCGAGCACCGGCAGAACGCCGAAATCCGACGCGCGATACAGCAGCCACAGCAGCACGGGCGCATAGATGATCGGCACGACTGCCGGATGCACGCGCGTGAACATGTCGAGCAGACGTGAGCGGAACATCGGCGGCGACGCCGAAAGTTCGGCCGCCCTTTCGGCGCGGGACGTGGTTTTGTCAGCAAATCCGGCCAATCCACGCCCCCATGAGCACGCCGCCTGTCCGTCCAATATCATCGGAGACGCGCACCGGAACAAGCGACCGGCAACCCCGCAGGCGCAATTTCGACACGATAGCCCGGCATTGGCTGCCGTCGGGGCACGGAACCGCATTCCATGAGCTGATCATCCTCTCCGCTTCGCGACCGCACCGGCCAGACGGCCGGATTGCGCTCGCAAGCAAGAGGAGCAGCCGCATGCCCAGACCATCCATCCGACTATCGAAAGAGGCCCGCGCCAAGGCGCGCGATGCCGACGCCGTCGTCCGCGCGGCGCTGGAGGCTTTCGCTGCCGCGGGAAAGGGTGAGATCCATTTCGTCCGCTTCAGCGCCGGCGGCCGCCAGTTCGCAATGTCGACCCGTATCGTGATCGACGTCGAGTGGTTGCCCAATCGGGTGCCCGACAAGGTGCTGCGCCCCGCAGAAACGTCCGCTCCGCGCAAGCGCCGTGGCGATCAGCGCACCTGATCGAGCAGTCGCTTGCACTCCAGGAGGTCGAACAGCGCCTCCTGGAGCAGCGCGCGGTTGTCACGCGATAGACGCCCGTCGCCGGGTTGCACAGGCCCCTCCTCGTCGGTGCGGCCGAGCCCGAAGAAACGGCGGTTCGGCCGGGCAGTGGCCTGCCCCACGAGTTGCTCGTCCTCGGTGGCGGGGCGCGGGCGGCGTTCCAGAGGAGCTGCCGCGGCGTCGGCCTCGGCCTGCCGCCGCTGCGCGATCGCCTCGACGGCGGCCAGGTCGCCGGCGCCTATGGCGACCACGAACTGCACGCCGTTCTCCTTCAGCAGCTTCTGCACGCCCTTGATGGTGTAGCCCTGATCGTAGAGCATGAAACGGATGCCCTTGATCAGGTCGACGTCCTGCGGACGATAGTAGCGGCGGCCGCCGCCGCGCTTCATCGGCTTGATCTGCGTGAAGCGCGTTTCCCAGAAGCGCAGCACATGCTGCGGTATCGTCAGGTCCTCGGCGACTTCGCTGATGGTGCGGAATGCATCCGGACTCTTGTCCATGCTCTAACTCCCGGAGCGACGCCCAACGCCGATTCGCGGAGCATTCCAGCCTCTTGAGCCAGAACATTCAAGCCTTGCACGAAGAAAAAATGACGCAACGGAAGCCTGCGTCGATCAGCCTGCCTTCTTGGCTGCCCTGCGCGCCGCCTGGTGCGATTCAAGGATGCGGTCCTTGAGCACGTTGGAGGCTTTGAACGTCATCACGCGCCGCGGCAGGATCGGCACTTCTTCACCGGTCTTGGGGTTGCGGCCGATGCGCTGGTTCTTCGAACGCACCTGGAAGGTCGCAAAGGAGGACAGCTTTACCGACTCGCCGCGCACGATGGCGTCACAAATCTCGTCGATCACCATCTCGACAAGCTGGGCCGATTCGGTGCGCGACAGTCCAACCTTGCGATACACCGCCTCTGCGAGGTCGGCACGCGTGATAGTCTTTCCCCCCATCGGCCGATCCAATCAGCGACAATAAATATGTGGATTAAAACGCGCGAACGTTATGGAATTGGGCAAGCCGGGTCAAGAAGCCAATCGGCGGGATGGCTTAACCCCACGTTACCCCATTTGAATCAATGAGTTGACACTACCAGCGCAGCAGCACCGCGCCCCAGGTGAATCCGCCCCCCATCGCTTCAAGCAGAACCATGTCGCCGGCCTTGATGCGGCCGTCGCCCACAGCCTCCGCAAGCGCCAGCGGCACCGAGGCGGCGGACGTGTTGCCGTGCCGGTCGACGGTCACCACCACCTTGGCGGGATCGATGCCGAGCTTCCTGGCCGATGCGTCGATGATGCGTTTGTTGGCCTGGTGCGGCACGAACCAGTCCAGTTGCCCGGCCGAGATGCCGCCGATCCGCAACGCGTCCTCGACCACGTCGGTGATCATCGACACGGCATGCTTGAAGACCTCGCGTCCCTCCATCCTGAGATGGCCGACCGTGCCGGTGGTCGACGGGCCGCCGTCGACGTAGAGCTTCTCCTTGTGGGAGCCGTCCGAGCGCAGGCTTGTGGCAAGGATGCCGCGGTCGGCGGTGGTGCCCTCCCCGGTCTGGGCCTCCAGGATCACCGCACCGGCTCCGTCGCCGAACAGAACGCAGGTGGTTCGGTCGGTCCAGTCGAGAATGCGCGAAAAGGTCTCCGAACCGATGACCAGCGCGCGCTTGGCAAGACCGCCGCGAATATAGAGGTCGGCGGTGGTGATAGCGTAGACGAATCCCGAGCAGACCGCCTGCAGGTCGAAAGCGAAGCCGTGGGTCATGCCAAGGCGATTCTGGATTTCGACGGCTGTCGCCGGAAAGGTGTTGTTCGGCGTCGAGGTGGCGAGAACGATGAGGTCTATTTCCGCCACGTCCATGCCGGCATTCGCGAGCGCCGCGCGCGCCGCCGCCTCGCCCAGCGACGCGGTCGTCTCGTCGTCCGATGCGATGTGCCGCTCGCGGATGCCCGTGCGCTGGACGATCCACTCGTCGGACGTCTCGACCACGCCCTCGAAGTCGGCATTCTTCATCACACGCCGGGGCAAAGCGGTGCCGACGCCGCGCACGACGGAGCGTATCATTCCGTTGTCCTTGTTATTGGCCTGCGGCGGCTGCCGCTGCGGCTGGTTCTGCCTGTATCTGTGGACGCGCGTGGTAGCGGTCAAGGTCGGCCCGGATGGTGTCCAGCAGCCGGCGTCGCACCATGTCGTAGCCGAGCTCCACGGCTGCCGCGATGCCCTCGGCATCGGTGCCGCCATGGCTCTTCACGACAAGCCCGCTCAAGCCGAGGAAGACGCCGCCGTTGACCTTGCGCACGTCGAGCTTCTCGCGCAGGCGGCTGAAGGCACTGCGCGCGAACAGGTAGCCGATCTTCGCCATCAGCGTGCGGCTCATCGCATCGCGCAGATATTCAGCGATCAGCTTGGCGGTGCCCTCGGCCGTCTTCAGCGCGATATTGCCCGAAAAGCCCTCGGTGACCACCACGTCGACGGTGCCCTTGCCGATGTCGTCACCCTCGACAAAGCCCGTATAGTCCATCGAATCGAGGCCGGCGTCGCGCAGCATCTGCCCGGCGTCCTTGACCTGCTCCTGCCCCTTGATCTCCTCCACACCGACGTTGAGCAGACCCACTTTGGGTCGTTCCAGCTGGAACACGGCATGCGCCATCGCGCTCCCGAGGATGGCGAAATCGACCAGTTGCTGCGCGTCGCCGCCGATGGTGGCGCCAACGTCGAGCACGATGCACTCGCTCTTGATCGTCGGCCAGATGGCCGCGATAGCGGGACGTTCGATGGGGCCGAGCGTTTTGAGGCAAACCTTGGCCATCGCCATAAGCGCGCCGGTATTGCCGGCCGACACGCACACATCGGCATCGCCGTTCTTCACCGCCTCGATCGCCTTCCACATCGAAGAATCGCGACGGCCATGGCGCAGGGCCTGGCTCGGCTTGTCGTCCATGCGGACGGAAACTTCGCAATGATGGAAAGTGCTCGCCGCCTTGAGTCGCGGGAGCGTCTCCAGGATCGGAACGACTGCGTCCGAGCGGCCGAACAGCACGAACTGGACGTCGGCGCGGCGCTCGAGAACCTTGGCGAGACCCGGCAGAACGACCGAAGGCCCGTGGTCACCGCCCATGGCGTCAATCGAAATCCGTATCAAGCCGATCGCATCCAATCTTCGCGGCGCCATGGGCCGTGCGCCCGAAACGGGGCGAAAATAGCGCTTTTGACTCCCCGCACAACCGAAATCGGCGGGCAGTCGGCCGAAATCACGACTTGCGCGCCAGCTTCGCCAGCTTGTCCCGGAACGGGTTCGGCCGTTCCGCGCCGTCATCGTTCCCGGCCGGCGCGGCCGGCAGCGAGGCGCCGGGCGCCCGCGGATACGGGTCGATGGCCAGTTCGAAAAACTCCTCTGCGAGCGCGCCGACATCGACATGATCGCCGGAAAAGGTTTCGGGCATGTCGGGCCCTTCTGCGTCGATCTGGATCTCGCCGCGGTCCAGCGCCTGCGGCCGCATCAGCCGCGAGCCCTCCGGCACCAGCAGCGCCTCGAAATCCTCCTCGATGGTCGCCGGAACGGGTTCCAGCGACACGATGCAGGCCTGGCTGATCGCCGCCTCGATCCTGCCGGTGACCTTGATGCCGCTGCCCTGCCAGGGGGCCACGACGGCGTCGACGCGGAAACGCTCGACATCGAGCAGGCCATGCGCCTCGGCGAGCGCGGCGCGCTGCTCGTCATCGGCCTCCAGCCAGACCGGCAGGCCCGTGCGCTGGAGGCGCGAGATGTTGACCCGGAAGCTCACCGGGCTTTCGCCATCCGCGCCGCTCATGCCGCGGCCTCGCGGGCGTTCGGCAGCAGCAACCCGCTGCGTCCCCGCAGGATCTCCGACTCCGGCCAGCCTTCCAGCCCGCGGGCGGCCGCGGCAAGGTTTCCGGCCAGCGGCCGTGCGCCTGCCCATGCCGCATCGTCGGCGCGCACATTGCGCTGCAGCGCGGCCGCGAGCGCCGGCTCGTCGTCGGCGGCAAGTGCGGCATCGTAGGCAGCCACACGGCCATAGAACATGCGCGCCAGCTTCTTCATGCGCTTGGGCACGCCGGCATCGCCTATGCCAAGCTCGCGGATCGAGTGCTCGACGTCCTTGAAGAACTCGTCCGTGAGTTCCTGCGCCAGTTCCTTGCCCGCAGGCGTTGCCTCGCGCAGGCGGCGCAGGACCAGGAACAGATGTGCCGACAGCATCTCGTAGCGGCCGAGCGGCGTGTCCGGCACGCCCCATTGCGCGTAGAAGACGGGTTGGCGCGCCGCCGCCACGATTTCACCGTAGACGGCGTCCACCACCTCGCGATTGCCGGATTTGCGGCGTCCGAACAGGCGGCTGAACATCAATGCTGTCTCCGGTCGGCCGGGTTGAAGGCAAGGGGCGGCTGCGGTTGCATCACCGGCGAAGCTGGTCTACCGCTTTTCGCGCCGTGGGGAAACCGCCAGCGACGGCCAGTCGGGCCGCCTGCGGGACAAGATGATGGCGAGGTGACGCGTTGGGGCTGACATCAATCCGGTTCGGCGGCAAGACCGCTCTCGTGCTGCTGGCGGTCGCCGCGGTTGCGGGATGCAACTCGTCCGACACGCTGACGACCGCTTCGCGCGGTCCGGGCGAGACCTTCGTGCAGGGCCACATCATCGACCAGGAAACTCTGGCGCAGGTGCCGGTCGGCTCCAGCCGCGAGCAGGTCCTGCTCGCCTTCGGCTCGCCGTCGACCACTGCCACCTTCGACAACGAGGTGTTCTACTATATTTCGCAGACACGGCGCCGCTCGGTCGCCTTCGCCAACAAGAAGCTGGTCGACCAGCGCGTTCTCGCCGTCTATTTCGGCAAGGACGGGCGCGTGCAGAACATCGCCGACTACGGCCTGCAGGAAGGCAAGGTGTTCGACTTCATCTCGCGCACCACGCCGACTGGCGGCCGCGACCAGAATTTCCTGCAGCAGCTCATCAGCGGCATCGGCGGCGGCAAGGGGCCGTCGAAGGGCGCGGACGAACCACCGGATACCAATTTCTAGGTCGGAGCGGCGTCGGTCGAACCGCAGAAAAGCAAAAGGCCCGCGGGATCGCTCCCGCGGGCCTTTCTCTTTGCCTTGGCGCCGATCAGTGCGCGAGCACGGCCAGCAGCAGCAGGGCCATGATGTTGGTGATCTTGATCGCCGGGTTCACGGCGGGGCCGGCGGTGTCCTTGTAGGGGTCACCGACGGTGTCACCGGTCACGGAGGCCTTGTGGGCGTCCGAACCCTTGAGGTGCTTCACGCCATCCTTGTCGACGAAGCCGTCCTCGAAGGACTTCTTGGCGTTGTCCCACGCA
>JAHBYZ010000078.1 GCA_019635695.1 Rhizobiaceae bacterium
GAAGCGCCGCTGATCAAAGGGGACCAGTGGCGCTTCCGGCGTTCACGAGACTATTCACCTTCTTCCAAATAGTGCTGGATTAAATCTTCCAGGCTGCCGTAGGGGGAATTAGCCAGGCCGTCGCTCAGGGTCAGCAGATAGTACGCGGTCGCGTTCCGCAGCTTCGCCATTGCCTTGATCCAGCGACCACGGGCGAGGACAATCTCCTCCTCGTTCTCCCGCGCGGTGGCCCTTTCCAGCGCCAGCTCGGCGAGCTCGTAAGCAACGGCTGCCTTAACGTGCTGCTGCCGCGCCTCGTCAGCGTCATCCGCGTAGTACATGAACCCGCTGGAATTCAGCACCTGCATGTGGGTTTCGGTCGTCATTGCAATCACCTCCTTTCTGCGGCTGGTAGCCGCGCTCTCCACATAGGTGGACACCAAGTCAGGCACTAACACCTAGGGTCTGCACTCGGAGTCCACTCGGATCAATTTGGCTCTGCGCAGGTGGGACCAGCGGAGGCCAGGCCACCGCCGTTTCGGTTCGGCTGGTTTGCCGGGATGCGTACCGGCCAGAATCCTAAGCACCAAGAACCAGGCCTCCGGATCAACTGGACTTCGCCGCCAAACCAATCATCAACAACACCGCGCGCAAGCGCCGCCGCAACGCGCACTCTCCCGCGCCCGGCCACCATCGCCGGGCTCGTCGCCGTACCGACCTCGCGATCACGCGGGGCGGAACAACGGAGACGACAACATGACCACCATCAAGACCACCGACGTCCAGCGCGCCGTGCTGGAAGCCGCCGCGGCGCGCGAGGGCGGGTATGCCTGGCCGTTGCCGGAGGCGCTAGGATTGAAGAAGGGGAGCGCGGTGCTGGTGACGAAAGCGCTGCTCGGCAAGGGGCTGGTGAAGGAACGTAGGGCGAAGGCGGGTGAGCCGGTGTGGCGGGAGGATGAGAAGGAGCGGCCGATGACGGTGCTGATCTCGCATGCCGGTCTCGCCGCGATCGGCACAGGTGCACTTACGGCAGCGACCTCGCCAAAGTCAGCCGACGCCGCGGAGGCGGATCAGCGGCGGATGCCGAGAGCGGGGACGAAGCTGGCGATTCTGGTAGCGTTGCTCACGCGGGACGAGGGCGCGACGGTGGAGGAGATGGTTACGGCGACAGGTTGGCAGGCTCATACGACAAGAGGCGTGATGAGCGGAGTGCTGTCGAAGAGGTTCGGGTTGGCGATCACGTCCGAGAAGATTGAGGGGCGCGGAAGGGTGTATCGGACGTCAGAAGCATAGGGCGCTGAGCACGTCCGAGGACCGGCACGACGGGATGCCCGCAACGTCGCAGTTCGGAATCGATGTATGTCTGCGTACCGATTTTGCGGCAGAGGACCAGCAACAACCGCAAATGGCCCTCCGCCAGTGTTTGCGGGCGCTCTTCAGTCGCCCGCCTCACACCTGTCGGATAAGGTCCGACATGCGCTCAGCGAGCATGATCACCGGGATGTTGAGGTTGGCGCGCGGCGCCGTTGGCATGATCGAGGCGTCGGCGACGAACAGCCCGTCGACGCCGTGCACGCGGCCGGTCGACGGATCGACGACGGCGCCGATGTCGTCCGCCGCGCCCATACGGCACGTTCCGCAGGCATGCCATTGCGGAAAGGCGTGGTCGCGGACGTAGGTGCGCAGCGCATCGCGGTCGGCAAGCAGGTCGCCCAGCGAGACGTTGCCGGAGACCATCGTCCGGAAGAACTGCTTCCTCAGCGGCGGCAGCGCGTCGATGGCAAGTGCGGCGGGTGCCGTCAGCAGGTAGTTGCGCAGCGTCTGGCGGCCCAGCGACTTGGCAAAGCCGCTGTAGCTCGACGGGCCGACATGGTCGATCGCCGGTGCCATGGAGCGGGAGGCGAAGATTCGCCCCATCAGTCCCACAGCATCGGACAGCCGCTCGAGGTCGCGCTCGTCCCTGAGGAAATTGAAGGTGGCGGTCGGCTCGGCGGCAGGATCGCCGCTGACCAGCTCGACGCGGCCGGTCGAATGGACCTTGTTGATCCACGAGATCGCCGTCGCGATCTTGCGGCCGAGCGGATGCCAGGCCGACTTGGCCGCGAACATCATGAACATGTCCGATGGCGAGCCGCCGGGATGGCCGGAGCTGTAGCGCATGGCGAGATGGATGTGGCGGCGGGTCGTGTCGCCAAGCCGCATGCCGGGGCGGATGAAGGCCGACAGCGAGATGCCAGGATGCTCCTGCAGGTTCTCGCCGACGCCGGGCAGGTCGGCAACCACGTCTATGCCGAGGCGACGAAGCGCAAGCGCCGGCCCGACGCCCGAGCGCATCAGCAGGGCCGGCGAATGCAGCGTGCCGGCCGCGACGATGACATTTGCGGCCGGGATGAGCGTGTCCGCCTGCCCCTTGCGCACGGTCACCCCGGTGGAACGCGTTCCGTCGAACGCCACCGACAGCACGTGGGCGTCGGCCATGATCTCGAGGTTCGGCCGGCGCCTCGCGTCCGTGCCGAGGTAGGCCATGGCAGCGGAGACGCGATCCTTGCCGTCGTTCGACAGCGTCACCGGAAAATGGCCGTCGGTGTAGACGCCGTTCTGATCCTCGATGCCGTCGAAGCCGAGCTCACCCAGCGCCTTCTCCGCCGCCAGCGACAGTCCTGGCCATTTTCCGCGGGGGATGCGGTGGACGGGGATCGGGCCATCGCTGCCATGCTGCGGTCCCGCAAAATCAAGGTCGCGCTCCAGCTTGCGGAAATAGGGCAGCACCGCGTCCCAGTTCCAGCCGGCTGCACCCAGCCGCGCCCACTCGTCGTAGTCGTCCGGCGTGCCGCGATTGGCGATCTGGCCATTGATCGACGAGCCGCCGCCGATCAGCTTCGGCTGCTCGTAGAGCCGGCGCTGGGCGGGACCGGCATTGTCCTGGAACGGCCGGGTGGTCACCATCAGGCCGGACCAGTGGTTGCGCGGGTCGAAGGCGGCGCGGCCGGGATACATGTCGCGTATGGCCGAGCCTTCCTGTCCCGGCGGCACGTCGCGGCCGGCCTCGATCAGCAGCACGCGCTTCGCCGGGTTCTCCGACAGGCGGCCGGCGAGTACGCAACCGGCGCTGCCGCCGCCGACGATGACATAGTCCCACATGATGCACTCCGGAATTGAACGCGCCGCGTCAGCCCTTCACCGAGCCCTTGGTCAGGCCCGACACGATCAGGCGGCCCAGCAGCGCGAAAGCGATCAGGATGGGCACGATGGCAAGTGTCGCCGAGGCGGTGAGCGGCCCCCATTCGCGGCCGAAGAAGCCGATGAAATTGTAGATCGCCGGCTGCACGGGTCTCAGACCGGGGCTGTCGACCATCACCGATCCGGCCACGAACTCGTTCCACGAGCCGACGAAGGTCAGCACGCCGGCTGCGCCCATCGCCGGCCTCGAGAGCGGCAGGATGACGAAGCGCAGCACGTCGAACCGGCTGGCGCCGTCGGCGATCGCCGCCTCGTCGAGTTCGCGCGGAATGCCCTCGATCGTGCCCTTCATGATCCAGATCGCCATCGGCAGCTGGTGGGCCGTGTAGATCAGCGGCAGCGTGAACCACGCATTGGTGAGGCCGAGGCGCGTGAAGTAGAGATAGTTCGGAATGAGCAGCGCGGCCGCGCCCAGCGACAGCGGGATGCTGGCAACCACCAGCAGGAACAGCGGCCCGCGCAGCGGGAAGTCGAAGCGGTCGAACGCGTAGGCAGCGGGCAGGGCGAGCGCCAGCGTGGCTGCAACCGTGACCGCGCTGTAGAACAGGCTCATCTTCATGTTGCCAAGGAAACCGCTGGCGATCACTCGCTCGTAGTTGGCGAGCGTCGGCGTGAAGTCGAAGATCACCGGCGGGAAGCGGAACAGGTCCGTCTCGGCCTTGAGCGAGGTGAGCACGCCCCAGATCAGCGGCAGCAGGTTGAGCACCGCCAGCGCGGCAAAGGCGAGTGCGATCGCTACGCCCATCGCGCCGGGCAGCCACTGGCGCCGCCGGACCAGCGGCCGTTCGTTCCTGGGCATCCTGGTGGTTGTGGCTCCGGTCGTCATGTCGCTCACGCCTTCCACCGGGCGAGCCGCACATAGGCGAGCACGAGCAGGATGTTGCCGAAGAACATGACCAGCGCCAGCGCGGTGGCCGAGCCGAGGTCGTAGGTGACGAAGGCGCGGTCGAAGACGTCCATGGGCAGGATGCGCGTGGCGTCGCCCGGGCCACCGCCGGTCAGCACCAGTGGGGTTTCGACCGTGTTGAGGTTGGACAGAGTGAGCACGATGGTGACCAGCAGCAGCGGCGTCTTGAGCAGCGGCAGGGTGATGCGCCTGAAGACCTGCCAGCCGGTGGCGCCGTCTATCCGCGCGGCCTCCTCGTAGTCGTCGGGAATGCTCTTGAGGCCCGCGAGCAGGATGATGACGGCATAGCCGATGCGCTTCCACACCGAAACGGCGATCAGCAGCCCCATGGCGAGCGTCGGGTCGTTGAGGATGCGGATTTCGCCCAGCCCCGCCCATCTGGCCAGCGACAGAGCCAGCCCGATATCGTTGACGAAGACCCAGCGGAACAGCAGCGTCGCCACCACGGTGGAGATGATCCATGGCACGATGACGATCATCTGGACGATGAAGCCGCGCCGCTCGCCGAGCTTGTGGATCCAGACCGCCAGCGCCAGCGAGATGGCGACGGTGAGCACCACGGCGGCGGCGGCGAAGACGGCGCTGCGCCGCACCGTTCCGCCCAGCGCCGGATCGTCGAGCAGGCGCATGAAGTTGCCGATGCCGATGAAGTCGGTCGGCGCGCCATACTGGATGCGGAACAGGCTGAACCAGAACCCGTAGAACACGGGCGAGAACAGCACGAGGCCGAGCAGCGCGAAGGCGGGCACGATGTAGATCAGGCCGGCGCGTCTGGAATGCATCGGGGGCCTCGCGGGATTGATTGCGGGCGCCGCGTGGGGCGGCGCCCGCATTGCGGTCAGCGGTTGTGGCTGCGGTTGAATTCGGCCGCAGCTTCCTCAAGCGCCGCCTTGGGATCCTGGCCGTTGACGACCACGCGCTGCGCGGCCTTGTTCAGGATCTGGCGATAGCCGCCGATCGAGTAGTCGATCGGTGCCAGCCAGCCGTAGTTGACCGAGCCCTCGGAGACGACGCTGAGGAACTCGTTGCCCGGCTGCTTCACGAAGTCGCCCATGCTGGCAAGCGTCGAGGCGAGGCCTGGCGACTGGCCGCCGACCTGGACCCAGAGCGGATCGCCCTGCGGCCCGAGCATGTATTCGACGAAGTCGGCCGCCTTCTCGGCGATCGGGCTCTTCGACCAGACGCCCACCGCCCAGCCAGCCATCACTGCCGGCGAGTGGGGTTTGTCGCCGCTGCCTGGCCACAGCATCAGGCCCACCTTGTCCTTGCCGAGCTGGCCCTGCAGCGTCGACACCCGCACGCTGGCGCCCATGATCATGGCCGCGCGGTCGGAGGCAAACTGCTCGTAGACGTCGTCGACAGTCCAGGTGACGGCCGATTCGGCCATGACGCCGTGCTTCTTGATCAGGTCGGTCTGGAAAGTCAGGCCCTCGACCGCCTCCGGCGTGGTGAAGTTGGCCTTGCCGTCTTCCTGGAACAGCTCGGCGCCCTTGCCCAGCGCATAGGGGATCATCAGCGGCGGATCGGCCTGGTTTTCCGAGAAGCCGTGGGCGAAGCCGTAGCGCGTCACCTGTCCCGACGCGTCCTTGACCGTCAGTTTCTTCGCGGCCTCGACGAACCCGTCCCAGGTCGTGATCGAGGCGGGGTCGATGCCCGCTTCGGCCAGCAGGTCCTTGCGGTACATGATCGAGATGTAGTTGCGCGAGGTGAACAGCGAATACTGCTTGTCGCCATCGGCGGTCAGGTCCCAGTAGGGGCCGGCGCGATCGGCGACCTGCTCGGGCGTCCAGTCCTTGATGAAGTACTGCGAGAGGTCGGCCAGCGAGCCCGACTTGATGGCGTCGCCGAGGAAGTCGGTGACCACCCAGATAACGTCGGGTGCGGCGCCGGAATTGTGGGCGGCGAGGAACTTCGGCGTCATCTGGTCCCAGGCCTGAGGCTCGACCACGACCTTGGTGCCGGGGTTGGCCTGCTCGTAGTTGGCGATGATCTGGGCGAGCGCCAGGTCGCGGGGCGACTGGCCGGCGGGATTGAGGAACGTCCACATCCTCACCGTGGTGTCCTGTGCGTGGGCCTGTGGCAGCCCCGCCAATCCGGCGACGGCGCCTGCCAGCGCCATCGAAAGCAACGATCTGCGTAACATCATCTTCCTCCCTTGATACCCGTTACAGTGACTTCTCCGCGCCGGACGCGGCTCCGCGCTCGGCGAGGTCGCCGAGTGCGTCCTTGAGCGAACGTCCGATGTGGTGACGTGTGGCGGTCGCGTAGGCGTCGCGGTCCATGGCGCGCAGCGCTGCCACGATGGCGCGATGCTCCTCCGCCTCGTTGCCCAGGCGCGAGCGCCATGACTGAAGGCCCCGCTGCACCCACTCGCCGATCAGCTGCATCTGGATGCCGCGATAGAGCGAGACCAGGATGTCGTTGCCGGAGAGTTCCACGATGCGGTGGTGGAACTCGGCGTTGAGGCTGAGCTTGGGGCGGTGCTCGATGGTCTGCGGGCTCGCCTCGAGCTGGCCCATCAGACCGTCCAGCACGTCGATCGAGGACATCGGCACGGCGCCGGCCGCCAGCCGCTCGATCAGGATCTCGCCGGCCATGAGTTCGAGACCGAGGCGAACCTGCCAGAGGTCGACCACCTGCTTGGCGTCGGGCGCACGGACGTGAAAGCCGCGCCGCTGTACCGTCTCGATGAAGCCCTCGGCGGCAAGACGCATCAGCGCCTCGCGCACCGGCGTCAGGCTGACGCCGAACTGCTCGGCAAGGCGCTCCGGATAGAGCCGGAACCCGCGCTCGAAATAGCCGAACACGATCATCTCGAGCAGCGTGCGCCGCAGCGTCTCGGTCAGCGTCTCGCCGGGCTTGCCGACAAGCTGGCCCATCTCGGCCGGCTCGCGAACCCGGATCGGCACGACGTTCTCCGCGATCATGACGCCGCTCCCAGCCTGTAGGCGCCGAGCCTTTCAGGATCGGGCTCGCCGCCGTGGCCGGGCAGGTCGGCCGCCACCAGCATGCCGTTCTCCATCCGCCACGGATGCTGGCCCATCTCGTCGCGCAGGGGGTTGAGCAGCCGGTTGGCCTCGTAGGTGGCGAAACCGGCCGCCGCGCGACAGGCATGCAGCGACGAGGCCAGCGAGACGCATGAGCCGACGCCGTGCGGCGCGAGCCTCACGCCGGCATCGGCGCACATCCAGCCGATCGCCAGCAGGCCCGACACGCCGCCAGCCC
>JAHBYZ010000079.1 GCA_019635695.1 Rhizobiaceae bacterium
GAACGCGACCTGTTCAAGACGGGCAGGTATCCCGAGCCGTTCGCCACCCTCTACCCTGCGACACCTGACGGCCGCGTCCAGTGGGGGCAGGGCAAGCGCATTGACCTGAATGCGGCCCTAGGCGAGCCCGCCAGCGCGCCCAAGCCCGCCCCGAAGCCTCAACCCGCACCAGCGGCCACGCCTGAGGCGAGCGGCGGCATCGTCGCCAAGATCATCGCATTCATCGTCGCCGCGGCTGCTGCTGGCTTCGGCGCATGGTTCTATGGAGGCTGACATGGGCGCTATCGCTCGCATCATCGCACGATATGGCATTGGCGCTCTCGCCGGCTATCTTGCGGCCAAGGGCCTGCCGGTCGACGGGCTGGCCAATGACCCGGAAGTCGTCGCCCTGATCGAAATGGGCATCACCGGCTTCCTAACGGTCGTCCCTGCATACATCGTCGAGCGGTTCTATGTGCTCGCCAAGAAGCGAGGCTGGGCGCTGTGAGCCTCCTCGGCTGGCTTAACCCGCTGAAGCTGGTCGACTCGGTCCTGAACTATTTCCGGAACCGCGAGCGCGACCGGCTTGACGCGATGAACGACAGCGAGCGGCAGGCCTACGCGGACCGGCAGGACGAACGTGCCGCGCGAGTCGACGTGCGCAAGGCCACGGCGGGGTTCATCGAAATGCGCGTGCTCACCGTCCTGATTGCTCTGCCCTTTGTCGAACACCTGCTTGCCGTGTGGGTCGATACCCGCTGGGGCTGGTATCAGCGTGGAGGGATTTTCGAGCATTGCTGGTTCGAGGGCGGGCGCGAAGTCTGCGGCGTCCCCGCGCTCCCGGCCCCGTTCGATGAATGGCAAGCGGCCATCCTGCTTTCGTTCTTCGGCATCACCGCCATAGGCGGCGGCCTTCGCGCCATCGCCGGGGCCATCGCCTTGAAGCGCTAGACGCTGAACCATCTTCACCAGCAGTGCATTGAAAAGGACGGGGCGCGTGGCACCAACGGCAAGGGATAACGACATGACTGCCGATCTCAGAGCGCGCGTCGTCGCGCTGGAGCAGTGGCGAGTCCAGAAGGATATCGACTCCGCGAGGAATGATGAGAAGTGGACGGCTATGGAAACGCGGATCGACGCCCGGTTCGCCGGCCTCGAAAAGTCCGTGCTGGATATCCAAGGCACGCTCTCGCGCATCAACTGGCTCATCATCGGCGGCATTACGATGGCGGTCGTCGCGTTTCTGGTGGGCGGAGGCTTTGCGCCGGGTTAACGACCGCAACAGTCTTCGTGACGTGGTCGTATGCGCCGGTGCGAATCGTCCGCAGCACCCGCGCGCGCTGGCGAAGCTCAATCGTGGACTCGGAGTAGGTTTGCGCTGCCGCGTTGAAGGCAGCCTCTGCCATACCGAAGCCGAGAAGCAGGCCGACGGTCTCTTTGATCTCGCCGGCTTCGTCGACGATGTGGATCTGATATTGCCAGTCGACAGTGCGCGCTGCGCGGAACGCCATCGGGGTTCTCCATTCAGCCCCGAATGGTGATGCCTCGCCGCGAAGGGATTTATTCCTGCCGAGATAGGGCGGTCAACCTGCGGCGCACAAAGTCTCACGGGAAGCGCCACGGACTCGTAGGTCATCCATCGCAAGAGATTGAAATTGGCCGGGATTTGGAGGCAGGAACCGCCGTTCCCAAATCAGGTGCGCTACCAGGCTGCGCTACGCTCCGAGAATGGCCGGCCGCGCCTGTTTAGACGCTTCTGGGGTGGCGTCAAGCGCGTCCGGTTGCGCTGGGGGGCCTACTTCGACCCGCCGAAGACGCCGATGCCCTGGATAGACTCGGTCCCGGTACCGACTATGGCCGGCGCGCCGTCAGCTGCAAACTGGAAGGTTCCCGCGGTTTCGCCGGCGCCCGCCCCGTAGAGGGCGCCCTGGTAGTCCGACGACGCCATCGTCGCGACCGATGTGCTCGATCCTGGCGCTACCAGCCTCAGGCGCCCGTTTTCATAGGCGCTGCCGACGATGGCCGTGGGCTCCATCAGTATGTCGTAGTCGACGGTTCCGCCGGGCACTGCGGTGAGATTGGAGACCCGCCCGGAAATGCTGCCCTGCCCGGGGCCGAAGCTGGCGTCCATCTTGACCGTGCCGACGACCGACTGGAAACCGCTCGCACTGCCGGCGACGGTCGCCGCCATGGCGCCGGTGTAGCGCGCAGAGCCCGTCGCGGGCACGTCCGTCGTCCGGTTCCCCGTTGCGCCAAGGCCAAAATAGGTCGTCCCGCCCTCGGTCACGCCATAGGCGCCAACGGCAAAATTCGTGCCTTTCACTGATGCCAGCCCGAGGAACGAGTCCGGGCCTGCGGCCGCGGCCACGAAGCTGTTGGAAATCTTGCCGTCGACCTTGAGCCCGCTTCGGGCCGGCACCGCGCTGCCGTTCAGCAGTTGCCCGTTGACGGAAATGTCGACTGTCTTGGCCTCGTCGGCCACGAAATGTGTCGTCACAACCGCCTCGTTGGCCTTCCCCGAGCGGTCCCGCACTGAAACGGCGTTGCCGTTCGCATCGACATCGAACGCCATCACATGGCCCTTGAGCACGGCGGAGCGTGACGAGGTCGTCGAAAGCGAAGGCATGCATCCGGCAAGCGACAGCGCCATCGCGGCGACAAGGATCGACTTTTGCATGCTGCTCTCCTCCGCTCTTTGAGTCGCGGACCCTGACAGTGGCCGCGCCGTCATCGCTGCGTCAAGGCATGTCGGCTCACTGAGCCCTGTACTGCGATGCTTCGGCGGCGATGTGTTGCCGCCATGCAAGTTCCAATTCGCGAGCGCCGTGTTAACTTTCCGCTAACCGTGCGGCGGCACGGTTTCGTCGCATTCAGCTTTCACGAGGGCCGGCTTTCACGAGGGCAGCATGATGCGCAGGATGACGTGGATCGCGGCGGGCCTCGCCGCTCTGCTCGGTATCGCCGGACTTGCCGAGGGCGTGGCGCGTGCCGCCGAGCCGCTGGCCAAGACCCTGTTCGGCGCCCAGCGCCTACCGGCGGCCGCCGCGCCGAAATCGTACGGCTTCTACTCCAAGGGCTGCTTCGCCGGCGGCGTCGCGATCGGCGTCGACGGCCCCAACTGGCAGGCCATGCGGCTTTCCCGCAACCGCCGCTGGGGCCATCCGGCGATGATCGCGACACTGGAGAAGCTGTCGCGCGAGGCTGCCGCCGACGGCTGGCCCGGCCTGCTGATCGGCGACATCTCGCAGCCGCGCGGAGGACCGATGCTGACCGGTCACGCCTCCCACCAGATCGGGCTCGACGCCGACATCTGGTTCACGCCGATGCCCGACCACCGCCTCTCCGAAAGCGAGCGCGAGAAACTCGGCGCCGAATCGATGCTGAAGGGCGATTCGCTCTATGTCGACGACCGCAAGTGGACACCGGCCCACGCCGCGGTGCTGAAGCGCGCCGCGAGCTACAAGGAGGTGGAACGCATCCTTGTTCATCCCGGGATCAAGAAGAAGCTCTGCGACACCGTGCAGGGCGACCGCACCTGGCTGCGCAAGGTGCGGCCCTTCTGGGGCCACGACGCGCATTTCCACGTGCGCATCGGCTGTCAGCCCGGATCGGTCGGCTGCAAGGCGCAGGATGCCGTTCCCAAGGGCGACGGCTGCGACAAGTCGCTCGCCTGGTGGTTCACCGAGGAGCCGTGGCGGCCCGCCACCGGCCCGGCGCAACCGCGCGCCCGCGATATTATGACGATGGCCAGTCTGCCCAGGGAGTGCCGCGCCGTACTCGATGCGGCCGCGCCCGCATCCGAAACCGCCGTCACCGTTCATGGCCGCGCAGCGCAGGCCGCGGTCGCCCCGGTCACGGCTGCGGCGTCCGCTGGCGCCGCGCAGGCCGGACGCACCGTCGGCGAAGTCATTTCCGAACTCGGCTACGCGCCACTTCCCGAGCGCGGCGTGCCGCTGCCCAAGCCGCGACCTGATCGGTGAGAGCCCAGCCATGAAATTCGCAGCACCGCTTGTCTTGTCTCTTGTTCTCTCCTCCGCCGCGCTGGCGCAGGACGATCTCGTGCCGATCGACCTGTCGCAGGTCGATCCGGCGATGGTCGACGACATGTTCGGCGCGTGGGAGATTGCCGACGAAAGCGGCAAGCGCACCTGTCGGGTCGAACTGCAGCGCGAGGAAACGATCGGTGGCATGGCCATCGACGTCGACCCGGCCTGCGCGAAGGTGTTTCCCGTCATGGACGAGATCGCCGCGTGGCGGCTGATGGAAGGCTGGACGATTGTGCTCGCCGATGCGACGCGCAAGACCCGGGTCGTCTTCTTCACGCCCGACGAGCGCTACATCGCCCGCGACGAAGTGGACGGCATCTTCACCATCGGCAAGGTCGTGCAGTAGCTGCCGGGAGGCATAGCCTTCCGGTGGGATGGGCCACCACGTACCCTTTCAAGACGGCGATCTCGGCGCTATAGCTTGCCCAAATCGATTTATTTCGGGACGCGAAACAAGTCGCAACGGGAGCAGCCATGGTGCCGCGGCTCAGGCTCGCGCTGATCGCGCATGACGAGAAGAAGGACGACATGGTTGCCTTCGCGCGTGCGCATGAAGGCTATCTCGCCGCCTGCGATCTCGTCGCCACCGGGACGACCGGCGGGCGCATCGTCGAATCCTGCCCCGCTTTGTCCGTGCGCCGAATGAAGAGCGGGCCGCTTGGCGGCGACCAGCAGATCGGCGCGCTGATCGCCGAAGGCGCCATCGACGCGCTGATCTTCCTCGTCGATCCGCTGACGCCGCTGCCGCACGACGTCGACGTCAAGGCGCTGATGCGGCTGGCAATCGTCTATGATATCCCCATGGCCCTGAATCGGGCGACCGCCGAGGTGCTCATCGGCGCGCGCGAGGCGGCATGAGGGGGCAGCAGGGAACTTCAATGGGCGGACAGGACACGCCGGCGCCGTTTCCGATCCTGATCGGCGACATAGGCGGCACCAATGCGCGTTTCTCGATCCTCACCGACGCGGGCTCAGCGCCGGTCGATTTCGACAATGTGCGCACCGCCGACCACGCCAACATCGACGACGCGATCGAGGCCGGCATCTACGGCGCCACCAAGCTCAGGCCGCGCTCGACGGTGCTGGCGCTCGCTGCTCCGATAGAAGGCGACGAGATCGAACTCACCAACTGCCCGTGGGTGGTGCGGCCGCGCGACCTGCACAAGCGCCTCGGCATCGGCGACGTGACCTTGCTCAACGATTTCGAGGCGCAGGCGCTCGCCACGGTTGCGCTTGGGCCAGAGCACCTTGAGCGGATCGGCGAAGGCGGCAGGCCGGAGCCCACGGGAAGCCGCGTGATCCTGGGACCGGGCACCGGATTGGGCGTCGCCGGCATGGTGCACGCTCGCGGGATCTGGATCCCGGTTCCCGGCGAAGGCGGCCATGTCGATCTCGGCCCTCGCAGCGAGCGCGACCGTCGGATCTGGCCGCATCTGGAGCCGATCGAAGGCCGCATCTCGGCCGAGCAGATGCTGTGCGGGCGCGGCCTGGTGAACATCGCCTCTGCGGTGGCCATCTCGCGCGGCGAGAATCCACGCTTCCTCGCGCCGGCGGACGTGACCGCCGCCGGTCTGGCCGGAAGCGATGCGGTCGCGGTGGAGGCGCTCGAGATCTTCGTCACCTGTCTTGGGCGCTGCGCCGGCGACATGGCCCTGATCTTCATGGCCCAGGGCGGTGTTTACCTGTCGGGCGGCATCGCCCAGAAGATCGTGCCGGCGCTGCAGAAGGGTGGCTTCCGCGCCGCCTTCGAGGACAAGGCGCCGCACAGCGCGCTGATGCTGCAGATGCCGGTGTCGGTGCTGACACACCCCCGCGCCGCGCTCTTCGGCCTTGCCGCCTACGCGCGCGAGCCGCAGCGTTTCGGCGTCGGCACCGAGGGAAGGCGCTGGATTTTCTGAACGCGCCGCCCCGCCCCGCGCTTGCCAAGGGGCGGCCGGAACGGCATAGCCGCTGACGCGAGTTTCCATCCCGGCAACTCGCCAGGCAGGACGGGTGCAAGATGTCCGACATGGCGCTGGTGGTCGTGGGCGCGGCCGGCCGCATGGGGCAGGCGCTGATCCGCGCCATTGCGGAGACGCCCGGCGTGAAACTTTCAGGTGCCGTCGAGCGGGCCGGATCGAGCATGCTGGGCCGCGACGCCGGCGAGCTTGCCGGCACCGGCGCCAACGGCGTCGCGATAGGCGACGATCCGCTGCCCGCCTTTGCAAAGGCCGACGGTGTGCTCGACTTCACCACCCCGGCCTCCAGCGCTCTCTTCGCCGGCTATGCCGCGCAGGCGCGCATCGTCCATGTCGTCGGCACCACCGGCGTGGGACCGGAAGACGAGGCGAAGATCGCCGCTGCCGCGCGCCACGCGACGATCGTCAAGTCGGGCAACATGAGCCTCGGCGTAAACCTTCTGGCGGCACTGGTGGAGCAGGCGGCGCGCGCGCTTCCCGCCGACGCCTTCGACATCGAGATTCTTGAGATGCACCATCGCCACAAGGTCGACGCACCGTCTGGCACGGCGCTGCTGCTGGGCAGGGCGGCCGCGGAGGGGCGAGGCGTGAAACTGGACGACGCTGCCGTTAGGGTGCGCGACGGCCATACAGGCCCGCGGCCGGAGGGCGCGATCGGCTTCGCCACGCTGCGCGGCGGTTCGGTGGTCGGCGACCATCAGGTCGTCATAGCCGGCCCCGGAGAGCGCATCGTGCTGTCGCACATCGCCGAGGACCGCGCGATATTCGCCCGCGGCGCCGTACGCGCCGCCCTGTGGGCGCGCGAGAAGAAGCCTGGGCTCTATTCGATGCGCGACGTGCTGGGGCTGGCATGACGGGACGCGGCCCCGGGCACTGGATTGGCGTCGCGGCGGCTGCGCATGTGCGTATCGGCGTGCGAGACGGGTTCGCGATGTTCGCGCACGGTCGCCACAGCGCCGCGGCGCGCGTGCAGCCGGGCGACCGCGTGACCTACTACTCGCCGCGCGAGGGCATCAAGGAGGGCGCCGAGGTGCGCTCTTTCACCGCCATCGGCGTCGTGGCGGACGGGCCGGTCGGTGAGCGCGAGATGCTGCCGGGCATGATGGGCGCCTACCGCCGCATGGACTGGCGCGCCGATGCGCGGCCGGCGGAAATCTACCCGCTGCTCGACCGCTTCTCCTTCGTCACCGACCGCGCCCATTGGGGCATGTATTTCAGGAAGTCGCTGTTCGCCGTCTCGGCCGCCGATTTCGCGCTGATCGCCGACGCCATGGGCGTCGATCTCGTCTGAACCTCTGGAGGCATCAATGTCCGGAACCCTCGTGCTCGTG
>JAHBYZ010000008.1 GCA_019635695.1 Rhizobiaceae bacterium
CCGCTGGCCAGACGAAGGAGTTCGAACAGTTGATATCGACGGCATCAGGCGAAGGAGGCAACGCGACACGGGGCGTAGCTCTGGTGGTAGCGGCGACTTTGCTGTTTGCAACCTCCGACGTAACGTTCAAATACGTCGTGGAGGCGTCCTATCCTGTGCCACTGGTACTGGCGCTGCGCTATATTACTCACTTCATTCTGATGATCGCGATCATTGGCCCCGTACAGGGCCGTGCGCTATTCGCGACGCGAAGGACAGGGCTTGTCCTCGTAAGGGCGCTCTGCATCGTCTCCGCATCGATCCTGATGGGCTGGGCCCTGCAGCTTCAGCCGGTAGCGGAGTCGCTGGCCATCTACTTCCTTGCGCCACTGCTCGTGGTGCTGCTGGCCAGGCCCGTGCTGGGCGAGCGCATAGGTGCAGCAGGATGGGCCGCGGCCGCACTGGGGTTCTGCGGCGTGCTTCTGGTGATACGCCCGGGCGGCGCACTCGATCCGGTGGGCACGGTATACATGCTGGCGAACGCTGCATTTATGGCCGGCTACATCCTGCTGACGCGCATCCTCGCAAAAACCGAACACACCGTGGCGATGCTTCTCTACGTGGCATTGACGGGAGCGATCATCTTCGGACTCTCCCTGCCGTTCTATCTCGACGGGTTCGCGCCTAGCGTGTTTGACACGCTGCTGCTGCTCAGCATCGCCGTATCGGCTATGGGCGGGCATTACCTGTTCACCGCGGCCTACCGGTTTGCCGACGCCTCGCTGCTCTCGCCGGTCATCTATGTGCACCTGCTTTGGGCGGGCGTGCTGAGCTGGTTTTTATTCGGTCATGTGCCCGACACGCCGAGCCTGTTCGGCATGGCGGTGATCGTGGCATCAGGGGGACTGGTGGCCTTACGCTCGCGAGTGGCGTGAATGGCAGCCGCCGGTTTCCCCTGACACTGAACGCGGTGCTGCTTTGCTGGTTTGACCCGGCGCCACAACGGAATGTGGTCGGGATCATCCGCCGCCGGAGCACCGACCATGCGCATTCTCGTCATAAACCCCAACAGCCTCGAAGACTGTACGGCCAGCATTGACGAAGCGATGGGCGACCTGCGCAGGCAGACGGGCGCACAGATCGACTGCGTGACGCTTGAAGAGGGCCCTCCCGGAATCGAGACGCAGGAGCACATCGAGAGCGTGGTGTTCCCGGTCGCGCGCCATCCGGCACTATTACCGCCGCGCGCGGCCCGGCTTCAGCAGCCGCAGGGACAGCGCCATGAACAGCAGCTCGGTCTTCTTGGTCTCGACGGTCTTCAGCAGATCCTTCTCCACCGCCTCGTTGTCGAGCGAGCCGGGGAAGGGCGGGTTCTGCACGCCGTCCAGCCCGCTGATGAAGAGCAGATAGGTGATCTGCTCGATCACCTCGAGCTGGTTGGCGATGCCGCCCGCCCAGAATGCGTTCCAGGCCGCGTCGATCTGGTTGCGCAGCGCGCCTGTGAGCATCGGCCGCCCTCTCTACGACCCAAGCTTCTTACGGGCGTTGGCGACGGGAGAAGACGCGCCAGCGCAGGACGGTGACGAGTTACACGCTCGCGACCGAGCCGCCGTCGATGCGATAGACCGAGCCGGTGATGAAGCCGGAATAGCGCGAGCACAGGAACGCCACCAGCGCGCCCACCTCCTCGACGCGGCCGCTGCGGCCGATGACGTTGTTCGGCTTCACCTTGCGCAGGAACTGCTTCTCGGCCTCCTCGATGGTCAGCCCGCGCTCGTCGGCACCGGCCTTGAGCTGCTTGGCGAAGCCTTCCGACCAGATGATGCCGGGCGCCACTGCGTTCACCGTGATGCCATCGCCGCCATAGGAGCGCGACAGGCTCTTGGTCAGGTTGTTCACCGCCGCCTTCATGGCGTTGTAATGGGCATAGACCGCCTCGGGCTGCTGGCCGGCGGCCGACGAGATGTTGACGATGCGGCCCCAGTGCTTCGCCTGCATGCCCGGCAGCACGGCGCGCGAAAACCGCACCGTCGCCATCAGGTTGATGTCGGAGACGCGCTGCCACTTGCCGTCGTCGAGATCCTCGAATTTGGCATTGTTGGGCTCGCGGCCGTTGCCGCCGGTGTTGTTGACGAGGATGTCCACCGAGCCCATGGCCGCTGAGATTTCGGCGACGACGCGCTCGATCTCGGCAGGCTTCGTCACGTCGCAGGAGAAGCCTGCCGCGTCGTGACCTTCGGCCCTGATCTCGGCCACCGTCGCGTCGATCGCCTCGCGCCCGCGCGCCAGAACGGCGACGCACGCGCCCTCGCGCGCCAGCATCTGCGCGATGCCCTTGCCGATGCCGATGCTACCGCCGGTCACCAATGCAACCTTGCCCCCAAGTCCCAGATCCATGTCAGTCTCCGCCGGTCTCTTCGAGCAGCGCATCGCGGCGCTGGCGGGCGGTTCCGCCCAGATGGGAAAGCACGTGGGCGCGCTTGAGGAAGCGCTGCGCGTGGCACTCGGCGGTGAAGCCGATGCCGCCGTGCACCTGTATCGCCTCGGCCGAATTGGCGAGCGCGGCGTCGGCCGCGACCAGCCGCGCGGCGGCGCCGTGCAGTGCTGCGTCGTCCTTCGCCGAAGCTTCGGAAAGGGCGGCAAAGACCGTCTGGGACAGGGCGGCCTCGGCGCGCAAAGCCATGTTGGCGCAGCGGTGCTTGATGGCCTGGAACGCGCCGATCTTCTGGCCGAACTGCTCGCGCATGCCGGCATATTCGACGGCAAGGTCACGCGCCGCTTCGGCGATGCCCGTCTGCATCGCGGCGATCAGGATATCCGCCTGGCGATGGACGCCCGTTCGGCTCACGGCAAGCGCCGCACCCGACAGGGTCGTCTCGGCCAAGGAAAGGCGGTCGTCCAGCGGCTTGAGCGCCCGTCGCGAACCGATCGCGTCCGGCCCCAGAATGACCGCACAGTCGCGATTCCACGCGACGACGTGCGAAGCGCCGTCGTCCTCGAACAGGTGAAAATTGCCTTCGACACGGTCGCCTATCTCGACGATGCCGAGCGGGCTGGCGAGCGCCACGCGCGTTTCGCCGGCGATAATCGATGCCGCAAGGTCGCCCTTGCCCGCATCCACCGCGATGCGCGCGCCGAGCACGCCGGCCAGCACGGCCGGGGTCACGACGAAGCGACCCAACTGCCGGAAAAGCAGCATCTGCTCGGCGACGGAAAGACCGACGCCGCCCGCCTCTTCGGTGACGCCGAGGCCGAACCAGCCAAGATCGGCCATGTCGCGCCAGCGCCCGACATCGCCGGCGGCCGGCTCGCGCAGCCGGTCGAGCGGCATCTCGCGGCCGAGGAATGCTAGCGTCGCGTCGACCAGTTGCGCCTGTTCCGGCGTTTCGATGAGATCGACCATCGGATCAGCGCCCCGTGAACGCAGGCTGGCGCTTGTCGCGGAAGGCGGTCGCCGCCTCGCGGTGGTCAGCCGAGAGATAGGTCGCCGTCTCGATGCCGAAATGCGTCTCGATGAACGGCTCCAGCTGGGCGCGCAGAACTGCGTTTATGGCGATCTTGGTGCCGTTGATCGCGGCGGTGGCGCCGCTCGCCAGCGCCTCGGCAAACCGGTTCACCGTCGCGTCGAGCTCGGATGCCGGCACGGCGCGGGTGATGAGGCCGTATTGCGCCGCCTGCGCGCCGGTGATCGTCTCGCCGAGCAGCAGCAGCTCGCGCGCCCGCGCGTAGCCGATCAGCGTCGGCCACAGCAGCGCGCCGCCGTCGCCGGCCGCGAGCCCGACCTTGACGTGTGTGTCGGCGATCTTGGCCGTTTCGACCATGACCGAGATGTCGCAGAACGTGGCGAGCGTCGCACCCATGCCCATTGCATGGCCGTTGACCCGCGCGATCACCGGCTTCTTGCAGCGCAGCAGGCCGAGCAGCGTTTCCTTCGCTTCCTCCAGACTGCCCAGCCAGTCGGCGTGCAGGCCCTTCTCGGCTCGCTCCGCCATGCGGTTGATGTTGCCGCCCGCCGAGAACACCTTGTCGGCGCCGGTGAAGATCACCACCGCAGTATCCGCGTCGCGGTTGACGTCGGCGAAGATCGTCGACAGCTCACGATGGATCTCCAGCGACATATTGGTCGGCGGGCTGTCGAGCGTGATCGTGAGGATCCGCCCACGCCGCTCGATCCTGAGCGCGGCGTAGCTCTGGTAGGGGGCGGCGTTTTCCATCACAGCATCCAGTTGCCACCGTTGACCAGCAGCGTCTGGCCGGTGACGTAGTCGCTCTGGTCGCTGGCGAAGAAGGCTATCGCGTTGGCGATGTCCTCCGGCTTGCCGGCGCGGCGCGCGGGGATCGCGTCGGCGATCTTCTGCACAAGGTCCTGCGGCAGCTGGTCCATGGCGCGGGTGCGGGTCATGCCCGGACCGACAGCGTTGACGTTGATGCCGTAGGGCGCCAGCTCGCGCGCAACGGCACGGGTGAAACCGATCACGCCGGCCTTAGCGGCCGAATAATCCCACGTCTTCAGCGAGCCGTTGACCGCCGATTCCGAGGTCAGGTTGATGATCTTGCCGGAGCCGCGCTCCTTCATGTCGTTGACCACCTGGCGCGAGCACAGGATGCAGCTCTTCAGGTTCACGTCGAGGATGAAGTCGAGCACCGCCATGTCGGAGTTGACGAAATCGGACATACGCTCGCGCGCGCTCTGGCCGACATTGTTGAGCAGGATGTCGGGCTTGCCGAGTTCCTTGCGAATGGCGGCGAAGGCCGCCACGATCTGGTCGGCGTTCGAGCAGTCGAGCGCCAGCGGCAACGCCTTGCCGCCCGCTGCCTTCACCTCAGCGGCCACGCCTTCCACCGCGCTCTTGTCGAGGTCGAGTAGAGCGAGCGTGGCGCCGTCGGCTGAGAATCTCAGCGCTGAGGCGCGGCCGATGCCGTTGCCGGCGCCGGTGACAACGGCGATCTTTCCTTCGAGCGGTTTCGTCATGGGCAATTTCCTCCTGATGCGCCTGCCGAAAATGCGAGGCTAGCGCGGCGCGCGTGGTCGGGAGCCGTCCAAACGGCCGAGACGGCCGGGCGGCAGGTCGATGTAGGAACGGTCGAGCGACGCGACGTCGCCGCAGCCGATCAGCGTCATGGTGCGCTCGATGCCGGAGCGGAACAGCGCGAGCATCTCGTGCGCCCCTTGCTCGCCAGCCGCGGCCAGCGCCCAGACATAGGCGCGGCCGATCATCACGGCGCGGGCGCCGAGCGCCAGCGCCTTGACGACGTCGGCACCGCGACGGATACCGCCGTCGACCAGAACCTCGACCTGACCGCCCACCGCTTCCAGCACTTCCGGCAGCACGCGGATGGTCGACGGCGCGGAATCCAGCATGTAGCCGCCATGGTTGGAGACGACGATGCCGTCGGCGCCGGCATCGACCGCGCGGCGGGCGTCCTCGGCTGTCAGCACGCCCTTGGCGACGACCGGCCCGCCGAAATGTTGTTTGATCCAGCGGAAATCGTCCCAGGTGACCGGCGGCGTCTGGCGCTCAAGACTGGCTTCCTCGATGGTCAGCTCGCGGCCGTCCGGCCAGCGGATGTTGGGCACGCGCAGCGCGATCCCGCCGCGCAAATAGCGCGCCAGCCAGACCGGATGCGGCAGCACCTCGGGCGCGAAGCGCAGCGCGGTGGACAGGCCGACCTTGTGCGGCAGGCCGTTGCCGAGATAGGCGGATTCCCGATAGCCCGTGCGCGGGCTGTCGATGGTGACGAGCAGCGCCTTGCAGCCGACATTGCGGGCACGATCCACCGCCGCTTCGGCAACGGCGCGCCCGCCTGAAAAATAGAGCTGGTACCAGACCGGAGCGGCGCCGGCCGCGGGCATGATCTCTTCAATCGCCGTGCTGGCGAAGGTGCTTACGCCCACCGCGATGCCGGCGGCCCGTGCGGCACGCGCGGCCGCGCGCTCGGCGTCGTGGAACACGGGCCGCAACTGTCCGGCAGGCGCCAGCACCACCGGCATCGAGAGGTCGCAGCCTAGAACGGTCGTCGCAAGATTGCGGCGCTCGTGCGCGACCGCGTAGCGCGGGCGGAAGGTTATGTCCGCGAAGCCGTTGAGGTTGTGGTCCAGCGTCAGCCTCGCCTCGGAGCCGCCTATGACAAAATCGTAGACGCCGCGCGGCAGACGCCTCCGCGCGCGGCGCTGCGCATCGTCCACGCTGACCAGGGGTTTTCGGCGAAGCATCCTCACTTCTTCCCCTCAAGCCACCAGCGCGCCGCCGTCGATATTATGCACACCGCCAGTCACGTAGGTTGCCCGATCCCCGAGCAGGAACAGCACCATGTCGGCCACCTCAGCTGGGCGGCCGAGGCGCGGCACCGGCTGCTTCGCATAGGGCGTGTTCGCGGCCGGCCCGCGGTTCTCCGTCGTGATCATGTCGGAATCTATCCCGCCCGGACAGACGCAGTTGACGCGGATACCATATGGCCCGCCTGCGACTGCCGCCTGGTCCGACAGCGCGATGACTGCGGCCTTGGATGCCGGATAGCCGGAGGCCTTCGAGCGCGCCGGCTTCATGGCGCCGATTGAGGCGATGTTGACGATCGCGCCGCCGCCGCCCTGCGCGATCATGCGGCGCATGACGTGCTGCTGGCCGAGCAGCGCGCTGCGGGCGTTGATTGCCATTATGCGGTCGAAGTCGGCGGGATCGAGGTCGAGCAAGGGCACGCGCGGGCCGATGATGCCGGCATTGTTGACCAGACCATCGATGCGACCGAAGCGCTCGACCGTAGCGGCGACGTAGTTCTCGGTGCCCGCGACGGTCGACACGTCGGCTTCGATGGGCAGGAAATTGTCGCCTGTGATGTTCGCTGCAAGCGCCGCGAGACCGGCGGCATCGATGTCGACGCCCACCACGAGAGCCGCCTCTGCGATCAGAGCGCGCACGATGGCACAGCCGATGGCGCCGGCCGCCCCGGTGACGATCACCACTTTTCTTGCGAGGCCGTAGTCGATCATTGGCAAACTGGCCCGTCTAGCCGGCTTTCTCCATGAGTTCCGTCATCATGCGCTTGAGCACGCCGCGGTCGATCTTCAGCGAGCCGTTGCGCGGCAATTCCTTGACCACGACCGAGCGTACCGGCACGTGCTGCGGGCTCAACCGCTCGCGCACCATCGCCTCCAGCTCGCCGGACTTCGGCTCGGATGCGCCGGGGCGCAATTCGACGGCGGCCACGGGCACCTCGCCCAGCCGCTGATCGGCAACACCGACGACGACGGCCTCGCGCACGGCCGGATGGCGCTTGAGCTCGGCCGCGATGCTGTCGGGGAACAGCTTGAAGCCGCCGCGAATGATGACGCCGTCGGCGCGACCCTTGAGGAAAACGAAGCCATCGGCGTCGACGAAAGCGAGATCGTTGGTGAGCACGAAGCCGCCGCCCATGCGCTCCAGCCGCACGGAAAGCTGGCCTAGCCGGCCCGACGGCAGGATCGCACCGCTCTCGACGTCGACGACGCGCAGCTCGACACCGGGCCGCGCCCGGCCGACGCTGCCGCGCTTGGCGAGCGCAAAATCGCGGTGGTCGGCCAGCGTCCAGTTGGCGATCACGCCGCAGAACTCGGTGGCGCCGTACTGGATCAGGATCGGCACGCCATACCGATTCTCGAACGCCGCCTGGAGTTCGGGGTCGAGCGGTGCGCTGCCGCAGCGCAGGCTTGTCAGCGACGCAAGGTCCCCATGCGGAATGTTGGCGTCCATCAATGCGCGGATACCGGCCGGCGGCAGTGTGACATAGGTGCTGAGCCGGTGCGTCTTCACCGCCTCCAGCCAGCCGTCCAGCGAGAACTTCTCCATCAGGATCAGCGGACGCCCGACGACCGCAGAGAGCAGCAAGCCATAGAGGCCGCTGATGTTGCCGAGCGGGAAGAACTGGATGAACGGCTCGTGGCGGCCGTCGCCGGCGGCCCCGCCCTGCCTGATCGCCAGCGCGGCATCGTTGATCGACTGGCCGAGCATGGAATAGCTGACCGCGACGCGCTTGGGCGCGCCCGTGGTGCCGCTGGTCAGCACCTCGATCGCCGTATCCGGCGGGCTCGCATGGAATGGTCCGACGCCGAGGCGCGTAAGCCCGTGCGCCACCTCGACGGTCGCGCCGTCGTCGCCGGGCGACAGCTCGATGCCGACCCCCCCGGTTTCGCCGACCGCCTCGCGGATCGGCGCCTGCGCCCAATCCTGCCTGTCGGCGATGACGGCGGCAAGCCGCAGCGTGCGCAACTCCCTGGCAAGATTTTCCGGCGCCTGATAGGCGTGCAGCATTACCACGGCGCGTCGCCGCGACAGCAGGGACAGGAGCGCGGCGACATGGCCGATGCGGTTGCGCGCGATGATGCCGACCGGCTGTGCCGCGCCGACGCCGGCTTCTGTGAGCTGCGCATCGATGCGGTCGACCAGCGACCTGAGCCGTCCGCGCACATGCCAGCGGCCGCCCTGCTCGACCGCGCGCTCGGCGGGGTCGGCCGCCAGCGCATCGCTGATCATTACGTCGAGCGCGATGGGCTTTGCCGCCTCGACAGTCATGGCTGCTCTCCATCGTCCCAGCGCAGGGCGGCAACCGCGCCGGTCTGGGCGACCAGCCCGCCCATCTCGCCCTGCAGCGCCTTGAGCCGGTAGGTCCACAGATGCAGCGGATATTCCATGGTGATGCCCATGGCGCCATGGAACTGGTGCGTTTCGTGATGGATGCGCGTGCCGGCCTCCTGCGCCAGCGATGCGGCCTCGGCAGCGTCAAGCGAGTTGCCGGTTAAGGCGGCGCGCAAGGCCATCATGCGCGCCGAAGCCAGCAGCATCGTGCATTCGGCCAGCCGGTGCTGCACCGACTGGAACTCGCCGATGGGCCGGCCGAACTGACGACGGTCCTTGACGTATTGAACGGTCAGGTCGAGGGCCGATTTGCCCGCACCGCAAATCTCGGTGGCAAGCGCCACCCGGCGCCATTGCCGCAGCAGCTCAACGGAAACGTCGCCCAGCGGTTCGGAGGCATCGAGGATAGCACTGGTCAGCGTGCCGAAGGGATAGGCGAAAGTCGAGCTTATCGGCTCGATATTGAGCCGGCTTACGTCCGCGATTCGAATTTCGCTCCCCGCGTCGACCAGGAGCGAAGATGCACCGGGCAGAAAGCGCACCGGCGAGCCCGCGCGGGCATCCGCCAGTGCAACCGGGCGCGAAATCTCGTGATCGGGCAAGGCGAGCGGGACAACGAGCGCGGACGCGCCGATCTCGACGGCGACCGGCGCCCGCGCGACGCGCTCGACGAGCAGCACCGCCTCCAGCGCGCTCATGCCTTCCGAGCGCGCAATATCGAAGAAGCCCGCCTGCGCCAAATCCGAGTCGAGGCCGTCGCCGGGCAGGTAGTGCGCAGCGATCACGGACGGCAGCGTATGGTGACGGCCGACAAGATTGTCGATCGCCTCGGCGAGCACGGACTGGTCGGAGGAGAGGTCGAAATCCACTCAGCGCCTCCGCGGCAGGTCGAGATGATTGCGGGCGATCAGGTCGAGCTGCACCTCCGCCGCGCCGGACGCGATGCCGACCGAGCCGGTGCGCTTGTAGCCGGACGCGATCATGCGGTCCTGCCCGCTGACCAGTTCGTCAGCGAGATAATCGGCTAAAAAGTCGGCGACGAGCCGGTCGCTGCGCACCTGCGAATAGCGCACGATGCTGGTCTTGGCGCTCGGCGGGCGGCCTTTCACGCGGTCATTGATGACGTCGAGCGCGAGATAGCGCGTCGCCTCGCAGGCGGCCCTGGCGTGGCCGGCGCGCGCCCGCACGGCGGAGTCCGAGAAGGCGCCGCGCTTCTTCAACAGTTCCACGGCGTGGTCGAGCACGCGCATGGAGAAGGCGTAGCGCGGAATGCCGACCCGTTCCTGGTGCAGGATGTAGGTGACGATCTCCCAGCCGTTGCTCTCGTCGCCGAAACGCCACTCGGCCGGCACCTCGACCTCGGTGAAGAACACCTCGTGCACCGTGCGCTCGCCGATGTAGTTCGGGATGACGCGCACCTCGACGCCGGGGTGCTTCATCGGCACGAGGAAGACGGTGATGCCTTCGCGCCGCTCGCCGCCGGTGCGCGCCAGCATCAGGCAATGGTCGGCGAAGCTGGCGCCGGAGGTCCATATCTTCGAGCCGTTGATGAGGTAGCGGTCGCCGCGGCGCTCGGCGCGTGTGCGCAACGCGGCGAGGTCGGAGCCGGCGTCCGGCTCGGAAAAACCCTGGCACCAGATGAAGTTGCCCGACTTGATCTTCGGGATGAACTCCTCCTGCTGGGCCTTGGTGCCGTAGCGCATCATGGTCGGGCCGACCCAGTTGACGCTCATATACTGGTAGCTGCGCGGCTCGCCGGCGGCGACCATCTCCTCGCCAAGGATCCAGTGATGGAAGCCGTCGAGCCCCTCGCCGCCGAGTTCCTTCGGCCAGTGCGGGATCAGCAGGCCCTCCTGCGCGAGGATGGGGCAGAATTTACGGGAGAATTTCGAGGTGTATTCGCTGCTGGTGTCGTAGCGCGACTGCTCCGCCCAGTCGTCGGGCAGATGCCGTTTCAACACGTCGCGCAGCCGCGCGCGGAAAGCGTCGTGCTCGCGGGTCCAGTTGAAGTCCACCCGTTTCCTCCCTCGGGGCAGAATTGCGTCAGGTTTCCTGCCTAGCGTCGCCACTCCTATCAATGCAATGATTGGATTGGCCTATTTCGATATCGAATGCGTTATGTCATTCCTTTGCGCCTAGTGAAACGTCCTGCCGCCATCGACCGGCAGCGCGATTCCCGTGACCCAGGACGATTCCCTGCCGGTGAGATAAAGAATGCCGTGGGCGATCTCTTCCGGTCGACCGAAACGCTGCATGGCGTAGTTGTTGCGTACGAAGGCCTTCTGCTGCTCCTCCGGGAAGGCGCTCATCGCCTGCCGGCTCATCGGCGTATCCGTACCGCCGGGGCATACGATGTTGGCACGGATCTTCGGCGCGTGCTCCAGCGCTATCGCCTTGGTCAGCATCACGACGCCGGCCTTGGCGGCCCCGTAGGACGCTCCGCCGGCGCCCGGCCGTATCGCGACCCCCGATGCGATGGTGACGATCGTGGCGCTCTCCTCCTTCTGCAGCCACCTTAGCGCGGCCTTGCAGGTCAGGAACGTGCCGGTGAGGTTCACGTCGATCATGCGCTGCCAGGTGACCAAATCAGTCTTTTCGAACGGCGCCATCGTCGTGACACCGGCCACATGGACTAGACCGTCGATTCCGCCCATCGCGGACGCACCGGCGTCGATGGCGGCGCTGATCGAGGTCTCGCTGGTTATGTCGGCCGTGAAGGGCCGGCCGCCGGTGGCCGCCGCGGCATCAGCGAGTGCGGATGCCTGGAGGTCGATCAGCGCGAGACTGGCACCTTCGGCGGCGAAAAGCTTCGCCGTCGCCAGGCCGATGCCGGATGCGGCGCCTGTGAGAGCTATTCGACGACCGGCCAGCCGCCCGCCTTCCTTCGATCCCTGAGCGTCGGCCAAAGCGCGTCCTCCCTGATGCAACTCATAATCTGATAGGTTCGGCGGCAGCTTGACCTAGAGCATCGCGGTTATGCAATGTATCAAACTCGCTCCGACGATAACCGGGAGGACATGGATGGAGATCGCACGGCTGAGGCATTTCCTCGCGGTGGTGGACGCCATGCATTTCGGCCGCGCCGCCGATGTGCTCGGCATCGCCCAACCGGCGCTGAGCCGCTCGATCAAGCTTCTGGAAAACGAGATCGGCGTGCAGCTCTTCGATCGCTCGCTGCGCCAGATCCAGCTGACCGAGGCGGGACGCCTGCTGGCGCGCGAGGCGTCCGAAATCGTCAGCCGCGAGAAGCTGGCCAAGAAGCTGGCGCGGGCCGCGGCCGGCGAGGCGGCGAAGGAACTGCGCGTCGGCTTCATCTCGTCGGCCGCTTTCGGCTTCCTCGCCGACTGCATCCGCGTCTTTCGCCAGCGGCACCCCGAAACGAAGCTCCAGCTGTTCGAACTGATGCCCTCCGAGCAGATCAGGATGCTCGCCAGCGGCGAACTCGACGTCTGCTACATGAGCCTGCCGATGGAAGGGACCGAGGGCTTCAGCACGCTGTCTGTGCTGCGCAGCACCAGCGTGTACGCCGCCATGCCGACCTCATGGGAACTGGCGCGACGCTCGTCGATCAGGATGGTCGACCTGGCCAAGCAGCCTTTCGTGCTGTCCGACCCCAACTTCAGCCGCACCTGGCGCAACCTCGTCAACACCGCGTGCAACGCCGCCGGCTTCAGCCCCAACATTGTGCAGGAGAGCAAGGAGACCCTGGTGGTGCTGATGCTGGTCGCCAGCGGGCTCGGCGTCTCGATCATGCATGACGAGGTGCGCCGCCTGAATCTCGACGGGGTCAAGTTCGTGCGCATCGACGATGCGCCGGACTACATCACCACCGACCTAAGCCTGGTCTGGGTGCCCGAGGCCATCAACGGGACGCTGCGCGACTTCATCGACGTGGTGCACGCGGAAGGCACCAAGCGGCAGAAGATCAACGCGCTTTCGGCAGACCGAGCACCCGCTCGCCAATGATGTTGCGCTGAACCTCGGCGGTGCCGCCGGCGATCGTGTGCCAGAAGCTGTCGAGATAGCCCCAGACCGGATCGTCATGGCTGATTTCGAGTTCCAGCGAACGCGGACCGAGCAGTTCCATCGCCACGCGATAGACCTTCTGGATCAGTTCGCCGTGGTAGAGACGGATGATCGACCCCTCCGCGCCCGGCCCGCCATTGCGCTCCACGATGGAGATCGAACGATAGGTCATGGCGCGCAGCGCGGTGACCTCGGCGCGCAATTGGGCAAGCTTGCCGGCGATCTCGTCGTCGGCAATGGCAGGCCGCCTGCCGTCGGGACCTGGGGTAACGCGCGCATGGTCGATCAACTCGTCGACAGCTCGCGACAGCTCCAGCTGGTTCGCGAGGAACGCCGTGCCGCGCTCGAAGGAGAGCGTCGACAACGCCACGCGCCAGCCATCATCGACCTTGCCGACCACGTTGGACAGCGGGATGCGCACATCGTCGTAGAAGACCTGGTTGATGTTGCGCGTGCCGGCCATGTTCCAGATCGGCTTCACCGAGATTCCGGGCGTGCGCATGTCGCAGATCACCCAGGTGATGCCCTTGTGCTTCGGCCCGCTGGCGTCGGTGCGCACCAGCAGCTCCTGGTATTCGGCGATGTGGGCGAAGCTGGTCCAGATCTTCTGGCCGTTGACGACGAGGTGGTCGCCGTCGATGACCGCGCGGGTCTTCAGCGAGGCGAGGTCGGAGCCGGCGTTCGGCTCCGAGAAGCCCTGGCACCAGGCCGCCTCGCCCTTCAATATCTTCGGCAGGTGGAAGGTCTTCTGATCGTCGCTGCCGTTGGCGATCAGGGTGGGGCCGCCATGATTGAGACCGATCCAGAAGGTGCTCGATACCGGCGCGCCGGCGGAGGCGTATTCCTCGTACCAGATCAGCTGCTGGATCGTGGAAAGCCCGCGCCCGCCATACTCCCGCGGCCATGAGATGCCCGCCCAGCCGCCCTCATATTGCCGGCGCTGCCATTCGGCGTCGAAGGCGCGCATGGCCTGCGGATCCCAGATCGGGCGCTTCTCGCGTGGCGCATTGGCGCGCAGCCAGTCGCGCACCTCAGCGCGAAACTGCACCTCCTCGCTGCTGAAATCGAGATTCATTGCGCCTCCCGGACCTTCGCCCACGTTGCCATCTCAACACGGCGACCCATAACCCTGCAATGACTGATTGTGGGCGATCCATTGATCAGATTAGTATCGATCAAGATTGATCGACACGGATTGCGGAGGACATTGGAATGAGGGGCAGCCGGGTTCCGGAACTTCTGCGGGCAAGGCTGAGGCTGCCCCTGATCGGCTCGCCGATGTTCCTCGTCTCGGCACCCGCGCTGGTGGTGGCCCAGTGCCGGGCTGGCATTGTCGGGGTCATGCCCTCGCTCAACATCCGTCCGCCCGAGCAGCTCGAGAACGAGATCGCGCGCATGCAGGACGCGCTGGACGATGGCAGGTCGGCGCCGATGGGCATCAACCTGATCGCGCACAAGACCAATCCGCGGCTGGAGCACGACCTTGCCGCATGCATCCGCCGCAAGGTGCCTGTCATCGTTACCTCGCTCGGGCCATCGGCGGAGATCGTGCGACAGGTGCACTCCTATGGCGGCATCGTGCTTCACGACGTCATCAACATGCGGCATGCGCGCAAGGCAATCGCGGCGGGCGTGGACGGCGTCGTGGCGGTATGCGCGGGCGCCGGCGGACATGGCGGCACGCTCAGTCCCTTCGCCTTCGTGCGCGAGCTGAGACAGGAATTCGACGGCATGATCGTGCTTTCCGGCGCCATCTCGGACGGGCATGACATACTGGGGGCGACAGCCATGGGCGCCGACCTCGCCTATATGGGCAGCCGCTTCATCGCCACGCAGGAGTCGGCAGCTTCGCCCGAATACAAGCAGATGGTGCTCGACGCGGCCGCCGGCGACATCGTCTATTCGGACATGGTGACCGGTATCCACGGCAACTACCTCGCGGCCAGCATGCTGCGAGCCGGGCTCGATCCGGCGGCGGCGCCTGCAGCATCGGCGGGCGGCGCCGACTTTTCGGAAGGGAACTCCAAGAAGAAGGCGTGGCGCGACATCTGGGGCGCCGGCCAGGGCGTCGGCACCGCGCGGGATATCCCGACGGTGGCGGAGCTCGTCACGCGCTTCGCGGCGCAGTTTCGCGAGGCGCAACGAGAACTGACCGGCGAAAGCTGGCGGTTTGCGGGTTAGCGCCTCATGCCGCCAGTCTGTACACACGTGCCGCGGTGCCGCTGAACAGCGCGTCCTTTTCCACCTCCGATGCATGCCGCGCCAGCTTCTTGTAGGCGTTCCACAGCACCGGGTAGGAGAACGACTGCTTGTCCGGCGGAAAATTGCTCTCGAACATGCAGCGCCCGGCGCCGAAGGCCTCGATGCAGGTGTCGACGTAAGGCGTCATGGCTGACGCGATTTCGTCGGAGGTCGGTGGCAGTTGCCGGCCATCGAAACCCAGCGCTGCCAGAGTCGTGCCCATACCGCCAAGTTTCATGGACACATTCGGGCAGGCGGCGAGTCCGCGAATGCCCTGCCTCCAGTCGCGAAACACCTCGTCTCGACGCCCCGCATAGGGGCCGGCGCCGAGCGGCGCGCCAAGATGATTGACGATGATCGTCGTCTCGGGAAAGGCCCGGGCAAGATCCGTAAGCTCGCCAAGCTGCGTGTGGTATTGCCAGGCGTCATAGCTGAGACCGTGACGGGCGAGACGCGCGAAGCCGGCGCGAAATTCTGCGGAGAGCAGCAATCCCCTCACCTGCGGCCGGGAGCCGAAACCGAGGCCGCTCGGATCCCAGGCGGCGTGGCCGCGTACGCCCTTGAAACGGGCGCCACCCGCGGCGCGGTGGGCGCTCAGTGCTTCTTCCACAATGTGGGGTGGCTGCGCGAGGTCCACGTGGCTGACGATCGCTGCGCAGACCTGCGCCCGAGCGCTTCCGCCCGCATCGGCGATTGTGGTGGCAAACTGCGTTTCCCCGACGGATCTCAGGTGTTCCGGACCTGCCTCGCGATAGGCTTCACTTGCCTCGAGATAGACCGTGGCGACGATATTGTGCCCGGACGCCATGTCTTCGAGCAGGTCCGGCAGCAGGTAGCGGATCGTCGGCCGGTTCCACAGATGATGGGGCGCATCGACGATCGGTCGAGCCGGATCGAGCACATCCTCCTCGACAAGAGCCAGCCAGCCGGGGCGGATGGGGTAGCCCGTGACCCTCATCGTGCGCCGCCCGCGCTGGCGGCAGGGGGCGACCCCGCTACGGGACGGCGCAAGAGCGCCATGAATGTGCGGGTGCCGCCGAAGGGATTTGCGGTGGCTTCGGCGGCACCCGTGGCGGCTTCTATTCGGCCGCCGGCTTTCGGTTCTTCTCGGCCCACTTGTCGTGCTCCTGCTGCACGGCCTTGGCACGCATGTCGAGGAACTGCCCGCGATTGGCCGCCGCCCATTCCATCGATTCGTTGCGGCCGCGGGTGCCCTGGTGCAGCGACGGCATGACGAAACGGGCGATCAGCTCGTAGCTCTTCTTGGTATTCTCGAAGTCGGCCCAGTCGTGGTTCATGTCGAGCCAGCAGCCGAAGCCGCCGGACTGGTCCCACAGCTGGTGCAGACGCGCGATCAGGTCGTCGGGGGTACCGATGACGGCCATGCCGCTACCGACCATCGCGTCGATCTGCTCGTCGAGACTGGCGTCGATCTCGGTGGCGATAGGCAGCGCACTGACGCGCTTGAAATAGCGGATCCATTGCGGAAGGCCGTAGGCGACGTTCTTGCGCGCCTGCTCCCGCGTCTCGGCAATGTGGACAGGACCGACGAGCCGCCAGGACGCACGGTTCACCGTATGCCCCTGCTTGGTCGCCTCGCCGTTCCAGATGTCCCACGTGGTCTTGAGCGCGTCGAAGCCGGCCTTGCTGGTCGCGCCGAGCGACAGTAGGCCGGCGCCGTGCTTGCCGGCGAGCTGCGGCCCGTAGGGTGAGGCCGTGGCGGCGACCACCACTTCGGGATGCGGAAACTGGAAGGAACCGAGCTGCGCGCGGGCGTGGCGCAGCGTGAAGAAGTCCGTCTCCTTGTCCACGATCTCGCCGCGCAGCAGCGGGATGATGACGTCGAGAAGCTGTTCGGCCATCTCGCGGATGCGCAGCGGATCTCGGCCCATCATGTAGACGTCGGACGGCAGTGAGCCCGGGCCGACGCCGAACACGACGCGGCCCTTCGACTGGTGGTCGAGCTGGGTGATGCGGTCGGCGACCGTGAGCGGGTTGTGATAGGGCAGCGACACGACGCCGGTGCACAGCTTGATGCGCTTGGTGCGCTCGGCGACCGCCGCCAGGAACAGCTCGGGAGACGGGATCGTCTCCATGCCGCCGGAGTGGTGCTCGCCGACCCAGAATTCGTGGAAGCCGATCCTGTCGAGGTGCTCGACAAGCTGCATGTCACGCTCGAGCAGCGTCGATACGCTCTCGTCGCAATTGTGAAAAGGCGACACGAACGCCCCGAAACGCAGTTGCCTCTGGTCCACCTGGACTCCTCCCTTCGAACCTTCTCCCGCCGGCTTTGCCGGCGCTTCTTCTCAAGCCGTCAGCACGTAAGACGGCGATCTCATGCTGGCGAACTCGACGACCTGCTCGGCGACCAAAGCGATCTGCTGGTCGACCTGCTCGCCATGGCCGATCGTCTCGGGCGCGGACGGCGCGGCGGCCGAGTTGATGGTGGCGGCGAAGGGCGTCGGCCAGCCGCGGAGGGCATGCGTGATGGCGCGCAGAGTGGCGAGCGTCGAGCCGAGCGCCTGAATCCCTTCCGCGCAGACTATGATGCCGACGGCGCGGCCGGTGAGATACGGCCGCACGTCGGTGCGCAGGTCCTCGGTGTAGTCGAGCGCGTTCTTGAGCAGGCCGGAAATCGAGCCATGGTAGGAAGGCGACGCGAGGATAACGCCGTCGGCGACGCGCAACGTCTCGATCAACTCGCGCGCCTTGTCGCTGCGCTTCGGCTCGGAGGGGTCGTAGGGGCTGAAATTGCAGTCAGCGCCGGCAAACATCTTCGTGTCGGCGCCGATGCGCCGCGCCACGGCGAGCGCACCGCGCAGCGCCCGTTCGGACGAGGAATTGGGCCGGAGCGTGCCTCCGATCCCGACCACCAGCGGTCTCTTGTTCATCGCTGCTCCTCCGCTTCCGGCGATGCCGATGCTGCAACGCCAGTCCAGCAATCCCGAACGGCGGCTTGCCGGAACTGGAGCGATCGTGTCATTTCGTCTTCTGTCAGTCCAATATATAGTTCAGGCCGTTTCGATAACTATTCTTGTATGGTATTCAGCTGAGCCCGACAGGCTGCCGGGTCCTGCCGGTGGCATCAAACCCCTCCAGATCAACGCATATGCGCGACGCGCAGCACGACGCATCCACCTTCGACCGCCGCAAGTCCCATAACGCACTTGCTATCAAACAAGGGCAAACGCACTCTTGCATCTTTATCGAAGCATGGGCGAATGTGGCGTCGATGCCGGCTACCGGCAACGTTCGTTTGAAGTAGGAGCCCGCGATTGAGCGACGTCGCGCGAGAGCTGTTCGCAAACCTTCGGCTGCCGCTCGTGGCCGCCCCGATGTTTCTCGTCACGGGCCCAACGCTCGTCATCGAGGCGTGCAAGGCCGGCATTGTCGGCGTCGCCACGGCGTCATGGAGCCGCTCGCCGGAGCAGTATGACGAGTGGCTGGACGAGATTCAGACCGAACTGGCGGCGTGGACCCGCGCGACCGGCCAAAAGCCGGGGCCGCTGGTGGCCAATCTCGGAGCGCGACCGGCACCGCCGGGCGAGACGCCGCGCTGGGTGAGGGACCTGGAGATTCTCCAGCGGCGCGGCGTGCGCCTCGTGATCACCGTCAACGGCCTGCCCGACGAAATCGTCAAGCATGTGCACGCCTGGGGCGGCGCCGTGTTCCATGACGTGACCACGCTGAAGCACGCGCGCAAGGCGCTGGAGGCCGGTGTCGACGGGCTGGTGGCGATCGCCGGCGGCGGCGGCGGCCATGCGGGATATGTCAACCCGTTCGCGTTCGTGCCGGCGCTTCGCCGGCTGACCGACAAGCCGATCATCCTTGGCGGTGCCATCGCCAACGGCGCCGGGGTGGCGGCGGCAAGGTTGCTGGGCGCCGACCTCTGCTACATGGGCACACGTTTCATCGCGACGCGCGAATCGTCGGCGCCGGAGGCCTACAAGCGCATGCTGGTGGCAGCGACCGCAGCGGACATCGTCTACACACCGGCCTTCAACCGCATCAACGTGAACCTGCTCAAGCCCTCCATCGTGGAGAACGGATTCGACCTTGAGGCGCTGACCTACGAGCAAGCGCAGCAGAACCCGAATTTCGCGACGCGGCGCCTGTGGCGCGACATCTGGGCTGCCGGCCACGGCGTCGAGCTGATCGACGACATCCCCTCGGTTGCGGAACTTGTGGACGCCATAGAGCGGGAATACGGCGCGGCCAACGATCGCCATCTGGCCGCGCTCGGCCCCTAGCCGGCGAAGAACCGCCGCGGGTTGGCGTCGAGGAAGACCGCGATGTCAGCGTCGGTGAGGCCGCGATCGCGCAGCATCGGCAGGAAGTCGGTGAACAGGTGGCTGTAGATCTCGCCGTCGCGGCCGGGCGGCGGTGTGGTTCGTCCGGCGAGGTGGCAGACGCGGTCCTGGCTCAGGATCACACGATCCGCAAAACCTCCGCGCGTCAGCGCCACGACGCTGTCGGCCCGCACCGCGTCGGGCTGGAACTGTGCGTAGCCGATGCGGTCGAAGCCGACATATGAGCCCCGTTCGGCAACCGTCCGGTGCAGCGCGGGGTCCGCACAGCCGCAGCAATGGCCGATCAGGCAGCGGTGGGGTGCAACACCCTCCGCGAGCAGGAACGCCTGCTGTTCCAGCGCGCCGATGCCGTTCTCGGTGTGGGTGATGATCGGCACGCCGGTGAGCCTGTGCGCCCGGCAGGCAGCCGCGAGGAACTTCGCCTCGACGGGCGAGATGTTTGCGGCGCTCGTTGCGCATTTGATGGCGCCGGCGCGGATGCCGGTGCCGTCGATGCCGGTCTCGATCTCGCGCACATAGTGCTCGACGATGCGCTCAACCTCCATGCGGCGCCAATGGCCCGGCAGGCCCGCTGCCTCGTGGTAGAAACCTGTCGTGCAGACGATCTGCATCTCGGCGCGCTCGGCGATCTCGGCCATCAGCCGCACGTCGCGGCCGAGCTCGATCGGGCACGGGTCGACGAAGCTGCGCACGCCATGCGCCTTGAGCGCATTCAGGCTGCGCACCGCCTGCGCGGCCACCCACGCCTTGTCGGTTTGCGCCGCGGGATCGAACTCGGCGCCGTGGAAGGCGACGAACAGATGCTCGTGCATCAGCGTGCGGCCGAGTTCCTCGGGCTCTATGGCCCCCGTCACCGTCTGAATCGGCACGCGCATCTCCCGTTTGTCGGCGAGCCTAGCAGTCACGGCTCCGACCGGTCCAATACCGGGATATTGCGCGGGCATTGACGTCATCGGTATCGCCGGACCGATAGCGGCAGCGATATGCTTGCCAGTCCTATCAGGCATTGCCGCCCGCAGGCGCGGAACCTACCGTGATCGTCGCGACCGCCAGCGACCTTTAGCGGTTACGGAGGAGGATCATGCTCGACGTGCTGACGCGCGAGGATTTCGACGGGATCGCTTCGCTGACTCTCAACCGTCCCGAAGTTCGAAACGCGCTGACGCCCGAGAGCTTTCGTCTGCTGCGCCGGCACGTCGACGACATAGCGGCGCGAACCGACGCGATCGGCTGCGTGCTGCTCAGCGCCGCCGGCGAGAGCTTCTGCGCCGGTTTCGACATGAAGTCGCTCAAGGCGAACGATGCTGCAGAACCGCGCAGCTTTCGCGCCGAGACGATCACCGCGCTCGCCAACCTGCCGCAGCCGGTGATCGTTATCGTGCGCGGCCACTGCTTCACCGGCGGACTGGAGCTGGCGCTGGCCGGCGACATCATCGTCGCGGGCGAGAGCGCGATCTTCTGCGACTCACATTCGCGGCTCGGCATGACCGCCGGCTGGGGGCTGCCGCAACGGCTGTCGCGCCGCATTGGGCTGGCCGCCGCGAAAGAGATGATGTTCACGTCGCGCCGCGTGTCGGGTCAGGAGGCGGGGCGCATCGGTCTTGCCAACCATGTCGTTCCCGACGACACGACATGGCAGAAGGCGATGGAGCTGGCGCGGGCCATCGTGTCGAACGCGCGCGAATCCGTGCTGTGGACCAAGCGCATGCTGGATGGCGGCATCGACATGCCGCTGGCGGAAGCGCTCGCCTGGGAGCAGGACCAGAAGCCGAAGCGCGGCGCCGACTTCGCCACGCGAATCGACACGCAGCGGGCCTGAGATCAGCCTTCGCGCTTGCGGCTCTTGTTCAGAAACGTCGAACGCAGCCTCACCGCGTCTGGCGACATCAGCGCTTCCGCCTGCGCATCGGCTTCAACCGCGAGGAACTCGTCGACATCGCTGGTTGCGCCATGCAGCAGCAGCGACTTGGTGATGGCGAGCGCGACCTGCGGACCCTGAGCGAGAGACTGCGCGATTTCCATCGCAGCGGCCTGAAATCCCTCGGTTGGCAGCACACGGCTGACCAATCCCATCGCCAGAGCGGCCGGCGCCGCGATCTTGCGATTGGTCATCAGGATATCGGCGGCGCGCTTGGCGCCGACCGCTCGTGGCAAGGTCCAGCCAAGCCCGTAGTCCGGAGCGGCGCCGACCATGACGAAGCCGGGCAGGAAATAGGCGTCCTCGCTGGCGACCGTGATGTCGCCGAGCAGCGCAAGTCCGAGCCCGGCGCCAACCGCCGGCCCGTTGACGGCGCAAACGACCGGCTTGTCGCGGGTGAGCAGCGCCGACACCCAGCCATGAGAACGCTGCATGCGCTCCCGCATGGCATCGACAGTCCTGACCTGATCGAGGCTGGCCAGATCGCCACCTGCGCAAAAGCTGTCGCCGGTTCCGGTGACCAGCAGGCAGCGCGCCTCGTCATCGGCGAAAAAGGCCGGCACTTCACGCTCCAGACCATGCCGGATCGCGTCTGACAGCGCGTTGCGGCGCGCCGGTTCGTTGAGGCGCAGGACACGGACGCCCGCGATCGTCTCGACGACCAGCGCCGGTTCGCTCATTCGCCGTGCCTGCCGACAATGGTGACGGCGCAGACGCTCTGGCTCGGCATGCCGCCGAGATTGTGCGTCAGGCCGATACGCGGGTCCTTGAGCTGCCGTTCGCCGGCGCGGCCGAGCAGCTGCAGATACATCTCGTAGACCATACGCAGTCCCGACGCGCCGATCGGATGGCCGAAGCACTTCAGACCGCCGTCGATCTGGCAGGGAATGCCGCCGTCGGCGTCGTAGAAGCCGTCGCGCACGTCGTGGATCGCGCGTCCCTCGGCGCTGACGCCCAGATCTTCCATCGTCACCAGCTCGGTGATCGAGAAGCAGTCGTGCACCTCCATCATGCTGATCTCGCCGCGCGGATCGCGGATGCCGCCCTCCTGATATGCCCGCGAGGCCGCCTGCCGTGTGGTGTTCACGTAGCCGCCGTCCCAGCCGTCGCCCTGCAGTTCCCAGCCGTCCGTCACCGCCAGCTGCAGCGCCTTGACGCTGACGAGATCGGTCTTGCCGAGCGAGCGGGCGATCTCCGGAGTCGTAACGATGGCGCAGGCCGCGCCGTCCGACACGCCGCAACAGTCGTACAGGCCAAGCGGCTCGGCGACCATCGGTGCGTTGAGAACGGTGTCGATATCGACCGCCTTGCGCAGATGCGCGCGCGGGTTCTTCGCGCCGTTTGCGTGGCTTTTCACCGATACATGGCCGATGGCGCGCTTCAGGTCGCCAGCGTCGAGGCGGTGACGGGCGCGATAGCCGGCGGCCAGTTGCGCGAAATTGCCGGGCGCGGTGCCGCCGTTCGACATCATGTCGTAGACCAGCCCCCGAGAACGCACAGGCAGGCCGCCATAGCCGGTGTCCTTCAGCTTCTCGACGCCGAGCGCCAGCGCGATGTCGGCGGCGCCACTTGCAACCGCATAGACCGCGCCGCGGAACGCCTCGGTGCCGGATGCACAATAATTCTCGACCTTGGTGACCGGAATGTTGGGCAGGCGCAGCGCGATCGACAGCGGAATCGACGACGGGCCGATGCTGGTCGCCTCGAAGCCCACCGCCAGCCAGGCCGCATCGAGCTGCGTGCGGTCGATGCCGGCGTCAGCCATCGCCTCGACATAGGCCTCGACCATCAGGTCGGCGGCGTCGGATTCCCAGCGCTCGCCGAAGCGCGTGCAGCCCATGCCGAGGATCGCGACCTTGTCCCTGATACCCCTTGCCATCACGCCACCTTCGCGTTGAAGGCCGGTGCGGCCTTCCAGAAATATTTGGTGAAGCCGCGCACCTCGTCCACCGCGCGGATGCGGAACATCATGCGCGTCCTCATGCCGACGTCGACCGCGCCTTCGTCCACGTCCGTGAAGTCGGCGGTCAGCCGTCCGCCGCCATCGAATTGTACCGTGCCGAAATAGAGCGGCGGGTTCGGGTTATAGGCGAGCCGGTCGGCAGTAAAGGTGAGCACCTTGCCCGGCAGATCGGCCAGCGGATACGGCTCCTGCGTGTCGATCTCGTGCGCGTTGCGGGCGACGGACACGCGCGTCATCGGAAACTGCACCGTGCCCGTCTTCGTGCAGCGCCCGCCGATCAGGCCGAGCACGGCCTTGCGGTTGCGATAGAGCACGGTCGCGGCAGTCTGCTGGTCGAGTTCGGCGCGGATGCCACGCTCGATGTCGAGCGCGCCGGTCAGGGCAAGGTAGCGCGCGTAGTTGCGCATCTCGGCACGGCGCGCCAGCCAGCCGCGCACGCCGAGCAGCGGCCGCACTGAGCCGATCCGGTCGGTGGCGCGGAAGGCGAGCACGTCGCAGCCCTGGCCGAAACCGACGACCACGATGATTTCGCCCGGCCTGGCGCGCTCCAGCACATCAGCCAGCAGCAGCAGCGGATGCGCAGTGCCGCTGTCGCCCATGGTAGCGGCAAGCGTGTCGGCAACGGCGGTAGCCGAGATGCCGGACTGCGCCGCCACGCGGGCGCCGATACCTGAAGGGCCAGCAACGACGAGATGGGCGATCTCCGACGCTTTCAACGAAAGGCGGGACAACGCCTCTTTCACCGCATTCGGTACGATCTCGCCAAAGCCGATTTCGCGGACCCAGCGGCTTTCCCAATTGTAGTCGTAGTCCTCGCCCGACGAACGGTAGTGGTCGACCATATCGACCGCGGTTGAGTGGGCGCCGAGGAACTCGGCGACGGGATCCTCGCCGATCAGGAAGGCCGCTGCCGCGTGGCCCGTCGTCATCTCGGCCTCGCCCGCCACCTTGGCTGCGCGCTTCTCGGCGGCGACGACGAGCGTCGGACCGCCGCTGCCAAGGCAGGCGGCGCGCAGCGCCGACGTGCCGGCGCGCTGGCTGCCGGCCACATCCATCGCGGCGACCGCGTCGGGCAGGTTCAGCGCCTCCTTCACGACGACGCTGTTCTGACGGTCGGCGAACGGGAAAGTCGTCGACGCCATGACGAGCTGACCAACATCATCGCGCGAGCTTTCGCCCAGCGTGTCGCGGGCCGCCTCCACCGCCATGGTGATGGCATCCTCGTCCCAGTTGGCGAAGCAACGCTCGCCCTTGGCCATGCCCTTCAACCCGGGATTATACCAGGCGTTTGCTTCGGCGATTGCCGCGCGCGGCAGCCTGAGCCGCGGAATGTAGGCGCCGAAACGGGTTATGCCTATTGCCATGCCGTTCACACCGGATCCCAGCCGAAGATGTCGGCGGAACGATCCGCCGGATAGAAAGACGAGCGGAACGCCGGCGCCATGTCGGACGCGATGCTGTCGACAGACCAGCCCTCGCTGCGATGCATGGAGCGGATCGGCCGCGGCTGGCTCATCAGGAAAATCTCGTTCTTGCGCACAGTGAAGATCTGGCCGGTGACGTCGCCTGCAAGCTCGCTGCCGAGGAAGACCGCCAGCGGCGCGATCTTGTCGCTCTCCGCCAAGGCCTACTCCCCGGCCAAGTTTCCAGCTGCGTTTTCATACGCGGCAACGGCGAGGTCAAGAATTTTTTGAAATCTGATTTCATTTATCCCGGAGGCTGCTATTTACGCCGGATATCAGCCGAAAGGAGTGCGCCATGGACCGGAGCTACGAAAGCGAAGAGCACGCTCTTTTCCGGCGCAGCCTGCGCACCTTCGTCGAGCGCGAGATCGCGCCGCATCACGAGCGCTGGGAGAAGCAGGGCAAGGTGGACCGCGAGGTCTGGCTGAAGGCCGGTGCAGCCGGGCTGTTGTGCACTGCGATCCCCGAGGAATATGGCGGCGGCGGCGGCGACTTCGTCACCAGCGCGATCCTCACCGAGGAACTGGCACGCGGCGTCTTCAGCGGACCGGGTTTCCGGCTGCACTCCGACATCGCCGCCTTCTATATCCTGCATTTCGGCACCGAGGCGCAGAAGCAGGAGTGGCTGCCGAAGATGGCGTCGGGCGAGGTCATCGCCGGTCTGGCGATGACGGAACCGGGCGCCGGCAGCGATCTGCAGGGCATGCGCACCACCGCGATCCGCGATGGCGACAGCTACCGCATCAACGGCCAGAAGACCTTCATCACCAACGGCCAGTTGGGCGACCTGTTCATCCTCGCGGTCAAGACCGATCCGACGCAGGGCGCCAGGGGCGTCAGCCTCTTGCTGGTCGAGGCCGACCGGCCCGGCTTCTCGCGCGGACGCAACCTCGAGAAGCTCGGCCAGAAGGCGCAGGACACCTCGGAACTGTTCTTCCAAGACTGCCTCGTGCCGGTCGGCAACCTGCTCGGCGAGGAGGGCAAGGGGTTTCGCTATTTGATGGCCGAACTGCCGCAGGAGCGGCTGCTGGCCGGCATCAATGCGCTTTCCACGGCCGAGGCCGCTTACGAATGGACAGTCGAGCACACCAACGGGCGCAAGGTGTTCGGTGCGCGGCTGGCGGATTTGCAGACCGTGCGTTTCAAGCTCGCGGAGATGAAGACCGAACTGACGGTCGCGCGGGCGTTCCTCGACCGCTCGATCGAGCAACACCTCGAAGGCAAGCTCGACGTGCCGGGCGCGGCGATGGCCAAGTGGTGGCTTTCCGAGCTGGAGGGCCGCATCGTCGACCAGTGCCTGCAGCTCCACGGTGGCTACGGCTACATGTGGGAGTTTCCGATCGCGCGGGCCTATGCCGACGCCCGCGTGCACCGCATATATGCCGGCTCCAACGAGATCATGAAGGAGCTGATCGCGCGCAGCATCGTCGGTCCTGCGCCGAAAGGCTGAGATCCCGCGGCTAGCCGATCTCGGCGTGGCCGTTGGCGATCACCTTGACGCCACGCTCAACCGCCTCCGCGGAGAAGGCGAAAGCCCCGCTACCGAGGTCCCATATGGAAGTTCGGAGCGTCTCGCCGGGGAAGACCGGCGCGGAAAAGCGGGTGGACAGCTGCTTCACGCGAGCCGGATCGCCACCGGCCGCGGCCACGACCACCGCGTGGCCGACAACACCCATCGTGCCCATGCCATGCAGGATCGGGCGCGGAAAGCCCGCCGCGGCGGCCACCGCGGGGTCAGCATGGAGCGGGTTGTAGTCGCCTGACAGCCGATAGATCAGCGCAGCCTGCTTGAGCGTCGCCCGTTCGACGACCGCATCCGGCGTGCGATCGGGCGCCCGGCGCGGTTGCGCGGGCGGCTCGCCCAGCGCGCGGCCAAAGCCGCCGTCGCCACGCATGATGGTGCTGGTCACCACGCGGCAGAGGGGGCGCCCGGTCGCGGCGTCGCTGACCTCGCGCTCGAGCGTGACCATCGCGCCCTTGTCGGAGCCGCGATCGACAAGGCCGGTAACGCGCTGGCGGCCGACGACCGTGCCCTCCACCGGCAGCGGCTCGAGGATGGTGATCGCCTGTTCGCCGTGGACGACCCGGCGCCAGTCGGCGCCGGTAGCCGGGTCCTGCAGCCAGAAGCCGCCATAGGCGAGCACGTTCGCGTAGGTCGGCAGCGCCACGAGGCGGGGTTCATAGACATATTGGAGTTCGGCTTCGTCCAACGGGTCGGCCCCGAGGCCGACGCCCAGCGCGTAGAGAATGGTGTCGCGCCGGGTAAAGGTGTGGGTGATCTCCGGAAACTTCCAGCTGAACAGTGCGTCGGGATCAATCGCCATGACGGCTCCGGGCGGTACGATATTTGCGCGGACTACCTTCATCAGGTTTGAAATCCAATTTCAATATTTGTATCATTGCATCGAATCCGCGATATGAATCGGCGCGAGGAAGAGCATCGAGATGGCCCGGACCACGCGTGCTGAAAGCGGGGACGAAGGCGAGCAGGCGCTGGTCGGCGCACTGGTCCGCGGCATGGCCATCCTGCGCGCCTTCAGGCCAAACGATCCCTCGCTCGGCAATCAGGAACTCAGCGACCGCACCGGCGTGCCGAAGCCGACGGTTTCGCGCCTGTGCCGAACGCTCACAGCGCTGGGTTACCTCAACCACGACGCCGCAACCGAACGCTATGAACTCGGCGGCGGCGTGCTGACGCTCGGCCATGTGGCGATGGCCAACCTCGACGTGGTGCGGGTGGCGGATCCGTTCATTCGCGAGTTTGCACACGCCAACGGCACGACCTCCGGCCTGGGAACCCGGCAGGAGGGCCGCATGGCGTTCCTGTCCGTGTCCATGGGTTCGGCCAGTCTTGCCATGCGCGCCAGACCCGGCACGCGAGTCCCGATCGCCTCAACCGCGATGGGTCGCGCCTATCTGTGGCTGCTTGGAGAAGACGAGCGCCGCGATTTCATGCGCGACCTGCAGCGCAGCGATCCCGAGGACTGGCTGGCGAATCGCGGCCGGATCGAGGAGGCGTTTCGCCAGATCGACAGCCACGGATTCTGCGCCACGGTCGGAGAGTGGCAGAACGACATCAACGCCGTTGCCGTTCCGCTTTCCGCACCGCAGGTCATCGGGCGGTATGTCCTTGTCTGCGCCGGTCCTGCAACGCGGACGCCGGTGGACAAGCTTACCTTCAAGCTGGGTCCCGAACTGCTGGCGCTGGCGGAGAAGATCTCGCTGGCGCTGGGCGTCGCGCCGATGAGGCGCGGTTAGCTCAGCCTTCCATTCGACCCAGCGCCTTCCATGCGGCAATGCCCGCGGCCAGGTCCTCGATTGCCGCGCCGACCGACTTGAACAGGGTGATCTCGTCCGGCGAAGCACGTCCCGCCGCGTTGCCGCGCGCGAGATCGTAGAGGTCGCCGCATATGCCGGAGGGCTTCAGCGCACCTTCGGCGATGGCCTGAACGATATCGCCGGCCTCCTTCAGCGCGCCATCGCGTGTATCGACATAGACGCGCGCCTTCGCCACCGCCGCGTCATCGCTTTCGCGCATTGCCGGCGAGAAGGCGCCGACGAGGTCGACATGAGTGCCTGGCCGCAGCGCTGCGCCGCGCACCAGCGGCACGGTCGAGATGGTCGCTGCGCTGACGATATCGGCCCACCCGACAGCGGCATCGAGATCTTCGGCAAGCGAGGCATCCATGCCAGCCGCGGCGAGTTCCTCGACCACTTTTCGCGCGTTGCCTTCAGTGCGGTTCCACACGCGAACCTCGTCGACCGGCCGCACCGCGGCGTGGGCTCGTGCGAGGAAGGGTGCCAGCGCGCCGGCGCCCACGATCAACAACCGGCGGCTGTCAGGCCGCGAAAGATAGCTCGAAGCCAGCGCCGAGGCGGCCGCGGTGCGCCACTGCGTCAGGCGCTGGCCGTCCATGATGGCGAGCGGCTCGCAGGTCACGCCTTGCAGCAGCATGTAACTGCCCATGACGGCCGGTTTGCCGGCGACGTTGTTGTCGGGCGAGACGGTGACGACCTTGACGCCCACGAAGCCGTCGCCATCATGCGAGAAGTCGCTCCATGCCGGCATCAGAAGCAGCGTCGACGGCGTGCCCGTCGGGCGCGTCAACGTATGGTGATGCCGGGTGGGTTGCACGGCGCCCACGCGAAAGGCTTCGCGCAGCGTCTCCACCAGGAGCGGAAAGGTCAGTACCGTGTCGATCTCGTCTGCTGTGACGAAGCGCATCAGGCGGCGCCGTGCTTCATGCGGCCGGGGGCGGCAATGCAGGGCTGGACGCCGCCGGAACCACCGGGGCGGGCTGCAGGAGCTGGTCGCGCAATGCACGCACCTCGGCCTGGCTTTCGCGTGCCGCCTTGCGGTGCCTGCCCTGGCGCATCCAGGTGGCGATGCTGCCGACGATCAGTCCGACCGCCAGCGCGGCAAACAGATAGACGAAAAGCGGCAGCGCCACGGTCAACCCGGGATTGCCGGGATTGAACGGATCGATGGTGAAGGGCACCGGCGCGCGGTTGGCGACGGCCAGCGCCACCAGCACGATCGCCACCGGCACGAAAACGACCCAGGTCAGGAAGCGGTTCATCAGACCCTACTTGTCGTTCAGCCGCTCGCGCAGTTCCTTGCCGGTCTTGAAGAAGGGAATCCACTTCTCCTCGACATGCACGGACTCGCCGGTGCGCGGGTTGCGACCGACGCGCTCCGGCCGGTTTTTCACCGAAAATGCGCCAAATCCACGCAGTTCGACGCGGTTTCCCTCCGACAGTGCCACGGTGACCTCCTCGAACACCGCGTTCACGATGTTCTCGACGTCCCGCAGGAATAAATGCGGATTCCGGTTGGCAATGGTCTGGACCAGCTCGGATTTGATCACGGCAACTTCCCTCGCAAAATTGCAGATCGTATCTACAGGGATGATTTTCTTGAATTATTTACCCTGAACCCGCCCCAGATCAGGTTGCCAGACCGATACGAGACCGTCAAGGAAGATACGGTCCGCGCCGAGCTCGCCGATCAGATTGCCGCCGCCGGCCGGAAGGCCCAGCCATCGCGCCGCCATTTCGCTTGCCGAAGCGCCGAGCAGCCAGTCGGTGCCGCTGCGCCGCTCCTTCCACTCGACGATCTCCAGCCCCGCCGGGACACCCTTGCCCTCGAGCCATGCCTTGGCCACTTCCTCGCCGCCGAGTTCGTCGACCAGCTTGCGGGCGAGCGCCTGCCGGCCGGTGAAGATCGTGCCGTCAGCAACCGCCAGCACCTCCTCGCGCGACAGCGGGCGGCGCTCGTCGACGAGGCCGACGAACCAATCGTAGCTGTCCATGACGAGGTTGCGGATCATCGCCCGCTCTTCCTCGGTGGTCGGGCTGAACGGTGAGGGTTCCGCCTTCAAAGGCGACGACTTAACGCCCTCCAGCTTGACGCCGATCTTCTCCATCAGCCCGGTAACGTCGGGGTACTGGAACAGCACGCCGATCGAGCCGACGATGGAGGATTGCCGCGCGACGATGTGGTCGGTGGCGCTGGCGATCATGTAGCCAGCCGAGGCTGCAAGCGTGCCGACCTGCGCCACCGTCGGCTTCTTCTGCGCCATCTTGCGCACCGCCTCGTAGAGCGCTTCGCCGCCGGCGGTCGTGCCGCCCGGCGAATCAACGGTGAGAATGACGCCCTTCACGCGCTCCGACTCGGTCGCGTCCTTCAGCCGCTTCAGCAGTTCCTCGTTCTCGGTGATGGTGCCTTCTATGCGAATGCGCGCGATATGGTCGGCGGCGGCGCCAGCCACCTCGCCGCCAAAGCGCGCAAGGCCCACCCCGATCACGGCGAGCAGCACCAGAAGAGCCACGACTCGCCAGAATGTAAGCTTGCGGCGCAGCCTGCGGCGATCGATGATGTCGTCTGCGCGTGTGGTCATTGCAGCCTCGCTGATAGACCGGGCGGCCTCGCTGAAGGACCCGTCGGCATCCTTCTATCCGCAGAAGCTGCCGGTTTGAACAGTCGTGGAGCGAGATTTGCCGTGTCGGCCCGGAGATTTGCGCGCAGCGTGTGGCGTCGGTCGCTACTCCTTTCCCAAAATCACCATATTGAGTTGCAATAAGGCGCCGACGCAGACATTTATGTGCCGGGGACATCCGTCCCGGCTGTAAAACCGGCCGGAATGAGGGTTGACGGGTATATTGAGCGCACAAACCAGATCACGGCTGACGGCCGAGGCCTACGGGCGCCAGCAGCGTCGTTCGCTACGGGTGCGGCGCCTCAAGGTGCTTTTGCCCGCGGCGGCCGGCATGCTGCTGCTCGCCATGATCGGGCACTCGGCAATGCTGTCCTACCTGCAGAGCGGCCCGGTGAGCGTCGCCGGCGCGATGATCCAGGACGGCAAGCTCGTCATGGACAGTCCACGCATGGGCGGCATGAACGCGGCGAAGCGCCCGTACGAGATGAAAGCGGCGCGCGCGATCCAGACCATTGCCGATTCGAGCTTCGTCGATCTCGAGGAGATCACGGCAAGGTTGCCGGTGGGTCAGGCCGACTGGGCCGACGTGCAGGCGGCGACCGGCACGATGACCAAGGCGGACAACACCTTGCGCATCACCAGCCCGGCGCTGGTCAAGACGACGGACGGGATGGTCGCGCGGCTCAAGTCCGCCAAGCTCGACATGGGACGGGGCGACCTGACTTCGGACGAAGCGGTCGAAATCGACACGCGCACGATGAAAGTCACGGCGGACCGTATGACCATCACGGACGGCGGCGAGGTGATGGTGTTCGAGCAGCGCGTCAAGGTGTTGCTCAATGACCGCCGCGTGGACACCGCAGCGGTCGAGACCACGAATGCGCGCAACTGACATCGTCCGCCTGCTCGCGGCGGCTTTGCTGGCCGCCTCACCCGTGGTCGCGCACGCACAGGGCATCGGCGGCGGCGGCGAGCCCGTCGAGATCGAGAGCGACAAGCTTGAGGTGCTGGATCGGGAAAGCACCGCGATATTCACCGGAAACGTGACGCTGGTGCAAGGCGATCTGCTGCTGCGCACGCTGAAGCTCACTGTCTACTACACGCAGGCCAACGCCGCAGGCGCCACCGCCCAGGCGACGGGCGCAACGCCTGCGCCAGCACCGACCGGGGCCGCGCTTGGCGGCAGCACGGAAGTCGAGCGCATGCTGGCCGAGGGCAAGGTCTACCTCGATCAGCGCGGTCAGGTGGTAACGGGCGACCGCGGCGAATTCGAGATGAAGACCGGCGTCATGGTGGTCACCGGCAACGAGGTGGTGCTGACGGAAGGGCCCAACGTGGTCGTCGGCTGCCGCTTCACGATGAACCAGAATTCGGGTCAGTCCCAGGTCGATTCCTGCCCGAACTCGCAGGCAGCGGGCCGTGTGCGGATGCTGCTGAAGCCGGGATCCTCGCAACCCTGATGACGGCTGCGGGACTGGACATCGAACAGTCCGGGGCGGCGCCGCAGGCGGGCACGCTGATCGCGCGCGGGCTGGTCAAGGCCTACCGCGGACGGCAGGTTGTCTCCGGCGTCTCCTTCGGCGTTCGGGCCGGTGAAGCCGTGGGTCTGCTCGGCCCCAACGGTGCCGGCAAGACCACCTGCTTCTACATGGTGACCGGCCTGGTGCCGGCCGACAGCGGCACCATCGAGATCGATGGCTTCGACGTCACCCGCATGCCGATGTACCGCCGCGCGCGCATGGGCATCGGCTATCTGCCGCAGGAAGCCTCGATCTTTCGCGGACTGACCGTGGAAGGCAATATACGGGCCGTGCTCGAAACGGTGGAGAAGAACCGGACGGCGCGCGAACGCAAGCTCGACCAGCTGCTCGAGGAGTTCCATATCACGCATCTGCGCAAATCGGCCTCGCTGGCGCTTTCGGGCGGCGAGCGGCGGCGGCTGGAAATCGCGCGGGCGCTGGCCACCGACCCCAATTTCATGCTGCTCGACGAGCCCTTTGCCGGCGTCGACCCGATCGCGGTCGCCGACATCCAGCAGCTCGTCCGGCATCTCACGGCGCGCGGCATCGGCGTGCTGGTCACCGACCACAATGTGCGCGAGACGCTCGGACTGATCGACCGCGCCTACATCATCCACGCCGGCAAGGTGCTCACCCACGGCGCCCCGGCCGAGATCGTCGCCAACGCCGACGTGCGCCGTTTCTATCTCGGCGAGAGCTTCTCGCTCTGATCCCGTATCCCGATCGCGGGCCCGACGGGCCGCGGCTAACGGTCCGGTAAGGCGGCTGCGATACCTTGACGCTTGACATGCAAGAGCCGGGCCAGTTTCATCCCGGACGGTCGCGCCAGGGGTGCGCCGCTGCAGGGTACGGGAGTCGAGTACAGGATCGTCATGGCGCTTTCTGCCACGCTACACCTGCGCCAGAGCCAGTCGCTGGTGATGACCCCGCAGCTTATGCAGTCGATCCGGCTGCTGCAGCTCAACCATCTCGAGCTCGAACGCTTCATCGATGACGAGATCGAACGCAATCCGCTGCTGGAGCGGGCGGAGCCGGAAGGCGGAACCGTCGAGCCCGCAGACGGCGATTGGGCGGGGGAACCCGCGGAATGGAGTGCGCAATCCATTTCCGACCGCCTCGACAGCTCGCTGGAGAACCTGTTTCCGGACGACCCCGGCACGCGCGAGGGCGTCGCGCCCGACCTTGCCGCGCAGTGGAAGTCGTCGCTGTCGGCCCGAACGGCGCCATCCGGTGAACCGATCGATCTGGAAGCGGTCACCGCGGCGCCGTTGACGCTGGCCGACCATGTCGGCGAACAGATCGCCTTCGCCTTCGCCGATGCCGCCGACCTTGCAGTCGCCCGGCTGCTCGCCGACGGTCTCGACGATGCGGGTTACCTGGAGATCGGCACCGCCGATGTGGCCAGCCGGCTGGGCCTGTCCAACGGCGAGGTGGTGCGCGTGCTGGCGGTCTGCCAGACGCTCGACCCGCCGGGGCTGTTCGCCCGCGACCTTGCGGAATGCCTGGCGTTGCAGCTTGCCGCGCGCAACCGGCTCGACCCCGCCATGCAGGCGCTGCTGGGACATCTCGAACTGCTCGCGCGCCGCGATTTCGTTTCGCTGAAACGCATCTGCGGCGTCGACGAGGAGGACCTGCTCGACATGCTGGCGGAGATTCGCGCACTCGATCCCAAGCCGGGCACGGCCTTCGCCAGCGCAACGGCGGATCCCGTCACGCCCGACGTGCTGGTCGGCACCGCGGCGGACGGAAGCTGGACGGTCGAGCTCAACCCGGATGCGCTGCCGCGCGTGCTGGTCGACCAGAACTACTACGCCGAGGTGTCGCGACATACGCGCTCGCCCGCAGAGCGCGCCTTCCTCGGCGAGTGCCTGCAGAACGCCAACTGGCTGGCGCGCAGCCTCGACCAGCGCGCGCGCACCATCCTCAAGGTGGCGTCGGAGATCGTGCGCCAGCAGGATGCCTTCCTGGTGGGCGGCATCCGCCATCTGAAGCCGCTGAACCTGCGCACCGTGGCCGAGGCGATCGGCATGCATGAATCGACCGTCAGCCGCGTCACCTCGAACAAATACATGCTGACGCCGCGCGGCGTGTTCGAGCTGCGCTTCTTCTTCACCGCGGCAATCGCCTCGGCTGAAGGCGGCGAGGCACATTCAGCTGAGGCCGTACGCGACCGCATCCGCGAGCTGATCGACGAGGAAACCGCAATCGAAGTGCTTTCCGACGACGCGATCGTGGACATCCTCAAGAAAGGCGGCGTCGATATCGCGCGCCGTACGGTAGCCAAATACCGCGAAGCGATGAATATCCCTTCTTCCGTGCAGCGGCGCCGCGAGAAGAAGGTGATGGCGGTAGCGGGCCGCTAAGCGTTCAGCGCTTCTGCCAAGTCCCGCAGCCGAGCCGCTCTCCACAGGTTTCCCGCGGGTGACCGCCGCCGCGTTGACACGGCCGGGACGAACGAATAGAAGCCGCGCCGCAACGGACGGGGTCCAATCCGGCCGGCCAGAACGGCCAATCGCAACGGCGCGGCAGCGCCACGCGACCCGCAATGAAGCGGGAAATGCTTGTGCCCGAGAGCCACAGGTATAAACTCGCTCCAACCGAAGCTTGCACGTAAGGATCAGCCTTTCGATGAGCCTGCGCATTTCGGGAAAACACATGGATATCGGCGATGCGTTCCGCCTGCGCATCGAGAACAGAATCGGGGAAGCGGTCGACAAGTATTTCGACGGCGGCTTCTCGGGCCGGGTGACGGTCGAAAAGAACGGCTCCCGCTATACGGCGGATTGCAACATCCATCTCGACAGCGGCATCGCCCTACAGGCCACGGGAACCGGGCAGGAACCGGTTCCTGCCTTCGAGACGGCGGCGGAGCGCATCGAGAAGCGGCTGCGCCGCTACAAGCGCAAGCTCAAGTCGCATCCTGAAGGCAGCGCCAATGCGGCCGAAACGATCGACCTCGCCTACCGGGTGGTCGCGTCGGTCGCAGACGACGACGAGGAAGTTCCCGCCGACTATGCGCCGGCCGTCGTGGCCGAATCGACGCTGACGCTGCGGACGATGTCGGTCGCTGACGCGGTCGTGGAGCTCGACGTCAAGGACAGCCCTGTCTTCGCCTTCCGCAACGGCGCCACCGATGCCGTGAACATCGTCTACCGCAGGCCCGACGGCAATATCGGCTGGATCGACACCGCGTCGACCGCGCGGCGCAACTGAACGCGCCCGCCCTCCGCGCCACAAGGACCATTCACATGGATCTGAGCGATCTCATCGAGGTTTCGTCGGTGCTTCCGGCGCTCAAGGCGAACTCGAAGAAGCAGCTCCTGCAACTGATGGCCGAGAAAGCCGCTGCGGCCACCGGCCTGCCCGAGCGCGAAGTGTTCGACACGATCCTGCAACGCGAGCGGCTTGGCTCGACAGGCGTGGGCAACGGCATCGCCATTCCGCACGGCAAGCTGCCGGGCATCCGCAAGATAACCGGCGTGTTCGCACGTCTGGAGACACCGATCGATTTCGAGGCGCTGGACGACCAGCCGGTCGACATCGTCTTCCTGCTGCTGGCACCCGAGACGGCCGGCGCCGACCATCTCAAGGCACTGTCGCGCATCGCGCGTGTGCTGCGGGATGCCGACACCGTCAACAAGATCCGGGGCTCTACCGACGCCGCCGCGATCTATTCCTTCCTGTCGCAGACCCCCGCCTCGCACGCGGCATAGCATTCCGGCGCCACGATTGGCGCCGGTGCTCCTTATTCGACGATCAGTGGACGCTGACGGGCGTCAGGTCGTTCTGCATGGCGCCGGCCAGCGCGCTGGCGCGCGCGTCGGCAAGCAGGATCGGCCTTCCGTCGGCGGCGAAGACCGCCCACAGACGGGTGCCGGATGCCATGTCGGGCATGCCGGGGAAACGTTCCTTCAGATCGTCCGAATCGAATTCGCGAAGATAGGCGACTGTGCCCTCGCCCAGATGCGCCAGTTCGTCCTCGGTCACGACCGCGTCGTTGAAGTTCTCAGTCATGTCAGCCTCCTTTCGCGCAGGAAGTCGTCCTGACCAACCTGCGACAGAGCCATTCGGTTCCGACAGACACCACCCCGTGATGCCCTACTCTTTCACCGAAATATTGATTTTCCGTACCAGTTTCTCGGGCTGCGGCCGGTCCAGGTCGATCGACAGAAGCCCGTTCTGCAGCGTCGCACCGGATACGCGCATCCCGTCCGCGAGCAGGAAAGTGCGCTGGAACTGGCGCGCGGCGATCCCACGATGCAGGAATTCGCGCTCGCCTTCGTCCGCCTGCCGCCCGCGAACGACCAGCTGGTTCTCCTCGGTCGAGACGTCGAGATCGTTGTCGGTGAAGCCCGCCACCGCGAGCGTGATACGAAGCCTGTCACCGCAGCCTTCCGGTCCGCGCAGCCGCTCGATGTTGTAGGGCGGGTAGCCGTCCGAGCCCTTGGCAACCCTTTCCAGGGTCTTCTCGATCGAATCGAAGCCGAGCAGCAGCGGGCTCGAGAATGGCGTCATGCGCGTCATCGTTCACTGTCCTCGAAGAGCGACGTGGATGGACGCGAACCCGAATGGCATTCCCGCCCGTGCTCCTGATATGGTCCGCGCCGTTTTCGACTTCAAGTGCATACACAAGAGGCAGCCAGTATGGCCGAACCGCGCAAGATCATCATCGACACCGATCCCGGCCAGGACGACGCCGTCGCCATACTGACGGCGCTGGCGAGCCCGGAACTCGACGTGCTGGGCATCGTGGCGGTGGCCGCCAACGTGCCCCTGAAGCTGACCGAGAAGAACGCCCGCAAGCTTTGCGAGCTTGCCGGCAAGCCGGAGACCAAAGTGTTTGCCGGCGCGATCCGGCCGATGGTGCGCAAACTGGTCACCGCCGAGGAGGTGCATGGCAAGACCGGCCTCGACGGTCCCGACCTGCCGGAGCCGACGATGAAGCTGCAGGACCAGCACGGCGTCGACTTCATCGTCGAGACGCTGATGGCCGAGCCGAAGGGAACGGTCACGCTCTGCACGCTGGGGTCGCTGACAGACGTGGCGCTCGCCATGGTGCGCGAGCCACGCATCGTGCCCCGGATCCACGAGATCGTGATGATGGGCGGCGCCTATTTCGAGTGCGGCAACGTCACGCCCTCGGCGGAGTTCAACATCTATGTCGACCCGCACGCGGCCGACATCGTGTTCCGCTCGGGCGTGCCGATCGTGATGATGCCGCTCGACGTCACCCACAAGGCGCTGACGACGGCCAGGCGGATCAAGGCCTTCCGCGACCTCGGCAACCGTTCGGGCGTGGCCACCGCCGAAATGCTGGAGTTCTTCGAGCGCTTCGACGAATACAAATACGGCACCGACGGCGGACCGCTGCACGACCCCTGCGTCATCGCCTACCTGCTCAAGCCGGAACTCTTCACCGGCCGGGAGGTCAACGTATCGATCGAGATCACCTCGGAGCTGACCATGGGCGCCACCGTGGTCGACTGGTGGGGCATCACCAAGCGGCCCAAAAACGCCGTTGTCATGGGCGGCATCGACGCCGACGGGTTCTTCGCGCTGCTGACCGAGCGGATCGGCCGGCTGCCCTAGGATTTCCACCCACGCAGCGCCTGCCCGACCTCCCCGGCCTGCGGGATCGCCGGCTGGGCGCCCGGCTTGAGGCAGGCGAGCGAGCCCGCGACGCCGGCGCGGCGGATGGCCTGCTCCAGCCCCAATCCCGCCTGCAAACCTTGCGCGAGATACCCGCAGAAGGTGTCGCCCGCTCCCACTGTGTCGACAGGCTCGATCTTCATGGCCGGAAGGGCCAGCGCCATGTCGGGTGCCGCGGCGATCACACCATCCGCGCCCAGCGTCACCACCACGATGCGGCCGGTGGAGGCGACCCAGGCCTGCATGCGTGCCGCGCGGTCGCCACCGGCCAGGCCGGCCTGCCGGCACAGCAGGTCGAATTCGATCTCGTTGACAATGAGGATATCCGCGTCGCGCGCGATACGCGCCAGTTCGGCGCCGAAGGGCGCAAGATTCAGCAGCGAGACCGCGCCGACACTGCGCGCGGCCTTGAGTGCCGCCTGCACCGTTTCCAGCGGTATCTCGTTCTGAAGCAGCACGAAGTCGCCCTCGCCCATGCCGGCGTTCGCCGCATCCGCGACGGAGACGGCGCCGTTTGCACCCGGCACCACAGCGATCATGTTCTCCGCGTCGCCGCCGACGAGAATCAAGGCTACACCAGTGGCCGTGTCGACGTGCCTCACCCGCGACAGGTCGACTCCGCCGGCCGCGAGAAGCGCCGTCGCCTCGGGTGCGAAGGCATCGTTGCCAACCGCGCCGACCATATGGACCTCCGAGCCCGCGCGCCGCGCGGCCAGCGCCTGGTTGGCGCCCTTCCCGCCCGGAGCGGTGGAAAAATCGCTGCCGGACACGGTCTCGCCGGGGGCCGGCAGGCGCCCGACACGGCCGATGAGGTCGAGATTAATCGAACCGACAACAAAGATCATGGATACCTCCGGCGCGGCACATTAGCCGGAACGCAGGCGGAGGGAAGCTATTCGCAGCGGAGTGTCGATACCGCCTCGTAGTCACCGGCGGGGAACACGCCTGACGCACGGCTGGCCGTCAAATCCGCCGTCACGGTGTAGGTGCCGTTGAGCAGGGTGGTCGGGATGAGGCCGAGCAGCAGCGCGCCGCCGCCGATCTGGTAGCTGCTGGTGAAGGTGACGCCCGTGCCGCCGCCTGCGGGGGCCGACTGGAAGCCGGCCGGCGCCACGACGCTGATCCGGTAGCAGTTGCGCAGGCCCAAGATGCTGCACAGCGCGGAATTTGTGGTGACGGTGGCGCGCGCCGAACCGCCGCCGGCGCCGGTGGAGTTCAGGCTGGTGATTGAAGGGCTCGGCACCATGACGCCCGATGCGTCGATGACGATCGTGCATGCCGCATGGGCGGGCGCGGCGAAAAGCAGTCCGGCGAGCGCCGCGGCAAGCCTATTTGCCATTGCTCCAGCCTTCCTGCGCCCATCCGGGATTGCCGCCGCGCATCTCCGCGCCGCGCGCGAGCCCCATCTTGAGCAGCCTGATCTCCATCTGCAGACGCTCGACTTCCAGCGCATAGAGCTTGGAGCAGTCGAGCCGCGGTGGCTTGCGGCCGAGCGGCACCACGACACGCCCATAGGTGGCGATGCCGCCCGGCGTGGCGCCATTGCCGCCGACCACTCCCATGTCGAGATAGGTGCCCGACCCGGACACCGCGGAGCGGCAGGTTGTGCCGTCGGCGGCGCGCACTTCGTCCTGGCCCTGCGGCAGCGACACACCCGGCAGCGAGAAGCCGGTCGTGTTCTGGTTCAGCGCGTAGATGTCGCCGGCCAGCGCGGGCGCGCAGGCAGCAAGGACCGCTATCAAAGTCGCCGCGCGAGGAATTTGCCGCATATCTGCGCCCTTATCTGCGTGTTCTGACCGGGAAACGGGATGCTTTCTGTGCAGATCCGCACCTTGCGCTCGGCTGCGCCTGCAAAAGGCACGACGACGAGCACGGGCCGTGAGGCGTCGGCGCCGAGCATGAAGCTCGCCGGCATGATCTCGGCGGCGACCGGACGGAACGACTGGTCGTAGACCTTCACCTCGATCCTGATGCGGTGGCCGTAGGGATTTCCGGGGAAGACGCGCACCGCGAAGCGGTCATCGAAGCTCACCACCTCGCCACGCATGGGGCTCATCGACTGACCGCCGGCGGTCGCGGGCAGGAGCGCGGCCATGGCCGCAAGAATCGGAATCATTCGCATCGCACGGTCACCGTCGCCTCGTAGTCGCCCGCGGCGAAGCTGTCGGCGCCGCTCTTGGTGCCGACCAGGTGCACGGTCACCGTCGAGGAGCCGGGATCGTCGAGCTGCGTGGCGCTGCCGGTCTCGGCCACGCTGTGCGAGCCGGAAAGCGCATAGGTCGGCGTCCAGGTGGTCGCGGTGGCATCGGCCGGCGGCACGGTCACCGCCGTCACCGGGTCGACGCTGATCTCCACGCCGCCGGTGGTGGCGAGACCCACGTGACCGGCACCGCCACCGCCGAGCTTGGAGGACAAGGTCTGGAGGTCCGGGCTGGCGACCATCAGGCCGTTGTCGCCCACCGTGAGCGTGCATACCGGCGACACAGTCGCCTCGAACAGCACGCCCTGCGTCGCGGCAGAAGCCGGTGCCGTGGCACACACTACACTGAACGTGGCGACGCGGAGGCGGCCGAAGCCCATGACTGCACCCAGGATTGCATCTTCTTATTGATACAACCTTAGGTATTTTATGGTTAATGGGGGGTTAAGCGTGCGCCGCGCCCTGCCCCGCCTCCCAGCCGAGGATGGCGCGCTTGCGGGTCAGACCCCAGTGGTAGCCGGTCAGCGCGCCGCTTTTGCCCAGGGCGCGATGGCACGGCACGACAAAGGAGACCGGATTGGCTCCCACCGCCGCCCCGACCGCGCGTGGCGCGTCCGGCCTGCCGATGTCGGCGGCGATGGACGAATAGGTGCGGGCGCAGCCCATCGGAATGCGCAGCAGCGCTTCCCACACGCGGACCTGGAAGTCCGAGCCGATCAGCACGACGCGCAGAGGTTCGTCAGCGCGCCAGCGCGCGGGATCGAAGATGCGGGCCGCATAGGGCTGCGTTGCGGAGACGTCCTCCACATAGGTCGCGTTCGGCCAGCGGCCCGCCATGTCCTCGAAGGCGGCGCGCTCGCCGCCGGCATCGGCGAAGGCAAGTCCCGCCAACCCGCGCTCGGTGGCCATGACCAGCGCGATGCCGAAGGGCGAGACGTGCCAGCCATAGCGGATCGTCAGGCCGGCGCCGCGCGTCTTGTAGTCACCGGGCGACATCGCCTCATGGGTCACGAAGAGGTCGTGCAGCCGGCCGGGGCCGGACATGCCGACCTCGAGCGCGGCGTCGAGAAGAGGCGCACCCTCGTCCAGCAGTTTTCGCGCATGGTCGAGCGTGACGGCCTGCAGGAATGCCTTCGGCGTCAGGCCGGCCCAGCGGGTGAACAGCTTCTGCAACCCGTTCGGCGTGTCGCCGAGCTCGGACGCGAGTTCCTCCAGAGAAGGCTGGTCGCGATAGTCGAGGCTGATCTTCTCGATCGCCGCGCGCACCAGTTCGTAGTCGGAGCCGGTCGGCGTGATGTCGCGGTCGAGCACGGGTTGAGGTCGGTTCATCATGGCGTGAGCGTTCATGGCTTCATCTCCTTGAACGCCAATATCGGCGCGAAAGGAAGCCGATCCCACCCGTTTCCCGCCAAGTGGGATATCTCAGCGTTCGCCGCGCAGCACGTCGGCAAACAGCTCCGGGGCGACATTGCCGCCCGACAGGACGACGACGGCCGTGCGTCCCGACAGCTCGATCCGCCCCGCCAGCAGGGCTGCAAAGGCACAGGCGCCGCCCGGCTCGACCACCAGCTTCAGCTCGGTGAAGGCCACGCGCATGGCCTCAGCCACTTCCGCGTCGGAGGCGGACACGCCACCGGCGAGCAGCGGGGAGCCCACCGCAAAAGTCAGCGCGCCCATAGAGGGCGACAGCAGCGCATCGCAGAAGGAGTCTATGCCCGCCGGGTTCTTGGCCCTCTCGCCGCTGCGCAGCGAACGGCCGGCATCGTCGAAATCCTTGGGTTCAGCGATCCAGATTTCCGTCGCCAGGCCCTGCCCCTTGATCGCCAGCGCGATGCCGCTCGAAAGGCCGCCGCCGGAGCAAGGCGCGATCACCAGATCGGGCCTGGCGTCGAGCGCGCGCGCCTGCGCGACGATCTCCAGCCCGATCGTGCCCTGGCCGGCGATGATGTGCGGATGCTCGAAAGGGGGAACCATGGTCGCGTCGTTTCTGGCGCGGATTTCTTCCGCGATCTCCTCGCGACTCTCGCCCCAGCGGTCGTAGAGCCGCACCTCCGCACCCGCCGCTCGCGTGCGCTCGATCTTCAGGGGCGGCGCGTCGGAGGGCATGACGATGGTCGCCGGTGCGCCGAGCATCCGCGCCGCCGTCGCCACGCCCTGCGCATGGTTGCCGGACGAATAGGCGACGACACCGCGGCGGCGTTCCTCTTCGGTCAGCCGCGAAATGCAGTTGTATGCGCCACGGAACTTGAACGAGCCGGTGCGCTGCAGCGGCTCCGCCTTGAACAGCAGCCGGCCGCCGACACGCTGGTTGACGGGCTCGCTTTCGAGCATCGGGGTCGGCACGGCTTTGCCGGCCAGCGCGCCGGCCGCCTCGAGCACGTCTTCGAAAGTGGGAAGGTTCACGGCAGCCTCGCGTGTACGGGGCCGCTTTCGTGCATCAGACCGGCGCGCCGGTCAAACGCCAGGCCAGGGGAGCGATGCGGCCAAACTACGTCACCCCGCCCTGGCGGTCGCCAGCGCGCGGCCAAAAGCGGCGGCGAAGGTCTCGCGGTCGTCGGGATTGAGGAAGCCGCCTATTGTGACGATGCGGCCCTCGCTCTCGACAGCCATGCTGACGATGCCGATCTCGTCGTGGCGGTCGACCGAAAACCGCGTCCAGAACGGGTTGAAGCGATGCGCCACCGTACGGCCGGACGGCGCGACCTTGCGGATGTCGAGCGCGGTGCGCCGCACCTCGACCTCCTCACGGGCGCGGGCCTGCCGGTAGTTCCAGCGGAAGGCGAGCCAGATCGCCAGCACATCGAGGCCGAGGAAGCCGAAGATCGGCCAGGCGCCGAGCGACCAGAACAGCAGGCCGAAGAACAGCCACACGCCGACCAGCACGCCCATCAATATGCCGAAGCCCTTCGGTCCCAGGGAGCGATAGGGTGTGAGCAGCGCCCGAAAGATCGGCGCGTCGGCATGACTTTCAGCCATGGCCGATATTATAGAGGCGTGATGGCCGAGCCCAAGCCCCAAAAAGCCGCAGTGCGGAAGAAGCCGGTGCGCCGCGCGCTAAGATCGGCCTATTCGCCGGCCGAGATTCACGAGATCTTCCGGCGCTTCTCGGTGCAGAGACCGGAGCCGAAGGGCGAGTTGGAATCAGTCAACGCCTTCACACTGCTGGTGGCGGTTGTGCTGTCGGCGCAGGCGACCGACGCCGGCGTCAACAAGGCGACGCGCGGCCTGTTCGCGGCCGCCGACACGCCGCAGAAGATGCTTGCGCTCGGCGAAGAAGGGGCGGCGAAGCACATCCGCACCATCGGCCTGTGGCGCAACAAGGCGAAGAACGTGATCGCGCTGTCGCAGGCGCTGGTGCGCGACCATGACGGCGAGGTGCCGGACAGTCGCGAAGCCCTTCAGGCCCTGCCCGGCGTCGGGCGCAAGACGGCCAACGTTGTGCTCAACATCCACTTCGGCCAGCCGACCATGGCCGTCGACACCCACATCTTCCGGATCGGCAACCGGCTGAAGCTCGCGCCCGGCAAGACACCGGACGAGGTGGAGCGGCGACTGGTCGCGATCATCCCGCCGCAATATATGCGCCACGCGCATCACTGGCTGATCCTGCATGGGCGCTATGTCTGCAAGGCGCGCAAGCCGGAATGCGACCGATGCATCATCGCCGATATCTGCAAGTCGCCGGAGAAATGGTGCGACGTGCCGGCGCCGCTGGTTGAACTGCCTCAGTAGACTCCGCGCGCCATCATCGCGGCAAAGACGGGGATCAGCAGGAAAATCCCCAGTTGCCACCGGATGAGGCGCCGGACGCCGGCGATCTCGGCATCCGGCGGCACATAAAGGCCGGTCGCGGCGCGCATGCCGCGGCGCCAGCCGGCGATGCGCACGGTGGGCACGATCGACAACAGGCCGACCGCGGCGAAGGCGGCCATCTTGGCCCAGAAGCTGGTGCTGTAGACGTAGAACTCCCAGCCCTTCAGTCCGTAGAGCACGCGCAGGATGCCGACGACGATGACGGCGCCGGCCAGGCCGCCATAGGCCTGGTCGACATGGGCGAGTACGCGCAGGTCGCGGCCGGCCAGCCCCGGGCGCACAAGGGCAAATTCCACGGCGAGGGCCGCGGCCAGCGCAAAGATCAGGATGTGGTGGAGAATCGCCAGAAGCAGATCGAGGAGCATGTTCCCTCCGGGTGCCCCCGCACCCAACGCCGCAAATGGCGTGTCAGCAGGCTGCGATCAAGAGCTTGCCAACCCGCCCGCGGCCGCTAGCTTCGCGCTCATGGCGCTGACACGCAAGCTGAACCCTATGTCGCCGGAGATCGAGCGCGCACTCGCAGGCCGAGGGCTCGGCCAGGCCTACGCCGAGCGGCCCGACTACCAGCGCAACGACTATCTCGGCTGGATCGCCCGCGCCAAGCTGCCCGCCACGCGGCAGAAGCGGCTCGACCAGATGCTGGACGAGCTTGAGCGCGGCGGCGTCTACATGAACATGAAGTGGAACGGCTAGGGCCGCGCAGCTTCCCGCCTCGCCAGCATCTTGTGCAGATGCACCATCATCGCGGCAGCGAACAGCGGCGTCAGCAGGTTGAGCACCGGCACCGCGAGGAAGGCGGCGATCAGCAACCCGGCGGCGAAGACGGTGCCCCCGTTGCGCTTGCGCATCGCCTTGGCCTCGACCTCCGGCCGGTGGCGCATCGCCGCGAACTCGAAGAACTCACGGCCGAGCAGGTAACCATTGACGACGAAGAAGGCGGCAAGGTTGACCATAGGCACGAGAAGAAGGAACAGCGCGAGCAGGTTGCCAAGGATCACGACACCAAGAAATTTGGCTGACAGAACCGCAGAACGCAGGGTCGGCACCGGTCGTCCCGGCGCGTCGTCCGGGTAATCCTCCGCTTCCACGATCGCCGCGACATCGTCCTGGAAGAAACCCGCGATCAGTGCCGTCACCGGCGCGATCAACAGACCAAGGACCAGCGCGAGGACAACACCGGCGACGATCGTGCCCGCAGTGCCGAGCCAGCCGGCCCAATCGGGCATCCGAGGCATCCAGTCGTCGATCCATGGCAGCGCCACCCAGTCGAACAGGCCGGCTATGCCGAACCAGGCCAGAACCAGGACCAGCGCCGTCAGGCCAAGCGACTTCCAAAGCACGGCGCGGAATTCGGGCGTGAAGAGCCGCGACAACGCGGCGCGGGCGGCTTCGAGGATCAAGACAACATCTCCATGCCCATGATCTAGGCAGCCTGGCCCGCACCCGCAACGCAGCGGTCGCGCAGGGTTGCAAAATGTGCCGCACAGGCTAGAGCAGTGCGGACTTCCCGAACGGAGCCAGTCCATGAGCCGGTACGATGTGCTTTGCATCGGCAACGCTATCGTCGACATCATCGCGCGCTGCGACGAGCGCTTCCTCGCCGACAACGGCATCGTCAAGGGCGCCATGAACCTGATCGACAGCGATCGGGCGGGGCTGCTCTATTCGCGCATGGGGCCTGCCATCGAGGCATCGGGCGGCAGCGCCGGCAATACCGCGGCGGGAGTCGCCAGCTTCGGCGGCAAGGCCGCCTACTTCGGCAAAGTATCGTCCGATCATCTCGGCGCGGTCTACACGCATGACATTCGCGCGCAAGGCGTCGCATTCGACACGCGGCCGCTGATGGGCGAGCCGCCGACGGCGCGCTCGATGATCTTCGTGACGCCTGACGGCGAGCGCTCGATGAACACTTATCTCGGCGCCTGCGTGGAGCTCGGGCCTGAGGATGTCGAGGCTGACAAGGCGCGTGAGGCCAAGGTTACCTATTTCGAAGGCTATCTGTGGGACCCGCCGCGTGCAAAGGACGCGATCCGGCTGACCGCCAAGCACGCCCACCAGGCGGGGCGCGAGGTGTCCATGACGCTGTCGGATTCGTTCTGCGTCGATCGCTATCGCGACGAGTTCCTGGATCTGATGCGCTCCGGCACCGTCGACATCGTGTTCGCCAATGAAAGCGAACTGAAGGCGCTCTACCAGACCTCGTCGTTCGAAGCGGGGTTGGAGCAGATCCGGAGGGATTGCAAGCTGGCAGCGGTCACGCGCTCCGAGCTGGGCTCGGTTGTCGTGCGCGGCGGCGAGACCGCGAGAATCGACGCCATCGAGATCGCGCAGCTTGTCGATACCACGGGCGCAGGCGACCTCTATGCCGCCGGCTTCCTGTTCGGCTACACGCAAGGCCGCAGCCTGGCCGATTGCGGCGCGCTGGGCTCACTTGCGGCCGGGCTGGTGATCCAACAGATCGGCCCGCGGCCGCATATGAGCCTCAAGGAGGCGGCGCAGCAGCGCGGGTTGCTGTAACCTGCTCCGCCGCAGCGGCGCTCAGTGGCCTTCCGCCTCGTCGGCCGAGGCCGAGTTCAACAGGCCGTACTTCTTGTCGCCCAGTTCGCCGAGAAGCTGGATCTGCGTCTCGAGGAAGTCGATATGGCCTTCCTCGTCAGATAGCAGATCCTCGAACAGCTTCATCGTGACGTAGTCGCCGATCTCCTGGCAGATCTCGCGCGACTTCTTGTAGGAGGTGCGGGCGTCGTATTCGCCGGCGAGATCCGCCTCCAGCACTTCCTTGACGTTCTGGCCGATGCGCAGGGGACCGACCTTCTGCAGGTTCGGATGGCCCTCGAGGAAGATGATGCGCGCGACGATCTTGTCAGCGTGGTGCATCTCCTCGATGGATTCGGCGCGTTCCTTCTTGGCGAGCTTCGCGTATCCCCAGTCTTCGAGAAGCCGGTAGTGCAACCAGTACTGGTTGACCGCACCCAGCTCCAGGAAGAGGGCTTCGTTAAGCCGCTCTATGACTCTTGCTTCGCCCTTCATGGCCGTGGCTCCCGAACTGGCCGCGCAATCCACGCACGCGGTCCAGGAATGTGATGCTGTCCATGTCACCGCGTGCGAGGCGTGCGTGATACTCCTCGGTCACGCGGATGATGGTTTCCACCACATTTGGGAAGCAGCCGCAACAGCGTCCGCGCTGATGCAGCGTATGATAGACCTTCGCCGGCACGATCAGCTGCCACGGATCTTTGTCGAGCAGGGACGTGATGGCCCGCTCGATCTCCTTGTCCGTAATGATGTTGCAGCTGCAGATCAGCATCTACAAGGCTAACTCCGGCCTGCTGGCGCCCGGGCGAGGGGCGCTGGCTGGCGACATCAAACGCCAGGACGGTCCTGCAAGTCAACAGAAAACCCGACACCCAAGGTCAGGTATTGCCGTCGCCGAACCCAGCGGCGCTAAAATGTCGCGGCAGAATTTGTCACCCCGGCGGGCTCCGGGCCTCAGCTTCTGCGGGGCGGGGCCTTGGCGTCCGCTTCGTCGGGATGCCAGTCGATCTTGGTCTGCTCATCCTCGTCGAGACCGAGCAGATAGCCCAGTCCACCCGGCCCGCCGGCAGCATACTTGCGGCCGCGGCGGCTCTTGGCGGCGTCGGCCTTGGCGCCGCGCTTGCGCTGCTGCTCGGGAAGGGCGGAAATGCCGGAACCGCGCCTGGGAGCCTTGTCCTGCCGGTCGGCTCCTGCGGGCTTCGTCTCGGACGGCATGGCTCTTCTACTTCGGCAGCGGTCAGAACTGCCACCAGGACCCCGAACCCGTGCGCGTGCCGCGCTGCGGCCTGGCACGCTTGCGCTTCGGAACGGGCACGTGCGGCAGCTTTGCCTTGGTTTCGGAAATCGCGGCGGCGAGCGCTTCCCAGGCCTTGGCCAGCGCCCTGCGGCGGGACGGGGTGTCTCCCGGCCCAATTGGAATCTCGACGGTAACGCGCAGCCTGTCGCCGAGATCCTCGATGTCGATGCTCTGCCGGACACGCTGGCGCAGCTGCGGGACGGGTGTTTCAGTTTCAAGTTCCATGAAGACGACTCCCTTCAGCTTGCCTCGCGGCCATCGGTTTAAACCCGGTCGTTGCCCGCCGGTTCCCTTCACGCAGCGGAAGAGGCAACCGGCCCCGCCGACGAATCGACCACCCGCGGCCTCCCCCGCAGCGCTGCAAGAAAGCGGTCGCGCCAGATCGATACGTCGCTGGCGCGCACGGCGGCCAAGAGCTTCCCGTGCCGCTCGCGCCGTTCCGCCGCCGGCATCGTCAGGGCCCGATACAGCACCTGCGCCATCGCCTCAGTGTCGTAGGGATTGACCAGCAGCGCGTCGGTCAGCTCCTCGGCGGCGCCGGCGAATTGCGACAGCACCAGCACACCCGGATTCTCCGAATCCTGCGCGGCGACATATTCCTTGGCCACGAGGTTCATTCCGTCGCGCAGCGGCGTGACGAGTCCGACCTCGCTGGACCGGAGCAAGGCAGCCAGCTTGTCGCGCGGCACGGCGCGGTGGATGTACTTGATCGGCGTCCAGTCGAATTCCGCGAAACGCCCGTTGACGGCGCCCGACAGCTTCTCCAGTTCAGCGCGGATGTCGGCGTAGGCAGCGATGTCCTGTCGCGTCGGCGGCGCGATCTGCACCAGCGACACCATGCGCTCCAGCTCCGGATGCTCGGCCAGCAGCCGTCCAAACGCCTCGAAGCGTGCCGGCAGTCCCTTGGAATAGTCGAGCCGGTCGACGCCGATCGCCTGCCTGCGTCCGAGGATGTCGCGACGCATGCGGTCGATCCTGATGTCCTCGGAGGCGCTGCCGGCCAGTTGCGCGAACCCATCGACATCGATGCCGATGGGAAAGCGGCGCGCGACGACCGTTCGCCCGTCGACGACCACCGTATCGTCTCCGGTCACCTCGCCGAGACCGTATTCACGCACGCAGCGCAGGAAATTGCCGAGGTCCGTCGTGGTCTGGAAGCCGACGACGTCGTGTGCGAGCAGAGACGACACGATGAATGCGTGGTTCGGCGTAGCCGCCAGAATCTCGGGCGGCGGAAACGGTATGTGCAGGAAGAAGCCCATCCTGCCGGTCCAACCGGCCTCGCGCAGGAAGGCCGCCGCCGGCATCAGCTGATAGTCATGTACCCAGACGAGATCGTCAGGTTCGGCCACGTCGCGCAGAGCGGCGGCGAAGCGGCGATTGACTGCGAGATAGGCGTCGAAATGGTCGGAACGGTAGTCGACGAGATCGGCGCGGTAGTGGAACAGCGGCCACAGCACGCTGTTCGAATAACCGAGATAATATCGATCATACTCGACCGCGGGCACCCCGACATAGAGACAGGTGATGCTTCCAGCGCGCTCGCGCCGCGTTCCCTCGCCAGAACCGGCCTCGCCGCCGACCCAGACCCCGCCGCTTTCGCCCAGCACATCGGCAAGCGCCACCGCGAGCCCGCCGGATTGTGCGCGCCCTTTGCGCAAATCCGCCACACGATTCGAAACGACGATGAGCCGGCTCATGCCCGGCTCCCTGAAACACCTGAAAAAGACATCGATCTGACCCCAATCTAGGGTAAACGGGAGGAACACACAACAGTTCCGCTGCATTGCAGCATGATCTTGCTGCGCAGCAGCGCGCCGAGACGGCGCCCGGTCCTCAACAGGGAAAGGCTCTGCGTGTTCCTATCCGACACAACGAATGCTTCGTCAGACGCACGTGCAGTCGACGCTGCGTTTTTCGCGCGCCGGGCCGAACTTGTGGCAGCGGACCTGCTGGGGGCACTGCTGACTGTGGACAACGTGGGCGGAGTCGTTGTCGAGACGGAAGCATACGACGCCACCGACCCGGCCTCGCACAGCTTTCGCGGTGAAACCCCGCGCAACCGTTCGATGTTCGCAGCGCCGGGCACGGCCTACGTCTATCTCTCCTACGGGCTGCACTGGTGCCTGAACGCGGTGTGCCGGCGCGGCAGCGCGGTCTTGATCCGCGCGCTGGAACCGACCCACGGGATCGAGGCGATGCAGCGGCGGCGCGGTACCCACGAAGTCCGCCTGCTATGCGCCGGCCCGGGCAGGGTGGGTCAGGCGCTCGGCGTCGACCGCGGGCACGACGGCGTGAGCCTGCTGGCGGCGCCGTTCCACCTCACCCTGCCGGACAGGCTGCCGGACATCGTCGCCGGGCCGCGCATCGGCATTTCGCAAGGCCGCGAGACGCCATGGCGGTTCGGGCTGGCCGGCTCGCGTTTCGTCAGCCGCCGATTCTGACGCGCGGAGGAACCAAAGCCGTGTCACGTCGTTGCGACCCCGTGCCCCCCCCTGCCGAAACAGAGCTTCCCTGCGATCCGGTGCGGACCGGCGAGCTTCCGAGCCCCGCGCTGCCGCTCGAGCGAAATCGGACAGCTCTGTTCTTCGACTTTGACGGGACGCTGGCGCCAATCGTGACGGATCCGCACGAAGTGCGGTTGCCGGCGCGCACGGCGGACTTGCTGGCACGACTCTACACGCTGACGGATGGCGCGCTGGCGGTCGTGTCGGGCCGACCGATCGCCGAACTCGACCGGCTGCTGAAGCCGCTGCTTCTGCCCGTCGCGGGCGTACACGGGCGCGAGCGGCGTGACGGTGCCGGCCGGAAATTCGACTCCAACCCTGACGGCTCGGCCGTCAGCGCCGCCGATGGACCGCTCGCCGCGTTCGCGGGGCGACATGCCGGCACCCTGATCGAGCGCAAACCCGGCGCAGTGGCGCTGCACTACCGGCGGCGGCCCGAACTCGCGAAGCCGGTTCTGGAACTGGCACGTGAGATTGCCCGAACGCACCCTGCGTTGCGTCTGATCGAAGGCAAGATGGTGGTGGAGTTCTGTACAGGACTAGTCAGCAAGGGCGACGCAGTGGCGGCGTTCATGGCCGAACAGCCATTCGCAGGCCGGCGTCCGCTCTTCTTCGGCGACGACGTGACCGACGAGGACGCCTATCCGGTGGTCAATGCCGCCGGCGGGCTTTCCGTCAGGATCGGCCCGGGCGAAACACGCGCGGGTTGCCGGCTGCCGGACGTCGAGATGCTGCAGGACTGGCTGTCGCGTCTGGCCCACAGCTGGTCGGTGCCAAACCCCTGAACTTTCAACCCTGGCCGAAGAGCCGCGCCAGCGCCTTTTCGAGACGCGACCGCTCGTTGGGATCAGTGGTGGCGGGCATGATGAAGCGGTTCATGAAGGCGCGCGCATCGGGGAAAGTGACGATGCTCGCCTTGCGCAGGATGGACAGCGTCGACAGCAGCGCGTTGCCGTCGCAGTCCTCAGGCTTGTACTCCCAGAACGAACCGTTCTCGCCATCCACCTTGGTCATGCCGCAGCGTTCTTCGGGCCCCGCGTCGCGCCACATCAATGCGAGGATATCGGTCAGCGCGGACGGATTGTTGGCGTAGTAGCTGTGCATCAGCATGTCCTCGCCAATCGAGGTCATGTCGATCGAATCGACGGCTGCGCTGTGCAGGATGCGCTTGCCGCCCTGGCCCGCCCGCGTGGCGTCGCCGTGCAGCTTGCGCGAAACGGCCAGCGCCCAGTCCTTGTCCGAGGCATAAAGCGTCAATCGCTGCGCAACGGGCTGAATGGTCTTCGCCATCTCCGCAAACAGACCTGCGTCGAGGTCGGGCGCGGTGAACAGCACCTGGTCGAAGGCCGGGGGCTCGCCCTTGTGGCGCAACGCGTAAAGCTCCAGCGCATCGGTCATGGCGCGATTGCCCATCGAGTGGGCGATCAGATGAATACGCTTGGCGCCCGACTTCTTCACCACGTCCTCGAGGAACAGGGTGAGGCGGCGACCCGACAGATTCACCACGGCGGTGTCGGCGATATAGGACAGCAGCGAGGCGCGGGACGGCCACGAATAGAGGATCGGCACGCCGTCGAAATTCATGTCGTAGGCCATTTGCGCGGTGCGCTGGGCGGCCTCGAAAAACGGCACGTTGAAGCCGTGGACGAAGACGAAGGCAGAGTCGGAGCCGGCGCTGCCGAGCTGCTCGCGCATTTCGGCGAACACCTTGTCGTTCTCGCCGGGCGTGACCGACTGCAGCACGACGTGGCGACCCGGATCTTCACGGAACGTGAAGGTCCAGATCGACGGCCGTTCGATGGCGCCGGGTGTGTGCTGCGGAGGGATGGAGACCACTGCGGTGCCGAGCTCCAGCTCGCCGCGATCACCGCCATAGAAATCGTTCGGGTCCTCCGATCCGCTGCGGGCGCGGTCGGTGGCGTAGTAGATCTTCACCGAGGTGAAGCCCTGCTCCGGGTCGACGTTGAAGATCGCGCGGTCGGTCTGCTGCACGGCCTCGCGGAAGGCCTGGATGGCCTCGACGGCTGCGGCCTCGATCGCCTCGCCTGTGCCGGCACCGATCGCCTCCAGCCGCGCCGCGACCTGCTCGCCGCGCTCGGCCAGACCGGCAGCGGTGAGCACGGCCAGCAGCCGGGTCAGCGCCTGCGTGGCGCTCGCATTGTCGCCGATTGCCTCGAAGGCGGCGGCGGCGGCTTCGAGCGCGGGTATGAGATCCGGCGACGTCGCGCCGCCTTCTCGCGCGGCGACAAAATCGGCGACGGCCAGCCATGCCGCCGCCGCTTCCGCCGTGCGCCCTGCCCCATGAAGCAGCTCGGCCTTGCGAACCAGCAGATCATAGTCGAAGCGCCAGTAGTCCGAAGTCGAGAGCGCGCCGTCGATCAGACCGAGAGCCTTGGCGATATCGCCGTCCGCCACCGCCTGATCTATGCTCAGACCGACGAGCGGGTCGACATCCTGGGCGCGCGCCGGAATGTTCCACAGGCCGGCGGCAACCAGCACCGCGGCCGCGTATCCGCGCCAACCGCCCAAACGCATCCGCAAACGCGCACCCATGGAAAACCCTTCCGCCAGACCATGAGGGCGCGCCCGGCCGAAAGGATATCCGCCCGGTGCGCGCCCGGCACTCCCAATAGAGGGGCGTTGCGACAAATATTGGACGTCGCCGACGAAAAAGTCCACCAAACCTCAGTGAGCTAATACATGAAGCCGGCGGACGGAAGCGAAGGGTCGTCAGGCAGTCTGCCGAAAGGCCTTGCCGTCGATCGCCGCTGCCATGAGCGCCTTCGTGTAAGGTTCGCGCGGATGATCGAAGATCGCCTCGGTCGGGCCCTCCTCGACGATCCTGCCCTGGCGCATGACGATGATGTGGTCGGCCATGGCGCGCACCACGGCGAGATCGTGGCTGATGAAGAGATAGGACAGGTCGTGGGTCTTCTGGAGGTCGCGCAGCAGCTCGACGATCTGCTTCTGCACCGACCGGTCCAGGGCCGATGTGGGCTCGTCGAGCACGACGACCCTCGGCTTCAGGATCAAGGCGCGGGCAATCGCGATACGCTGTCGCTGGCCGCCAGAGAATTCGTGCGGATAGCGGTTGCGCATGGCGGGCTCCAGCCCGACCTCCTTCAGTGCCTCCACGGCGCGGCGCTCGCGCTCGCGCGCCGGAAGCTGTGGCTCATGCACCTTGAGCCCCTCGGTAACGATCTGGCCGACGGTCATGCGCGGCGACAAGGAGCCGAACGGATCCTGGAAGACGAGTTGCATCTGCCGCCGCAGGGGTCGCATCGCCTGCTTGTCGGCGGCGCTGATGTCGCGCCCCCCGAAGCGCACCGCGCCTTCGCTCGGAAGCAGCCGCAGCAGCGCGCGGCCAAGCGTCGACTTGCCGGAGCCGGACTCGCCGACAACGCCGATGGTCTGGCCCTGGCGCAGCGTCACTGAAACGCCATCGACGGCACGGATCGCGTCGGTCGCGCCACCGAACCATCCGCCGCGGCCGCCGAACACCACCTCGACGTCGCGACCTTCCAGCAGCACCGGCGCCCGCTCGGGAGCGGGGGCCTTGCGACCGGTCGGCTCAGCCGCCAGCAGCATGCGCGTGTAGGGGTGCTGAGGCGACGCGAACAGCGTCTTGGTCGCACCGCTTTCCACGACCTCGCCGGCGCGCATGACATAAACGCGGTCGGCGAAGCGCTTCACGATGCCAAGGTCGTGGGTGATGAAGACAATCGCCATGCCGAGCTTCTTCTGCAATTCGGCGATCAGGGTCAGGATCTGCGCCTGAATGGTCACGTCCAGCGCAGTCGTTGGCTCGTCGGCGATCAGCACGTCGGGATCGTTGGCGAGCGCCATGGCGATCATCACGCGCTGGCGCTGGCCGCCGGACATCTCGTGGGGGTAGGCGTCGATGCGCTGCTTCGGGTTCGGGATCCCGACCAGTTCCAGCAGTTCAATGGCGCGGGCGCGCGCCGCCTTCGCCGAAAGTCCGCGATGGTGGATCAGCGGCTCGGCGATCTGCCGGCCGATGCGGTAGAGCGGATCGAGCGAGGTCATCGGCTCCTGGAAGATCATCGTGATCTTCTCGCCGCGGATGCGGTTCAGCCTGCGCTCGGGCAAGCCGACCATTTCCTGCCCGCGATACTTCGCCGACCCGCTGGCGCGCCCGTTGGCGGCGAGCAGGCCCATGATCGCCATCATGGTCTGACTCTTGCCGGACCCGGACTCGCCTACGATCGCCACCGTCTCGCCCGGCGCCACCTCCAGGTCGATGCCGCGCACGGCGTGGACCGGTCCGTCATTGGTGTCGAAGTCGACGCGCAGGCCGCGAATATCGAGGATCTTCTCGCCACCCATGCCAGCGGTTCCCTTCGTGGCGGTCCCCATCCTAGCGGTCCTTCGGGTCGAGCGCGTCGCGCAACCCGTCGCCGAGGAAATTGAGCGCGAACAGGATCGCGGTCAGCGTCACGGCCGGATAGATCAGCAGCCACGGCGCGCTGCGCATGTTGTCGGCGCCTTCCGCGATCAGCAGCCCGAGGCTGGTGAGCGGCTCCTGAACGCCAAGCCCGAGGAAGGACAGCAGGCTTTCGAGCAGGATCGCCTTCGGCACCAGCAGCGTCACGAAAACGACGACAGGGCCGAGCGCGTTGGGCACGATGTGTCGGCGCACGATATCGATATCCGAGACACCCATGGCCTCGGCCGCGGCGACGTATTCCTGCCGTTTGATGGTCAGCGTCTGGCCGCGCACGATGCGCGCCATGTCGAGCCATTCGGTGAACCCGATGGCGATGAAGATCAGCACGAAATTCCGGCCGAAGAAGACGACGAGGAGGATGACGAAGAAGATGAACGGCAATGAGTAGAGAATGTCCACCACGCGCATCATCAGATTGTCGAGGCGACCGCCGAAATAGCCGGCGACGGCGCCGTAGGTGACGCCCACAACGAGCGCCATCAGCGAGGCGAGCACGCCGATGGCCAGCGAGATGCGGATGCCGATCAGGATGCGCGAGAGCAGGTCGCGGCCGTTGGCGTCAGTTCCGAAGATGAAGCGCACGCGCTGGACATCGGCGACCATCACCGCGCTGGTGGCTCCCTCGGCCATCGGCTGACCGGCCTCGTCCTCCAGCCGCGCGTTGGAGAACAGGTCCGAGCGGTCGACATAGCGCACGATGCGCGGGTCGATCGGCTCGGCCGACGAGACGGGTGCGCGCACGTCGTTGCCGGAAACCTGCACCTCGCCGATCTGCACGCGCGCACGCTCCAGCGCGCCGGTGAAGGCGGGCACGATCGCATCTTCCTTCGGATAGGCCTCGAAGCTGGCCGGGGCGCGGACATATTGCGGATAGATGCGGTCATAAGGATGGGAAACCAGCCAGGGGCCGACAATGCCGGCCAGCGCCAGCAGCAGCAACACCAGCGCGCTCGCCACTGCTGCCCGGTTGCGGCGCAGGCGAAGCCAGGCGTCCTGGCCGAGCGAGCGGCCGGCGGCGGGCGTGTCTATTGGAAGAGCGGTCTCGGTCATCGCCATCTCCTCAATCGTAGCGCACGCGCGGATCGAGCCACGCATAGAGGACATCGACGATCAGGTTGAAGACAATCACGAAGCAGGCGATCACCACCACCGTACCCATCACCAGCGTGTAATCGCGGCCGAGCGCGCCCTGCACGAAGTAGCGGCCGATGCCGGGAATGCCGAAGATCGTCTCCACCACGACGGAACCGGTGAGAAGCGCCGCCGCCGTCGGCCCGAGATAGGACACGACCGGCAGGATGGCGCCGCGCAGCGCATGCACGCCGACGACCACCCAGCCCGGCAGGCCGTAGGCGCGGGCCGTGCGCACATGGTTGGACCGCAGCGCCTCTATCGTGGCGCCGCGCGTCAGCCGCGCGACGATGGCGATCTGCGGCAGCGCCAGCGTGGCGATCGGCAGCACGGCGTGTTTCCAGGTGCCCCAGCCGCCGGCCGGCAGCCAGCCCAGCATCACGCCGAAGCCGAGGCTCAGCAGCGGCGCGATGACGAAGGTGGGAATGGTGATCCCGAAGGTCGCCGTGCCGACGACGAGATAGTCGACCCAGCTGTTCTGGCGAAGCGCCGCCAGCGCTCCGAGGAGCACGCCGACCACGAGGGCGATCGACAGAGCGGTGCCGCCGATGACGATCGAGACGGGCAGGCCTGTCCGGAACAGGTCGACGACGCTGAAGTCGCGCCGGGTGAAGCTCGGGCCGAGATCGCCCTGCAGCAAATTGCCGAGGTAAAGCAGATATTGCTGCCACAACGGCTTGTCGAAATTATAGGCCGCCTCGAGGTTCTTCATAATCAGCGGGTCGAGCGGCCGCTCGAGATCGAAAGGACCGCCCGGCGCCAGCCGGATCATGAAGAACGAGATCGTGACGATGATGAACAGCGTCGGCAGCGCGCTCAGAAGCCGGCGCAGCACGTAAACCGTCATGGCATCCTCCGCGCCATCAGGCGGAAGCAGGCGCCGCGGGTTTCACCTGAAACCGTTGCGGCGCCCGCCGCCTCGTCAGTTGGCGAGGGAGATGTAGCGCGTCAGGTGCCTGTTCAGCAGATTGTCCTCCCAGCCGGACAGCTTGTCCGACACAAGGCTGCGCGAGGAATAGTAAAGGACCGGGATCGCCGGCACTTCCTTGAGGAACAGTTCCTCGGCCTGCCGCAGGATGCCGGCGCGCTCCTTCAGGTCCGTGGTCGTCTCGGCCTTCTGCATCAGCGCGTCGTATTCGGCATTCGACCAGCGCGGGTAGTTGAAGCCGAGATTGTCGCTCTCGAACAGGAACAGGAAGTTCTGCGGGTCGGAATAGTCGCCGATCCAGCCGGCACGCGTGATATCGAAGTCGCCGTCCTGCTTCATGTAGTCGAAGTAGCCGGTGCCTTCCATCTCGACGATGGTGGCGCCGACGCCGATGTTCTTGAACATGTCGGCGAGCGCGGTCATCGTGTTCTTGTGGTTGGAACCCGTGTTGTGGCGCAGCTCTACCGACAGCGTGTTGGGCGCCACGCCCGCTTCCTCGAGCAGCTTCTTGGCGGCGTCCTCGCGGTCGAGAATGTCCTCATCCTTGTAGGGCAGGTAGACCGGCTCGCCGTAATTGTTGATACCGGGCGGCACCAGCGAATAGCCGGGGATCATCGTGCCGCGCCAGATCTCGTTGGCAAGGAACTCGCGGTCGATCGCCATGGAAAGCGCCTGCCGCACGCGTGGGTCGGAGAGCTTCTCTTTCTTGACCTTGACCGGCAGGTAGTAGGTGCCGAGATAGGGCGCTATGCGCACCTGCTCGCCGAGATTCTGCTTCATGTAGTCCATCTGCTCGGCGGGAATGTCCGAGCAGGACTGCACTTCGCTGGCCTCGAAGCGGCGCAGGCAGGCCGAGCGATCCTCGAACGGGATGACGTTTACCGTGTCGATCTTGACGTTGGCCGCATCCCAATAGTTCGGGTTCTTCTTCAACGTGATCTTGTCGTTCGGCGTGAACGATTCGAGCATGTAGGCGCCGTTCGTCACCAGATTGCCCGGCTGGACGAAGGCGTCGCCGTGCTGCTCGACCGAGGCCTGGTGTAGCGGCAGACCGGTCTGGTGCGCCAGCATCTCGAGGAAGTAAGGCGTCGGCGCGTTGAGCGTGATCTCCAGCGTGTGGTCGTCGACGGCGTTGACGCCCATCTCGGCCGCCTGCTTCTCGCCCTTGTTCACCGCCTGCGCGTTCACGATCGAATAGTGCATGTTGGCGTAGGGCGCCGCAGTCTTGGGATCCTGCAGGCGCTTGAAGGCAAAGGCGAAATCACTCGCCTTGACCGGGTCGCCGTTCGACCATTTGGCGTCCTGGCGCAGCTTGAAGGTGTATTTCAGCCCGTCGTCGGACACGGTCCAGCTCTCGGCGACGCCCGGAACCACGGCCGCCTTGACGTCGTAGGTCACCAGACCCTCGTAAAGGTCGAGCATAATGTTGCTCTCGGCGACGGTCGACGTCTTGTGGTGGTCCAGCGTGGTCGGATCGGTGTCGTTGCCGCGGTTGTAGACCACCTCGGCGAACGCGGGCGCTGCCACAAGGCCGCCGGCCAGAACGAGCGCGGTCGAAACCATCGCCGCCTTGAAGAAATGACGCATGATACTGCCTCCTCTGTCGCGCATTGTATGCGCTTGTGAAGCAGCGATTATCGCCGAGCGCCCGTAGAGGGCAAGGCGGATTCTGCTTCCGCAGCGGAGCATACGAAGAGTTGCGCATTCCAGCGCGAAGGCGATTTTTGGGACAAATGCGGTATTGGCGGCACAGCAAGCACAAACGAAAAGTGGGGGCCCTGTTGGACCCCCACGGTATTTTGCTGCTCGCTGGCTGCCAGCCGCGGACTACTTGAGGCCGGCGTTCGAGCGGTAGTCGGTGCTCGCCTTGGAGAACAGCGGCGCGGCCTGAACCGTCGCGCGGATCTTCACCTGCACGTGGTCCTCCACCTGCAGCTTGGACGACGGCTTGTCTTCACCCCAGTACAGCGTGACTTCGGTGCCGGGCTTGGCGAATTCGGCGTCGATCGTGGCCAGCGAAAGCATAGCGCGCTCGTTGGCGGAGTAGCCGACCCAGGTCGAGATGCCGACCGTCTTGCCGTTCACCTCGACGCGGTCGGCGTGGAAGGTGTCATAGAGCGACATCGGCAGGGCGATGTGCTTGGCGCCGACACCGGGCTGGAACATAGAGGCGTAGGCCTTGCCCACGTCGTCGCCGTTCCACACCAGCGTGACCTTCTTCTTCTTTTCCGCGGTGCCGTCGGCCTTCATCTTCTCCAGCGCCTCGCGGCCGATGAAGTCGTGGTCGAAGCCGATGATGCGACCGTAGTCGAGCTCGAACGGGGTGAAGTAGTAGTCCTCGATCTTGTCGGAGTGGAAACTGCCGCCCAGCGGCGCGGTGGTCTCGTAGGCGTTCGCCTTCAGCCACTCGCGGTAGGGTTTCATCTTCTCGCCGGTGTAGATCGCCGGCAGCGGCCGCGGCAGCCAGCCGGATTCCAGCGCGTTGGTGTGGTAGGCGCGGGCGCCGACCTGCACCATGCCATGCTTCTTGCCAGCCTCCAGCAGCGCGCCATGCACCGCGTCGTTGTCTGCCCAAGGGCCCCAGATCTCGAAGCCCGGCTCGCCGGCCATGCCGTGGCGCAGGGCCCGCACGTCCTTGCCGGCGATCTTGAAGCGGGTCATGTAAAAGAATTTGAGCTTCGGCGGCTCCTGCCCGGTCGCCTCGCGGATGATGTCCATCGCGCCGGGACCCTGGACCTGATAGCGATAGTTGACCGGGTCGCCCTTGCGCACGGCCGAGGAATCGTCGCGCCAGACGCGGACGTCATAGCCGCCTGTCTCGGCGTGGAAATGCAGCCAGTTGATCGAGGTCGGGATGCCGACCGCCTGGTACTCGTCCTCTTCCAGATGGAACAGGATGTTGTCGCCGATGACGTAGCCGTCATGGTTCACCGCGACGAACTGCTTGGCCATGTCGACCGGGAAATTGGCGACGCTGTTGATGGCCAGCTTGCTGATCAGCTTCAGCGCGTCCGGACCCTTGATGTTCAGGTCGGCCATGTGGTGGCTTTGATCGTAGAGCACGGCGGTGCGGCGCCACGCCAACTGCTCGTCGCGCCAGTTGCGGAATTCCGGAACCACGCGCGGCACCACGGACGGAGCCTGCTGCGACTCCCACAGCAGCTTCACCGGGCTGCCGGCCTTCGCAATGGCTTCTTCCAGGTTCTTCACCATTCTCAGTTCCTCCCGACGGGTGTGAAATCGGCATGCGGAGCCGTCATCGCAGTTTCCTCCTCGGCACTTCTCCTGTAAAACATGTTTTTGTGGCTTCGTTCCCATGGAAAACCGTTATGCCGTCGCTGCACTTCACCATCCGCCAGCTTGAATATTTCGACGCCGTCGCAAGCGAAGGTTCGATCGCGGCCGCATCGGAACGCTGCCATGTCAGCGCATCGGCGCTGGCGCTGGCACTCGACGAGCTGGAGGGCCGGCTGGCGCTTCAGCTGTTCGTGCGGCGCAAGGGCAAGGGGGTTGCGCTGACGGCGGCCGGGACGCGGCTGCTCACCCACGCGCGGCGCATCCTGTCGGAAGCGGAGACGCTGGCCGCGGACGCCTCCGAGGCTTCGACCAGCCTGACCGGCCGCTTCGGCATCGGCTGCTTCTCCACCCTGTCGCCGTTCTTCCTGCCCGGCATCATGGGCGAGTTCCAGACCGGTCACCCCGGCCTCAATGTCGAGGTGATCGAGGCTGCCGCGCCCGAACTGCACGAACTGCTGCTGCAGGGGCGGATCGACGCGGCCTTGCTCTACAGCATCGATGTATCGTCCCAGCTCGCCTTCGAGCCGGTGCGGGAATACCGTCCCTATGTGATGGTCGCCGAGGACCACCCGTTTGCGCATCGGCGCAGCGTGGCGCTGGGCGAACTCGCGGACGAGCCGCTGATCCTGCTCGATGTTCACCCGACACGGCTGAACACGGAGCACATCTACGCCACGCTCGGCCTAAGGCCGCGCATCGGACACCTGACGACGAGCTTCGAACTCGTCCGCTGCCTGGCGGCGCGCGGTCTCGGCTACGCGATCCTCTTTCAGCGCCCCGCCTCGCCGCTGACCTATGACGGACGCAAGCTGGTCACACTGGAAATAGACAGCATCGTGCCGCATGCGGTCGTCGGCCTCGCGCGCCCAGCCGGCGTTCCGCCGACGGTCCGCTACGCGGCGTTGCGCGACCATCTGGCTCCTGGCCCGGTCGGGACGCGTGGTGGGCCGTCGCGTCTTTCCAGCGCCGCGTTTTGAGTCCACTATGCCGATAGAAATTCGGTCAAAGCAGCGGGCATTTTTGTCGATCCGCATGATTTCGAACGAAAAATCAACGCATTTGCCGTTGTATGATGGGTGGCGGACCGTTAATCCGGCCGCACGCCAGGGCGCGGTGGGGACGAACCAGCATTCCAGGCGGTCACGCAAGGGCGGCCCACGACCAAGGTCGGGGCCGCGGTCTGGAAGTCTGTCGCGTCATGCTGACGAAAAAAGGCAAATACGGTCTCAAGGCGCTGGTGCATCTGTCTCATCTGCCGGCCGGCCAACTCGCCTTCGTGGGCGACATCGCCACGCAGAACAGCATTCCGAAGAAATTTCTCGACGCGATCCTCGGCGAGATGCGCAATGCCGGTTTCGTCCAGAGCCGCAAGGGCAAGGAAGGCGGCTACCGCCTCGCGCGCCCGGCCGAGGAGATCATGGTCGGCCACGTGGTGCGCGTGCTGGACGGGCCGCTCGCACCCATTTCCTGCGCCTCGCGCACGCGCTACGAAGCGTGTGACGATTGCGACGAGGCCACATGCCAGGTGCGGCACATGATGCTCGACGTGCGGCAGGCGATCGCCGACGTGCTCGACCGTCGCAGCCTCGCCGAGATGCGCGACGCGGTGAACGACGCTCTGCTCAGCGACCTGAAGCACCACGCCTGAGTGCCGGCCGGCGCGAGGGTCTCGCGCCATGAGCGGGAGAAGGTCGTTCGTCATCGTCGGTGGCGGCGCCAGCGGCGTGCTGCTTGCGGCGCAGCTGCTCAAGAGCGACGATCCGGCGCTGCGCGTTACCGTGGTGGAAAGGTCGGACGGCTTCGGCCACGGACTCGCCTATTCGAGCACGCTCGACGAGCATCTTCTCAACGTCGGCGCACGCGGCATGAGCGCCTTCCCCGACGAGCCCGATCATTTCTGGCGATGGCTGCGCAAGCACGGGCTCGCGGATGACAGCGAAACGCCGTTCTTCGCGCCGCGACGGCTCTACGGAGACTATCTGAGGAAGATCATCGTCGGCATGGCGGAGCGCGAGCCGGTGCGGCTGCGGCTCCTTCACGGCCTGGCGACCTCGCTGTCCCCCACCGCATCCGGCGTCGAGGTGCAGCTTGCCAATGGCACCAGCCTCATCGCCCATGCGGCGATCCTTGCCGCCGGACACGACACGGAACCGGCGAGCGAGTTCTCCTTCGCGGTGAAGCCCGGCTCCAACGCGGACGCGCCGCTGCCGCCGGACGCGCCGGTGCTGATCCTCGGCACGGGCCTCAGCATGGTCGACGCATGGCTGGCGCTCAGGCACCGCGGCCATCGCGGCCCGGTCATTGCGCTGTCGCGGCGCGGCCTGCTGCCGGCGCCGCACCGGGCGGGGAAGCCGCTCAGGCTGGACAGCGCCGACGTCCCGCTCGGAACCGACCTGTCCTATTTCGTCGACTGGTTTCGCGATCTTGTGCGCGCCCACCAGAAGGCCGGTGGTGACTGGCGCGACGTGGTCGACGGCATCAGGCCGTTCAACCAGCGTATCTGGCAAAGCTGGCCGGCCGGCGCGCGCCGGCGCTTCCTCGAACATACGAAGGCCTGGTGGGATATCCACCGCCACCGCATGGCCCCGCAGATCCACTCCCGCCTGTCGGCGGCGCTGGAGAGCGGCGAGTTGAAGCTGCTGGCAGGCCGGCTCCACGAGGCGCGCCAGACGCCGGACGGCTTCGTCGCGCAGGTGCAGTTGCGCCACCAACCGACCATCGAGCGCATTACCGTCGCGCGGATCTACGACTGCACGGGCATCGTGAAGGACGTTGCTTCCGGATCGATCGCGATCGTGCGATCGCTGACCGAGCGCGGTCTGGCGCGCGTCGATCCGCTCAGGATCGGGCTGGACGTCACCGTGAATTGCGCCGTCGTCGACGCCGCGGGCGCCGCTTCGGACAAGATCTACGCCATCGGCCCGCTGACGCGCGGCACCTTCTTCGAGATCGACGCGGTTCCCGACATCCGCGTGCAGGCGGCCCACCTTGCCGCCCGGCTCACCGGCACGGCGACCTAGACGAGCCTCGCATCCGGCGCCGCCGAATCCGACGGAAATGGACGCGGGCGGCGCTGCTGGACCCGTGCGAGCGGACGAATGACCTCCGTCTCGAAGCGCTCGACCACCGCCGCGTCGTGCAGTCCAGAGACCAGGAACTGGGAGACGCCGGCCGCAATCAGGCGCCACAGCGTGGCAACACCCCAGGCGAACCATTCGTCCGAGACCCGAACGTTCGCCGCGAACCGTATCCTGCCGGAGCGCCCGCAGCGGCCGGCGGCGGCCCGCACGCGGTCGATCAAGGCGACCGCGTCGGCGAAGGAACCGGAGGGCAGCTCGAATACGCTGGCGTGGCGTGCCGCCACTTCCACGGCCGTTCCCGACTGTCCCGACAAGCGGATCGGCAGGCCAATGCCGCGCGGCCCGCGATCGGCGACCGTCGCGCCGTGCAGCCTGTAGTAAGGCCCTTCATGGTCGATCGGACGATCGTTGGACCACAGCCGCTTGAGCAGCGTCAGATATTCGTCCGTGCGCTGCCACGCCGCGGCGTGGCCGGGAAGGTCGGCGGGGATGTCGGCTGCTTCAACGAGCATGCGCAGGGCCAGCCGGCCGCCGGTCTGGCGATCGAGCGCGGCAATGTCAGCGGCGGTGACGGTGGGGCTGGCCACGCCGGCCCAATGCGTCACGATCACGTCGAGGGAACGGTTCCAGCGCGCGACACTGGCAGCGATGTCGAGATTGGCCAGCGGGCCGGAAGCGTCGTCGACAATAACGGCGCCGAAGCCGGAGGCTGACGCAAAGGCCAGATGGCGACGGGTCGTGGCCGGGTCAAAAAAGCAGGAAGGACTCACCGCAACTAGTGGCGATCGGGGTTCGACCGCCGGAACGAGCACGAAATCGATGGACATCGGATTCTCCTCGTCGGCCTGAAAGAAGTCGAGGGACGGGAAGTCTCGGGACTGATGGTCTCCCTGGTTTCGGCTATCGGCCTCAGCCTACGAAGCCGAGAATGATCGCCGCGGCAAATACGAACGAGACCGTGAATGCGGCATAGGCCGGCAGACGGGTGTTCACGGTGCGGGTGGCAACGCGGGCAGTCAGAAGGGAATGCTTCATGGCAACCTCCGATCTATCTAGTCTACAAATTCCCTAGACTTTGTCGATTGCGTTTTTCGTGATCCACCGAGCATGGTTTTGCCCGTGTCAGCTGCCGCAGGGAACGATCGTCCGGCTGCCTTCCCTGCAAATCGCCGGCCTCGACAGCCGGACGGCGCGCTCAGGTTCCCGTGGCGAGCATGATCTCGCGTGCACCGAAAGGCTGGCGGAGCGGCTCAAGCGCGGGCCCGGGCTCGGGCTCGGTTTGCGGCGCGGGCGTGTCGCCCTCCTGACGTCCCGCGAACGCCTTCCATCGCTTCGGGCGGAAGGCAACGCGGCTGCCGATGCCTGCGGTATGGCCGGCCGGCAGCTCGATCTCGACACGGTGGCGGTCGCCACCCACTTCGATCTCGAGCCGGCGGGTACCGGCAACACGCCGGCTCGCAACGACGACGCCGGCGATGCAGCCGCCGCAGCCGTCGGTCAGCTCGATGTCGTGCGGGCGGAAATAGAGCGTGGCCGGGCCGTCCGCGAGAGCCGATTCGGAAAAGCCGAGCGCCCGGTCGGCAAGCCACAGCTGGCCGTACTCGGCGCGCACCGGAAGCGCGCTGGAATCGCCGATGAAACCATAAACAAAAGGCGAGACGGGACTGTCGTAGACCTCGTCCGCCGTGCCCACCTGTTCGATCTGACCCTGGCTCATCACCACGACGCGATCGGCAAGCTCCAGCGCCTCCTCCTGATCGTGCGTGACGAAGACCGTGGTATGGCCGGTCGTGTCGTGGATCTCGCGCAGCCAGCGGCGCAGTTCGCGGCGCACCTGCGCGTCGAGCGCGCCGAACGGCTCGTCAAGCAGCAGCACGCGCGGCTCGATGGCCAGCGCGCGGGCCAGCGCCACGCGCTGCCGCTGGCCGCCGGAGAGCTGGCTGGGATAGCGGTTCGCCAGACCCGACAGCTGCACGAGGTCGAGCAGTTCCACCGCGCGGCGGCGGATCTCGGCGCTGGACGGCCGCGACGCCGCCGGCCGCACCTTCAGCCCGAAGCCGATATTGTCGGCCACCGTCATGTGGCGGAACAGCGCGTAGTGCTGGAAGACGAAGCCGACATTGCGCTCCTGCACGCTCTTGCGCGAGGCGTCGTCATCGCCGAACAGAATCGCGCCCGATGTCAGGAACTCGAGCCCGGCGATCAGGCGCAACAGCGTCGTCTTGCCCGAGCCGGAGGGCCCGAGCAGCGCGATCAGCTCGCCGGAACGGATGTCGAGCGAGACGTCGTCCAGCGCCGGGAAGCGGTCGAATTCCTTGCGGACGTTGCGGATGCTGAGTTCCATCGTCGTCTCCTCAATGTCCTGCCAGTTCGAATCTGTATCAGTGTCCGGCGCGCGTTGCGGCAAGCTGGTCGGCGTAGCGCCATTCGAGCCAGGTCTTGATGGCCAGCGTCACCAGCGCCAGCCCGGCCAACACGGCGGCCATGCTGAACGCCGACACCTGCGCCAGCGCGCGGAATTCCTGGTAGTAGAGTTCGATCTGCAGCGGCATCGTCACGGTCTCGCCGCGCAGCTTGCCGGATATGACAGCCACGGCGCCAAACTCGCCCATGGCGCGCGCGTTGCACAGCAGGACGCCGTACAGCAGCGCCCATTTCACGTTGGGCAGCGTCACGTGCCGGAAGGTCTGCCAGCCGGACGCGCCCAGCGACAGCGCGGCTTCCTCGTCGCCCGTGCCCTGGTCCTGCATCAGCGGGATCAGTTCTCGCGCAATGAACGGGAAGGTGACGAAGATCGTCGCCAGCACCACGCCGGGCACGGCGAAGATGATGCGGACGCCGTAATCCTCCAGCAGCCAGGCGCCGATCGGCGTGAACGGGCCGAGCAGCAGCACGTAGACCAGCCCGGCCACCACCGGCGACACCGAAAACGGCAGGTCGATCAGCGTGACGAGGAAGGCGCGGCCGGGAAAGCGGTATTTGGCGATGGCCCATGCGGCGGCGATGCCGAAGAGGAGGTTGCAGGGCACGGCGATCGCCGCAACGAGCAGGGTCAGCAATATCGCCGAGATCGCTTCGGGATCGCGAAATGTCGACAGCGCCGGCCCGATGCCCATGGCGAGCGCCTGCACGAAGATCGACACAAGCGGGACGACCAGGAACAGCGCAAGGACGAATACCGTCAGCGCGATCAGCGCGATGCGGACCGGCGCGGATTCGTCCGTCGACGACTGCACGGCCGGCGCGGCGATGTTTGCGTCGAAGCTCACGTCAGCCATTGCCGAACCTCCGGTCGCTCCAGACCTGGATCAGGTTGATCGTCAGCAGGATGAGGAAGGAAACGCTGAGCATCACCGCCGCGATCGCGGCCGCCGCCGCGTATTCGCGCTCCTCCAGCCGGAAGACGATGAGCAGCGGCAGGATCTCGGTCTGGCGCGGGATGTTGCCGGCGATGAAGATGACCGAGCCGTATTCGCCGACCGCGCGCGCGAAGGCGAGCGAGAAGCCGGTGAGCACGGCCGGTATCAGCGGCGGCGCGACCACACGCAGGATCGTCGTGCGGCGCGGCGCGCCGAGCGTCGCTGCGGCTTCCTCGACCTCGCGGTTGAAGTCCTCCAGCACCGGCTGAACCGTGCGCACCACGAAAGGCAGGCCGATGAAGACCAGGGCGATCCAGATTCCGACCGGAGTGTAGGCGATGGTGATGCCGTAGGGCGAAAACAGCTGGCCTATCCAGCCGGACGGCACGTACAGCGAGGTCAGAGCGATGCCGGCCACCGCCGTCGGCAGCGCGAAGGGCAGGTCGATGATCGCATCGAGCAGCTTGCGGGCAAAGAAGCGGTAGCGCACCAGAACCCAGGCGATCAGCACGCCGACGACGACGTTGAACAGCGCCGCCAGTAGCGAGGCGCCGAAGGAGAGCCGCAGGGCGGCAAGAAAGCGCGGTCCGGTGACGATGCGCTGGAACGAGGCCCAGTCCAGCTCGAACGTCTTGATGAACAGGCCGGCGATCGGGATGAGCACGATCAACGACAGGTAGAAAACGGTGAAGCCAAACGTCAGGCCGAAGCCCGGGACGATGCTTGGCTGTCTGAACCTGAAACGCGCCATGAGCCGGTTCCGATTGGACGGGGAAGCGGCGGGTCGCGGGGTCGTGGTTCCCGTGGCCCGCCGATGGTCAGCTGTTACAGCGATCAGTCCTTGGAATAGATCTGGTCGAAGATGCCGCCCTCACCGAAGTGCTCCGGCTGCGCCTTTGCCCAGCCGCCGAAAACCTCGCCGACGGTGATGAGCTTCACGTCCTTGAAGTTCGCGAGCTCGGCCGGATCGACCTGGTCGGGATGCAGCGGGCGATAGAAGTTGCGCGCGAAGATCTTCTGCGCTTCCGGCGTATAGAGCTCGTTGAGGAACGCCGTCGCGATCTCGCGCGTGCCCTTCGCGTCGACATTCTTGTCGACGACCGCGACCTTCACCTCGGCGAGGACCGAGAGCGACGGCACGATGATCTCGTACTCGCCCGCGCCGAACTCCTTGAGCGAGAGCAGCGCCTCGTTCTCCCAGGCGAGCAGCACGTCGCCGACCTTGTTCTGGACGAAGGTGTTGGTGGACCCGCGGGCACCGGTGTCGAGCACCGGCACGTGGCGGTAGAGTTCCGCCACAAAATCCTGCGCCTTCTGGGCGTCACCGCCGGAACGTTCCAGCTCGTAGGCCCATGCGGCGAGGTAGTTGTAGCGGGCGCCGCCCGAAGTCTTGGGGTTCGGGGTGATGACCTCGACGCCGTCCTTGATCAGATCGTTCCAGTCCTTGATGCCCTTGGGATTGCCGGCGCGCACCAGGAACACGATCGTCGACGTATAGGGCGAGGACTCCGCCGGGAATTCGCTCTGCCAGCCCGGCTGGATCAATCCTGCCGCCTCGATGCCGAGGATGTCGCCTTCGAGCGGGAAGGTCACCACATCGGCCGGCAGGCCTTCGACCACGGCGCGCACCTGCGCGCCCGAGCCGCCATGGCTGTTGCTCACCACCACGGTGCGGCCGGTCTTCGCCTGCCATACCTTGTTGAAGTGTTCAGAATACTCGCGATAGAGCTCGCGGGTCGGGTCGTAGGAGACGTTATTCAGCGTATCCTGCGCGAAAGCAGGCATAGAAGCCGAGAATGGCGCCGCCGCAGCCAGGGCTGCGGTGAGGACCAGTGTTCTGCGGTTGAAGAGCATGTCTGCCTCCTGTTTGATGACAGGTTTAGTCTAGCTCTCCGATAGAATTTAGCGGCATAGCCGCGACCAACTTCCCCAGCGAAAGGGAAAAAAGCGTCGCCGCGGCAGGTCAGGCCGCGAAACGTCATTCCAACGCGCAAGCGAGGCAACGGTTGCGCGAAGAGGATCGTCGGTGCGTAAAGCGGCCCGAGACAGGCCCCGCGCCGGAGGATTTCGTCAGATGCTAGGTGCCCGAGGCAGGCTCGGTGGCGAGTCCGAGCACGTGCTGCCGCGACCCCAGAATATCCCGGAAGGCAACTGCGACAGCGTCAAACGTCCATTCGCCCGTCAAGACGGGCTGCGCGACCTTCGGATGGCTGAGGAAAGCCAGCTTGTCGCCTGAGATTCGAACCACCTGGCCGTGGATGTCCCTAGACAGGTCAGAAAGCAGATAGCCGACGACCGGAGCGTTCACCTCAGCGGCGGGGATCGCACCGGCATTCACCGGGCGGTGCTTCAGTTGCTCGTCGCGCTGGCCGGCGTTCTGGCCGCTCATGCCGGTCAGTCCGCGCGGCGAAAGCGCGTTCATGCGCACCCCGGTGCCGCGTAGTTCCATCGCCCAGCTGTAGGTCAGCGAAGCGATGGCGCCCTTGGTCGCCGCATAGGCACCGAGACCGATGTCGCCGGCATGCGAGCCCGAGGTGACATTGACGATCGAGCCACCCCGGCCGGATTCCAGCATGCGTCGCGCCGCCGCCTGCGCGCAGGCCGCAGTACCCATCACGTTGACACCGAGGATGGCACGGAAATCCTGCTCGGTTGCGTCGGCCATCGTCGCAGGGCGCAGCAGCCCGGCATTGTTGACGATGCCGGTGATAAGGCCGAACGCCGAAATGCAGCATTCGACAAGCTCCTCGGCGAAGTCCCAGCGCGATACGTCGCCGGCTACGGCAATTGCCCAGCCGCCGGCCTCCGTGATCCGCGCAGCGGTCCGGTCGGCCGCCGCGGCGTCGATGTCGTTGACGACGACCGCTGCACCCAGCGACGCGACGTACACCGCGTAGGCCTCGCCCAGCCCGCCGCCCGCGCCGGTGATGACCGCCGCCTTGCCGTCCAGCACGCCCATTGCAAACTCCCCCTGAAACGTCGCCGTCAACCCGCGCCCGCCTCGTGCAGGAACTCGCCATAGGTGGCGTAGCGCACCAGCGGATCGCCACCGGACCAGTTGCGCGCCATCTCCAGAACCGCCTGCCGGTTGCGCCTAAGCTCCGGCGGCACCAGTTCCAGCATCGGTCCGAGCAGCGACGGCGAACGGTAGTAGACGACCGGCCGTGGCCGGTTCGGTCCCTGGATCAGATATTCGGCAACGTAGCCGGCGGCCTCGACACGCCGGCATGATGCCTCGTGGTCCTCTACCCAGTAACCGAGATGCTGCAGCCCTTCATGCCCGGCGTCGATGAAGGTGCGGTAGGGCGAAGGAGCATCGTTGACCTGCTCGATCAGCTCGATCTGGACGTCGCCGACAAAGCCGAAGGCGAGCCGAGTCTGTACCTTGACCTCCGTGCCGCGATAGAGCGTCGGCAACGGGTCGCGGCCCGAACCCTCGGTGCAGAAGAGGAAGGGCCGCACGCCCATGACTTGGACCCAATGGTCCAGCGTCGCTTCGATGTCTCGCACGACGAAGCCGAGTTGCGTTACCGGGCCGATGATCGGCTTGGTGTCGTCGATGCTATTCATCGAGCTTCACCAGCGACTTGCCGAGCGACTTGCCGGCGAGCATCGACACGAAGGCAGAACCTGCCGAGTCCAATCCGCGCGAGATCGTGTGATCGCACATCACGTCACCGGCGCTCACGCCTGCGGCGAGATCGGCCATCGCCGCCGCGTGGTGCCCCGCATGTTCGGAAACCCGGTACGGTTTCACGTCGATGGCCTTTTCGAGCAGCAGATGCAGGTTGTGGAACCGGTGCTCCCGCGCCGTATCGTAGTGGGCGACCATGCCGCAGAGCGCGATGCGGGCGTGCTCGGCGAGACCCGGCAGCACCGCGTCGAGAACGGCGCCGCCGACATTCTCGAAATAGACCTGCGCCTCGGTCCCGCGCAGCCGTTCAGCGAAGGCCGGGTCGCGATGGTCCAGACAGGTGTCGAATCCGAGCTTCTCGCGCGCATGGGCGCATTTCTGCGGCCCGCCGGCGATGCCGATCACGCGGCAGCCATGCCGCTTCGCCAGCTGGCCGACGATGCTGCCGATGGTTCCTGTGGCGCCGCTGACGATCAGCGTCTCGCCGGGCTGAATGCGGGCGATGCGATGCAAGCCGAGCCAACCGGTGATGCCCGAAGAGCCGAGCACGCTCAGATGCAGCTCCGGCCGGTCGAGTTGGATTTCAAGCCTTTCGAGCGCCGACCCGGCGACCACGAAGCGCGACTGCCACGGACCCATGCCGAGCACCAGATCGCCCTCGCGCAGCGATGCATGACGACTCTCCACCACGCGGCCGACCATGCGGCTCAGCATGGCCTGACCGGGCGCGAAGGCGACGCCGCGCACGGGACGACCGTAGACCTGTATGGAGAGGTAGGGGTCCAATGAGATAAAGGCGGGACGCACCAGCACGTCGCCCTCGGCAAGCGGCCCGACGTCGACCGGCGCAAGGACAAAATCCTCTGGCATAATGGCGCCGGCGGGCCGCCGCGCGAGCCTGACCACGGTGTCAGCCATCTGTACCGCCTCCGTCGTAGCAGCCGAGCGCCCGCGCCCTGGCGGTCAGCATCGCGCCCAGCGTCTCGAGCACGGGCGCGGGGACACCGCCGAAACGGGCGAGCCGGACGGGAGCTGTCACCAGCGCGTCGATCTCCGCCACGCGGCCCTTTCGCAGATCCTGCAGCAGCGACGGCAGGTGTGGCGAGGCAAGAATGGTGCGGTCGGCCGCAATCTCCTCCGGCAGGGTGGTCGCCACGCCACGCGATTGCGCAATCGCGCGGATTTCAGCCATCAGCCCTCGGCGCAGCTGCAACATCTCCGGCTGCCGCCCCACCGTGCCGACCGGCAGGTCGAGGAGCGCCGCAGGAAGCCCGAAGCCGACATTCAGCATCAGCTTGTCCCACACGGCGGGGAGGAGATCGTCGGCCTGCGCCGTTTCGATGCCGGCTCCTCCGAGCACGGCAACGGCGGCGCTGGCGGCCCCGGCCGCCGCATCGTGCCCCGGGCCGAGGATGAAGCGCGCGGAATCGGTGTCCATCGCCACCACTCCCGGCGCACGGACCTCCAGCGACGCCTTGACCACGCAGCCGACGCGCCTCTCCGGCGCGACCGCCGCAGCCAGCCGCCCTGCCGGGTCGAGGAAATCGAGACCGGCCTCGGCCCACCACGGAATGCCGTTGGTGGCGAAGACGAAGACTGTGTCCGGCCCGGCGATACGCTTCAGCCCGTCGACGGCGCCGGCGAGGCCGGGATGCTTGAGCGTAACGAGCACGATATCCTGGACGCCAAGCGACGCCGGATCGTCGCTGGCTGCGACGTGCAGGCTCTGCGCCTTGCCGCCATGCGGCTCCAGCACGAGGCCGTTCGCACGAATCGCCTGAAGATGTGGCCCGCGGGCGATGACAGATACGGCATGGCCCGCGCGCGCCAGATGCCAGGCGAGGAAGCCGCCCACGGCGCCGGCACCGTAGACCGCGACGCGCTTCATGCGACGCGGCGCTTTTCCGCCCTCGCCTCGCCACCCTCGGAACGCCGCGGCCAGCGCATGTCGGCGGCGCGCAGCGAGGACGCGCCGATGCCGGCCAGTTCGCCCTGCAGGCTGCGCAGGCGATAGGTGAAGAAGTGCAACTCGATCTCGCGCGTCAGGCCCGACGCGCCGTGGAACTGCTGGGTGTCGTAGGTGACGCGCCCGGCGGCGGCTTCCGCATAGCTCGCAGCCAGAGCGGCTGCGGTCGCGTCGCCGGTGACCGCTGCCCGTCGCGCCAGCATGCGGGTGGCGCTGACCAGCACCTGACATTCGGCCAGCCGGTGCTGGATCGCCTGATAGCCGCCGATTGGCTTGCCGAACTGGCGTCGAATCTTGACGTATTCCACCGTGCGGGCCAGCGCGGCATCGGCGGCCCCGCCGATCTCGACGGCGACCGCTACGCTCCACCACTTCAGCACGTCGGCGGGGCGCACGTTCGCCAGCACCCTGCCCTTCATCATCTCGTGCTGCGAGATCGAACCGAACGGATCGGCGAAGATCGTCTTCAGTGGCGTGACCTGCGCGCCGGCGAGATCGAGCGCGCGCACCTCGTCGTCGCCGACGACCAGCAACGTCCGCGCCACCGGCAGGTGCCGCACGACGTCGCCGCGCCCGTCGAAGGCGATTGCGACGGGTCCGGGCAGGTCTTCACCTGTCGCCAGCGGCGCGACCAGCGCGGCGCCGCCAGTGCCGACCGACCAGGGCAGCCCGCTCGCGGTCTCCAGCAGCAGCACGCCGCCGAGCGGCCCGTACTCCTCCATCGCGGTCGCACGCAGGAAGCCGGCGCTGTCCAGTTCTTCGTAGAGCGGCATGCCGTCGAGCCAGTGCGAGCTGTCGCCGGCTGGTGCAGCGGCGAACGGCGCGGCGATGCGCTGGATAGCCGCCTGCAGTTCCTTCTGGTCTGGGCTGAGTTCGAGATCCATGGGTCAGGCCACCGCCGGGAGGAGCAGATGATGCTTGGAGATGAGGTTGAGTTGGATCTCGGCCGAGCCGGCGGCCAGCCCGGTCGAGCCGGTGCGGCGGAAGCCAACCGAGATCAGCGGGTCGATATCGGCAACCACGTCGTCGTGCAGGAAGTCGCAGAGGAAATCGGCGACCAGCCGGTCGGCGGTCACCAGCGCGTAGCGGGCGATGTTGGTCGAGGTGTCCACCGGCTCCTTCTTCGCACGGCGGTCGATGACGCCCATTGCCAGCCAGCGGGCCGAGTCGAGGCCGGCACGGGCCTGCGCGGCGCGCGAACGGGCGAGATTGCTGTCCTCGCCGCGCTCGATCAGAAGATTCATGGCGTGGTCGAGCACGCGCATCGACAGCACGTAGCGCGGCTGACCGATACGCTCGTTGTGCAGCACCGAGCGCACGATGCTCCAGCCCTTGTCCTGCTCGCCGAGCAGCATCTCGTCGGGTACGAACACGTCATTGAAGAACACTTCGTGGAACGAGTGCTGGCCCATGAAGCTTGGCACGACGCGGATGTCGATGCCCGGCATCCTGGTCGGCAGGAGGAATACCGAGATGCCGTGCGTGCCGGGACCGCCGGTGCGGGCCAGCATGAAGCAGTAGTCGGCTAGGCTGGCGCCCGACGTCCATATCTTCGAGCCGTTGATGACGTAGCCGTCGCCGCGCCGCTCCGCGCGGGTCGTCAACGCGGCGAGGTCGGATCCGGCCGAAGGCTCGGAGAAGCCCTGACACCAGATGTACTCGCCGCTGGCGATGCGGCCGATGTGCTCTCGCTTCTGCGCCTCGGTGCCGTATTGCAGGATCGCCGGGCCGACCCAGTTCACGTTCATGTACTGGTAGGAGCGCGGCTCACCGAAATAGAACATCTCCTCGCCGAGGATCCAATGGTGGAACGGGTCCATGCCGCCGCCGCCGAGCTCCACCGGCCAGTGCGGGATCAGCAGACCCTCGCGGGCCAGCATGGGGCAGAAGGTGCGGGAGAACTGCGAGACATAGGACGAACTGGTGTCGTAGCGGGACTTCTCACCCCAGTCGGCCGGCAGCGCGGCGGCGAGAATATCTCGCAGCCGCTGCCTGAAGGCGACCTGCTCGTCTGTCCAGCGGAAATCCATGTCGTGCAATTCCCAATATGCGGGATCATTATACCCTTTTGCCGTATCGCTAACATTGTGCAGCGAAATCGGCAAGGCGCCTTCCTAATAAAGTATCCCTATTTAATCGCCAGAAGCTACAGCGCCGGAATGCCGGTGGAACTCCACGCCACCAGCCGCCACGCATCGCCGAAATCGACCCAGGTCGCGAGAAAGCGATTGTCGAGCGACATCGACTCGCGTCCGTCAGCAAAGATAATCTGCATGCGGAAGCGGCCGGTCATCACCGCAGCACCCCCGTAGACGCGCAACTCGACGTCCTCGCGAACCGTGGGGCCGTAGGACACCTCGCGCTTGCGCAGCCGCTCGAGATAGGGCTCGCGCCCCTCGCTCAGCCCGTTGCGGTGGATGTAGGTGAACTCCGGCGCGAATATCTGCTCCAGCCGCGCGACATCGCCGTTCTCCATGGCGCGGGTGCGGTCGAGATCGAGCGCCTCGATAGCGGTGCGCACCTGCTTCTCGCGGTCGGTCCTGCTTTCGGCGCTCAATGGAATACCCCTCCGCCGTTGACCAGCAAGGTCTGGCCGGTGATGTAGCTGGCGCGCTCGCTGGCGAGGAAGCACACGGCGTCGGCGATCTCGGCGGGTGCGGCAAGCCGGCCCATCGGCACCGCGGCCTTGATCCTGTCCAGTTGCGCCGGCTGGAACGACTCCATCGCCGCCGTCATGGTCGGGCCGGGGCCGACCGAATTGACGTTGACCGAGAAGGGCGCGAGCTGGCGCGCCAGACTGCGCGTGAAGCCGATGACGCCGGACTTGGCGGCCGTGTATTCGGGCGAGCGCACGCCGCCGGTGAACGGCGCTTCCGACGAAATGTTGACGATCTTGCCCCAGCGGCGCTCGCGCATGGCGGGTACCACCTGCTGCGAGCAGAACAGGGTCGTCTTCAGCGAGACGTCGATGATGAAGTCCCACAGCGCCGGGTCGGCCTCGGAAAACTCCTGCGCGCGCTCGCGCGGCGCCTGGCCCACGTTGTTGACAAGGATGTCGACCGGGCCGAGGCCGGCGGCGATATCGGCGAACACGCCGCGCACGGCGACACGGTCGGTCAGGTCGAGCGCATGGCTGGCGGCGGCCCGCCCGCCGATCGCGGCGGATACGATTTCGAGTCTCGGCGCGTCGCGATCGAGCAGCACCACGCGCACGCCTTCGACCGCAAGCGCATGGCAGATCGCCTCGCCAATGCCGTTGGCAGCCCCGGTCACTACCGCGAGCCGGCCCTCGATACCCGTCTTCATGCACCTCCCCCTCGATGCCGTCGGGCAAGCTGCTGCCCGGTTTATATAGTATCCTTTTTACAGGCCGTTGCGGTTGTCAACTGCAGTTACGCTGCTCCCCTGTGCCTATGATCGCAGCGCAGCCTCGTTGACAGGTTCCAAATACAGTATACTATTTTAGAGTGGCGCCATGCGGCGACGGGAGGATACGTGCCGACGTCGAAGACAGCCGAGAGCGGCCTGAACGCGGCGACCAGCCTGCACGCGTTGCGGCCGGAATGGCTGGCGCTGCGGCAGGAGCCGATCATCGCGCCCGAACTGCCGATCATCGACGGCCATCATCACCTCTGGGACCATCCCGGCTCGCGCTACCTCGTGCCCGACATGATCGAGGATGTCCGTAGCGGACACAATGTCGTCGCCACGGTCTATGTGCAGGCCGGCACCGGGCTGCGGACCTCAGGGCCCGAGGAACTCCGCCAGGTGGGCGAGACGGAATTTGCCGTCGCGGCGGCGGAGAAAGCCGCGCAAACCGGCTATGGCGGGCTCAACGCGGCGATCGTCGGGCCGATCAGCCTGATGCTCGGCGCCGCCGCGAAGCCGGTGCTCGAAGCTCATGTGCAGGCTGGGCGCGGCCGTTTCCGCGGCGTCCGCGACCTGACCCACTGGGATGAAGACCCGGCTATCCACAAAGTGCACACGCGGACGGGCATGCTGGCCACGCCGCATGCCGCCGAGGTCGCGGCGCTCCTGTCGCAGATGGGGCTCAGTCTCGACGTCTTCTGCTATCACACGCAACTGCCGGAAGTGGTGGCGCTGGCGCGCTTGTTTCCGGACCTGCGCATCGTCATCAACCATGTCGGCACGCCGCTGGCCATCGGCCGCTTCGCGGGCAAGCGCGAAGCGGTCTTCGCCGAGTGGCGCGCGCAAGCGGCGCGGCTGGGCGAGCATTCGAATGTGTCGCTGAAGTTCGGCGGACTCGGCATGCGCTTCAGCGGTTCGGGCTTCGACCGGTTTGTCGTGCCGCCGTCCTCCGACGACCTGACGGCCGCGTGGCGGCCGTGGTTCGATGCGGCAATCGGGACTTTCGGACCGCGCCGGATCATGTTCGAGAGCAATTTCCCGATGGACAAGGCGTCGTTCTCCTATCCGGTGCTATGGAACGCCTACAAGAAGCTCGCCGCCGGGCTTTCACCGGACGAACGGGCTCGGTTGCTGAGCGGCACGGCGGCGGAGGTCTACGGCATCGGGCTGCCTGCCACGCATTGACGAAGGGCCGGCTTCGGCCTTAACAAGTATCCTGATTAGGAAGTGAGCGGAGCGAGCGGCGTGTACGAATCCTATAGCGGCCTCAAGTTCGAACGGCGTGGACGCATCCTTATCGTCTATATCGACAACCCGCCGACGAACCATATGACGCCGACCATCCACACGGAGCTCGGGCGGCTGTTTCCCGACATCAACCGCGACACGGAGACGTCGGTCGTGGTGCTGACCGGGGCCGGCGACGCCTTTTCGGCCGGCGGCAACATCAAGAACATGGTGCGGCGCATCGAGGAGCGGCGCACCGGCGAGTGGTATCAGGGCATCGAAGAGGCGCGGCAGATCCTGCGCGGCTTCCTGCGCCTGGAAAAGCCGTTGATCACCCGCGTCAACGGCCACGCGATGGGGCTGGGCGCCACGCTCGCGATCGCCGGCGACCTTTCCTACATGCTCGAGGACGCCAAGATAGCCGACACGCATGTGCGCATGGGGCTGGCGGCCGGCGACGGCGGTGCGCTGCTGTGGCCGCTGCTGATGGGCTACGCCAAGGCGCGCCACTTCCTGCTCACCGGCGATTCCATGACCGGCAAGCAGGCGGCCGAGTACGGGCTGGTGACCGAGTCCTGCACGAAGGAAGAGCTCGACACCAAGGTGTTCGGCATGGCCGAGCGGCTGGTCAACGGCTCGCGGCAGGCGATCTCCGGCACCAAGATCGCCATCAACATGCTGCTGCGTGCGCAGCTCGACCTGCTGATCGACTCGCATCTGGCGCTGGAAACCGAGACCTTCTTCGGGCCTGACCACAGCGAGGCAGCGCACGCCTTCATGGAGAAGCGAAAGCCGAAATTCGGCGCGGAATAGAACGATTTCGGGAGAACCGGGATGGAAGACCGCCGCAAGGAAATGCGGACGCGCGTGCTCAAGCTGCGCGGCTATATCGGACCCTTCCAGGAAGCGATGATCGAGCTCGATCCCGACTGGGTCGAGCGCTACCTGGCCTTCGTCTGCGCGCCGAACGACAGCGGCCGTATCTCGATGCGGCTGACGCAGCTGATCTACGTCGCCATCGACGCCGCTCCCAGCCATCTCTACCCGAAGGGCATAGGCACCCACGCCGAGCTGGCGATGAAGCTGGGCGCAACGCCGGAACAGGTGATCGAGACGCTGGAGATCGCAGCCAGCCTCACCGAGCTGACTCCGGCGACGGCATTGCCAATTCTAGCCGAGGAGCTTGCCGCGCGCGGCCAGCCGCTGAAAGGCTCCGCCAGCGACGCGCTGGCAGCGAAGTTCGCGCCCGTCTCTTCCGAGCCTCCCGCCTGGCTGATGGCGGCCGCCGATCTCGTGCCCCGCTGCGCCGAAGCGCTCGTCGACATGATCGCGCATCCGTGGCGGGGCGGTACGCTGCCGCCGAAGGAGCGGGCGCTGATCGCATTGGCCTGCCACGCCTCCCCCGCGGTGCTCAACGCCGACGGCATCCGACGCCACGTCCGCGAAGCGCTGACGCTCGGCGCCGACGGAGAGGAGATCGCCGAGACGATCTACCTCGCCAGCGGCATCGGCATCCATTCGCTCGCCGTCGGCGCGCCGATCCTCACGGAAGTGTTGTCGCGACGCACGGCCGATGCCGGTTGATGGTTCGCTCTAATTCGGTATACTGATTGAGACGCAGCACTGGGAGGAACCGAGCATGCGCGGAATCACAGGAATCGTATCGAAGCTTGCCGGGGCGGCCGTCGCGGCGACCATCGCGCTTTCGGCGCCGGCACAGGCGCAGAGCAACGAGGTCGTTGTCGTGACCACCGGCGGCGCCTACGGCGCGCTGCTTGACCGGCTGTTTTTCAAGCCGTTCACCGAAGAGACCGGCATAACGGTCAAGCAGGTGAGTTCGTCCACGGCCGAGGCGTGGGCCAAGCTCGCGGCCATGGCTCAGGTCGGCAAGGTCGAATGGGATCTGCTTTCGGGCCTCGACGCCGATCTCCTGGCACGCCGCGACATCGTCGCGGAAATCGACTGCTCAAAGCTGCCGATTACCGCCGAGATGGCGCTTCCCGACACCTGCCGCGATTATGGCGTGGTGCGCGTGGTCGGCTCCAACGGCACGCTGACCTACAGCACCGAGGAGTTCCCGAACGGCGGGCCGCAGAGCTGGGCCGATTTGTTCGACACGGAAAAATTTCCCGGACCGCGCGGCCTGATGGACAGCGGCACGCCGTGGGACATGCTGGCCATCGCGCTGCTCGCCGACGGCGTGCCCGCCGACAAGCTCTACCCGCTCGATCTCGACCGCGCCTTCGCCAAGCTCGACAAGATCAAGCCGAACGTCGCGGTGTGGTGGAAGTCGGGCGACCAGAGCCAGCAGATGTTCCGCAGTGGTGAGGTCGTCGCCGGCGTGCTGTGGTCGGGACGCGCCTTCATGCTGGAGAAGGAAGGCGCGCCGGTGAAGGCCGTTATCCCCGGTTCGATCCGCGCCAACGGCTACTGGATGGTGGCCAAGAACGCGCCCAACGGCGACAACGCGCTGAAGCTTATCGACTATTTCATGAAGAGCCCGGAGGCGCATGTCGCCTTCCGTCGCGAGAACTTCAACGACACGATGAACAAGGCGGCGATGGATCTGCTCACGCCGGAGGAGCGCGCCGCAGCGATCACCTCGCCGGAGAACCTCGCTTCGTTGGTGGTGCCGGACTACAAATGGATCGCGGAAAACCGCGTGGCGATCATGGAGCGCTGGAAGATGTGGATCGCGCAATAGGCGCCGCCGCGACCTGCCGCTCGCGAAGCCCATGATGACCCCGCACAAAAATCAGGGCGGCGATTCCGCCGCTCTTTCGATCCGCAGCCTCGTGAAGCGCTACGGCAGCGTTGTCGCCACGGACGGCGTATCGCTCGACGTGTCGGCGGGCGAGTTCATGTCGCTGCTCGGTCCGTCGGGTTCGGGCAAGACGACGCTGCTGATGCTGCTCGCCGGCTTCGAGGTGGCCGATGGTGGCGAGATACGGATGCGCGACCGCGACATCAGCCGCGTGCCGCCCAACAAGCGCGACATCGGCATGGTGTTCCAGCGCTATGCCCTGTTCCCGCACATGAGCGTTGCCCAGAATGTCGCTTTCCCGCTGCGCATGCGCGGCGTGGCGAAGGCCGACCGCGAGGCACGCGTGAGGGCGGCGCTGGAGACGGTCGAACTTACCGGCTATCTCGACCGCATGCCGGCGCAACTCTCGGGCGGCCAGCAGCAGCGCGTCGCGCTGGCGCGCGCCATCGTGTTCGAGCCCGGCATATTGCTCATGGACGAACCGCTCGGTGCACTCGACCGCAAGCTGCGCAAGCACATGCAGGTAGAGCTCAAGGAGCTTCAGGGCCGGCTCGGCGCGACCGTGATCTACGTCACGCACGACCAGGAAGAGGCGCTGGCGATGTCGGACCGCGTGGCGATCATCAACGCCGGCCGTATCGAGCAGTTGGCAACGCCGCGCGAGCTCTATGACGCGCCGGCAAGCGCCTTCGTCGGCGACTTCATCGGCGAGATCAATCTGTTCGACGCAAAGGTCGAGGAGCTGGAATCCGGCGGCATCAAGCTCGCTTCCGGCTTCGGCCCGCTGACCGGAACGCCGGTTCCGGGCGCGACCTTCTCGCGCGGCCAGAAGGTGCACGTCGGCATACGGCCCGAGCGCATCGCGGTGCGCGCCGGTGCGGCATCGGACGGCTGGCAGGCCGGCATCCGCCAGACGATATTCAACGGCAGCAACGTGACCGTATACGCAACCATGCAAGACGGCCAGGAACTGCGCGCCACCGTGGCACCCAACGACCGCGAGGCAAGTCTCGCCCGCGGCGAGGCGATCAGCTTGTCGGCCGCGCCGCGCGACGTGTTCGTCTTTCCCGCCGGTGCGGCATGAGCATGCGCGGCGGCCTGTCGCGGAGCACGGCTGCGCTGATGGCGCTGCCGCTGGCGGCGCTGATGATCGCCGCCTTCGTATGGCCGCTCGTCGCCTTCCTGTCGGTCAGCCTGTTCGACCCCGGCTTCACGCTGGAACACTACGCCCGGCTGTTCGCCACCGAGCTCTATCTGGAAGTGCTGGGCGAAACCATCCTGACCGCGCTGATCGTCACGGCCGTCACGCTGCTACTCGGTTATCCAATCGCCTGGATGATGGCGAAGCTGCGGGGGCGCTGGGCCTGGATCGTCGCGGCTTGCGTGCTCATCCCGCTGTGGACGCCGGTGCTGGTGCGCAGCTATGCCTGGATCATCATCCTGCAGCGGCGCGGCGTGCTCAACACCACACTCGCCTCGCTCGGCATCGTCGACCAGCCGCTTACCTTGCTCTACACGTTCGGCGCGGTCGTGCTGGCGATGACGCATGTGCTGATGCCGTTTATGATCCTGCCGATCCAGTCCTCGCTGCGCGCCATTCCCGAGGAGCTGCCGCGCGCTGCCCGTGGCCTCGGCGCCTCGCATCTGCGCGTTTTCACAAGCGTCATCCTGCCGCTCAGCCTGCCCGGCGTCATGGCCGGGTGCCTGATGGTGTTCATCATCGCGCTCGGTTTCTACATCACGCCGGCGCTGGTCGGCGGCCCGCGCACGCTGATGATCTCCACCCTCATCACCCAGCAGGCCTTCGAGCTCTTGAACTGGCCGTTCGCGGCCTCGATCTCGACCGTGCTGCTGGTGCTGACGCTCGGCATTGCGATCGTGTTCCGCCGCCTGCTCAACGTCGACAGGCTGTCGTTGCATGCCTGACGCCCTCGGCACCCGTGCATTCAGGATCGCTTTTGCCGCTTGCTGCGCGCTGATCCTGTTCTACCTGCTTCTGCCGACGCTGCTGGTGTTTCCCATCTCGCTCGGCGGCGACCCCTATATCCGCTTCCCGCCGCGCAACCTGACGCTCGACTGGTACGGTGCCTATTTCAACGACCCTGAATGGCGGGCGGCGACCTTCTTCTCGCTGAAGATCGCGCTGCTGACTGCCGTGTTCTCGACGGCAATAGGCACGGCCGCCTCGATCGCCATGGCGCGCGGCAGCTTCCCCGGCCGCCGCCTGCTCGGCGTCATCGTGCTGGCGCCACTCATCACACCGCATGTGGTGGTGGCACTGGCGCTCTATTTCCAGTTTGCCCCGCTCGGACTGGTCGGAACGACTGCTGGCTTCGTGGCGGCGCATTGCGTGCTGGCGGTGCCCTATGTGGTGCTGATGACCTCGGCGGCGCTGGCCGGCGTCGATCCGTCGCTGGAGATGGCGGCTCTGAACTGCGGGGCGTCGCGCTGGCGCGCGCTGTGGGAGGTGACGCTTCCGCTGATCCTGCCGGGCGTCGCGGCGGGGGCGCTGTTCGCCTTCCTCACCTCTTTCGACGAGACCGTCGTGTCGTTCTTCATCTCGGGCGTCGACAACAAGACCATCACCCGCAAGATCTTCGAGGACGTCGATTTCAATCTCACGCCGGTCATCGCGGCCGTGTCCGTTGTATTCGTGCTGGTGACGGTGGCGCTGATGGTGGCGGTAAACCTCACGCAGCGGGGCATGAAGCGGGGCTGAGCCGGTTTTGGGAGTTGTCTTCGCGGTCGGTAACGCATACCGACTTCAGCCGAAGCGAGGTGGAGAAGCTTACATGGCCGGGGCCGAACGCAAGCGAGCGGAGCAGGTCGCAGCCCAGATCGAGCGCGACATCGCAGCCATGGGCTGGCCGGTCGGCAAGGTGATCGGCTCCGAGGCCGCGCTGGTGCAGAAATACGGCGTCAGCCGCGCGGTGTTCCGCGAGGCGGTGCGGCTGATCGAGCACCATATGGTCGGCCGCATGCGGCCGGGGCCGGGCGGGGGACTGGTGGTCGGCGAGCCGGACCCGGAAGCCGTGGCACGCGCCATGTCGGTCTACCTTTCCTTCGCCAAGGTACGCGGCAGCCAGCTGCTGGAAATCCGCAGCAACATAGAGAGCTTCGCCAGCGAGCTTGCCGCCCAGCGAGCCACCGACGAGGAGCGTCTGCAGCTGCGCCGGCTGATCGAGAACGAGGTCGAGCGCGCGTCGCTGTCGCCGTGGGCGGCCAAGGAGTTCCACCTCAAGGTCGCCGAGATGGCGCACAATCCGGCCATCTACCTGTTCGTGCGCTGCCTGGTCGACCTTTCGGAGGAGCGCATCATCCCCGAAGAGAAGCGCCGCGATGCCGCCGTTCGGATGAACCAGGTGCACGCGAAGATCGCCGAAGCCATCATCAGCGGCGACAGCGCGCTGGCGCGCTACCGCATGGGCAAGCACGTCAACGCCATCGGCCCGTGGCTCGCGGAACCCAACGCAGAGCCCGCAGACGATGAACTGCGCGCGGCGCAGCTGGGCTGACCTAGCGTTTATCGCTTCAGGGCCGACGAATACTGCCAGACCGTCGTCTTGCCGCCACGCATGAACTGGTCCGGGTGGTGGATCGAGCCCCCAAGCATCTCCGCCGCATGCCACGGCCAGCGCGGTTCGCGCAGCAGGCCGCGGCCAAGCGCCACCATGTCGGCCTTGCCGGAGCGCACGACATAGTCGGCATGGCCGGGGTCGGTGATGAGCCCGACGGCCATGGTCGGCAGGTCCGCGCGGCGGCGAATCTCGGCGGCGAAATCGACCTGATAGCCGGCAAACATTCTGATTTTCTGCGACGGATCGCTGCCGCCGCTGGACGCCGTGACGTAGTCGCAGCCGAGTGCCTTCAGGCGCGTGGCGAAGGCGATTGTATCCTCAATATCCCAGCCGCCGTCGATCCAGTCCGTAGCCGAGACGCGAACGCCCATCGGGCGATCTGCCGGCCACGCCTTGCGCGCGGCTTCGAACACAGCAAGCGGGAAACGCATGCGGTTCTCACGCGAGCCTCCGAACTCGTCCTCCCGCCGGTTGCTGACCGGCGACAGGAAGGAGTGCAGCAGGTAGCCATGGGCGCAATGGATCTCGAGCAGATCGTAGCTGGCGCGCGCCGCGCGGGTGGCCGATCGCGCAAACTGCTGCACGATCTCCCCAATATCGTCCTTGTCGAGCACCTTCAGCGGATTTGTCCTGCCCGGAAAGCCCACCGGCGACGGCGCGGAGAGCAGCCAGCCGCCTTCCTCCGGCGGCAGCTGCCGCCAGCCGTGCCAGGGGATATCCATCGAACCCTTGCGGCCGGCATGCCAGAGCTGGATCGCGTGCTTCGCCGGGGCATAGCGGCGGCAGGTCTCGACCACGCCGGCCAGCGCTTCTTCATGCGCGTCGGTGAACAAGCCGAGCGAGGTCGGCGCATCGCGGCCGAGCGCGCTGACGGCAGCCGCCTCGGTGAAGACCAGGCCGACGCCCGACAGCGCCATCGTGCCAAGATGGATCTTGTGCCACTCGGTCGCGGAGCCGTCGCGGTTGGCCATGTACTGGCCCATCGGCGAGTAGACGATGCGGTTCTCTAGCTCCAGCCCGCGCAGAGCGATCGACGAGAACAGCAAACCTTCTGCCGCTGCCCCTGCCTCGCTAGTCGGCTTCATTGAAGACCTCCTTGCGCTCGCGCCTGATGGCAGGAGCCGCTACCGCCAGAAGCAGCGCCGCGGCGACCAGCAGGAAAGTCAGGCTCAGCGGCCGGGTGAAGAACACCGAGGGATCGCCATCGGAGAGCTGCATGCCGCGGCGCAGGTTCTCTTCCATCATCGGGCCGAGGATAAGGCCCAGCGCCAACGGCGCCGGCTCGCAGTCGAGCTTGATGAGCACGTAGCCGAAGACTCCGAAGGCGACAGCGACGAAGACGTCGAAAACACTGTTGTTGATGCCGAACGCGCCGATGCAGCAGAACACGATGATCATCACGAACAGATATTCGTATCGGACCCGCACGAGCTGAACCCACAGGCCGATGAGCGGCAGGTTGATGACGACCAGCATGAGGTTGCCGATCCACATGCTGACGATCATGCCCCACACCAGCGCCGGCCGCTCGGTCATCACCTGCGGCCCGGGCGTGATGCCCTGCAGCATCATCGCGCCGATCATCAGCGCCATGACGGCATTGGACGGCAGGCCGAGCGTCAGCATGGGGATGAACGACGTCTGCGCTCCGGCGTTGTTGGCGGCCTCGGGGCCGGCGAGGCCTTCCACGACACCCGTGCCGAATTTCTCCGGATGCGAGGAAATCCGTCGCTCGACCGCATAGGAGGCGAAGGAGGCGAGCACCGCGCCGCCGCCGGGCAGGATGCCCAGCGCCGAGCCCACGAGCGTGCCGCGCACGGCGGCAGGGCCGCCCTTGCGGAAATCGTTGCGGTCGGGCCACAGGGCGCGCAGGCCGGTGCTTTTCAGCTTTGCCTGCTCGCGCGGCTTCTCCAGATTCGCCATCAGGTCGGCGAGGCCGAACAGGCCGATGGCGATCGGCACGAAGTTGATGCCGTCGAGCAGTTCCGGAAAACCCAGCGTGTGGCGGCCGATGCCGGTGTTGACGTCGGTGCCGACCGAGCCGAGCAGGATGCCGACGAAGATCATGGCAATGGCCTTCACCACCGAGCCGCGCGCCATGACGACGGCGCCGACGAGGCCGAGCACCATCAGCGAGAAATAGTCGTAGTCGGTGAAATAGAGCGCGACCTTGGCCAGTGCGGGAGCGAACAGCGCCACAATGAGCGTGGCGACGGTGCCGGCGAAGAACGAGGCCAGCGCGGCAACCGCCAGCGCTGGCCCGGCACGGCCCTTCATGGCCATCTGGTAACCGTCGAGCGTGCTGACGATGGACGATGTCTCGCCGGGCAGGCGCGCCAGGATCGCCGTGGTCGAACCCCCATACTGGGCACCGTAGTAGATGCCCGCCAGCATGATCAGCGCAGAATCGGGCGGCAGGTAGAAGGTGATCGGCAGCAGGATAGCCATGGTGGCGAGTGGCCCGATGCCAGGCAGCACGCCGACGAAGGTGCCGAGCAGCGCGCCGACGAAGCACATCAGCAGGTTGAAGGGCTGCGCGGCCGTAGCCAGCCCGAGGCTCAGATTGGACAGGAACGCGTCCATTTCAGGCCTCCGCGGTCACAGGAAGCGCGGCCATACGGACACGGGGAGCTTGAAGCCGTAGTAGAACAGCGCAACCGAGAGGGCCGACAGGCCGACGGCCAGCGCCAGCGTGGGCAGCAGCGGCGCGCGCGGGATGGCGGCACGCCCCACGAAGACCGCCAGGAAGATCGCCGCGACAAGCCCGAGCCAGTCAAGGGATATGCCGAAGGCGACCACTGCCAGCGGCACGAGCAGGAAGGGACGCCACGAAACGGGCTCCACGCCGGCGCCGGCGTGGACAAGACCGCGCACGAGGCACACCGTCCCGAGCACCGCAAGGATGAGCGCCGCGCCAAGCGGTATGTAGCCCGGCCCCATGTTGACCGCGGTCCCCAGCGGCAGGCCGCGGCCGTTGACGATGAAGGCCAGCGCGATCGCGATGAAAAGCAGGCCGGAGAGAAAGTCTTGCTTGCCCTTTATCGTCGCCTCCACACTTCAAAGTCGCGCCGGCGCGCAGAAGAGGGGAAGGAGCCGCGACTCCGGCTCCTTCCGCGACCGCTCAGCCGCTCGGCTATTGCGGCGTGAAGCCGACCGCCTTCGCGACCTCGGCCCAGCGCTTGATCTCGGCCTGGAAGAAGGCCGTGAAGGCCTCCGGCCCGTCCGGGCTCGGCGTCGTTCCGAACTGTTTCAGCCGGTCGATCATCGCAGGCGCTGCAAGCGCCTCCTTCAGCGCCGCTGCGATCCGGTCGATCGCTTCCTTCGGCGTGCCTGCCGGCGCGGCAAGCCCGGTCCAGCTGATGAACTCATAACCCGGCACTGCCTCGGCAATTGCCGGAACGTCCGGAAGATCCGGCAGCCGCTGCGGCGAGGTCACAGCGATGATCTTCAGCTGCCCCGATGTGACGAAAGGCGCCGCCGCACCCGGCGTCGCGATGGTGAGCTGGACCTGATCGGCCACGACCGCCTGCAGCGCAGGCGCGCCGCCCTGGTAGCGCACGACGGGAATGTCGGTGCCGGCGAGCTTGTTCAACTGACCGATGCCGAGGATGTCGGAAGCGCCCTGCGCGGCGTATTTCACCTTGCCCGGGTTTGCCTTGGCGTAGGCGATCAGCTCGGCAATGTTGTTGGCCGGAAGGCTCGCCGCCGCGGTCAGGTAGACGGCACGCCCTTCGATCTTGGAGATCGGCTGCAGCTTGTCGAGCGTCGCTGCGTCGAAGCCGGCATTGGTCTGCGGCAGGATGACGGTGCCGAGCGTCGCCATGAGGATCGTGTAGCCGTCCGCATCGGCGCGAGAAACATAGTCGACGGCGATCTGGCCACTGGCACCAGTGCGGTTCTCGACGATCACCTGCTGGCCGAGGATGGGCGTCATCGCCTCGGCGATCAGGCGGGCGAGCACGTCCGTCGGGCCGCCGGCCGCGAGCGGGACGACGATGCGCACAGGCTTTTCCGGGAAGGCGGCAAAGGCCTTGGTGGAACCGAAAGCAAAAGCGGCGCCAAGCGCCAGCGATGAGAGCAGCAACCGCCGGCGCATCCGGTCAGGACCCGGCATTGCGGCCGAAATCGCTTGCTTGTTCGAATCTGCAGACATCGGTTCCTCCCTGAACGCTAAGCAGGGCTATAGGGTATACTTTTTTATGCCGCCGTCAACGGAGTTTGCCTTTTGGTGCACACTGGCGGCTGAAACTACTGACCCTATTGGGCATATGCGGCGCGGTGCGACGCCTGCCGCTGCCGATTTCAGTGTTGATCGGGATAAAAAGTACCCTTATTAAGCTCGACGATCGGAGGAACCATGGGTCTCAGTCTCAGGCAGGACGAGAGTGTCGCCGCGGTTGCGGATTCGGTCCAGCGGTATTGCGCGTCGCTGCCGGCCGGCATCGCCTTTCGCGAGCTGTGGAGAGGATTGGCAGATCTCGGCCTGTTCTCACTGCCCGAGCTTTTCGCCGAGAGCGCCTGCGCCGCGACGGTCGCCGGCATGGAGGCGCTCGGCCGGCGCGGCATCGGCGGCCCGGTCGCCGACACGCTGACCTTCGCGGCCTGCGCGCCGGCCGACCTGCTGGAGCCGGTTATCGCTGGCGCTACCGTCGCCTGTCTCGGGCGCCTGCCGCTTGTCCCGTTTCCTGACATGCCGGCGATTCATGTTACCAACGCCGACGGCAAGGCCGTCCTCCTCGACATCGCTTCCGCCGAACCGGTCGACATGCTGGCCGGCGAGGCGTGGGCGCGTGTGACGGGGTCGACCGGACGCGATCTCGGACCGTTCGCGACCTGGGCCGACCGCTACGACATCGCAATCTCGGGCTGGCTGGTCGGCGCCGGGCTGGAGCTGACCGAGGCCGCCTCCGCGCATGCCGCCCAGCGCGTCCAGTTCGGCAAGACCATCGGCGAGTTCCAGGCGGTGGCCGCGCCGCTGGCGCGGGCCATCATGGCGCTCGATTCGTCCAAGGTTCTTGTGGAGACAGCGGCCGCAAATCTCGACGCAGGCGACGCGTGCCTCGTCACCGCCGCGCGATGGTCGGCGGCACGGGCGGCAGAACAGGCCGCGATCACCGCCCACCAGACCTACGGCGCCTTCGGCGTCCTGGAGGCGGGACCGGTCTTTGGCCGATCGCGCCGGATTCGCCAGATCGCATCGCAATTCCCGCAGGAACGGCCGGTCGACGCCCAGGCCGCGCTCGGCTCGGGGTCGCTCGGCATCCTTGACCGGAACTGCGCGGAGGCCGTCCGATGAACCTGACGCTGTCGCGCGAGGACGCCAACTTCCTTGACGAGGTAAGGCAGACGCTCGCCCCGTTCGACGACACCAACGGCTTCGTGGTCAGCAACACGACGCCGGCGCTCAAGGCCTTCTACAAGGCGCTGGCCGCGCGCAACTGGCTGGCGCTGTCCTGGCCGGTCTCGGCCGGCGGGCTCGGGCGCTCGCCGCTACAGGAGTTCCTGTTGTGGAACGAGGCGCATTTCCGCAACATCGCGCGGCCGCCGCAGGGCGTCGGCGTCGTCGCCAAGACCATCATCCGCCACGGTACGGACGCGCAGAAAGAGCGCTGGCTCGGCCCGATCCGCCGCCACGAGGCAACCTTCGCGCTGGCCTACAGCGAGCCGAATGCGGGCTCCGACCTCGGCAGCCTGCAATGCAAGGCGGTGCTTTCCGGCGACCGGTACGTGCTCAACGGCAACAAGTGCTGGAACTCGAAGGCACACACGGTCGACTATCTCTGGCTGCTGTGCCGCACTGGCGAGGCTTCTGCCGGCAAGAAGGGGCTGACACTTCTGATCGTTGACGCCCATGCGCCGGGCGTCGTCATCCGCCCGCTGAAGCTGATGTGCGGCAACATGGTCACGGAGATCTTCTTCGAGAACGCCGAGGTGCCGGTGACGCATCGCATCGGGCCGGAAAACGGCGCGTGGCGACTCATCACCGAGGCGCTCGCCGACGAGCGCTACGTGCATTTCACGCCCGGTCGCGTGCGGCGCGACTATTTTGTGCTCCGCGACTGGCTGGAGGCTCATGGCAAACTCGCCGACCCCGCGGCCCGGCGCCGCTTCGATGAGCTCGCAGTGCAGGTGCTGCAGGCCGAGGCGCATGTGCTGCGCCTGCTGACCAACGAGGGGGACGCCTCCGGCATCGCGGCGTCCAACAAGCTGGCGCATGTCAACACCATCCAGGCGATCGCGCGCGCCGCGATCGAGCTCGGCGGCATCGAGGCGATGGTGCTGGACGAACCGACCTCGCTGCACTGGCGCCAGACGATGACCGAATCGATCGGCGGCGGCACGACCGAGATCATGGAGAGCATCGTGGCGCGCCAGCGCCTTGGTCTTTCCGCCAATCGCTGACCTCGGAGGCGCAGATGAAGCTCGATCTCTCCGGCCGCCGCGCCGTCGTCACCGGCGGCAGCCGCGGCATCGGGCTCGCCACCGCAATGGCGTTCGCGCGGGCCGGTGCGCACATCTCAATCTGCGCCCGCAAGCCCGAGGCGCTTGAAAAGGCGCGCACCGCGCTGGCGGTCGCCGGCAACGGGATCGTGCATGCGGAGACTTGCGACGTGGCCGACGCAGCCTCGGTCGCGCGCTACGTGGAGGCCGCCGCGCTGGCGCTCGGCGGCATAGACATCCTTGTCAACAACGTCACCGGCGGGAGCACCGGCATCACCGAGGCCGACTGGATGAAGGCCGTCAATGTCGACATTCTCGGCACCGTTCATGTCTCCAACGCGGCCCAGCCATTTCTCGAAGCCGGTTCGTGCTCCTGCATCATCAACGTCGCGTCGAAGGCGGCGTTCAGGCCCAACCCGCGCGGTCAGGCCTACTCGGCCGCCAAGGCAGCGATCATGAACCTCACCGCTTCGCAGGCGGCGGCGATGGGACGCAAGGGCGTGCGGGTGAATTGCGTGGCCCCGGGGTCGACCGATTTTCCCGGCGGCTTCTGGGACAGGGTCCGCACCAGCGATCCGGAACGCTATGCCAAGACTGCCAGGAGCTTCCCGTTCGGGCGGTTCGGGACGGAGCAGGATATTGCCGGCGTGATGCTGTTTCTCGCTTCGCCGGCCGGTTCGTGGATCACTGGACAGACGATACTGGTCGATGGCGGCCAGACGCTGGGCGCCTGAAACCTATCGCGCGGGAAGCCCCGCGAAGATGGTGCGCAGCGCCGAGACCAGCGCGATCGGCTGGTCGACCATCACATGGTGCGCGGCTTCCGGGATCGTCACCAGCGCGGTGCCGGGCGGGCGCGTGCGGGCGATGTAGTCCACGTCCTGCGGCCGGTAGAGCGCGGAGTTGCTGCCGAGGATGATCGTGAACGGCACGCCGGCATCGCGCGGCAGCTCGTGGATGGCGTTCTGCCGGTCGGGCGACCAGTGCCGCGGATCGAAGCACCAACGCCAGCCGGTCCCGGATGCGTCGTCGACATATGTCAGCGACCGTCGAGCGATATAGTCGGCCAAATAGAGGTTCTCGCAAGGCTGCCACGGCGAGAAGCGATAGCGGGCAAGCGCCTCTTCCATCGTCGCGTAGATGCGGCTGGGCTTGCGCTCAACGGCGCCCCAGCGCTGCCGGCGCAGTTCCACCGTTTCGACGGAATAGATCGCCGGGTCGATCAGCACGGCGGCACGCAGGCGATCTCCGACGAGGGAGGCAAGCTCGGCCGCCATCAGGCAGCCGTAGGAATGCGCCACGACGAGAGGACGGACGGACGATTCGAAAGCTCCCGCGTGCTCAAGCGCGGCCAGCGCCTCCTCGGCCAGCAGCGCTTCCGGATAGGCCTCGCGCCACCCGGAGCGCCCCATGCCCGACCACGAGATCGCGGCGACACGGAACCGGCGGCTGAAGAAGGGTGCAATGAAACTCCACCAGTCGGCATGCGCCCCCTTGCCGTGGAGGAAGAGCAGAACCGGCGCGCCGACCTCGCCCCAGGTGAGCAGTTCGATGTCAACGCCATGCACGGGGATCGTGCCGCGCTCGGGCGCTTCCGCGATGGTTGTGTGGTACCAGTCGGGTGCCGGCGGCACCCTGCCGTCCAGCAGCGGAGGCCGTTCGACCGGTCTGGTCACGCCGCACCCTCTGCGTCCCACTTCCAGAAGTCCCTGCCCTCTGCGTCGAGATGGTTGTTGAGCACCATTTTGTGGACCTCGTCGGCGCCGTCGACGAGCCGGGCCTGCCGTGCGTAGCGGTAGATCCATTCGAGGACCGTGTCCTTCGAATAGCCGCGCGCGCCGTTGATCTGGATCGCGACGTCGGCGGCCTGATGCAGCAGGTTGGCGACATGCACCTTGGCCATCGACACCTCCTTGCGCGCGAACGAGCCGCGGTCGAGCGCCCAGGCCGCCTTCATCACCAGCAGCCGGCCGATCTCGATCTTCATGGCCAGGTCGCCCAGCATCATCTGGATCGACTCGCGGTCGGCCAGCCGCTTGCCGAAGCCGGTGCGCTCGGCCGCATAGGCGCGCGCGATCTCGACACAGCGCTTCGACAGGCCGAGCCAGCGCATGCAATGGGTCAGCCGTGCCGGCCCGAGGCGTATCTGCGTGGCCTTCAGCCCGTCGCCTTCCTTCATCAGCACGTCCTCGACCGGCACCTCGAGCCCGTCGAAGACGAGCTCGCAATGGCCGCCATGCTCTTCCGGACCCATGATCTCGATGCGCCGCTCGATCTTCCAGCCGGGCTGGTCGCGGTTGAACAGGAAGGCGGTCAGGCCCTTGCGCGGGTCATCCGAGGTCTTGGCCATCAGGATGAAGTGCTGCGCTTCCTCGGCGCCGGTAATGAACCACTTCCTGCCACTGATGACGTACCTGTCGCCGCGCTTCTCGGCCTTCGTGGCGATCATCGACGGGTCGGAGCCGCCGCCGGGCATCGGCTCGGTCATGGCGAAGGCGGAGCGCACCTTGCCTTCCGACACCGGCTTGAGCCACCGTTCCTTCTGCGCCGGCGTACCTACCGCCTCCAGCAGCATCATGTTGCCGTCGTCGGGCGCGGCCGAGTTGAAGACCACGGGTCCGAAGATCGAGCGGTTCATCGCCTCGTAGCAGACCGCCATGCCGACCTTGCCGAGTCCCTGTCCGCCGGTCTCCGGCTTCAACTGCAGGCACCACAGGCCTTCCGCCCTCGCCTGCGCGCGCAAACGGTCAGCCAGGTCGAGGCGGATGTTCTCATGCGCATCGTAGCTCGCCCGCTCCGCCTCCAGCGGCAGGACCTTCTCGTCGACGAAGGCTGCAATCCGCGAGCGGAATTCCTCGATGCGCGGCGATATGGTGAAGTCCATGAAGCGGGCGATCCCTTACGGTCAGAGGCTGGAAACGAGGTGGCCGCCGTCGACCACGATCGACGAGCCGGTCATGTAGCACGAGGCATCGGATGCCAGCAGCAGCAGCGCGCCGTCGAGGTCTTCCGGCCTGCCGAGCCGGCGCTGCGGAATGCGCTTCACCAGCGCTTCGCCCGGCTCGGTGTCGAAGAAGTCGCGGTTGAGATCGGTTTCGATGTAACCGGGACAGAGCGCGTTGACCCTGATTCCGTAGCGCGCCCATTCCAGCGCCAGCGCCTCGGTCAGCCGTACCACGCCGGCCTTGGAGGCCGCATAGCTGGCCACCGCACCGGCGACGCGGTGGCCGAGGATGGAGGCGACGTTGACGACCGAACCGCCGTCAGCATCCTTCATGCGCCTGGCCGCAGCCTGCGCCACGAGGAACACACCGCGCAGATTGACATCCACCACGCGGTCCCACTCCGCCGCGCTGATCTCCAGCGCCGGCTTGGCGTCCGAGATGCCGGCATTGTTCACAACGACATCAGCCCGCAGGCCCAGCCGATCCATTTCCGCGAACGCCGCCTCGACCGACTTCTCGTCGGCCACGTCCAGCGCCACCACCTCGGCCCTGCCGCCTGAAGCCTCGATCTCAGCCTTTAGCGCCACAAGCGCATCGACACGCCGCGCCGCAAGCGCCACGCCATACCCATCCCGCGCCAGAACCCGCGCGAAATGCGCGCCCAGGCCGGACGAGGCTCCGGTGACCAGGGCAGTCTTACCGGGCATTTCGTTCACAAACCTCTCCTGCTTCGGTCGCATGATCAGCCGGCGGGACCGCGTTGCGCTCGGTCCTTTTCGTTGCGCGCCTTGATCTCGTCGCGCATGCGCTGCCAGTCGGCATCCGTGCGATCGCGGTATTTGTAGAAATTGCCGCCGTTGGCAAGCCAGTTGCCTCCGTCGATGGCGATGGTCTGGCCTGTCAGCCACTCCACCCCGTCGGCCATCAGGAAGACCGCCAGATTCTGCAGTTCGTGCATCTGGCCGGTGCGCTTCATGGGATTTTCGTCGGCGCGCCAGCCCATGCCCTCGCCCGGGGCCAGCCGCGCGGATGCGCCTTCGGTGGGGAAAACGCCGGGCGCTATCGCGTTGAGCCGGATGCCATAGCCGCCCCATTCCACCGCAAGCGAGCGGGTCATCGACTGCACTGCCGATTTCGACATCGCCGAAGGCACGACATAGGGACCGGCGTTGAACACCCACGTGACGACGATCGAGACGACCGAGCCCGGCAGATCCCCCTCGATCCAGCGCCGTCCGACCGCGTGCGTCACGTAGAAAGTGCCACGCATGACGATGTCGGCGATCGCGTTGAAGCCGCGGTGAGAAAGGTCTTCCGTGCGGCTGACGAAGTTGCCCGCCGCATTGTTCACGAGGCCGGTCAGCGGTCCGTGCGCCGCGAAAATCCCGGCCACCATTGCGTCCACCGCATCGGCGTCGCGGATATCGACCGCGTGCGCGTGCGCCGCTCCGCCATGCGCCGCCATCAGGTCCCGCGCAGTTTGCTGCACGACCGCTTCACGGCGGCCGCAGATGTGGATCTCGGCGCCGAGCGAGAGATATTTCTCGGCGATTGCAAGCCCGAGCCCGGTACCGCCGCCGGTGACCAGAATACGTTTGCCCTTCAGCAGATCGGCCTGGAACATCGACCCGTCCTCCCGTCTCGATAACGTCGCCGCCGGTTCAGGCGACGCTGCCCAGCCTGTCCGCACGCACGGATATGCCCGCCTTCTCGCGGTCCCACACATCGGCGGCGACGCCCTCGCGGCGCAAATCCGCCTTGCGTATCTTGTTCGAGGGCGTCCGCGGCATCTCGCGCATCACGCGCACATAGCGCGGCACCATGAAATGCGGCACCCGATCGCGCAGAAACGCGATCAACTGCTCGGGCACCACTTCGCTCCCCGCCAGCGGCGAGACGACGACCAGCACCTCCTGGTCGCCGTGCTCGCTGGGTACGGCGACGGCCGCTGCATCCTCCACCGGCGGAAACGCCTTCACCTCGCGCTCGACCTCGATGGAGGAAATGTTCTCGCCGCGGCGGCGGATGATGTCCTTGATGCGATCGGCAAAGAAGAAGTTGCCATCGGCGTCGCGGCGGGCGGCGTCGCCTGTGTGGAACCAGCCGTTGCGCCAGGCTGCAACAGTCGCCTCGGGATTTGCCTCGTAGCCGTCGTTCACCGTCCAGGGGTGCTGCGCCCGCACCACGATCTCGCCGACCTCGCCGGCCGGCACCTCGATGTCGTTCTCGTCGACGATGCGAACCTCCATGCCGTCGCGCGCGCGTCCGCAGCTGCCTTCCACCCTGGAATCGAGGTCGCCGACGATCGGAACCGACAGTTCGGTCATGCCGAAGCTGGGGAAGAAGGAGACGCCGAACCGCCGCGCAAATCCACGCGCCGCCTCGTCGGCGGCGACCACATTGACGAGCCGCAGGCCATGATTGCGGTCATCCGCAGTCACCGGCGCCTTGCTGAGGAAGTGCAGCAGCGACGGCCCCATGCCCGGCACTGCCGTCGCCCCGAAGCGCCTGACGTCGTCCCAGAAGCTGGATGTCTTGAATGCTTCCAGCACGATCACCGAGGCGCCCGCCATGATGGCGCCGACCAGCGCCGCCAGCGGCCCGACGTGGCAAAGCGGCGTGGTCAGCATCACGCGGTCCGAGGCTTTCAGGAAGCCGAAATGCACCTTGCCGACGGACCACAGCTGCCCGTTCGGCACGCGCACAGCCTTGACCCCTCCGGTGGTACCCGACGTGTAGAGGATGACGCCGAGATCCCACGGTTGCGTGAATGCCGGCGCGGCGAGGCCGTCCGCCGGCGCTCGCAAGGTCTCGGCCGCCTCGCCCGCTGCGCCGAGCACGGCGGTGGCGCCGACGACGGCCGGCTCGATCTCCGAGAGGCGCTCGGCCAGCGCCGCGTGCGTCACCACAAGGCTGGCACGCGCCAGCCGCAAGGCATCCTCGAGCGGCCGGCCGCGCAGGGCCGGGTTGACCGGCACCGGGACAGCGCCGAGCAGCGCCGAGCCGAGCAGCACACGCAGGTGGGCGGCGCTGTTTGGGAGCCAGTTGACCACGCGGTCGCCGGCCGAGACACCATGTACGGACAGGGCGGCCGCCGTCTCGCCGGCGATCTCGTAGGCGAGGGCGTTGGTCCACTCGCTGCCGTCGGAGAATGCGGCAAAGAGAGCTTCCGGTGCCTCCCTGGCCCGACGCGCCAGCGTCAGCGCGATGGAGCACTCATGCGCTTCAGGGGTCCTGGCTGGCCCCATCCATGCTGGATGCGATTCCACTCGACTCTCCCCGTCATTCGACGCGCGGTGACGCGTATTAAGTATTCTTATTATGGCACGTCAATTGCCAATTCGCGGTATCAGGCCTGACATGCGGCAAGGCGGTCGGCATGGAGCGCTGAGTCGGCGGCACTCAGCCAAATCGCGGCCAATCAGTATACTCTTTAGCTGCCGCAGCGTGGAGAGGCGAGACCGCTGACGTCAAGCACCGAAACATCGGCGCGCCACCGCGTGCAAGGGCACGACGACGACGACGCCAGGAGCGAAAGTCGCCGACTTCATGCCTGCTCGCATCGAGGACGAGACTGTCGAGCGGCGACGCTGCTGACAAGTTACTGAAAGAGCAGAAGCGGGAATCCTGTTGCCAGCCTGCAATAGTTTTCGTTTGAGGCAGCGTTCTCGGCCTTCGATAATGTCGGCGGTGGGCGCGGACCTTGTATCAGGGCAGAAGGCAAGACGGTATCCCGATGAAACTGCAGATCAAGCGCGTCTACGAGCAGCCGGCCCGGGAGGACGGCCTGCGCGTGCTGGTCGACCGACTGTGGCCACGCGGCCTTGCAAAGCAGGACGCGGACGTCGACCTATGGCTGAAGGACATCGCTCCCAGCACCGGGCTACGCCGCTGGTTTGGCCACGATCCGCGCAAATGGACCGAATTCCGGCATCGATACCGCGCCGAACTGGACGCCAACCGCATGGCCGTCGAAACGCTGCGCGAGCGTGGCGGCTCCGGAACCGTCACTCTCCTCTACGCGGCGCGGGACCAGCAGCATAACCAGGCGGTCGTGTTGAAGGACTTCCTCGACAAAGCAGAGTGACCGTCCCCTAACCTTGGTCGGTGGCGATCACGGTCCACCGCGTCTCGTCGTCGGCCGGCGCGCGCGCGAACGTCCAGCGCTCGTCGGTCAAGATCACGGTGGACGTGTCACCTTCGATCACGGCGCCCGACCGCGCGAGCAACGCGCTGACGATCTCGGCGCGGAAACGCACTTCCAGCTCGATCGACTGCGCCGTCACGCGGGCAGCGACGATTTCCGCCTCGTCAATGCCAATGAAGGTCAGCTCCAGCGTCTCGCCGCTTTGCACGCGGGCTGCGCAGGCCTGGGCAAACACCGCCAGCACGTCGGCCGACAGCAGCGGACGCAGCATCTCGATGTCGCCCGACGCGTAGTGCCGCACGATCTCCTCATAGGCGCGCCGGGCACCGCTCAGGAACGCCCCGGTGTCGAAGTGCGGGTCGAAGGCAAGCAGCTCGCGCAGCCGCGGGTCAGCCGGCGCGGTCTCGTCAGCCCGCGGCGGTGCGGCATCGGCGTCGCTTTCGGTGAATCCGCCGGGGCGGAAGATCAGGTCGAGCGTCGACAGGAAGGCCCACCAGAACGACAGCAACATGATCGCGGGAAGGTTGCTGACGATATCGCCGGCGTCGTCCATGGAGTCCTGCCTTTCAATGACGGCAGGCGCGGCAGCTTCGAATATCGACGGCGCGGGGAACCGTCGTCGCAATCGGGAAGCAGGCCGCGCCTGCGTTTACCCGTCAGTCGGTGACGATCCTGTCCATGGGGATGTCGTGCGGCTGCGGATAAATGGTCGGAATGCGGGCGGCGGTGAAGCCGACGCCGATCTTGAGCGGCTTGCGCGGCATCACAGCCAGCGTGCGGTCGAAATAGCCGCCACCGTGGCCGAGACGGTAGTTCGCCTCGTCGTAACCGACGACGGGCGCGATCACGATGTCGGGCAGCACTGCGGGGCCGCGCGACGGCACGAGGATATTCCACACGCCGCGTTCAAGCGGATCGCCGGGGCTCCAGACGCGGAACTCCAGCGGCCACCCCTTGTGGATGACGACCGGCAGCGCGATGCGGCCGCTGCGTTCGATGATCCGGATGGCCCAATTGCGCAAGTCCGGCTCGCCGCGAAACGGCCAGTAACTGGACACGATGCGACCCGCCACCTTGCCGATTGCCGCATCGAGGTTGTTGGCGAGCCGGTCGGAGCGTTGCCTGCGCTCGTCGGCCGACAGCGCCATGCGCTCGTCGATCAGACGCTTGCGCTCTGACGTGCGCCAGCGCGCCACGTCCGTCCAGGACTCCGCCCGCACGCTCTCGCCGCGAAACTCGGGCGACAACTCGTGCATGAAGCAGGGCGGCGAGGCGTATTCGCGGATTTCCGACTGGTCGGGATCGGACATCGCCCGGCTCCATCATGGCGTCACGGTGAGGGTGCGCGTCGAAAAGCCCGAAGGCAAACGGAATTAAATGCTGTATCAATGCAATAATGTTGCATTGATGGAGGCTCACCGTGGACATCGACCGCGCGCGGACATTCCTCGAGATCGCCCACACCGGCAGCTTCCTCAAGGCCGCCAACCGCCTGCACGTGACGCAGACGACGGTCAGCGCCCGCATCCGTACGCTGGAGGATGGGCTAGGTCAGCGCCTGTTCGTGCGTAACCGCAACGGCGCCAGCCTGACCGCCGCCGGGCGCGATTTCGAGCGCTTCGCGCAGTCCTTCGTGCAGATCTGGGAGCGCGCGCGCCAGCAGCTTTCGGTGCCGTCCGGCCGCACCAGCGTGGTGGCGCTCGGCGGCGAGCTCAGCCTGTGGAATCCGCTGATGCTGGAATGGCTGGTGTGGATGAAGAAGGCTCATCCCGAGATCGCGCTGCGGGCTCATGTCGGAGTGCCGGACCAGCTGGTCGAGCAGTTGCGCACCGGCGCGCTCGATATCGCCGTGCTCTACGCGCCAAAGCTTCTGCCGGGCTTCAAGGTCGAGCTCGTTGAGGAGGAACGGCTGGTTCTGGTGCGCACCAGGCGCCAGGGCGACGCCGGCGAGCCCGACTATGTGCATGTCGACTGGGGACCCCAGTTCGCCGCGCCGCGCGGCTACGGACAGGCCGCGTTCGGCGAGCCTGGCGTCGTGGTTGGTCTCGGGCCGCTGGGGCTCGGTTACATATTGCGCGCCGGCGGCATGGGCTATTTCCGCCGCGGCGCCGTGGCACCCCATGTCGCCGCCGGCGAGCTGGAGCTGGTCGCCGACGCGCCCGAATTCACCTACCCGGCCTATGCCGTCTATGCCGAGGCGGCGGAGGCGCGCGACGACGTCCAGCACGCGCTGGCCGGCCTGAAGCAGATCGCGCGCGCCTAGCGCCGTTCGTCCTGCTCGCTGACCGCCTGAAGCAGCGCGTCGATGACCAGCGCCCGGCCGGCCCGGCTGATGCCGACGCCGTCCGGCCGTCGCGCGGCGAGGCCGAGCGAGACGAGGCGCGCCTCCAGCTCCGGCCGAAGCCGGACATCGGCGGCGCGGTTGAGACGCTTCAGCGCCGCCTGTTCATCGGATGCAAGGTCGCCCCACGCGACTGGCGCGGAGCCGGCGTCGTCGGCATAGCTCGCCGGATCGAGACGACGCGCCCTCCCGCCACGCCGCCTCATGGACGCGATGCGCCGCCCTTTTCCATCAGGGCCAGCGCCTCGTCTGCGAGAAGCCGCGTCAGCGCACCCGCCGGCATTTCGCGACCCAGCCGGGCAGCCTGACCGGACCACAGCGACATGAAATCGCCGGACCCGTTCTTTTCGGTGGCAGCCCGCAGCGGCGCCATCGCGCCGCCCGCCAGCGGGAAGACCGGGGCGGTGTCCGACATCGGCCCGACCTCGCGCATGATGCGGTTCACCATGCCTCGCGCGGGGCGGCCGGTGAAGACGTTGGTCAGCGCCGTCTCGTCCACCATCTCGCCGCGCAGCGCTGTGCGGTGCGGTGCCGCGACGCGAGCCTCGGGCGAAAACAGATAGGCCGTACCGATCTGCACCGCCGACGCACCGAGCACGAAGGCAGCGACGATACCGCGGGCGTCGGCGATGCCGCCGGCCGCGATGACGGGCACCTTCACGGCGTCCACCACCTGCGGCACCAGCGCGAACGTTCCGACCTGCGTGGAGATGTCGTCGCCCAGGAAATTGCCGCGATGACCGCCGGCCTCGAAACCCTGTGCGATGATGGCGTCGCAGCCGCGCTCGTCAAGCCATCGCGCCTCGGCCACTGTCGTGGCGGAGGAAATGATCTTCGCGCCCGTCGCCCGCACCCTTTCGAGCAGCCGCCGGTCGGGCAGGCCGAAATGGAAGGAGACCACTTCCGGGCGGAACTCTTCGACGAGCTCGCAGAGCTGGTCGTCGAAGGGCGCGCGGTTGGAGACCGGGATCGGACCGTCCGGGTCGAGGCCGAATTCCCGGTAGTACGGCCGCAGCTTCTGGCGCCAGCGCACCTCGCGCGCCGCGTCCGGCACCGGCGGCGTGTGACAGAAGAAATTGACGTTGATCGGCTGGCCTGTCTGCTGGCGGATGATGGAAAGCTCACGGCGCACCTGCGCAGCGTCCATCGTCGCGCAAGGCAGCGATCCCAGGCCGCCAGCCTCGGCTACCGCGACGACCATGTCGGAGAACACGGGCCCCGCCATCGGCGCCTGGATGATAGGCAACCCGATGCCCAGCAGGTCGAGTATCCGCCGATCCGGCCAGTTCATGGGCGCCCCGCACTACGCCGCCGTCCATCGCGGCGCACGGCGGCACTATCGGGATGTTGCCGGGCGACGGCAAACGAAAAGAAACTGGCGTTCCATGCAATTTTTCTGCATCGCAGAGGGCGTTGCCCTCAGTCCGCGGCGGAAGCTGCCACCAGCTGCGACAGGATAAGGCCCTCGAGACGGGCTCCCGCCACCGCAGCGTCGCCACTGTTGTCGATGAGGATGGAGCTGCCTCGATCGAAATCCACATCGCGCGCCATCCGATCCGCGAGGCGTCCGTCGCTGGCGCGAGCGCGCCCGGCCAGCCGCGCGGCCCGCAGGGCTTCATTGGCCGTGACCTCCACCACCAGACGACGACGAAAGCGCCTCGCCACGTCGGCGAGGATGCTGCGTGAAACGTTGGCTATCACCACATGGCCGCAATCGATCCGCTGCAGCGCCGGCGACGGCAGGCCATAACTCAGCCCGTGGGCGCGCCAGTGCAGAGCCACCGATCCGCACGCGACGCGCGACGCGAATTCGTCCGCCGTGACCGGCTCGTGGTCCTCGTTCGTGTCGGCAGGGCGGGTGATGACGCGACGCACGAAATGGACACGCGGCTCGCTCGCCAGAAGGCTGCGCGCGATGCCCATGACCGTATCCTTGCCGGCGCCGCTGGGGCCGACCACCGCGACGAACACGCCAATCACGCGACGCGCTCGCCTGCACTCCAGACGCCGCGGACGATCGGCACGCCGTCGACGTGGCGCACGCGCAGCAAATCGGCCCTGCGCCCCGTCTCTATGGCGCCACGGTCATCGAGGCCGACCGTGCGCGCCGGCGTCGATGTGACCAGCGCCAGCGACTGCGGCAACGAGATCGCCGCGACGTCCTCAGCAAGCTTGAACGCCGCGTGCAACAGGCTCGACGGCACATAGTCGGACGAGAGCACGTCCAGCAGGCCCGCCTCCGCCAGATCGCGGGCAGCGATGTTGCCGGAATGCGAACCGCCACGCACGATGTTGGGCGCGCCCATCAGAACGGAGAGCCCGGCTTCGTGCGAAGCGCGCGCGGCCTCCACCGAGGTGGGGAACTCGGCGAGCCGCACGCCGTCGCCGATGGCTTCCGAAACGTGGTCGAGCGTCGCGTCGTCATGGCTCGCCAGCGTCACCCCGGCGCCGTTGCAATACTGCGCAATCTCGCGCCGGTGCGGTGCCGAATAGCGGGCCGACTGCTGCTTGCGCATCTCCACATAGTCGGCAAACGCCTCGTCGCTCATGCCGCGTTTGGTCTTGTAGTAGAGTGTGTACTGCCCCATCGTCTGGAACTGACGCTGGCCGGGCGCGTGGTCCATCAGCGATGCGAGCCTGACGCGACTGTCGCCGCGGAACTCGGCGAAGGCCGTCAGCACGTCTGGCGCCGACACCTCGCAGCGCAGATGGATGAAATGCTCGGCGCGCAGCCGTCCCTGCCGCTGCGCGGCATCGATGGCGTCCGCCAGCAGGCGCATCTCGCCCGGCGCGAAGCCCCCGTCCTCGTCGCGGCCCATGCGCAGGCAGTCGAACACGGTCGTAATGCCGGACGCGGCGATCTGCGCGTCGTGCGCCTGCACGGCCGCTACCGCGTTCCAGCGCACGCCGGGCCGAGGCGCGAAATGGCCTTCGAGATGATCGGTATGCAGCTCGATCAGGCCAGGAATCAGGAAATCGCCGCCGAAATCCTCGCCGATCGCGCCGCCTTCATCGATAGCGGCGATGCGCCCGCCCGCGATCCTGACCGATCCGTTGATCACGGCATCGGGCAGCACGATCCGCGCATTGCGGAACAGCTTCTCGGCTGACATCAGGCAAACCTCTTCGACAGGCGCGTTCCAAACCAATGCAGCGACCGCACGACGAAGGGCTCTCCCGGTTGCGGTTCGACGAACAGCGCAAGCGCCGAAAGCTCCAGCGGTGCGTCGAGCAGCGGTCCGAAATGATCGATGATTGCCGCACGGGTTCGCGAGGCCTGCGCCGGCTCGACGCGGCCGGTGAGCGTCATGTGGAAGCGGAACGTCTCGAAGACGTAGGGATAGCCCCAAACGGTCAGCTTCTTGAGCTCGTCGGAGGTCAGCTGCGCCGGGTTGCGCCGCTCGAAATCACCATCGCTGAGCGGCGCGCGGAATCGGTCGAAGTCGCGGACCACGGCATCGGCGAGATCGTGCAGCGCGACGCTGTGTTCTGCGGGCACCAGCGCGAAGAAGCCGTCGAGCAATCCGACCGCAGGACGCGGACCAGTCTCGCAAGCCCGGCCGGCTGCAAATACGTCCAGCGCCGTCAGGAGCTCGGCCTCTGTCGTACCGACTGCAAGCTCGAACGGCGCCTTCAGCGTGGCGTGAAAACCGTAGCGGCGCGGCGCGGCGGTGAGGAACGCCAATTCACCCGCGTCGATACCGGCGATGCTGCCGCGCGGCAGCACCTCGTTGCGGAAGGCGTCGCGGCCGAGCCAGCGATTGGCCGCGACCGTCAGCGGGTCGTCGGCGGGCGGCGTGAAATAGAGGGCGTAGCGCATGGCGAGGTCCGGTCAGAGCCGATGCACCTAGGCGATTTGCGTGACACTATGACGACTTGGCAGAGGCTTCCGGCGCAATCAGCCTCTGGCGCAGGTAGCTCGATATGCCGTCGAAAACGAACACCACGGCAAGGATCAGCAGCACCATGTAGGCAACATTCTCCCAGTCGGAATTTGTGCGCATGGCCTCCCACAGCTTGAGTCCTATGCCACCGGCGCCGACGGCGCCGATGATGGTGGCCGAGCGCGTGTTGGACTCCCAGAAATAGAGCGACTGCGCGAGGAACACCGGCAGTACCTGCGGCAGGACGCCGAAGCGCTGGACGGCGGCCGGCGAAGCGCCAACCGACTTCACGCCCTCGCGCTGCCTGTCGTCGATATTCTCCAGCGCCTCGGAGTAGAGCTTGCCGAAGGTGCCGGTGTCGGTGAAGAAGATCGCCGAGATGCCCGCCAGCGGCCCCGGCCCGAAGGCGCGGGTGAAGAACAGCGCCCAGATCAGCATGTCGACCGAGCGCAGGAAGTCGAAGAAGCGCTTAGAGAGCTGGTTGACGACCACGCTGCGGGTGATGTTGCGCGCCGCCAGGAAGGCGAGCGGAAACGCCACCAGCGTCGCCAGCACGGTGCCGACGAAGGCCATGACGATGGTCTGGAGCAGCTTGGTCCAGACGTCGAGATGCTGCCATTCGGCGTTGTAGAGGATGTTGTTCCACGCGAGCGACAGGTTCGAGCGCTGCGGATCGATGCGCTCGCCCGACCAGACCAGCGACAGCACCTCGACCGCGCTCCTGTTCCAGAACGGCGAATCCGGGTCGAACAGGAAATTCGCCCAGCCGAGGAAGCGGTGGCGGATCTTCACCTCGTCGTCCTCGATCTCGGCGCGTCCGGAGAAGCCGAAATCGACGATGACCTTCTGGCCCGGCGCGCGCTGTGCGGCCCATTCGGGCAGTGCGCCCGATGCATCGACGCGCTCGTCCGCAACGATGTCGGCGACCAACGTCTCGCCGCCGCGCGTCACCGTCACCCGTCCCGGCGCGATGTCGATGCGGCCCGCGCCGCTCATGTCGACCACCGCGCGCACCACCTCGCCCGAGGCGGAACTGGTGCGTTCGAGCCAGTCGGGATCGGGGTTGCGGCCCATCGGATCGAAGCGCGGGAAGGAGACGCGGAGGCTGTCGCCCTGAAAGCGTACGTTCGGGCGCGATTCGTAGCTCACCCAGTCGGCGAGATAGGCGCCGGCGATCTCCCAGCGCGCATTGGCGAACACGGCACCGATGGAGAAGAACCACCAGGCGAAGACGAGATAGGCGGCTATGCCCGCCGCGACCGCCCACGCGCCGATCGAGCGCCGGCCGGCGTCGAGGAACACGCCGGGATAGCGGGCGGCGATGTCGTTCTTCTGGATTTCGGTGAGGATCATACTCAGCCCCGGCCGAATTCGAATGCCTGGTTGCCGACGAGGCGCCGGCGCAGCCATGCCGAGAACTGATCGACGGCGATGATTGTGAGCAGCAGCAGGAGCACGATGGCCAGCGTCTTGGCCTCGTGGCCGCGGCCGATGGACAACCGCAGCGCCTCGCCTATGCCGCCGCCGCCGACGGCGCCGATGATGGTCGAGGCGCGCACGTTGATCTCCAGCCGCAGCAGCGCGTAGCTCAGGAAGTTCGGCATGACCTGCGGCACGATGCCGAACCAGACCCGCTCCAGCCAGTTGCCGCCGACGGCGCGCAGGCCCTCGTCCGGCTTCATGTCGGCGTTCTCCACCACCTCGAAGAACAGTTTTCCCAATGCGCCGACGGTGTGGATGGAGACCGCGAGGATGGCGGGGATGGCGCCGAGCGAGAACACGGCGAGGAAGAAGCCGGCGATGACGATCTCCGGGAAGGCGCGCAGCACCTCCATGACGCGCCGCACGACGAAACGCAGGAAACGGTTGGCCGTGAGGTTGCGCGCGGCGAGGAAGCAGAGCGGGAAGCCGAGGCCGAAGCCGATCAGCGTCGAAACCAGCGCGATGTTGAGCGTCTCGACCATCAGGTAGACGTATTCGGGAACGTAGAGGCTCTGCGTCAGGTAGACTCGGCCCTCGGGATAATCGAACTTCAGGCTGCCGTCGGCGTAGGGCGAGGGCAGGTCGAACAGCGCCCGCCACACCTCCCAGCCGTCGCGCGGGATCAGTTGGTCGACGAAGTCGAAGAAATAGGGCAACCGGTCGAAGAATTTTCCGGCGTTGCTCTCGTTGGCGAACCAGAGCGAGCCGCCCATCGCCAGCAGCATGAAGGCGAGGCCGCCCCACGTGTGCCAGCGCCGGCGCGCATTGAGCTCGCGCCAGTGGCGTTCGACCATGCGGCCGGCATCGGAAAGCAGTGCGCCGCGGTCGCCGGCATCGGCCGCAATCGTCATGGAGAGCCCGTCTTCAAGCCGAAAGGAAGTGGCGCGCCGTGGGGTTTCCGCGACGCGCCGGCGAGGCGTTCAGGCTCAGGAGCCGATCTGCGCTTTGCGCGCGTCGACGATCGGCTGGTAGAACTCGTGCTTGACGTCCACGTAGCCCTTGAAGTCGCCGCCCTGGATCGCGGAGAAGCAGGTCGGGTCGGACTGGGGCAGGCCGGTCAGCAGGGTCTTGAAGGCGTCCTTCTCGGCCGCGTCGAGCGACGTGCGCACGACGATCGGGCCGTTCGGGATGAGCGGCGACTTCCACACCTCGGTCAGGTCGTCCATGTCGAGGATGCCCTTCTCCACCATCTTGGTGAGATTGCCGGAGGTGTAGCCGTCCTTCCACTCGCCGACGCCCGAACCGAAGGTGGTGCCAGCGTCGAAGGTTCCCTTCAGAACTTCGAGCACGAGGTTCTCGTGGCCGCCGCCGAAACCGGTCGAGCCGAAATAGTCCTTCACCGGCACGCCGCCGAGATCGGCCGGCAAGGTCACCGAGGGGATCAGATAGCCCGAGGTAGAGTCCGGATCGGCGAATCCGAGTTTCTTGCCCTTGAGGTCGGCGAGCGTCTTGATGCCGCTGTCGGCGCGGGCGACCATGATCGAATAGTAGCCGGTCGAACCGTCGGTCTGCACGGTGGTGAGGATCGGTTCCACCGCATTGGCGTTCTCGAGATAGATCTTGGCATAGCCCGAAGCGCCGAGCTCGGCGTAGTCGAGCGTGCCGCCGAGCAGGCCCTGGATCACGCCGTCATAGTCGGCGGCCGGGAACATCGACACCTTGGTGTAGCCGAGGTCGTTCTTCAGGTGGTCGGCCAGGCACTGGAAGTTGCGCAGACGATCGGCTTCGTTCTCGCCGCCGAGGATGCCGATGCGGAACTCCTTGTCGGCCGCCTGGGCGGAACCGGCGACGAGCGCGCCGAGCGCGACCGCCGCGAAAAGGACTTTCTTGAACATGGTTCTCTCCTTGTGGATACCGGATCGCCCGGCCGCTTCGCTTTCGATCGGCCCTGAGCGGGGGCCAGCCGTTTGCCGCCGTCAGGCGCTGGCCAAAACGGGCTCCAGAGCCGGGGCGGATGCCTTTGCCTTACGCCGCGGGGCGGCAAGGCTGGTCGAGGTGATCTCCTCGGAAATTTCCGAGCCGTCGCCGTCGGCGCCGTAGATCATGCGCACGGCGTCGACGGTGAGCTCGCTCGCCGGGCCGTCGAGCACGACCTTGCCCGCCGCCATGCCGATGATGCGCTGGCAGTATGTGCGGGCGGTGTCGAGCGTGTGCAGATTGGTGATGACGGTGAGCCCTTCACGCGAATTGATGTCGGCCAGCGAGTCCATCACCAGCTTGGCGTTGAGCGGGTCGAGCGAGGCAATCGGCTCGTCGGCGAGAATCACCTTCGGCTCCTGCATGAGCGCACGGGCGATGGCCACGCGCTGCTGCTGGCCGCCCGACAGCGTGCCGGCGCGCTGCAGCGCGGCCTGGGCAATGCCGAGGCGCTCAAGTGCTGCTATCGCCATGATGCGCTCGTCGCGCGTGAACATGTTGAGCAGGCTCATCGCGGTCGGCCGGTGGTTGAGCCTTCCGAGCAGCACATTGGTCAGCACGTCGAGGCGCGGCACCAGGTTGAACTGCTGGAAGATCATCGCGCAGTCGCGCTGCCAACCGCGCAGGGCCGCGCCGCGCAGGATCGACACTTCGGTGTCGCCAAAACGGATCGACCCCTCGGAGGGGTCGATGAGACGGTTTATCATGCGCAGCAAGGTCGACTTGCCGGCGCCAGAGCGGCCGATGACACCGACCATCTGGCCCTGCGGTATCTCGATGTCGACGCCGTCCACCGCAATGTTGCGACCGAAGCGACGGGTCACGTTGGAGATCTTCAGCATCGTTCCCGGTCTCGCCCGTTCTTCTCGGGGAGGACTATCGGGCCTGCATGAAGCGGCGATGTCGCCTATGTGACGGTTTGACTACGATCCACAGGGCCGGCGGCGCGGCGTTCAGACCTTGCGGACGGGCTGGCGCAGCACGGTTCGCAGCTTCGCTGGCTCTGTCCGGCGCGGATCGGACAAATAGATCTCGTGATGATGGCCGTTGAAGGTCAGCCCCTGCGCCGGCATGATCTCGTCGTGCAGGCGGGCGAGCGCCGGCGCCTCATCATCGTAACTGCCGATGTGCAGCGACTGCAGGCTGCGGCCCTCGTCATAGGCTTCGAGCCGCAGCGACGGGGGTATCTCGCCGAGCTTCTTTGCGGATTTGGCCACCGCTGCCTCGAACATCGCCGCGTCGATGAAGTCTGGCGCCATGATCATCATGGTCCATTTCCACGCCGCCTTGTCGCGCGCGACGAAGGCCGCCGGATCGTCCGCCCACCACAGGCCCTCCAGCGGCATCACGGCGTAGTCCTTGCCGAGTTGCGCCTTGGTGGCGAACTTCAGCGCGTAGCTGGTCGAGAACAACCATTCGACCGCCGTCTTGTATGCGTTGGAGGTATTGGGATTGCCCTCGCCGTCGACCATGACGAACCGCAGCTTCGGCACGTCGACCTCGACGAACCTGCCGGATGGCGGTGCGTAGAGCGCCTTGAGCGTCTTCTTGAAGTCGATCTTGTCCATCGCTGCGCTCCTCGACCACGACGTTAGCGGCAGAGGCGTCGTGCCGAAAAGCTGTCTCAGCCGCCGTGCTTCTCGAGGAAGGCTTCTGCTGACAAAATGCGGAAATCGTCGAGCGCGCCGCGCAGCCGCGCATGGTCCCAGTCCCACCATGCCAGCGCCATGAGCCGTTCGGTCGTCCCGCGGTCGAAACGTTCGCGCACGGGCCGCGCCGGCACGCCGGCGACGATCGTGTAGGGTGCGACGTCGCGCGTGACGACCGCGCCGGCGCCGACCACAGCGCCGTCTGCCACAGTCACGCCGGGCAGCACGGTCGAGCCGTGGCCGAGCCAGGTGTCGTGCCCGACCGTGACCCTCTTCGTCCGCCGCGCCGCAAAGAACCCGGCCTCGTGCTCGGCGTCGTCCCAGTAGTCGGAGGCGCGATAGGTGAAATGGTGAAGCGTGGGGCGGTCCATCGGGTGATGCGTAGCGTTGAGGCGCACGCTCGCGGCGATGTTGGAGAATTTGCCGATCTCGGCGCACCACGCCATGCAGTGCGCCATCAGGTAGGAATAGTCGCCGACCACCGTCTCGGAGAGGCGGCAGCCTTCGTCGATCTCGGTGTAGCGGCCGAGCCGGCAATCGTGCAGTTCCGCGGTCGGATGCACCAGCGGCTCGATCGATAGCTTGGGCATCAGGCGGCGATCCGCGGCGCGAAGCCTGTGACGTCGACGATGCGGTCGGCGACGGCGTCGCGCACGTCCTGATCGTGGAAGATGCCGAGCATGGCAACGCCGGCGCGCTTCTTCTCGCCGATCATCTCGATGACCACCCGGCGGTTGGCGGCGTCGAGCGAGGCCGTCGGCTCGTCCAGCAGCAGCACGGCGTGGCCGGTGATGAAGCCGCGCGCGATGTTGACGCGCTGCTGTTCACCGCCGGAGAAGGTCGCCGGCGGCAGCGGCCAGAGGCGCTCCGGCAAATTGAGCCGGGCGAGCAGCGCCGCCGCCCGGTCACGGGCCTCACCGGCGTCGATACCGTTCGACACTAGCGGCTCGGCAACCACGTCGAGCGCTGCCACGCGCGGCACCGTGCGCAGGAACTGGCTCACATAGCCGATCGAGCTGCGCCGCACCGCGATGATCTCGCGAGGGCGCGCGATGGCGATGTCGAGCCGACCGCCGTCATGGTCGAGCAGGATACTGCCCGCGTCGACGCCGTAATTGCCGTAGACCATCTTGAGGATCGAGCTCTTGCCCGCGCCGGAGGGACCGCCGAGCACCACGCATTCGCCGCCATCCAGATCGAAGGACACGCCGCTCACGACGGGCAGCGTCAGCCCGCCCTGCAAGTGCATGACAAAACTCTTGGCGACACCGTTGACTGTCAGCCGCGCGGCCATGCTCACACCTGCAGTATCGAGGAGACGAGTAGCTGCGTGTAGGGATGACGCGGGTCGTCCAGCACCCGGTCGGTCAGGCCGGCCTCGACCACCGCGCCATCCTTCATCACCAGCATGCGGTGCGACAGAAGCCGCGCCACGGCGAGGTCGTGAGTGACCACGATCGCCGCCAGCCCCATGCTGGACACCAGCCCGCGCAGCAAGTCGAGCAGGCGCGCCTGCACGGAAACGTCGAGGCCACCGGTCGGCTCGTCCATGAACACCAGCCGCGGCCCGGTGACGAGGTTGCGGGCGATCTGCAGGCGCTGGCGCATGCCGCCGGAAAATGCGCGCGGCTGGTCGTCGATGCGATCCGCCGCGATCTCGACGCGGCCGAGCCAGTCGATGGCGGTGGCGCGGATGTCGCCGTAATGGCGCTGGCCCACTGCCATCAGCCGCTCGCCGACATTGGCGCCGGCCGAGACCGACATGCGCAGCCCGTCGGCGGGATTCTGATGGACGAAACCCCAGTCGGTGCGCATCAGGAAGCGGCGCTCGGCCTCGCCGAGGCTGAACAGCTCGTGCCAGACGCCATCGCGCATGCGGTAGGAGACGGTGCCGGCACTGGGCTCCAGCCGGGTCGAGATACAGTTCAGCAGCGTCGTCTTGCCCGAGCCGGACTCGCCGACGATGGCCAGCACCTCCCCCGGCCACAACTCGAACGACACGTCGGCGCAACCGAGGCGAGAGCCGTAGCTCCTGGTCAGCGATTCGACTTTCAGAAGCGGCTCGTCGCTCATGCCGCAAGCTCCCCCCGATGCCCGTCGGCGCGGCGGGTCTCGCAGTTGTCGGTGTCGGAGCAGACGAACATGCGGCCGCCGCGGTCATCGAGGATGACCTCGTCGAGATAGACGTCGCGGGCGGCGCAGAGCGCGCAGGGCCTGTCGAACTTCTGCACCTCGAAGGGATGATCCTCGAAGTCGAGGCTCACGACTTCCGAGTACGGCGGCACCGCGTAGATGCGCCGCTCGCGGCCGGCGCCGAAAAGCTGCAGCGCCGGAGACATGTGCATCTTCGGGTTGTCGAACTTCGGCGTCGGCGACGGGTCCATCACGTAGCGGCCCTCCGCCTTCACCGGATAGGCGTAGGTGGTGGCGATACGGCCGTGACGGGCGATGTCCTCGTAGAGCTTCACGTGCATCAGCCCGTATTCCTCGAGCGCGTGCATCTTGCGCGTCTCGGTCTCGCGCGGCTCGAGGAAGCGCAGCGGCTCCGGAATCGGCACCTGATAGACCAGCACCTGCCCTTCACCGAGCGGGTGTTCGGGAATCCGGTGGCGGGTCTGGATGATGGTCGCTTCGGCCGTACTAGTCGTCACGGCGACATTGGCGACCTTCTGGAAGAAGGCGCGGATCGACACCGCGTTCGTCGTGTCGTCGGCACCCTGATCGATGACCTTGAGCACGTCGTCGGGCCCGATGATCGCGGCGGTCACCTGCACGCCGCCGGTGCCCCAGCCATAGGGCATGGGCATCTCGCGGCTGGCGAACGGCACCTGGTACCCGGGTATGGCGATCGCCTTCAGGATCGCGCGCCGGATCATGCGCTTGGTCTGCTCGTCCAGATAGGCGAAATTGTAGGTCGCAAGCGCGGTCATGGCGCCCATGCTCCAATGGGAAAACCGGCAGTTGCCGCGCAGTCATTGATCCGCCGGCGCAGAGCGGCGAGAAGGATGCCGAGGCGCTTCATTCTGCCGCCTCCCGCCGCTCTTCGGCCATCTCGTCGCCGGCTTCCGCCTGCCGGCGCATGGTGCGCACGAGATCGAGCTCGGCCTGGAAGTCGACGTAGTGCGGCAGCTTGAGATGCTCGACGAAACCTGTCGCCTGCACGTTGTCGGAGTGGGAGATGATGAACTCCTCGTCCTGCGCGGCCGCGACCACATCCTCGCCTAGTTCGTGGGCACGCAGCGCGCGGTCGCACAGGGCCATGGCCATCGCCTTGCGCTCGGATTGGCCGAACACCAGCCCGTAGCCACGGGTGAACTGCGGCGGCGCCTTGGCCGAGCCCTTGAACTGGTTGACCATCTGGCACTCGGTGACACGGATGCGGCCGAGCGGGACCGGGAATGGCAGCTCGGGCACGTCCAGCTCGATCTCGACCTCGCCGATGCGCAGCTCACCGACGAAGGGGTGGTTGCGGGCGTAGCCGCGTTGGGTGGAGTAGGCGAGGCCGAGCAGAAAGCCCTCGTCGCCGCGCGCCAGCGCCTGCAGGCGGCCGTCGCGGTCGAGCGGGAAGGCCACCGGCTCGCGGGTGATGTCGGTCACCTGGGCCTCGGTGCCCGGCGCGTTCTCCTCGATCAACCCCTCGTCTCCGAGCAGGTCGGTGACGCGCGGCGTCGGCTCGGCGGCGACCGGTTTCTCGGCCGGCATGTCGGGCAGCCCGTCGCCAGCCAGTTCCGCGTCGAGCAGGCGATGCGTGTAGTCGAAGGTCGGGCCAAGCATCTGGCCGCCGGGCAGGTCCTTGAAGGTCGCGGACACGCGCCGCTCGATCAGCATAGCGGCCGTGTCGACCGGTCTTGAGTACCCGAAACGCGGCAGCGTGGTGCGGTAGGCGCGAACGAGGAAGATCGCCTCGATCAGGTCGCCGCGCGCCTGCTTCACCGCCAAAGCACCGAGTTCGCGGTCGTAGAGCGACCCTTCTGCCATCACGCGGTCGACGGCCAGCGCCAGTTGCTCGGCGATCTGGTCGAGGCCGAGCGCCGGCACCGAGCGGTCGCCGCGCCGACGGTCGGCCAACAGGGCATGCGCATTGCGAATCGCGGCCTCGCCACCCTTTACGGCTACGTACATGGCTCAGCCCCTTTTCACGCGCGTCGTGCGCGGAACGCACAGGACGCCGTGCGCATCGGCAAGAACGATGTCGACACCGCGCGGGAACAGCGCGCGGTTGCCCTCCAGCCTCTCGACGAAATCGGCGGGCAGACCGCACGGCGCGATGCGGCGGCGGCCGGCGACGCCCGGCCCCTCCAGTATGAGCTCGTCGCGGCCGTCGAAGCCGGGCACCTGGGCGACCAAGGTGGTCGAGCGGTCGGGATATTCCTGCGTGCCCTGTGCGAAATGATGCAGTGCCGGCATGTCGACGACTTCACCGACAATCGCGAAAGCCGCCTGTGCGGGATCGGCCGCGACCCCGGCCCCCGTCTGCGTGCGGATCCATTCGGCAACCCCGGGGGCGGCTGCAAGCTTCTCATCCAGCCACACCGCGGTGTCGAAATCGCACAGTGTCAGCACAACGGCCGCCGCGACCGGCGACAGCGGTGGCGGCGGCGTCGTTGCTGCGGCGACACGGCCGACCGTGCCCGGCCGCGCCATCGCGTCCATCAGGGCACGGAATGTGGACCGCGCATCGAACACCGGATCGGCGAAGCCGCCTTCGAGAGAAAGTCGAGCGATCGCCATCAGTCCTCGCCTCGCACCATCGTGAAGAAGTCGACCCTGGTTGCGGCAACCTGCGCCCGCGTACGGATGTCTTCCGCCTCCAGCCGTTCGCGCAGGGGAGCAACAACCGCACGACGCACCTGCTCGCGCGACGCGGCGTGCTGCCAGAAGGCGTCTATCAGCGCGCAGATCCGCGCCTTGGCGGCGTCGCGGCCCAGTATGTAGGCGTGTCCCACCTCGCCGCCAGGGAGTTTCACCGCCGCGCGTGTCACGGTGGTCTCGCCGAGGTTGAACGGCCCGCCGTCGCCGCCGACACGACCGCGCACGGTGACCAGTCCAGCCTCCGGACGCCGCAGATCAGTCGCCTCGTCCGGCAGGCCGGCGGCCCGCCACAATGCGGCGAGCGCATCGCCCGAGGCCCGCGACGTCAGCCGCATGATGTCAGCCCGTTCGGCCTGATCGCCGGTCATGTCTGCTCCGGGAAGCGCTTCTCTTCGACGCGCCCCGGTTAGCCGGGTCAGGTGACGGTCCGATGACAGCAGTAGTGGAGCGTGTGCGGCCGGGGCCGGTATTGCCGCGGCGAGGCGAATGCGGTTTGGTGCGATCCGGGGACGGGATGCGCAGCCACATGAACGAAGCCGATGACGTGGTTGTCCGCGCCGCGGAGAGCGGGCGTGAATTTCGGGACTTCATCGCGCTGCCATACGCGTTGCACGGGGCCAATCCGCACTGGGTGCCGCCGCTGCGTATCCAGCAGCGAGAGGCGCTCGACACGCACAAGCATCCGTTCTGGCAGTACGCGTCACGCGGGCTCTTCGTCGCCTATCGCGATGGCCGCGCGGTCGGGCGCATCGCTGCGATCGACAACCCGGTCCACAACGAGACCTTCGGCGAGGCCTCGACCCATTTCGGCTTCTTCGAATGCATCGACGACGACGCGGTCGCCTCGGCCCTGTTCGCCAAGGTCGAGCGGTTCGCGCGCGAGCGCGGCCACGACCTGGTCCGCGGCCCCTTCAACGCTTCGGCGGTCACCGGCGAGATCGGGCTGCAGATCGACCACTTCGACGATCCGAATTTCGTGATGATCCCCTACAGCCCCTCGCACTATCGCAGGTTGGTCGAGCGGCAGGGCTTCGAGAAGGATGTCGACCTCTACTGCTACATGATCGACCGCGCCAATGCGCCGGACTGGCTGCTGAAGCGCGGCGAGCGCATGGTCGACACCAGCCGCTACCGCTTCCGAAAAGTGACGAAGGCATCGGTCAAGGTGGATGCAGGTCGCATCTGGCAGGTCTATAACAGCGCATGGGAAAAGAACTGGCTGTGGACGAAATCGACGCAGGCCGAGTTCATGCACCTTGTCGGCGAGCTGGTGCAGATCGCCGATTTCGACATGGTCTGGATCGCCGAGAACGAGGAAGGCGAGGTGATCGGCTTCGCCATCGCGATCCCGAACGTCAACGAGGCGATCATCCGAGTGCGCGACGGTCGGTTGCTGCCGTTCGGCCTGCCGAAGCTTCTATGGGGTACGCGCCCCGGCGCGATCCGCACGCGCCGGGTGCTAGCGATGGGCGTGCTGGAACCCTACCGCAAGAAGGGCATTCACTGGTCGCTGATCTACAAGCTTGCTGTGGAGTGCCTGCGCAAGGGCATCACGCTGGCCGAGATGAGCCAGATCCTCGAAACCAACACCGACATGGTCAAAGTCGCCGAATTTGCAGGCGGCTGGCGTTCGAAGACACACCGCATGTTTGTCAAGCGGCTCAGTTCCGGCGCGGCATGACGAAGGTGTCGAGGGCGATCCGGCCCGGCCCGAAGACCACCAGCGCAAAGGCCATCGCCGCCCAAGGCAGGTGAAAATTCGCCCAGCCTTCCGGCACGGTCAGCTGGATCACGGCCGTCATCACCAGCAGCCCGAGTGCGGCAAAGCGCGTGAACAGGCCGGCGACGAGCAGGATCGGCAGGACGATCTCGGCGATGCCGGCGCCGTAAGCCGCGAGCAGTGGAAACGGATAGCGGAAAGCCTGCCCGAAGAGGTGCAGGCGGAACTCGTCGAAGAACAGGAAGATCGCGCCGTCCGAGAGCGTCAGGAAACCGTTCCATTTGGTCAGCCCGGAGAAGTAGAACGGCACCGCCAGCGCGAAGCGCAGCGCCAGCAGCGGCAGCGAGCGCGGAATGGCGGCAAGCCAGCCTTCGGCGCGGTCGATCATGGCCACGACGAGATTGCGGCGAGCGGGATCCAAGGTGTCGGTCGTCATTGCGGCTCTCCCATGGCGATGGCGCGAAACGCGCCGAGGGTGACGAGGCCGACCAGCGCCGCCCCGAAGTCGAAATCGGAAACATCCGACGAGGCGCCCGACGCCTCGCCCAATGAGGCGCCCGCGAGCAGCGCCGCTGCGAAAGCGGCATCCGCGGCTGGCAGCGCATGGACGTTCACGTTCATTTCCGGCCGCACGACCAGCACCGTTTCCGGCACCCACGAGGCTGGCGGCATCACGGGGTCGTCGCGGTGGCCGGCCCAAATCGACCCGGCCGGATGCGCGGAGCGGACGAGCCCTGCTGACGGATGCGGAACAAGCCGGGACGCTGCCAGCCGATCCGGCGGGATAGCGGCCAGCGCGGTGACGCCGAGCGGCGGCGCGTCGGCGGCATGATAGGCGTCGGTCCAGACGGCCTCGATTCGCGCCACATCGGCGAGGTAGGGCAAGCCGGCCGCAGGCGGAAACGAAGCGACGAAGTCGGGAAAATCGCCGCCATACTCGAACATCAGCGGCGACGCCGGCTTGCGGTCGGCCGCGTATGTGCGCGCCATGCCGCGAAAGAACTCCTCGCCGACCAGCCTCTCGGTCACCGGGAAGCGCTGGGCCAGCGCTCGCACGAGGCTTACGAATACATTGTTGCGGTAGACCGCGAAGCGCAGCGGATCGGCAGCGCCGCGCGCCGAGGTGACGCCCTCGGGCAAGACCGACCCCGGATCGAGCAATGCTGCCGCAAAGGCGTGCTGGCTCGTCGTGAAGCCCATCTAGGCGGCCCTCGGAGCACTGCGTCGCGCGATCTCAACAGCCAGGATCGCGTCGGCGCGATGCGCCTCCGCGAACAGGTTGGCGAAATCCGGCACGTCGTTGTCCCATTCGATCAAAGTCGGGAGCGGTCCGCCGCGCACAAGCGTGTGGCGATAGAGCGCCATCACGTCGGTGCGCACCGGCGAGCCGTGGGCGTCGATGAGCAGGCGGTCCCCGGCCGCGTCGACGGTTTCGTCGTAGCCGGCGAGGTGGATCTCGCCGACGCGCTGCAGCGGGAAGCGGTCGATGTACGCGAACGGGTCGAGCCGGTGGTTGACCGCAGAGACCATGACGTTGTTGACGTCGAGCAGCAGGCCACAGCCGGCGCGCTCCGCGACGGTGTCGAGGAAGTCGATCTCGTCGATCGTGCTTTCGGCGAACAGCACGTAGGTCGACGGGTTTTCGAGAAGCATTCGGCGGCCGAGCGCCTGCTGCGTCTGGTCGACATGTTCGACAACCCGGTCGAGCGTCTCCGGCGTGTATGGCAGCGGCAGCAGGTCATTGAGGAAGCCCTCGTCATGTGTCGACCAGGCGAGATGTTCGGAGAAGCTGGCGGGGCGGTACCGATCGACGAGCCGGCGCAGGCGTGCGAGATGCGCCTGATCCAGCGGCCGCGCAGCGCCTATCGACAGACCGACGCCGTGCAGTGACAGGGGGTAGCGCTCGCAGATTGCTTCCAGCCAGCGATGTGGGGGGCCGCCGGCGCCCATGTAGTTTTCCGCATGCACTTCGAAGAAGCCGACATCCGGGCGCGTCGACAAGATCTCTTCGTAGTGTTCCGTCTTGAGGCCGAGTCCGGCGCGAGCGGGCAGCCTTGCGGCAACTGGGCGTTCGGAGGCTTTCATGACCGGACCTGCTGTAAGCGGAGAGATGGAGTCCGCCGGAGCGGACCCCTGTTCGTTATGTCGCGTAGCGATCACATCGACTTCGGTTCGAGCGAGCCCATGTGCCCGTCGACGTTCATGCCGGTGCAGGTGCCGGCGGGGACGGCCTTCCACGCATTGCCCTGGTAGTCCATGGTCGAGGTGCCGGCGCAGGTCGTGCCGGGGCCGGCGGCGCAGTCGTTCTGGCCCTTGAGCGCAACGCCATAGCACTTCTCCTTGCCCGACATGTAGTCGGCGGTCACGGGAGCGGCGTAGACGGCGGTGGCGAGCGCAGTGGTCAGCGAGCCGGCGAGCGCAAGCGCGAGGGTGGAGCGGTTCATGGATGATCTCCTCTGGAGCTGTTTCCGCGGCGCAATGTCGGCCGCGCATCACCTTCTTCGCCGCGGGTCCGGCGCGCGTTACGCCCGGCGCCTGACACGAAGTCGTGATGGACAGGCGACATCGCAGCGCGATATTTCGCCGACCGCGTAACGAAAGGCCGTATCCGTGCGTATGGGCAGGAAGTCGGGTTGAGCGCCGGAGACGCCGAAATGGCGAACCTCCTGCGCGCAGCGATCGGCGGCGACGAGGCAGCCTATGCGCAGTTCCTCAGGTACGCCGCCTCTCACGTGCGCGCGCTGGCGCGACGCAAGATCGTTCACGGCGGCGTCGACCCGGAGGACGTGGTGCAGGAGACCTTGCTCGCCATTCACACGAAACGGCACACCTGGATGACCGACGCGCCCGTGCTGCCCTGGATCAACGCGATCGCGCGCTACAAGCTGATCGATGCATTTCGTCGGCGCGGCCGGCGTATGGAGGTCGATATCGGCGACTTCGCCGAGACGCTTGCGCAGCCGGAGGCGGAGGTCGCCGCCGATCGCGATATCGGCCGTGCTCTCGACACGCTGGCGCCGGGGCAGCGCGCGGTCGTCGCGGCGATCTCGGTCGACGGGCACTCTATCGGAGAAGCCGCACGCAAGCTCGGCATGAACGAGACCGCGGTGCGGGTGGCGCTGCATCGAGGCCTCAAGGCCATCGCCCGGCGGTTCGGACGCGACACATGAAGACCGACGACCTCATCAAGGCGCTTGCCGCCGACACCGCCGCCCCGACCATGACGTCGTTGCGCGTATGGCTGTTTGCCGGCGTGGGCGCCCTGTTGATCGCGGCAACCGTCTTCTCGATTGCGCTCGGTCCGCGAGCCGATATTGCCACCGCGGCGGAGACGCTGCGTTTCATGCTCAAACCACTGGAGTCGGCGCTGCTCGCCGCCACCGCCTTCGCCACGCTCATCGCTCTCGCCCGGCCGGACGGCGACACGCGGAGACTGGCAACGCTTGCCGCCGCGCCCGTCCTGCTCGTTATCGCGGTCGTGGTGGAGCTTGCCGTCCTGCCGCCCGAGTTGTGGGAGGCGCGTTGGATCGGCTCCAACAGCCTGCTCTGCCTGACCTACATCCCGCTCATCGGCATCGGGCCTCTGGCTGCCCTGATGCTAGCCATGCGCCACGGCGCACCGACGCGTCCGCGCCTAGCGGGAGCGGTCGCCGGATTGATGGCGGGCGGCGTGGCGGCAGCGCTCTACGCGCTGCACTGCCCCGACGATTCGCCGCTTTTCGTGGCGACCTGGTATACGATCGCCATCGCAGCGCTGGCGGCGATCGGAGCGCTCGTCGCGCCCCGCGTCGCGCGCTGGTAAGGCGGCGTCAACCGCGCAGCACGCCGCCGGTCTGCTTGGCGACGTTGTCGACCACGCGTTTGCCGAGTGCCTCGAAATCCTCGTCGGTGAGCGTGCGCTCGACGGGCTGGATTGCGACCTCGATGGCGATCGACTTCTTGTCGCCGCCGAGCGAAGCCCCTTCGAAGACGTCGAAGACGCGCACGCCGGTGACAAGCTTCTTGTCGGCCGCGAGCGCCGCCTTGACCACCGAACCGGCCTCAACGCCCCTGTCGACGATGAAGGCGAAGTCGCGCCGCACAGCCTGGAACGGAGACAGGTCGAGGCGCGGCTTGGTGCGCGTCGCCTTGGCCTTGGGCTCGGGAATGGCGTCGAGGAACACCTCGAAGCCGCAGAGCGGCCCCGACACGTCGAGCGCCTCAAGCGTTTTGGGGTGGAACTCGCCGAAATGGCCGAGCACGGTCTTCGGACCGAGCTTGATCACCCCCGAGCGGCCGGGATGATACCAGCCGGGCGCGCCGGTCTCGACCGACAGCTTGTCTACAGGTGCACCGGCTGCTTCGAGCGCCGCGAAGGCGTCGGCCTTGGCGTCGAACACGCCGACGGCGGTCGAGTTGCCCGCCCAGTCGCGTCCCTGCCCCGCCATGCCGGCAGTGCCGCGGCGCACGCCGCCGGCGACCCGGCGCTGGTGGCCCGGTTCGTCGCCCTCATAGGTGCCCGAAACCTCGAACAGCGCCACGTCGGCGAAACCGCGGTCGGCATTGCGCTGCGCGGCCGCCACCAGCCCGGGCAGCAGCGAGGGGCGCATGTCCGACATGTCGGCCGCGATCGGATTGGCGAGCTTCAGCTCAGGTTGACCACCGCCGAAGAGCTTCGCGTGCGCCTCCGGAATGAACGACCAGGTGACGGCCTCCATCATGCCGCGCACGGCGAGCGCGCGGCGCGCGGCGCGCGTGCGGTTCTGCAGCGTCGTCAGCGTGCGGCCGTTGACGGTGGCATGGGTCGAGAGCGGCTGCGGCGCGATCTTCTCGACGCCGTTGATGCGCATGACTTCTTCCACGAGGTCGGCCTTGCCTTCGACGTCCGGCCGCCACGACGGCACCGAGACCTCGATCACCTCGCCCGAACCCTTCGGGCCGAAGCCGAGGCGGGTGAGGATGTCGCGGCTCGTATGGGCCGGCACGTCAAGGCCGGTGAGGCGCTTTACCTCGGACAGCGGCAGGCGGATTTCCTTGGCCGAATGGCCGGCATAGCCGACGACTTCGGTCTCGCTCGGCGTTCCGCCGCACAGGTCGAGCACCATCTGCGTCGCAAGTTCCAGCCCCGGCACCATGAATTCCGGATCGACGCCCCGTTCGAAGCGGTAGCGCGCGTCGGTGATGATGCCGAGCGTGCGGCCCGTCTTGGCCGTGACAAGCGGATTCCAGAGTGCCGACTCGACCAGCACGTCCGTCGTGTTTTCGTCGCAGCCGGAGTGTTCGCCGCCCATGATGCCGGCGATGGATTCCACGCCCTGGTCGTCGGAAATGGCGCACATCTCGGGCGTCAGCGTGTATTCGCGCTGGTCGAGACCGAGCACCGTCTCGCCGCCCTTTGCACGGCGCACGACAAGATTGCCGGCGACCTTCTTTGCGTCGAACACATGCAGCGGCCGGCCGCGGTCGAAGGTGATGTAGTTGGTGATGTCGACCAGCGCGTTGATCGGGCGCAGGCCAATGGCGAGCAGCCGCTGCTGCAGCCATTTCGGCGACGGGCCGTTCTTCACCCCGCGCACGAGGCGCAGCGCGAAACCGGGGCAAAGCTCCGGCGCCTCGATGGTCACCTTCACCGGGCAAGCGCCCTCGCCTTTCACCGCCGGCACGATGCCATCCTTGAGCTTGCCGAGGCCGGAAGCAGCAAGGTCGCGCGCGATGCCGTAGACGCCGGTGGCGTCGGGCCGGTTCGGCGTCAGGTTGATCTCGATGACCGGGTCGTCGAGGTGCGCATAGCTGGCGAAGCTCGTGCCGACCGGCGCGTCTGCCGGCAGTTCGATGATGCCGTTGTGTTCGTCGGAGAGCTGCAATTCGCGCTCCGAACACATCATGCCGTGGCTCTCGACGCCCCTGATCTTGCCGACGCCCAGCGTCACGTCGATGCCGGGCACATAGGTGCCCGGACGGGCGAAGGCACCGATCAGCCCGGCGCGCGCATTGGGCGCGCCGCACACCACCTGGATCGGTTTGCCGTCACCGGCGTCCACGGTCAGCACCTGCAGTTTGTCAGCGTCCGGATGCCGGGCCGCCGTCAACACCTTGGCGATGACGAACGGCTTCAGCGCCGCCTTGTCGTCGACGCTCTCGACCTCGAGCCCGGTCATCGTCAGCCGCTCGACGATCTGGTCGAGTGAAAGGTCGGGTGGCGTCGAGGTGCATCCTTCGTTGGGCAGGGATTTTATGGACGTCTTCGAGAAAGCCAGCCCGCCGAATAGCGTCGGCAGGTCGAGCGGCCTGAAACCGTAGTGCGAGAGCCAGCGGACGTCGGCGTCGAAGAACGCGCGCAGGTCCGGCATGCCGTATTTCAGCATGGCGATGCGGTCGATGCCCATGCCCCAGGCGAAGCCCTGGTATTCGTCCGGGTCAAGCCCGCCAAAGCGCAGCACGTTGGGGTGGACCATGCCGCAGCCAAGGATCTCCATCCAGTCGCTGCCCTCGCCGAAGCGCACCTCGCCCGGCCGAGAGCGGTCGCACTGGATGTCGACTTCCAGCGACGGCTCTGTGAACGGGAAGAACGACGGCCGGAAGCGCATGTTGACGCTCGGCACCTCGAAGAAGGCCTTGCAGAACTCCGACAGCACCCACTTCATGTTGGCCACGTTGGCGGTCTTGTCGATGACGAGACCTTCCAGTTGGTGGAACATGGGCGAGTGCGTGGCGTCCGAGTCCTGCCGGTAGGTTTTGCCGGGGATGACGATGCGGATCGGCGGCTTCTGCGCCTCCATGGTGCGGATCTGCACCGGCGAGGTGTGCGTGCGCAGCAGCCGCGGCGGCTGGCCGTCGCCCTTGCCGTTGAAGAAGAACGTGTCGTGCATCTCGCGCGCAGGGTGACCTTCCGGGAAGTTCAGCGCGGTGAAGTTGTAGTGGTCGGTTTCGATGTCCGGCCCCTCGGCTATTGCGAAGCCGAGGTCGCCGAAGATGGCGGCAATCTCGTCGATCACCTGGCTGATCGGGTGGATGCGGCCGCGCTCGGCCGGCGCCTGGCGCACCGGCAGCGTGACGTCGACCTTCTCGGCGGCAAGGCGGGCGGTGATGGCGATGTCGCGAAGGGCGCTCTTGCGGGCGGTCAGCGCCTCGGTCACCCGCGACTTCAGCCCGTTGATCGCCGCGCCGCGCGCCTGCCGCTCGTCGGGCGCCATTGAGCCCAGCGTCTTCAGCAGTTCGGAGACCGACCCCTTCTTGCCGAGCGCGGAAACGCGCACGGCCTCGATCGCCGGTTCGTCGGCGGCGCCGGCAATCTCGGCCATCAGCGATTGTTCGAGCGTGTCCAGTTCACTCATCAGTCTTCGTCCGTCAGGTCGGGCCATGAAAAAACCCGCGCGGGCCGTGCCAGCGCGGGTTTCCCAAATCAGAATTCCAAATGCTTGGGAAGCGCTGGTCTTAAGCGACAGCGGCCTCAAAAGCGTTCGGGGTGGTGTTCTTCAGGTATTCGAGCGCGACCTTGGCCTTGCCACACAGAGCGGCGAACGCCGCCGGCTCGTGGATGGCCATGTCGGACAGCACCTTGCGATCGATCTCGATGCCTGCCTTGTTCAGGCCGTCGATGAAGCGGCCATAGGTCAGGCCGTGCTCGCGCACAGCGGCGTTGATGCGCTGCACCCAGAGGGCGCGGAAGTTGCGCTTGCGCGCCTTGCGGTCGCGGTAGGCATACTGCAGCGACTTCTCCACCGCCTGCTTGGCGATGCGGATCGTGTTCTTGCGGCGGCCGTAGAAACCCTTGGCGGCCTTCAGC
>JAHBYZ010000080.1 GCA_019635695.1 Rhizobiaceae bacterium
TCGACGAAGGCGACGCCTTCGATTCCGTCTGTGATGGTCGGGAAGATGACGTCCTTGGGCGGTTTGCGGCCCTTGCGGGCGGCGCGGATAGCTTTGGCGGCTTCGGCGTAGATGGTGGCGAAGCCTTCGAGATAGCCTTCGGGGTGGCCGGACGGGATGCGGCTGACGCGGGCTGCGGCGGGACCGGCGCCGGCGCCGCCGCGGGTGATCAGGCGCTTCGGCTCGCCGAAGGGCGTGAACCAGAGATGGTTGGGCTGCTCCTGCGACCATTCGAGGCCGCCTCTGGTGCCGTAGACGCGCAGTTTCAGTCCGTTCTCGTTGCCGGGCGCGACCTGGCTGGCCCAGATGACGCCCTTGGCGCCCCTTGGGGCGGCGGGCGCGGTGGTTGAAGCGCCTTTGCCTTTGGCCTCGGCCGGCCTGAAGCGCAAAAGGATGTGGGCGTTGTCGTCGAGGCGGCGGCCGGGCACGAAGGCGTCGAGGTCGGCGCTGAGGCTGTCGAGGCTGAGGCCCGTCACGAAGCGGGCGAGGTTGAAGGCATGGGTGCCGATGTCGCCGGTGGCGCCGCCGGCGCCCGACTGCGCCGGATCGGTGCGCCATACGGCCTGCTTGGCGCCGGTGGATTCGACGTTCTCCGTCAGCCAGTCCTGCGGATACTCCGCCTGCACCACGCGGATGTCGCCCAGCTGGCCAGACTGCACCATCTCGCGGGCCTGCCGCACCATCGGATAGCCGGTGTAGTTGTGGGTCAGCACGAAGACGCGGCCGGAACGCTCGACGAGTGCTGCCAGCTTGCGCGCATCCGCGAGCGTGGACGTCAGCGGCTTGTCGCAGATGACGTGGATGCCGGCCTCGAGGAAGGCTTTCGCCGCCGGCCAGTGCATGTGGTTGGGCGTGACGATCGACACCGCCTCGATGCCGTCGGCGCGGCCGGCCTCGGCCCGCGCCATCTCGGCAAAGGAGCCGTAGGCGCGATCCGGCGCGAGGCCGAGCTCGGCGGCGGACGCTTTTGCACGCTCCGGGTTCGACGACAGCGCGCCGGCGACGAGTGAGAACTCGCCGTCGAGCCGTGCGGCGATCCTGTGCACCCCGCCGATGAAGGCGCCCTGCCCGCCGCCCACCATGCCCAGCCTGATCGGGCCGTCGGATGTGGTGATGTCTCTGCCGGATACCATGGTCGTCGTCTCCCCTCGTCTACCGGAGCGCCGAGGCCGCCCCCTCCACCACTTCGTGGTCCCTTCCCAGGGAGAGACAAGTGGCTCTCCCTTTGGACCACGCGAAGCGTGGTGTAGGGGGCGGCCTGGGCGCTGCCCACTCCTCGCTACTCGATCCCCATCACCTGACGCAGCGCCTTGCGATCGGGCTTGGCCCCGGCAAAGTCGTCGAACGCCTTGCCTGTCACCTCGATCAGATGGCTGGCGATGAACGGCGCGCCCTCGGCCGCCCCCTGCTCGGGGCTCTTGATGCAGCACTCCCACTCCAGCACCGCCCAGCGGTCGTAGCCGTACTGCGTCAGCTTCGAGAAGATGCCGCCGAAGTCGACCTGACCGTCGCCGAGCGAGCGGAACCGGCCCGCCCGCTCCTTCCAGCCGGCATAGCCGGAGTACACCCCCTGCCGGCCCGTCGGGTTGAACTCGGCGTCCTTCACGTGGAAGGCTGAGATGCGCTCGTGGTAGATGTCGATGAAGGCCAGGTAGTCGAGCTGCTGCAGCACGAAGTGCGACGGGTCGTAGTTGATCGTGCAGCGCCTGTGCCCGCCGACCGCGTCCAGAAACATCTCGAACGTCGTGCCATCGAACACGTCCTCGCCCGGATGGATCTCGTAGCCCAGGTCGACGCCGGCATCCTCATACACATCCAGGATCGGCTTCCACCGTCTGCCCAGTTCGGAAAACGCCTCCTCCACCAGCCCCGCCGGCCGCTGCGGCCACGGATACAGGTAAGGAAACGCCAGCGCCCCGGTAAAGCTCACCGAGGCCTTCAGCCCCATGTGCCGCGACGCCTTCGCCGCCATCTTCACCTGGTCCACCGCCCAGGCCTGCCTGGCCTTCGGATTGCCGTGCACTTCCTTCGGCGCGAACCCGTCGAACTGGCTGTCATAGGCCGGGTGCACCGCCACAAGCTGCCCCTGCAGATGCGACGACAGCTCCGTCACCGCCACACCCGCCTCCGCACAGACCCCCTTCACCTCGTCGCAATACCCCTTCGACGAAGCCGCCTTCTTCAGGTCGAACAGCCGACCGTCCCATGTCGGGATCTGCACGCCGACATAGCCAAGATCACCAGCCCACTTCGCGATGCTCGCAAGCGAGTTGAACCGAGCACCGTCCCCCGCAAACTGAGCCAAGAAGATACCGGGGCCCTGGATCTGAGACGACATATCGGAAAATCCTCCCCTGAGGTCTCGGCGGGTGCAACGAGGCGACCGGACTGGACCACGCTGTTTTCCAATCTGGTAATACCAATTGGGTACGACGGTCAAGGTTTCCCGTCTGTCCGCGTGAAGTCTTACATGTGCCAGAACTCTCGAAATAAAGGGAATAAGGCCGCATTTGCCGGAACCGGCGCGGAAATGCCGCCATCCTTGCAGGGTGCGGGAGAATAGGCTACAGGTCGGACCAGTTTAGGCGGTCGCGCCGATGGAGGGGTGTCGATCGGCTGAAGTTGACGCGGCGCCGCGCGCTGTCGTCGTGACGAATTCGGGAGGAGCCGGGTCATGCATCTTTCAACGCACAACTGGATGCGCGCCGAGCCGCTGGCGACGACGCTGAAGCGCATCAAGAAGTTCGGGTACGAATCCATCGAGATCTCGGGCGAGCCCGAGCAGTACAAGACCAAGGAAACGCGCGCCCTGCTCAAGGAGCACGGAATCCGCTGCTGGGGTTCGGTCACGCTGATGCTGGGTGAGCGCAACCTTGCCGCCAAGAACCAGGGCCAGCGCGAGCGTTCGGTCAAGTACGTCAAGGACGTGCTGACCATGGTCAGCGAGCTCGACGGCGAGATCCTCACGCTCGTGCCGGCGACGGTGGGCAAGGTTGTGCCGGACGCGACAGCGGAGGAAGAATGGAAGTGGGTGGTCGATGCCACCCGCGAGTGTTTTGCCCACGCCAAGAAGGTCGGCGTGAAGATCGCGGTGGAGCCGCTCAATCGTTTCGAGACCTATCTCTTCAACCGCGGCGAACAGGCGCTTGCGCTGGCCGACGCGGTGTCGCCCGAATGCGGCATCTGCCTCGACGCCTACCATATCCACATGGAGGAGTTCGACGTCGAAGAGGCGATCAGGAAGGCCGGCAAGCGGCTGTTCGACTTCCATGTCGCCGACAACAACCGCTTCGCAGCGGGGCTCGGCACCATCAACTGGAAGAAGCTGGTCAAGACGCTGAAGGACGTCGGCTATGACGGCGCGCTGACCAACGAGTTCGTCGCGCCGGTCGATCGCACCCCGGCCAACCGCTACCCGGAGATGGTCGAGCGCAATCCCGTGGACATCTCGCCCGAGCAGCTGAAGTTCATCCAGGATCACGGCTCAAGCGTGCTGACGGAAAAGTTCTACACCGACCAGATGCGCATCACCGCCGAGACACTGCTGCCGCTGATCAGGTAGCGGCGGCGGTTCCGACAACACGGTCGCGGGGTCCGGCATGCGCATCAAATCGGCACGGGCATGGTGGGTGCGCATACCCATCGAGGCCAGCCGCCAGCACAAGAGCGACTTCGGCCAGCTGACGACGTTCGACGCCGCCATCCTGCGCATCGAGACCGATGACGGGCTGGTGGGCTGGGGCGAGGGCAAGAACGCGGCCGGCAGCGCCGGCACCTATGCAGCGCTGGTGCACATGCTCAACCACGAGGTCGCGCCCCGGCTGATCGGCCGCGACCCCGCCGACATCGTGCAGATCTGGGAGATGCTTTACAACGGCGTGCGCCACGACAAGGCGTCCGCCTCCGGCCACGCCATGCCGGAACTGTCGCGGCGCGGCATCTCGGTGGCGGCGATCAGCGCCGTCGACATCGCGCTGTGGGACATTCTCGGCAAGTCGCTCAATCAGCCGGTGTGGCGGCTGCTCGGCGGGCGCAAGGCCGACCGCATGCCGGCCTATGCGTCGGGCGGCTGGGCGAGCGCCGACAAGATCGGCGAACAGCTCAACTCCTACATCGACAAAGGCGGATTCCGCTCGCTGAAGATGCGCGTCGGAGCGATGGACGGCGCTCCGCATGTGTCGGCCGCTCGCGTGAAGGCGGCGCGCAAGGCGCTTGGGCCGGACGTTGCTCTGATGGTCGACGCGCACGGCACCTATACCGTGGCCGACGCCAAGCGCTTCGTGCACCTGGTGACGGATTGCGACCTGACCTGGTTCGAGGAGCCGGTGATCGCCGACGACAAGGCCGGCATGGCGGAGGTCAGGGCTTCGGGCTCGGTGCCGATCGCGGCCGGCGAATCGGAGGCGACGCGTTTTGCCTTCCGCGATCTCGCGATGCTGAAGAGCGTCGACGTTTTCCAGCCGGACCCGGCCTTCTGCGGCGGCATCACCGAGGCTATGCGCATCGGCGCGCTCGCGAGCGCCTTCAATCTCCGGCTGTCGCCGCACCTTTGGGCCGGCGCACCTTGTTTCTTCGCCGGGCTGCATGTATGCGCCGCCTCGCCCGCCAGCTTCGTGATAGAGTATTCGCTCGGCGCCAACCCGATGATCCACGACCTTGTCGAGGACGACGTGTCGGCCAGGGACGGCATGATCGAGATTCCGGACCGCCCGGGCCTCGGCTTCACCATTGCCGAGAAGTTCCTGGAGGCGCACGCGCAGAGAGACTGAGGTCGACGTGAAGGAAAACAATCTCCTGCCTGACCTTGCCGCCTACCTGTACGAGCAATCGCGGGTGGAGGGCGGCCGGTTGCCATCGGAGCGGGAGCTGGCCGAGCATTTCAACGTTAGCCGCGGCCAGGTGCGCGAGGCGCTGGCCATTCTGGAAGCCATGCGTATCGTCGAGCGGCGGGCGAAGTCGGGCATCTACCTGACCACCAACAAGGCGAGCGTCGAGGCGATGGCGCTTTTTGCCCGAGCCGGTGTACCGCTCGACCCCATCCAGATCTACGAAACCGTGGAGTTGCGCAAAATCCACGAGATCAAGGCGGCGGAGCTCGCCTGCTCGCGCGCGACTGAGGAGAACTACGATCGGCTGCGGCAGATACTCAAGCTGTCGGAGGAGAGGCTGGAAGCCGGCGAAGGGCTGGCGCGGGAGGACCGCGATTTCCACCTGGAGATCGTGCGCGCCACGCAGAACAGCGTGTTCCACAAGGTCTGCAGCGTCTACTACATCATGGGCGAGCAGCGCCTGCCGATCTATTTCAACGACCCCGAGCGCGGCCGCCGTTCGCACGCCGAGCACGTGCAGATCTTCGAGGCGCTGCTGCGCCGCGACGGCAATCTCGCGCAGGCGCTGATGAACGCGCATCTGCAGGGGGCGGAGAGCTACTGGAAGGGCCTGATCGGAACGCCCGGCGAGCCGGCGCCAGTCAAGCTGGAGAAGGCATAAACCCTTGCCGGACATCCTCTCCACGCACGCCCTGCATCCGCAGGCGACCGCCATGCTCGAAGCGCTGGGCAGCTACCGCGTCGCGTCGAACTACGACCAGGCAACGCTGCTCGCCGAGGGGGTCGACGCGGACATCGTCATCGTGCGCGCGCCGCTGCCGGCAGCGCTGTTCGAGCGACAGACGCGGCTCAAGGCCGCCATCCGCCACGGCACCGGGCTCGACATGATCCCGATGGCGGCGGCGACGAAGGCCGGCGTGCTGGTCGCCAACACGCCGGGCGTGAATTCGCGCACGGTGGCTGAGTTCGTCATATTTGCCGCGACGGCCCTGCTGCGGCGTTTCCGCATCATCGACCGCGACCTGCGCCAGAAGGGGTGGGATGCGGGGCGGTTCCACGCCGACTTCACGCGCGACCTGCAGGGCATGACGCTCGGCATCGTCGGTTTCGGCGATATCGGCAGAAAGGTTCATGCCATCGCGCGGCACGGCTACGGGCTGGACGTGCTGGTGAACAGCCGGACCCGGCGCGACATTCCGTACGACGCCGAATTCGTGGCGCTGGACGAGATCGCGCGCCGCGCCGACATTCTGGCGCTGTGCTGCCCGCTGACCGACGAGACGCGCGGCATGGTCAATGCGCGGCTGCTCGGGCTGATGAAGCCGCAGGCTCTGGTCATCAATATATCGCGCGGGCCGGTGATCGACGACGAGGCGCTGGTCGCGGCGTTGCGCGAGAAGCGCATCGGTGGCGCGGCGCTCGACGTGTTCGCGAAGCAGCCGATCGCGGCGGACAATCCTTACCTCGCCTTCGACAACGTGATCGTCACGCCGCACATGTCGGGAATCACCGAGGACAGCATGCGCCGCATGGGTGTTGGCGCCGCGGAAGAGGCCGCGCGCGTGCTCGCCGGTGAACTTCCGGTCAACTTTTGCAATCCCGACGTTCTGGATGCTTACCGGAAGCGCTTTCCGCGAGGGTGAAGCCGGCCGTCCTACGCGCCATGCCGCAGGCTGACCCCGCTGGCGCGGTCGAACAGAACCACCTTTTCCGGATTCCACGCAAAGCGTACCGCGTCGTCTATGGCGAGGCTCTGCCGCGCCGAGGCGGTGACGCGAACAAGCTGCTCGCCGACCCGCAGCGTGACGATCTTTGCGACGCCGTGATTCTCCACGTCGTGAACCTGCGCCTGCGCGGGTGCTGCCGGATCGAGATACACATCCTCCGGGCGTATGCCGAAGGTCAGCGGCCGATCTCCCGCTGCACCGTGGCCCCTGGCGGCAACCGGCAGGCGGAAGCCGACATCGGTAACCGCCTCGCCGCCGGCAATCGCGCCGTCGAGCAGATTCATCGGCGGCGAGCCTACGGAGCGGGCAACGAAGGTGTTGCGCGGATTGTCGTAGATTTCGGCCGGCGTGCCAACCTGCACCAGCCGGCCGCGGTCGAGCACGCCGATGCGGTCGCCCATCGACATCGCCTCGACCTGATCGTGGGTGACGAACAGGAAA
>JAHBYZ010000081.1 GCA_019635695.1 Rhizobiaceae bacterium
GGCCATCCTTGCCGATCAGGCCGTTCGGAACCAGACGCAGCGGAGCCATCGCTCGCGCGAAGAAAGTCGTGAGCGTGCGCAATGCAGGAATGACCTCCAGCGGCGCGGCGGCGCGATAGGCGGCAAGCGCACGCGCCTGCGTCTCCGGCAGCGCAGCGCGCGGCGATATCTGCAGGAACAACAGCCAGGCATCGCGCGCCTGCGCCATCGCCAGCGGCATCACCGCTTCCGGCTCCTCCTCGAAGTCGAGGAAGCCTACCCGGCCATCGCGCAGGAACATGTCGCGCGGATGCGGCCTGCCATGGCAAAGGCCGGCCCGATGCGCTTCGCCGAGCGCCTTTGCGAGATCGACGAGCAGGTCGTCGTGCCGGGATGGGTTAGCGGGAAGCGAATCCACCAGCGTCTTTTGCACGACCTCCCCGACATCGGAGAGCACCAGCACCGACTGGTTGGAAAACACGAGATCTGGAACCGCGAAGCCCGCCGCACGGAAACCTGCCAGCTTGCGCATTTCACGTGCGATAGCTTCAGCCGGCCCCGTTGTCGGCGACGAGCGCAGGAACGCCGGCAGCAGCGGCGAGATCAGGCTGTGCAGACGCTTGGCAAGCGGCTTGCCTTCAACGTCGTAGCGCTTGATCCAGACCAGACGCCCATCGACCGAGGCGCGCGACACGCGCAACGACACCTGCGCAACGATGAGGCGCAACAGCGTTGCCAGCCCATCGTCGGAAAGCATGTCCGTCCTGATCTCGGTTTCCTCGGTCATTCGATCCACACGAAAAACCCGCGCCAGCCCTGCCAGCGCGGGTTTCCCAAAACAGATTTGCAGAAGCTTGGGAAGGCGCTGGTTAGGCTACAGCGCTTTCAAAAGCATTCGGCGTCGTGTTCTTCAGGTATTCGAGCGCGACCTTGGCCTTGGCCACGAGCGCGGCGAAAGCCTGCGGCTCATGGATAGCCATGTCGGACAGAACCTTGCGGTCGATCTCGATACCGGCCTTGTTGAGGCCGTCGATGAAGCGGCCATAGGTCAGGCCGTGCTCATGCGTCGCCGCGTTGATGCGCTGGATCCACAGCGCGCGGAACGAGCGCTTGCGGTTCTTGCGGTCGCGGTAGGCGTACTGCAGCGACTTCTCCACCGCCTGCTTGGCGATGCGGATGGTGTTCTTGCGGCGGCCGTAGAAGCCCTTGGCGGCTTTCAGGACCTTCTTGTGCTTGGCGTGGGCGGTAACGCCTCTCTTTACGCGTGCCATGTCGTGATCTCCTTATCGCGCGCCGTTCTCAGATCCCGCCGCCATTGGGCAGGAAGTTCTTGATGACCTTCTTGCCGTCCGGTTCAGCCAGAACCATCGTGCCGCGGGCATCGCGAATGAACTTGTTGGTGCGCTTGATCATGCCATGGCGCTTGCCGGCAGCGGCGGACTTCACCTTGCCGGTGCCGGTGATCTTGAACCGCTTCTTGGCGGCCGATTTGGTCTTCATCTTGGGCATTTTGCTCTTTCCTTCCTGCGGCCCACGATCGGGCCTTGTCTTTGCCCCGGACGGACCACGTCCGGAAAGCATGAGAAACCGCCACGGCATGCCCTGCCGGGCGGTTCTTTTCGCTCCCAGTGTCGAGAAGCGCGGGCTACATAACGGAGCGCGGGCGGAAGCGCAAGACTTCCGCCATGTCCGTCAGCGCGTTGGCTCGCGAGGGGCTAGCGCGGGGCCAAGACCATCATCATCTGGCGGCCTTCGAGCTTCGGCTCGGCCTCCACCTTGGCGATCTCGACCACTTCTTCCTTGACGCGGTCGAGCAGCTTCATGCCGAGCTCCAGATGCGCCATCTCGCGGCCGCGAAAAAGCGCAGCGTCAGCTTGACCTTGTCGCCCTCGTCGAAGAAGCGCACCGCCTTCATCTTGGTCTCGTAGTCGTGCGTGTCAGTGTTCGGGCGCATCTTGATCTCCTTGATCTCGATGACCTTCTGTCGCTTGCGCGCCTCCGCCGCTTTCTTCTGGCTGGCGTATTTGAGCTTGCCGAGATCGGTGATCTTGCAGACCGGCGGCTCGGAATTCGGCGAGATCTCCACGAGGTCAAGCCCGGCCGCTTCGGCCGCTGCAAGCGCCTCCTGGATGGAAACGGCGCCGAGGTTGTTGCCTTCGACGTCGATCAGCTGGACCCGGGGCACCCGGATGTCGCGGTTTGAGCGCGGCCCGTCCTTGGTGGGCGCCGCGGCTTTGAATGGTCTGCGAATGGGAGATTTCCTCTTGCTGTTGAACGGAGATGCGACCGTGCGCGCTATGTGGCGGGCCCGACGCGGGAGTCAATAGCACGAAACACGAACTGAATCACCAGTATTTGCCGAGTTTTGGACCACAGGCTTTGCCCGCGCGCGGCATCGTGCCATAGCGCCCGCATGAGCACCGAGCAGCCACCCGCATTCATCGAGGTCGACGACCGGGCCATTGCGTTCCGCAGACGCGCCGGCATCGAGCCCGGCGTCGTTTGGCTCGGCGGCTATCGCTCCGACATGAAGGGAACCAAGGCGCAGGCGCTGGACGAATGGTGCGTCCACGGCGGGCGCGCTTTCCTGCGCCACGACTATTCGGGACACGGCGAATCCGGCGGCCGCTTCGAGGACGGCACGATCTCGCGCTGGCTGGCTGAAAGCCTGGCGGTCTTCCGCGCCCACTCTTCCGGCCGGCAGATCCTCGTCGGGTCGTCGATGGGGGGCTGGATCGCGCTGCGCATGGTGCAGGAGCTGGCGTGCGCGGGCGAGGGCGCGCGCGTCGCCGGCCTGCTGCTGATCGCGCCGGCGCCGGACTTCACCTCCGAGCTGGTGTGGCCGAAGCTGACCGACGCCCAGAAGCTCGACCTTCAGGAGAAGGGCTGGTTCAGCCAGTCATCGGAATATTCCGACGATCCCTATGTCTACACCCGGGCGCTGTTCGAGGACGCCGCGAACAACCGCATTCTGCACGGTATCATCGACACGCATTGCCCGGTGACGATTCTGCAGGGCATGCAGGACACGTCGGTGCCTTTCACGCACGCGCAGCGCCTGATGGAGCATCTGCCGGCCGACGACGTGACACTGTCGCTGGTCAGGGACGGAGATCATCGCCTGTCGCGCCCCCAGGACCTGGCGATGATGCTGCGCGCCGCGCAGGGTCTGGTCGACCTGGCGGGCTGACGATGCGCCTTTCCATCCCCGCTTCGGCGCTGGTCGCCGCCATCGTCGGCTTCGGCGGCACGCTGGCGCTCATCATCGCCGCCGCCGACACGCTCGGCGCCACGCGCGAGCAGACGGCAAGCTGGGTTACCGCGGTCTGCATCGCGATGGCTATCGAGACGGCTTGGCTATCGTGGCGCACGCGCATGCCGGTGGTGACCGCGTGGTCGACGCCGGGGCTGGCGCTGCTCGCCGCCGCGCAGGGTTTTTCGATGGCCGATGCGGTCGGTGCCTTCATCATAACCGCCCTGATGCTCATCGCCACTGGGCTGGTGAAACCGCTGACCCGGCTTGTCGAGCGCATACCCGCTTCCGTCTCTTCGGCCATGCTGGCTGGCATCGTCTTCACCTTCGCGGCGAACGCCGCGCGCGCCGCCGGCACCGACCCGTGGCTGGTGCTGCCGCTCGCGGCGCTGTTCTTCGTCGCCCGGCTGTTCAATCCGGCGCTGTCGGTGCTGGCCGTGCTTGTCGGCGGCGTCGCCTACGCCTGGGGGCTCGGCCGCATCCCGGAATTTCCGGCGCCTGAGCTGTCCACGCTGATCTTTACCGCGCCAACCTTCTCCGTCGCGGGCTTCTTCGGGCTGGCTCTGCCGCTCTATCTCGTCACCATGGCGTCGCAGAATCTCGCCGGGATCGCGGTGCTGAAGGCGTCGGGCTACGAACCGCCAGCGGGCGAGCTGATCGCGGTCACCGGCTTCGTCTCGCTCATCACCGCGCCCTTCAACGCGGTGACCACCAACCTCGCGGCCATCTCGGCCGCCATCTGCACCGGGCCGGATGCACATCCCGACCCGGCCGAGCGCTGGAAGACCGGGCCGTTCTACGCGCTCGCCTATGTGATCTTCGCGATCTTCGGCGCCTCGCTCGTTGCGCTTTTCGCCGTCCTGCCGGCTTCGCTGATCGTGCTCGTCGCCGGCCTCGGCCTGCTGGGTGCGCTCGCCAATGCGCTGTCGATCGCGATAGCCGATGCCGCGCATCGGATTGCCGCGACGGTGACGTTTGCGGTCACGGCGTCGGGCCTGATCGCCTTCGGCGTCGGCGCCGCCTTCTGGGGCCTGCTGGCCGGCCTGACCGTTCTGGCGCTCGACGCGACGAAGAAAAGCCTTTCGAGGCAATAGCTTGTCCGAATTTACATAAGTTCACATTCACAGCCATTGAATCGGTTCGCGGCCGTTACCATTTCGATTCCATGCAGCCACGAGGCTGCGCGTTACGACAAGGAACGGCCTAAAATGACCAATTCCGCTTTGATCCGTCCGGCATGGACGCCCGCGACCATCGCGTTGATGGTCATCGGCTTCATCGTCTTCTGGCCGCTCGGCCTGGCGATGCTTGCCTACATCGTGTGGGGCGACCGCTTCGAGGGTTTCCGACGCGACTGGAAGGGTAGTGCCGAGGGTGCGTGGGCTTCTTGCAGGAGCCATCGCAACGGCTTCCGCGGCCACGGCCGCACCGGCAATGTCGCTTTCGACGACTGGCGCTCCAAGGAACTCGAGCGTCTCGCCGAGGAGCGCCGCAAGCTCGAAGAGTTGCGCGACGAGTTCGACAGCTACGCCCGCGAACTACGCCGGGCGAAGGACCAGCAGGAGTTCGACCGCTTCATGGCCGAGCGCAACAAGGGCACTGCCCCCGCGCCGACCGAGAGGCCTTCGCCCAAGAAGGGCAAGTCGAACGAAGGCCTGCTCGACGACTGATCCTCCCCGGCCGGGCACACCCCGCCCGGCCAAAAAGAGACCCCGGCAGATCGCTCTGCCGGGGTCTCTTCGTTATTGCATCTCGACGCTCACAAGGCGGCTGGAAAATGACCCTGCGACGGGCTAACATGACCTTGCGTAAGGTTTGCTCGCGGGTTCAGCCATGCAGGCGCCTTCCTTCGTGGTCGCCGCAGTGCCACTGGTCTGCTTCGTGGTCGCGTTGCGCCTGGTCGAGATGCGCCGGGGCAAGGAGCGCAGGCTGCCGCTGATGCGGCGCGGTTTCGCAACCGACCTTGCCTACTGGGTGTTCACGCCCGTCGTTTCGCGCGGCGTGATGATCGTCTGCGTCGCCGCCGTGACCTTGCCGCTCGCCCGCCATGTATTCGGTGCGGTCGACTTCACCGCTGCAGCCAAGGGCTTCGGGCCGGCGTCGCAGTTGCCGATCCTCTTGCAGACGCTGCTCGCACTCGTGATCGCCGACTTCGCAGGTTACTGGATGCACCGCGCGTTCCATGGGCGAGCGCTGTGGCGTTTCCACGCGATCCATCACTCTTCCGTCGATCTCGACTGGCTGTCCTCGGTGCGGCAGCACCCGGTCAACGACGCGCTGATGCGGGTCGTCGAGATTGCTCCGGCCCTGGCACTGGGCTTCGATCCGCTCGCCGTGGTCTACGGCATCCCGTTTCTGGCGGCGATGGCCATACTGGTCCACGCCAATGTCGACTGGGACTGGGGTCCGCTGCGCGCGGTGATCGCCTCGCCGCGCTTCCATCGCTGGCATCACGCCGACGAGCGCGAGGCGCGCGACCGCAACTTCGCGGCCGTGCTGCCGCTTTGGGACATCGCGTTCGGCACCTACTACATGCCGGCCGGACGGGAAGCCTCGCGCTTCGGCATCGACACGCCGGTCCCGGAAAGCTTTCTCCAGCAGGTCTTCTTTCCGTTCAGGAGCGAGCTCAAAGGCGAAAAGGCGGCATCGGCGCCACCGCTGCCAGCGGAATGAAAAGACCCCGGCGGATCGCTCCGCCGGGGTCTTTCGTTCCAGCGTCAGGCGCCGAGATTACTCGTCGCGGCCCTGACGGTTCTTGAGCGCAGCGCCCAGGATGTCGCCCAGCGAAGCACCGGAGTCGGTCGAGCCATACTGCGCGACGGCTTCCTTCTCCTCGGCGATCTCCAGCGCCTTGATCGAGACCTGCAGCTTGCGGGTCTTCTTGTCGAAGGCGATGACGCGGGCGTCCACCTTCTGGCCGACGGCGAAACGCTCGGGGCGCTGCTCGTCGCGGTCACGCGACAGGTCGGAGCGCTTGATGAAGGTCTCGACGTCGTGGTCGACCAGCCGCACCTCGATGCCGCCGTCCTTGATGGCGGTGACTTCGCAGGTGACGACGGCGTTCTTGCGCAGTTCGCCAGAGGTCGCAGCCTCGCCGACCGCGTCGCGCCCGAGCTGCTTGATGCCGAGCGAGATGCGTTCCTTCTCGATGTCGACGTCGAGAACCTGCGCCTGCACCATCTGGCCGCGCTGATACTCCTCGATCACCTGCTCGCCCGGACGGTTCCAGTCGAGGTCGGAGAGATGGACCATGCCGTCCACGTCGCCTTCCAGGCCGATGAACAGGCCGAACTCGGTCTTGTTCTTGACCTCGCCCTCGACATTCGAGCCCACCGGATGGGTGCGCGCGAAGGCCTGCCAGGGGTTCTCAAGCGTCTGCTTGAGGCCGAGCGAGATGCGGCGCTTGGCCGGGTCGACCTCGAGCACCACGACGTCCACCTGCTGGGTGGTCGACAGGATCTTGCCCGGGTGCACGTTCTTCTTCGTCCACGACATTTCCGAGACGTGGATGAGACCCTCGATGCCCGGCTCCAGCTCCACGAAGGCGCCGTAGTCGGTGATGTTGGTCACCGTGCCGGTGATCTTCTTGCCGATCGGGAACTTGGTCCCGATGTCCGTCCACGGATCGGCTTCCAGCTGCTTCATGCCCAGCGAGATGCGGTGCGTCTCCTGGTTGATGCGGATGATCTGCACCTTCACCGTCTGGCCGATCGACAGGATCTCGGTCGGATGGTTGACGCGGCGCCATGCCATGTCGGTCACATGCAGCAGGCCGTCGATG
>JAHBYZ010000082.1 GCA_019635695.1 Rhizobiaceae bacterium
GAGAATCGCGGCATCGACGACTTCTTCGTCGCCGAGACGAAGGCCGGCTTCATTGCGCGCCGCCTGGTCCCACCAGCGGACCGTCTGATCATAGCTAAGGTCGAAGCGGGCCAGCAGTTGGGCCAGTTCCAGCCGCTTCTTTCCTCGCTCACCGGCGAGGTATTTCCAGGTGTCGGCAAACCCGGCGATCTGCCTTTTCAGGTCACCCGGCAGTTGCTTCGGATTGCCGACCATCGCGGCGAGCACCGGCCAGGGATCGCCATTCTCACCGGCTTCCTCCCAGCAGCGGTAGGCGAGCTGATAGCCGTGCTCGACGCCCATGGCGCTGAGGACAGAGCCGAGTCCGGGATATGGCCCGCGCAGATTCCACAGCTCGCCGAGTCGCTGATCGATCCATCGCAACTGAGCGGTCCAGCTGCCGCCGAACCGGGAACTGTACGTGGTGATCGCCTCCTTCACCGAGAGCAGCGCCGCGATCGCGGTGCCCGGCGCGACGTGCTCGCTCGCGTAGGAAAACTCGCCGCGATATTCCGCGGGCACGAAGGCGATGCAATCGCGTGGGTCGAGGTCGGGCTCCGCCTCGCGCCGCCCGAGCAGGGCGTGATAGGGGAGCAGCACGCCGTCGCCACCCTCCGGCCGGATGCCGTGGCTGACCGTTCGCTCCCAGAGATAGGACCGCAGGCTGCCTTTCCCCGGTGCGTCGTAGTCCCATTCCTGGAGCTTTCCGACCGACGTCACGCGGCCGACCCCCACTATCATCCACTGGTCGTCATCGATGAGCGGGGTGCGCTTTGCGTAGGCGAACACGAGGCTGCGCTGCGGCTCAATCGCGCCGAAAAATGCATCGAGCAGCGCCTTCTGATTGGCCTCGCCCTGGATCCACGGCCGGTCATGAAGCCACTCCGGCGCGTCGGGCTCATACTCTGGAAGAGCATCGACGCCGTAGCGCTCGGCGATGGCCTGCGGGTCGATCTTGCCCTTCTTCCATTGCTCACCCCAGGCCCGCTCTTTCAACAGCCAGCCGAATGGCGTCGCCGCGGCCGAGAACGCCGGGTGGGTGAAGGTCGTGTCGCTGATATGCTTGTGATGCTCGCTGGTGCGGGAATAGGCGTGGCGCGTAAGGCGCCGCTGCGGCTTTGGCGAGAGAAAGTTGACCCGTTCCGCAAAACACGGCGGGACGTCCTCGAACGGCACATCCGACAGGCTCTGCCCGGCATAGCGCATCTCGACGTCGTCGTTGCGCGTGGCGCCGATGCGGTTCAGCGCGAGGCAGCTCGTGTTTTCCCCAGGCATACGGCAGACCGTTCCATCCCAGCCCGAGTCATGCCATGGCACGCGGACCGACAGGTGGCGCAATGGTATGCGAGGCCGAACATCAGCATGAGGTTTTGCCAACAACCTTCCCCTCTGCTAGCAGCCAACTGCGACTTCTCCGGGGTATTCTACACTTCCTGCCGACCGCATGTCTTCAGGCTGTTACCGCACTGATGACTGCATACCTGACTTACCCTCCACACTTGCCGATCCACAAAGCTTGATCTGGATTAAAGACTTGACAGTGTGGTCAGCTCAGATGCTTGGCAGACTTCACAAATCCCAATCGGCAAAGCAGAGGGCTGCACAGGCATGACAAAGGCCCGTGACCAGGAGGAGCGGGCAGACGACGCAATCAAAACCCATGACACCGCAGTGCAGCGGGCGCTCGTCGAAGCGCGACAGGAAATTCTCCAGTTTCTCCAGCAGCGACTACGCAATCGTGACGAGGCAGAAGAAGTCCTCCAGCGTTTCTCGGTCCGCGCCCTCGAGCGCGCATCCCAGCTCAGGGATGTGCAGACGATGCGCGGTTGGCTCGGGCGCATCCTTGCGACCACCATCATCGACTACCAGCGGAGTGCGAACAGACGTCGACGGCGGGAGATTCAGGTTGATCAAGGCGAACTCGACGGCCTGCCCGCCGACGCCGAGCTCGACGCTGCGATCTGCAACTGCCTCTATCGCCTGCTTCCAACCTTGAAGCCTGAATACGCAGACATCGTCTGGCGTGCCGATATCCTCGGTGAACCACGCGATCGACTAGCCGCGAGCCTCGGCACTTCTCTCAACAACGTCACTGTGCGCCTTCATCGCGGACGACAGGCGCTGCGCCGGCGACTCGAAGAGATGTGTCTCACCTGTCCCGTCCATGGCTTCCTCGACTGCCATTGCGAGACCGCTGAAAAGATACGCAAATTGCGTGAAGAGCAGCCCCGCTAGGAGACGCGCTCATGCTCCGTCGCGTTGGGTGTGACGTATTTCGAACCTCGACACCCACATTCGAGCAGGAAGTCGATCCAGCAGCACCAAACCAACAGCCACGCTCATGGAACCTGCCTTTTGACCCAGCTAGGCCCAGGGACAGCGCTCGAGCCAGGACATCGCAATCTCAGGATCCACGCCAGCGACCTCGATCAATCGATCGGGGTCGAGAATCCGCAGGCGTCGATAGTGAAATTGCACGATGCCCTCTTTGCGCAGGGCGCTTAGCACGCGGTTGACGTGGACGAAGGTGAGACCGGTGGCGTCACCGATCTGCTCCTGTGTCAGGGGAAGCACCATCTCTTCACTGCGATTTCCCGGCCATTGCGCGCGATACCTGGTGAACAGCTCGAGCAGCAAATGCGCCACCCGTTCCCGGGCCGACCGCCGCCCGATGCTCGTCAGATGATCGAACGCCAGATTGCAGTCGTGGGCCAGCGAGCGCGCCAGGCGCATCCCGATTTCCGGATCCGCCTGGGAATGCGATGTGAGCACGGAGACAGGGATCACCGAGACTGCGACCTCGGTCAGCGCCTGCGCGCCCACCGTCGCCGGCGCACGCCGGGACGGAAGCACGCCGAGTATGGCGCCTGGCAGAGCAAACTGCACGATTTGCCGTCTCCCGTCCTCCAGCAGGGTGTAGACCGCGACCCAGCCCTCAAGGAGATTGAATATGCTCTTCCCGCTCGATCCTATGCTGAAGAGATCCCGCCCGGCCTCGATCTTCCGGTCGCCATCGCGATAGCGCGGGATCAACCGATGCCGTTCCATTGGTAATGAAACGGCGTTCGACGGCTCATATGCCTCGCCGTCGCTTGCTCCTTTTGGGCGCGGTGGGCGCCTGCTCAACTGGCCGCCCCACGCATCCATCCGATATGGCGGCGCGGCAGACGGCATTTCATTTGACAACGGTACATTCCGTTCGCGCTCGATGGTTCCCCATTCGTCGCGACGAAGCGACCGGGCTGTCTCTTCGGATAAAGACGCTCGATCCCAGTTCACATTACACCTCCCGGGCGCGATGACCCGTTACGGCGGCTGCTCGCGCAGCCCATCAATCGTGGATGAAAGTGCGACGCCCCGGGCGTTTGCCGCGCGTGACGTTCAATGGGCGCGTCGAATCGACCGCACTTCCACGCAGACCTGCCGGGGCAGGCTGGCGAGCTGGCGATTGAACCGAGGAGCCCTAGAGGATGCGATTTCGGGGGACGGGAGGATCGCGGCCCAGAATGATGGAGCGCAGACAAGCCTGGCGCAAAGCCAAGACTTGCGATTTGGGCGGAGCGATCACAGGCCTACCGTACTGGGGTGGTAGGGGCACGTAACAGGCCGCGCACATGGCCGTGCAGCAGGCGGCCCCAGGGGCACAATCCTGCCCGTCGACCGGCGAAGTTGTCAGGGTTGCGCCGACGAAGCCGCGGTCCGGGAAACCCGATACCGGCTCGCCGCCATGCGCCATCGACGGCCCGACTTGCGTCAGAACAGCGACGACACAGACAATCAGCAGCGCCAGATACCTGACCATACACTCGCGTCCACAACCATCTACAAGGTGCGTCACCGCACTCGACCTGTCTCCGCCCTGAGCACGCTCCGAGCGGGAAGGCGGCATTTCCAATCTACTATAGCGGCTCGTGACCGCCTTGACCCAGATCAACTGGCCGGGGGTATTCGCCAGGCCACGCGCAACCTGCTGGGGCCAGCCGCAGAACCGACCGGCCGCCATTCGCGTTAACGGTATGCTTGATCGAGATTAAGGTGCGAGCCGCCAGCTGATGGTTCTGTCATCCTCGCCGAATTCTCCCGCGGGTCGGAAATGTCATCGATAGCCCTTCCGCCGGCAGATCGAAAACGCTGGATCGCCGTGCTCGTCGCCCGCACGCGAAGGAAAGCGGTTCTCAGCCCGTTCTTCGCGAAATCCGACGGCCTTTTGGTGATCGATCCCTATAGCCATGCCCGCGAATTTCGCCGGAATCCGGAGCGAACCACCGAAGCCACCCGCGAACTCATCCTGGCAAGCGGCATAGGCCGGCTTGTGTGTGGCTTCATCGCCAAGCCTGATCGGGATGCCCTTTCCGCCCGCGGTATCGATATCCGGATCGGATCGTGCGCCCGCTCGATCGACGCCCTCGTGCGTGACTTCGAGAACCTTCCTTCAGCCTGACACTTCCGCCTGCCGACCCAATAGGCAACCCCGCGTATGGGGGGCGACCATCCGTGCGCACGGCGCGGGAGCCGGGGCTACTGCGCCGCACCGGCTCCAGACGAGAACTTAACCCGCATCAAGGATTCCCGGCCGTCGCCGCCGCATCGTCCACATCAAAGGAGATGGGGCTTCCTCGGCATTCTGGCGTTCGCTCCGAGCGCCTCGACGCGAGTTCCACGTCTCCCTTGCGCGATCTCCAACCGCCGGACGTGACACCATGGAACCGAACCAGCATAGCCTCCACAAGCAAGAGAGCCCCGGGCGCCGGTTCACCGCCGCCAACATCGTCCTTTATGGACTACTCGCAATCGCGGCCTTCTATCTCATCGCCGAGCACCGCGCGCACCTTCTGGGCTGGCTGCCCTGGCTGCTGATCCTCGCCTGTCCGCTGCTTCACGTCTTCATGCACCGCGGACATGGCGGGCACGGCCGCGACAACACATCCGCGTCACAGAAGCAGCAGCCTCCCCACCAGCACTGAACGTTCGATTCTGGAGCGCGCATCCAATGCAAGACGATATTCCCGCCTACGGACTCTGGTCCCTCGTCATCCTCAATTCAGCGATCTTCATCTTCTTCGCCTTCACCTTCTTCAAGCCGACAACGACACGGGACTGGCGCTCGTTCGGCGCCTTCAGCGCCTTCATCGTCGCACTCTTCACCGAAATGTACGGCTTTCCGCTGACGATCTACCTGCTGTCGGGCTGGCTGCAGACCCGCTACCCGGAAATCAACTGGTTCTCGCACGACGCCGGCCACCTTCTCGAAGAGCTGTTCGGCTGGCGGACGAATCCCCACTTCGGGCCATTCCACATCCTGAGCTTCATCTTCATCGGCGGGGGCTTCGTCATCATATCGGCAGGCTGGAAGGTGCTCTACGAAGCGCAGCGCCGGCACACCCTCGCAACCACCGGCATCTACGCGAGGGTCCGCCATCCGCAATACATTGGCTTCGTTCTGGTGATGTTCGGATTCCTGCTGCAATGGCCTACGCTGCTCACGCTGGCGATGTTTCCAGTGCTGGTCTTCATGTACTGGCGTCTCGCGCGACGTGAGGAGCAGGAGGTTCTCGCCGAACACGGTGAGGCCTATGCGCGCTACATGCGCGAAGTGCCTGCGTTCTTCCCCCGCCTGTCTGCCCGCGAGCCCACGAGGGCAGGCCGCTAACGGCATGCAGCGGCGCATTGGTTGAACGGCCCCGAAGTGTTCAATCCACTTTAAGGTCCAGGTCTCGGTCTTGCCGCATTGCTACCCGGCAAACGTCAATTCCGAGACCTTCTATATGGATAAGCTGATCTTCAAAGCCGTTACTCGCCTCATCAAAAAAGGAACGTTGCGAATAACGACAGCCAAGGGCGCCACAGCAAGTTTCGGAGATGGCGAGGGCATACCCGTGGCGATCCGCTTCCAATCGTCTATGGCACAGCGCCGTGTGCTGGCCGATCCCGAACTCAGGCTGGGTGAGGCGTTCGTTGATGGCGACATGGTGCTGGAAACTGGCACCATTGCCGAGTTGCTGGAACTCCTCCTCTCCCAGGACGTGACGGGCCGTCCGCTCTCATCCCGAATGCTTGCCGGCCTGCGCTTCCTTCTGCGTGGTTTCTCGCAACAGAATGTCCGGCGCCGCTCGAAACGCAACGTCGCCCATCACTACGACCTGACCGGTCAGCTGTACGACCTCTTCCTCGACGCCGACAGGCAGTACAGCTGCGCCTACTTCGAGACCGAGACGGCCACTCTCGACGAGGCCCAGCAGGCGAAGAAACGCCATATTGCGGCAAAGCTGCTCGTCGATCGCGGCTCGCGCGTCCTCGACATCGGCTGCGGTTGGGGCGGGCTCGCCGCCTATCTGGCCGATACCTTCGGCTCTCATGTCACCGGGATTACGCTTTCGACCGAGCAACTCGAATATGCGAAAATGCGCATGACCGGCGCCGCGGCCGATCGCCTCGACTTCCAGCTGCTCGATT
>JAHBYZ010000083.1 GCA_019635695.1 Rhizobiaceae bacterium
CAGAGATTTGATATTGGCTATTGGTCACGCATGAATCGACGAGAACATTCACACCTTCGCATCCGACGCTTGCGCGCCGTAGCGAGTGTAACTTTCTCTCGAAACGTGACCGCCAAAGTCTCTGTAAGGAACTCATTGACCCTAAGGCCTCCGAGTTCCGCGAGCACTCTGCCGCCCACGTTTCTCTTTCTTCAATATTCAGTTTTCAAAGAACGGACCCCGCGGACGCGGGATCATGGGCCTGTCACCTTGGTGGCTTCGGGCCCGGTCGAGTGTCGCTTACGCGGCTCTCTTGAATTTGGCAACAACTTTCGCGAAACTCAGAAGCGAACTTCGGTGTCGCCAGCAGCGGTGCCGCTGTCGTTGTTGAGGCGTATATAGTCGGCGACCCTTCGAGGTGTCAACAACCGTTTTGGGTTTTTTTGAAGTTTTTGCGACGGACACTGCCGCCCGGGGCGAACCGGTGCCGGAAGCCGGCTTTGCAGAGTACAAATGCATGTCTCGCCGTGCCCTTGCGTGACATTTCTTGACCGTCCGGTCAATTTTGGATGGTCGCGGAGGCCGTCCCGGGTAGCCGGAATGATGGAAGCCGACGTCACTTCCGGCCTGCTCTTCGCCGCATGGCCCGCGCAAGCCAGCGCGACTAGCCTGCAGCGGTCGGCCTTCGCGCGTACGCGTGCGCGTGTTCATTACCCGGGCAAATCCACCCGGACACATTGAGGTCGGAATTGCGCCATAACCACATCTGGCGATTGCGCCGAGGGGGTTCGGCCGCCTTCGTTGACTCGAACTGCCGTGGCAGGCAATTGTCACGGGCCATAACAAAAGAACGCCGGGGCACGCGCGAGAGGGAATGCAGGACAATTCGCACGCGATAGCTGCGCTCGGCAACGAGCCGCCGCTGGTCGGCGACGGCCGCAGCGGCCCGCCGGACCGGCGCGAGGTTTCCGCGCGCTGGCTGTCCGGCACGTTTCTCACCGGCATCACGTCCAGCGTTCTTCTCGGTGTCGCCCTGTTCGCCGCGCTCGACGGGCGCGAACAGCTCGCCACGCCGCCTGAGATCGCCAATGTCTACGACATGGCGCCCTCCGACGGCGCTGCCAAGACCGCACGGGTTATCTCGCCGCGCACGGTGGCGAAGGCGCGCGACCGGCGTCGGCTGGAGGTTTCCACCTTGCAGAAGGTCGGCGACCGCGACGTGGTGCGCACCCTGCCCTTCGTTCAGGTCAGCATGGCGCTCGCCGCCGGGCACACCACGACGCGGCAATATCCGCCCTTCAATCCGCTCGAGGTCTTCGCCGAGGACGCTGCTTCCGCCCGGCCGGCCGTGAGCCAGGGCCTGATCTACGGCGCCAAGGTGGAAAGCGAAGTGAGCCTGCGCACCGTCGATTTCGACGTTGCCTCGGCTTCATTCGACGAGAGGAGCGAACTGTCTGCCGACGAGGTCGAGGATGTCGTGCGCCAGACCGCCGCTATCCTGACCGACGGCGCGGTGCGCGTCGCCGCCCTGCACTACATCGATCCCGAACGTTTCGGCGCCAGTCTGGCGACCCAGACGCTGGGCACGTCCTATGGCGTGCGCATCGTGCAGGAGAACGTGTCGGTCGCGGCACGCCAGTTCGGTCCCCTCGCAGGCGGCGAATTCGCGGAAGACATCATACCCTTCACCACCGACATGGAACTGGCGGCCGCCTTTGCGGCTTCGGGCTATGCGGCGGAGGACACCGCTGGAATGGTCGAGGCGCTGGCGAAGCTGACCGGCCGCGCCGAGCTTCCCACCGGCAGCGTGCTGCGCGTCGGTCTGGAAGTGCACGACGAGGCCAGCCGCATCGTGCGCTGCAGCATCTACGACGGCACCCGCCATGTGCTCACCGTGGCAGTCAACGATCGCGGCCAGTTCGTCCCCGGCGATGCGCCCGAGCCGAACCCCGCGGTGCTCACCGCCTTCGACGCCACGCCCGCGGTCCACGTCCGCGGCGACCTGCCCAACGCGTATGACGGCATCTTCCGTGCCGCCTATTCCTATGGCCTGGACCGGCGGCTCACGCGCCAGCTGATCAAGCTTCTCGCCTCCGACGTCGACTTCCAGTCGAGGCTCAATCCTTCCGACCGGCTGCAGGTCTTCTTCTCCAACCCCAATTCCGACGACAGCGCCTCCGACATGTCGGAGCTGCTTTACGTAAGCGCGACCTTTGGCGGCGCGACGCGCGACTTTTATCGCTTCGAGATGGATGACGGCGCCGTAGACTATTTCGACAAGGAAGGCCGCAGCGCCCGCCAGTTCCTGCTGCGCAGCCCTGTGCCCAATGGTCGTTTCAACAACGGCTTCGGCATGCGTCGGCATCCGATCCTCGGCTACAGCCGCATGCACACCGGTGTCGACTGGACCGCGCCGACCGGCACGCCGATCATCGCCGCCGGCAATGGCGTCGTGCAGAGCGCCGGCTGGTCCAGCGGCTACGGCCGCCAGACGCTGATCCGTCACGCCAACGGCTACGTGACTTCGTACAACCACCAGAGCGCGTTCGCCGAGGGCATCGTCGAGGGCGCGCGGGTACGGCAGGGTCAGGTGATCGGCTTCGTCGGCTCGTCCGGCATGGCGACCGGCGCCCACCTGCACTACGAACTGCTGGTCAACGGCACCAAGGTCGACCCGATGCGCGTGCGCCTGCCGGTCAGCCGCGTGCTCAAGGACGCCGAGCTGACGCGATTCCAGGACGAGCGTTCACGCATCGACGAGCTTCTGAAGCAGGAGGACGAAGGCGCCTTCAAGCTGGCCGGCGTGATCCGCTAGTGGCGGGAAGCGCCGGCGACCCCTACTCCAGAAACTCCACCGTAACGCCCTTGCCGACCATCTTCGCCAGCTCGGCCGCGTCCCAGTTGGTCAGCCGCACGCAGCCATGCGAGTTGGTCTTGCCGATGCGCGAGGGTTCCGGCGTGCCGTGTATGCCGTAGGTCGGCTTCGACAGCGCGATCCAGATCGTGCCCACCGGGCCGTTGGGACCGGGCGGGATGCGCAGCACCTTGTCGTTGGCGCCCTGCTGGAAATTGACCTTCGGATTGTAGGTGTACTCTGGGTCGAATGCGACGCGCTCCACAGTATGCGTGCCGGTCGGCGACGGCGTGTCGGACGAACCGATCGTCGCCGGATAGGCGACCACCAGCCTGCCGGTCTCGTCGTAGCCCCGCACCTGCTTGCGGCCCTTGTCGGCGATGATGCGCGACACCTTGCCGGCGACCGGCGCGCCGACATTCGCCACCTTCACGATGCTGCCCGGCTTGGTGAAGTCGATTCCGGGATTGATGGCCTTCAGATAGTTCTCGTCCATGTGGAAGCGCTCGGCCAGCATCTCGCTCACCGACATGAACCCCAGCCGGTCGAGCTGCGCCTTCTCGCCGTAGTCCTCCGGGACGGAAGCGACGAATGGTCCGGCCGCGTCAACCGGCGTGATTTCGTAGGTGGCGAAGGCATCGCCGCCGCTCTCCGCCAGTGCCGCCTCGATGGCCACGTCGTCATAGGTGCGCAGCGCGTTGCCGCTCTTGTCGCGCCATGCGCTGATGGCCTTGTTGACGTTGTCGCCCATGCGCCCGTCGATCACGCCCGGCGAGACGCCGTGACGGTCGAGCAGGATCTGAATCTTCGCAACCTGGTCGCTCGGCCCCGCGGAGGCGGGCGGTACGAAAGCAGGTTCCTGCGGTTGCGCCGGCCTGGTAATCGCCGGCTGCTCCGGCGCCTCCGGGAAGGCGACGACGTCGTCGCTTTCGTCGGACGGCGGCAGCTCGCCGCGGATCACGGAACCGTCGCCATAGCGTCCTTCCCAGCCATCGACCGGGTAGCCGTCGCGCGGATAGCGATCGCGCTGCATGCGGCGGAACTCGCGCGCTTCCTCGCCCGGGCCGGGCTGCTCGCGCATGCCGAGCCGCACTTCCAGCTCGCGGTCCAGCCGGTCGCCCAGCAGCGCGCCCTCTTCGGGATAGCCGTCGCGGTCAAGCTCGCGGGCGCGCTGGCGCCGCCGCTCATAGGGCGAGAATTGCGGCTCGAGCCCGCGCTGCCGAATCGCCAGCACCTGGCCGGTGCGCGCATCGACGATGAGCTCGCGCCCGCGCTCGTCGATCACGATCTCGACGTCACGCGCCTGCGCCAGCCGGATCGGCTGCTCGTGTATCGCCGACGGCGCAGCGGGCGCATCCCCGATCGAGAGCGCGGCCAGCGCGTCGCCGGAAAACAGTGCGGCGGTCGAAACGCCGAGGGCGAAAATCGTGGTCTTCATCGGGCCGATCCCCTGGTCCGTAAGGGCGAAACTGCGTTTCGCCCCGTGGCGCAAATCACCTCGTTCCCCCCGATCATCGACGCTTAACCATGAACGGGGCATGAAGAAGGCCGCCCGGCATGCGCCGGGCGGCCTGAATTTCTCCGATCGGTATGGCTCTCGCTCAGGCCGCCTTGCTGGCCGGCTGACCCGCCGCTGCACGGAAGATCAGCCTGTCGGAGCCCGCCGTGACATGCACGGTCGAGCCGTCGAGGATGTCGCCGCCGAGGATCTTCTCCGCCAGCGGGTCCTGCAGCTCCTTCTGGATCACCCGCTTCAGCGGCCGCGCGCCGAACGCCGGCTCGTAACCCTTGGTCGCCAGCCAGTTCACCGCCGCCTCGTCGAGGTCGAGCACGATCTTGCGGTCGGCCAGCAGCTTCTCCAGCCGGCCGAGCTGGATCTCCACGATCTTGCCCATGTCCTGCCGGCGCAGCCGGTGGAACAGGATCGTCTCGTCGATCCGGTTCAGGAACTCCGGCCGGAAGTGCGAGTGCACCACGGCCATCACCTGGTCGCGCACGGCATCGACGTCCTCGCCCTCGCCGAGGTTCACGAGGAATTCCGCGCCGAGGTTCGACGTCATGATGATGAGCGTGTTGCGGAAATCGACCGTGCGGCCCTGCCCGTCGGTCAGGCGGCCGTCGTCCAGCACCTGCAGCAGCACGTTGAACACGTCCGCATGCGCCTTCTCGATCTCGTCGAACAGCACGACCTGGTAGGGCCGCCGCCGAACCGCTTCGGTCAGCGCCCCGCCTTCCTCATAGCCTACATAGCCGGGAGGCGCGCCGATCAGGCGGGCCACCGAGTGCTTCTCCATGAACTCGCTCATGTCGATGCGCACCATCGCGGTCTCGTCGTCGAACAGGAACGCCGCGAGCGCCTTGGTCAGCTCCGTCTTGCCGACGCCCGTCGGGCCGAGGAACATGAACGAGCCGATCGGCCGGTTCGGATCCTGCAGGCCCGCGCGAGCCCTGCGAACCGCCTTCGACACAGCCTGAACCGCTTCGCCCTGGCCGACGACGCGCTTGGCGAGCTCGTCCTCCATGCGCAGCAGCTTTTCCTTCTGGCCTTCCAGCATCTTGTCGACGGGAATGCCGGTCCAGCGCGACACGACATGCGCCACATGGTCAGGCGTCACGGTCTCCTCGACCATCGAGCCTTTTCCGTCCTGCGCCTCAGCCTCGACCAGCTTCTTTTCCAGCTCCGGGATGCGGCCATAGGCCAGCTCGCCCGCCTTCTGGAACTCGCCCTTGCGCTGCGCGATGGCGAGCTCGTTGCGCAGCTCGTCGAGCTGCCCCTTGAGCTCCGCCGCCAGCCCGAGCTTCTGCTTCTCGGACTGCCACTTCGCGGTGATCTCCGACGACTCTTCTTCGAGCCCGGCAAGGTCCTTCTCCAGACGCGCCAGCCGGTCCTTGGAGGCGTCGTCCTTCTCGACCTTCAGCGCCTCGCGCTCGATCTTGAGCTGCATGATGCGGCGGTCGATCTCGTCCAACGCCTCGGGCTTGGAATCGACCTGCATGCGCAGCCGCGATCCGGCCTCGTCCACGAGGTCGATCGCCTTGTCGGGCAGGAAGCGGTCGGTGATGTAGCGGTTCGACAAAGTCGCCGCCGAAACGAGCGCGGAGTCGGAGATGCGCACCTTGTGGTGCTGCTCGTACTTCTCCTTCAGCCCGCGCAGGATCGACACGGTGTCTTCCACCGTCGGCTCCTCGACGAAGACCGGCTGGAAGCGGCGGGCCAGTGCTGCATCCTTCTCGACATGCTTGCGGTACTCGTCGAGCGTCGTCGCACCGACGCAGTGCAGTTCGCCGCGTGCCAGCGCCGGCTTCAGCAGGTTGGACGCGTCCATCGCGCCGTCGGCCTTGCCGGCACCGACCAGCGTGTGCATCTCGTCGATGAACAGGATGATGTTGCCGGCCGCCGAGGTCACCTCGTTCAGCACCGCCTTCAGCCGTTCCTCGAACTCGCCGCGATATTTGGCACCGGCGATCAGCGCGCCCATGTCGAGCGCCATCAGCTGCTTGTCCTTCAGGCTCTCCGGCACGTCGCCGTTGACGATGCGCAGCGCCAGGCCCTCGGCGATCGCCGTCTTGCCGACGCC
>JAHBYZ010000084.1 GCA_019635695.1 Rhizobiaceae bacterium
CCGAAAACAACCTCTTGACGCTTCACAGCTAGCACTCAAGGGAGCACAGCATGTCCGATCTCGTCTATGTGGACAACTCGAACTTGTTCATTGAAGGCATGCGGGTAAAGGCCGTTGAGAAAGGCATGGCGAGGAACATCTTCGACGCCATGAACAACAAGATCGTTGGGCCAAGCTACAAGATTGACTTCGGCCGCCTGCATCATTTCATCGCTGGTGACGATCCGGCCTCCATCAAGAGGTGCATGCTCTTTGGTAGCCGCCCTCCACCCAACGACTCGCTCTGGAAAGTGGCTGAGCGTGCCGGCTTCGAAGTAATCGTCGAAGATCGCAACATCAAGAATAAAGAGAAGAAAGTCGATACGGGGCTGGTCGCGTACATGATGCGCGACGCATACAAGATTGCCGATCCTGGGTCAGACACGATTACTCTCGTGGCTGGAGACGCGGATTTCGTCCCTTCGATTGAGCTGTTGAAGGGTGACGGCTATCGGGTCGAGGTAGCGTTCTGGGACCACGCAGCTAAGGAGCTTCGTGACTGTGCCTCGAAATTCGTTTCCCTCAATCCAATCTTGAATCACCTCGCGCTATGACCTTGAGTGCTCACCAGCCGCTCAACCGGCGCTAGGTGCTCACCGATGCCAATCGTCGCGCTCGCAGCGTCGTCAGCAGTCAAGGGTGATGCCCTTGAATTGAGACTGCAGCACGAACTAGCCACCGAGTACGCGCAGCTACAAGTCGAGGTATTCGACTGCGGTGTTCCAAATCCGTCTTCAAAGCTGGGTCTTGGTACGACGCCGAAGAGGACGGCGGAGGGCGAGGTGGCTGTCGATATTGATACACGTCACCTAGCAGTTGGCGTTTATGAAGTTCGATTCGTGAGGCTCCACGACGGCGGCAAAGCGAATCAGAAACCGCACCTCGATCTAGTGGCAGGAAGAGACTTCCCGCGAACGTTTTTCGAGGTAGTCGATTCAGCGGAGTCCGCCAGGCCTTCAGCACTCATCCAGCAGGAGGTGAGGCACCTCGAACAGGAGGTCGAACGGGGCTTCCTCGAGCCGGTCGATATACGGAACGATAAGTCCGTGTCTGGCACGCTGTATACAGCGTTTGTCTTCATAAGAGATGTTCTAGTCGGAACGCGCATTCAGTTGGGCCGCTTCGAGCTGATCCCAACGAATGACGGGATTGGAGTCCGGGACTCACACGAGTGTGTGAACAGGTTTCTTGAGCAGAACACATCCACAGGCATCATTTTTGAGTACGGGGCACAACTTGAGGCGCAATCGCGACGCGCAAGCCCCGTTTGCGTTGTCCATTTTCCAGCGCTTGCGTCGAACTCGCTCGATGCCGCGCGGGATTACTGCGTCGGGAAGACGAATGCGCTATTGCTCGCACTCGCGCTTTCTCGAGATGCCGCGGGTTCGATCTTTGATACTGTTCTTATCGACCGCAGCACAGGGCAGTCGACTAAGTTTGCGATCCCGCCAGCCTATGTTGGAAATCTCCTCACCGGTCAGCTTGCAGGTGAATCGGCAGAGTCCTTGAACGCGTATGTCAACGGTCTTTCCGAAGACTCGATGGGCGCCTTCCTAGTTGAATTGTATCGAGAGGCACGTCGCGAGCGTGATCCGAGGTATCAGTACATTCGCCTGTGGCAGCTGCTAGAACTTCTGGCAGATCAGGAGGGATTCGACCCAGACGAGCCTCTCTCGGACTATGAGGGCGCGGTGATGGAGAAGAACGGGAGTCCTCGCCTCAGCAGAGGGTCTGTTCACACTGTGTTCCGATTGCTTAAAGAAGCCCAACTCGGCTCAACAGAGCAGACGTGGAGGGACGTCAACGTGTGGTTCGCTTTTAGGAGCGCAGTAGCTCACTACGGTGCACTCTCAGAATCTAATCGCCTATCGAGAGCTTCAACAAGGAATTGGGCGCAGGTCGGAATCGATGAGATCGAAGAGGCTCGGGGGTATGACCGGTTTCTGGATAGTCTTCGGTGGATGGCGCGGTTGCTTCTGATGCGGCGGCTAGTGCGTGCAGCCGATGGGGCGTCGCAGTGAAATCACACCTAACAGGATGTCGCAGCGGTCGCAGTGTCGGCGCGCCGCGTCTGACGACAACCGAGGCATCGCGGCCAGCCGCCCGGCTAGGCTGTTAGAGCCCATGTCAAGACGCACCGCGATAGTTGTGGCCGCGGTTCTGCTCGCTGCTGTCGTGGCGTGGAATGCGGTCGCCGTTAGTCTGTGGTCGCTATTTGCCGCGGTCGCCGTTCTCATGCTCATCTTGTACGAGCTGCTGGTTGCTCACTTTGAAGCACACGGTCTTGTCGCCGGCCAGCCCATCTCAAGATCCGGAAAGTGGTTATTGGCCCTGATTGGCATCCACACCGTTCTTGGCATCGCGTACTCGGTCTACAAGCATGTGCTCTAACAACGCGTTCGAGGGGTCGGCTGGCGGCAGTGGGCAGCATCCGGCCGCCGCCGACGCTTCATTCCCGACCGCTCAGCCTGATCGTTAGCGGCCAGACAGGAGATTCCGTGATATTTCGAACAGTCGCGGCAGTCATGCTTACCGTCACCGCAACTTGCAGCCACGCGGCGACAACCCCTGTCGAAGGCCGGAAGTTTTTCGACCGTTACATGCAGCTCAACGACGCCTTCGACCCCGAGGTGGCAAATCTCTACACCGATGCGAGCAAGATCAAGGCCCTTCGGAGATATCCAGGCGGAGCGGACCGAGTCATTGAGATCGCCGGGGCGCAATGGCGCTCTATGCTCGTAAGCTCCATGCCCTTGGCGAAATCGAAAGGCGACTTTTCGCGCTTTACGAACATTCGCGTGGAAAGCGAAGGCGACAGGGTTCGGGTCACTGCAGACCGTTACTCGGCGCTCAAATGCTACACGGACAAGAACTACTACATGCTCGTGGCGAAGGATCCCACTGGGCGCCTCTATGTGGCAGAGGAGTACTTTGAGAACCAACCGCAATCCGACTGCTAGCAACGCGTTGGAGCGGGCCGTGGGCAAGCGTCGGCCGCGCCGGGCAGCGAGAGCCCAGTCCGATCCCCTCTCCATCTCGAGATGGTCGACGGCCGGAACGCCTTGCGAATCTCTGGCGAGAACCGCCTATTCCATCGAGACGTGGGAACGTGAAGATTCGAGGTCGATCATGCGAACCGATGACCACGTCATCAAGAAGCGGCGGCGGCGGCACGGCGCATAGGAGGACATGAGAGTGACCCGCGTCCGAGTCGACTGCTTCACCATCTCCCTTGACGGCTACGGCGCCGGCCCCGACCAGGACCTCCGCAACCCCCTCGGCGTGGGCGGGGGCGACCTGCACCAGTGGCTGCTCCCGACCCGCACGCTGCAGCGCACCCTCTTCGGCGCCGAAGGCGGCACGACCGGGATCGACGACGATTTCGCCGCGCGCGGCTTCAGGAACGTCGGCGCGTGGATTCTCGGCCGGAACATGTTCGGCCCCGTTCGCGGCCCCTGGCCCGACATGGAGTGGAAGGGCTGGTGGGGCGACAACCCGCCCTATCACGTGCCGGCTTTCGTCCTCACGCACCACCCGCGCCCATCCCTGCCGATGGAAGGCGGGACGATCTTCCACTTCGTCACGGGCGGCATCCACGAAGCCCTCGACCGGGCGCGCGAGGCGGCGGGCGGCAAGGACGTGCGCATCGGCGGCGGGGCCGGCACCATCCGCCAGTACCTCCGCGCGGGCCTCGTCGACGAGCTGCATGTGGCCATCTCGCCGGTCCTGCTGGGCCGGGGCGAGCCGCTGTTCGAGGGGATCGACCTGCGCGCCCTGGGGTACGAGTGCGCGGAGTTCGTGGCGTCGGGGAAGGCCACCCATGTCGTGCTCCGGCGCCAGGCGTAGAATGTTCGTGTACCGTCTTGCGCAGGAGCAGGCAGTTCGACGACCTCGAGTAGCAAGCCCGCCGCGGACATGACGCTCGTTGCCGCCGCCGTGAGAAAAGTCGTCTTCGCGATCTGCCTTCTGTCAGCCCTCCTCATGGCTGGAAGTGCGTTGGCGCAGTTGCCCCCGTTCCCGCCAGCGATACGCACCATTCCAACTGCCCCGATCTCGGACACGCCAGTGACCATCGAGGTCGACTTTCAATTGTGTTTCACGCAGGGGGCGTCTGCGTCGTTCACGGCGCCCTTTGTGGTGCGCCTGGATCTCCTACCAGGTGGAGTGTGCCATGTCCTCATGCCCATTTACGTCCCGGTTCGGGTACCTGTCGGAACGCTGCCTTCCGGGACGTACCTGGTCAATGTCTATTACGGGAGCCTACTGCTGAGCAGTGGGGTGTTCACCGTGGGCGCCGCAGTGGCCATTCCCACGCTCTCGGCGTTTGGACTCGCACTTCTGGCCTTGGCGATGGGTGTTGCCGGGGCCGCGCATGCTCGCAGGAGGGGAATCAAGTGAGTTCGAGGAGCGTCTTCGCGGTAGTTCTCGTGGCTTCCGTGCTGTGGACGGGGTGCGCCACGGTCGAAAGGACGCCACTTGCCACCGAGACGAGGAAGGGGATCAGGACGGTCGCCGTGATCGATGTCCCCGAGCCCGAAAAGTATTTCCTGGTTCCGGGCCTCGTCCCAGGCGGCCCGGCACTGTATATGTTCGGTGCCATTGGCGGCTTGATCCTGGGGGGCATCGAGGCGGCGCGTTTCGAGGCCGCGACGGATGAGTTCACGGCCGCGCTGAAACCAACCCACCCCGATGTCGCCCGGCACTGGAACGAGAGCGTCGCCGATCTGCTTCGGTCCAAGGGCTTCGAGGTGACGCGGCTTCCGCCGCTACCGAAGAGGGCGGAGGGTGACGATCCCGACTGCTCTGCGATCGCGGGAAAGTACGATGCCGTGCTGCTCAGCACGATCTCCGTGGGATATGCCGTCGAGTCCGCTGTCGAGCCGCGTGTGTACGCCTCCATGCGGCTGGCTTCGGGTCGCTGCACGGAAACGCACTTCTCCGATTCGCTCCTCTTCTCGGCGAAGCCGATCGGGAGCTTCACCCATGTGGAGCGGGATGCGCGGTTCTCCTATCCCAGCCGCGAAGCCCTCATGGCCGATCCGCAGATGGCAGGCAACGCGCTGCGGGCAGGCCTCGTCGAGATTGCGCGGCGCGCCGCCTCCGGCCTCTAGTCGCGCCGCCGCGACTGATATTCCACCCAGCCGGTTGCGGTGGAGAATACCGCCCGATTGAAACCGTGATCGCCCGCCCCGAGCAGCCCAACGACATCCCCTCGACGCGGCAAGTGAACCTCGCCGCCTTCGACACGCCGGCCGAGGCCGACCTGGTGGATGCCCTGCGCGCCGAGGCCCGCCCGCTCGTCTCTCTCGTTGGAGAGGTGGATGGCGAGGTCGTCGGCCACATCCTGTTCAGCCCCGTCTCGCTGGGCGAACACACCGGCCTGCACCTCATGGGCCTCGCGCCGATGGCCGTCTTGCCATCCCACCAGCGCAGGGGCATCGGGTCGGCGTTGGTCCGCGCGGGCCTCCAGCACTGCCGGCAGCTCGGCATCGGCGCCGTGGCGGTGCTGGGCCACCCGGACTACTACCCGCGCTTCGGCTTCCGGCCATCCACCCGCTTCGGCATCTCGTCCGAGTACGACGCGCCGCCCGAGGCCTTCATGGTCCTCGAGTTGCAGGAGGGCTACCTCGCCGGGCGCTCGGGGGTCATCCGGTTCCATCCGGCGTTTCGCGGGGTATGACCCGCCATCGCAACCGGAGAACCCACAACGAAAACTTCGTCGCCCCCATTCGCCGATTGCACGAAGTGTAGCCTATGAGCTACACTAGGGCGATGCGCGTCGAGAAAACCGAGGAGTTTCGCGACTGGATCGACAACCTCGGGGATTTGGCCGGTCGGGCACGAATCCTGATGCGCATCGACCGGTTGATCCATGGCAATCCCGGATCACATCGCACGCTGACGCAGGGCGTATCGGAGCTGAAGATCGACGTCGGTCCAGGGTACCGCGTGTACTACACGCAACGCGGCAGCCGACTGCTTCTGCTGCTTGCCGGTGGGGACAAGTCAACGCAATCCAAGGACATCGCCCGGGCAATCCGCCTCGCGCAGGCATACGGAGAATAGTCACATGGCCACCACCGCTCGCAGGAAGACCTCCAAGCCGAAGACTTCGTCGTACGACGTCGCAGAGCACCTTCGCACCCCCGAGGAGATGGCCGCCTACCTGGATGCCTGGCTCGAAGACGCCCCCGATGACGTGGCGGGCATCGCGAGGGCGCTTGGCGACGTCGCCCGTGCAAAGGGAATGAGCCAGGTTGCCAAGGAGGCCGGGCTGAGTCGCGAGAGCCTCTATCGAGCGCTCAGC
>JAHBYZ010000085.1 GCA_019635695.1 Rhizobiaceae bacterium
CCCCGCGACCTCCAGTTCCATCCAGTCGAGTTTCACCCGGGAGTTGGCGGTCGTCTTCATCCCGACTTCCCCGAAGGCAAAGATCGCGTCGGTGTCGACCTCGAAGGGCTCGGTATTCTCGGTGATGACGCCCGTGCCGTTCCACGAATTGTTGATCGGATCGCCGACCGGATAGACCGCGATGTCCTCGTCGCGCACGAGTTGCTGGTATTGAACTTCCTGCTGCGAGGTGATGCGGGCGTCGATGTCCACCGACATCTCGACTTTTCCCGCGTCGCCGCCGCCGGCCTGGGCCTTCAGCAAACCGCCGACCATCAGGTCGGCCATCGCGTCGGGGCGGGTGCCGCCGAGTTCGATGCCGTTACGCCAGTCGGACTTGTACTGCGTGCCGCCGGCGAGCCGGGTCGTGCCCGTGCCGTGGCGCTTCCCAGCCTTGAACGGTCCCGAATAGATGCTGCCGTCGGTGGAGGCGAGGCGGCCTTCGCCTTCATACCGTCCGCGGACGAAATCGCCGTCGTAGCGGTTGCCCGCCGCATCTCGGCTCGAACCCTTGCCCTCGAGCAGCCCGGCCGCGAAGGTTCCTTCCTCGAACGAGCCGTCGCGCCGATCGACGCGGCCCTTGCCGTCGGCCGCGCCCGCGCGCATTTCGCCCTGATAGGTGCTGTACACGGTTGCCGGATCATAATTGGCCGACCCCTTCACCCGCCATGTCAGCTTGCCGGGTCCGGTCGCGAGGCCGGATTCGGCCTCGACGCCGGGCCAGTTGCCCTGCGCCGGCTCCCAGACGAAATCGAGCCCCAGGCCTGGCTGCGGATCCACGACACGCACTGTCACGCGGCTGACGGAACGCGTCGCCGCGTCGTAGATCACCTGCAGGCGTTCGGCCACGCGGTCGGATTGCGCCGCGACGGGCTGCCCGGCTTGCGAGAACGCGGTCGTGACACCGAAGCCCAGCGCCGTCGCAGCCAGCAGGAAAGACCGCATGTTCATTTCAGCACCCCAACACCCTTGCTGCCGCCAAGTAAACCAGCCGCACGCCGGTGTTTCAACCGGCATCGGCGCACCGTTCACGAATGTGAAAAGGCCCGCGCCATCGTGCGCGGGCCCTTCGGAATGATGTCTGGGCTACGCCAGGCTTACTTCCACAGGCTTTCCAGCCATTCGAAGTAGAGGGCGTTGATGCGCACCGCGGTGTTGGCGTCCGGGCTCTCGGCAACGTTGATGCCGTAGACCACGCGCGACTTGTCCTGCGGGTTGAAGATGTAGACCGAGCTGCCGCTCGAACCCGGATAGGTGTCGCACAGATACTGGAACCAGAAATCGGCCATCGCCTCGGTCGGCACCTCGCAGGTGGCGCGCCACATCGTGCCGGCCGGCTTGTCGCCCGGATAGCCGACGATGTTGGCGAGGAAGTTGCCGAGGTTGTTGTCGTAACCGTAGGGCAGCCAGCCGAGCTGGTCGCCGATCGGATCCTTGAGGATCACGACGCCGATGTCCCAGGGAACGACCGAACCGTAGAAGCCCTGGTAGTTGGAGACGAAGCCTTCGAAGATGTAGGCTTCCTCGTATTCCCAGACGCCGAACGGCGCGTTCTGGATGTCGATCAGGCCCGGTGCGAACAGGATGTTGCTGAGCCAGCCGCCGTCATCGTGGTTGTAGAGGCAGTGTGCTGCCGTCAGTACCGTGCGCGGGCCGATCAGGGTCGCGGAGCAGTTGCCGAAGGAGCCAGACGCCGTCTGGCCCTGCAGCAGTCCGATGGTGCGGAACGGATAGGCCTGGGTGTTGGTGATCTGCACGCGGTCGTCGGCGCCGAACACCTGGCGGGTGCCCTCGTTGCCTTCCGGCAGCGGTTCGGTCCCCGGAGCCTCGGTCTTCTGGTCGCCGAACAGCGCGCGCTTGATCTCGTCGCTCGGCGGCGCGGTGATGGTCTCGCCGTTGGCCTTGCGGCCTATGGTGCCGTAGCTGCGTTCGGTCGCGGCGGGATCGAGCTGGATGTTGCGGCTGTCGAGCCCGTCTTCGAGCTTCGGCGTCAGGTCTATGCCGCGGTCTGAAAGCGTGGCGCCCCCCGGCGCCGCGCGGGGGCTTTCCCCATTGCCTTCGTTGCCACTTGAGACCTCGAGGGCAAGAGCCGGAGCGGCGACCACGAAGATGGCCGCTGCGGCGAGCAGTTTGGTATGAAGGTATTTCATCTGGAGACTCTCCCAAAGTCAGCACGAAGGCGATCAAAACGCCTGATATTGGCGAAATCCTGATCGCAGAAGCTTAAATGTCCGCGTCGGCCGCGGTCGGTGCGCCCTGATTTCAAGGCGCACCGAACACGACCGACTCCGGCTTCGCAAGCGGATTCTTTTACAGCTTCTGTTTCAGTTCGGTGCTGGCCGGCACGGCGAAGGTTTCGCCGCTGGCCTTGCGGCCGAGCGTTCCGATGCCGCGCTCCATCGCGTCGCGGTCGAGGTTGATGTTGCGCGTGCTGATGCCCTCCTCGACGCGAGGCAGGATGTTGATGGCGCGTTCCGACAGCGTGCGGGCGCCTGGCGCCGAGCGCGGGGTCTCGCCATTGCCCTCGCTGCCGCTGGAAACCTCGGCGGCGAAGACGGGTGCAGCCGCGACGACCAGGATGGCGGAGGCGGCGATCAGCTTGGTGTGAAGGTTTTTCATGTGTCTCGACTTTCCTAGAAGTCAGCAAGGAGCCCGTATCAATCGCCCAATCTTGGCGAGATGATGTTCACGGAAATTTTATCGACCGTTACTGGCCGTGAACGAAAAACAGTCGATGACCGTCCCCGCCACACGGATGAAACGAAGCTGGGTCACGTTTCCTTGGAAGGGAGGGATCTTTTTCGTTGCGGCATCCCCGCCGTAAACCGTGCCGCAATAATTCCGCTTTTGCGGCCAAGAAATCCTTCCGCCGCGTCGGCCGCGCCCTTTAGATGGCCGGCGGCGCTCCGTCGAATTCGCAACGCGACGGCACCTCTCAGGCACGTCTCAGGAGAACGACATTGACCAACAACGTATTCAAGCATGGGCTCACCGGCGCGCTCGCCGCGGTCGCCCTTACCGGTAGCCTGGCGCTGCCCGTTCTGGCCCAGGACGGCCAGAAGGAGCAGGCGCGCCCCGAGCTCAATCCCATGAGCCGAGTTGCTGCCCTGCGCGCCGAGAAGGCCAAGGAAGCGCCGTCGAGCGATCGCGTGTTCGGCGGCAAGGAAGCGCCCAAGGGCGCCTATCCGTTCCAGGTCGCGCTGCTCATCACCGACTATCTCGACGAAAGCCCGGAATCGCAGCCCAACGCTCAGTTCTGCGGCGGCAGCCTGATCGCCCCGCAGTGGATTCTGACCGCTTCGCACTGCCTGGTCGAATATGGCGAGGCTGTTGCGCCCGAATCGATCACCGTGCTCGTCGGCGCCAACCACCTCGCCGAGGGCAAGCGCTACGCGGTCACGCAGGTGATCGTCCACGAGAACTACGATGAATCCTCGCTCGACAACGACGTCGGCCTGCTCAAGCTGAACGAGCCGGCGACGGCCGAGTTCATCGCGCTGACCGACGGCGACGTCGAGCAGGGCGACGCCAAGGTCACCGGCTGGGGCCTGATGGAGGACGGCAATTTCCCGAACGACCTGATGGAAGCCAACATCAAGCTGTTCCCGAACGCTGCCTGCAACACCGGCATCAAGGACGTGTACAAGGGCGACGTGAAGCTGACGCTGGAATCGCTTGCCTGGCGCATGCGCTTCTCGCCCGAATCGATCGACCAGGCCACCAACGCGGTCGCCGCCACCATGGCCGAGCCGCTGACCGGCGGCATGCTGTGCGCCGGCGAAACCGATGGCGCCCGCGACGCCTGCAACGGCGACAGCGGCGGCCCGCTCTTCACCACCGTCAACGGCAAGGCGCGCCAGGTCGGCATCGTCAGCTGGGGCGCAGGCCCGATGGACGGCGGCGCCCAGTGCGGCTACGCCAATGCCTATGGCGTCTACACGCGCGTGGCGACCTACAAGGACTGGATCGCCGCCAAGACCAAGTAAGGTCCACGGCCGATCGGGATCGAAGGAGCGGCGGCAGCGATGCCGCCGCTTTTTCTTCGTCAGATGCGCGTCACCATGCGGTGGCTCGACGGGTGGGCCAGCCGCACCAGCGTGACCGCCTTGTCGCCGATGTGGGTCAACCGCTCGGCGACGAACACCGGTTCGCCCTCCGACAGCCCCAGCAACTCGCGTTCCTCCTCGCCCGCGCGTGCGGCGAAGAACGAGAAGGTCGCGGTCGAGAACGGCGCATTCTCCACCAGCCACTCGTTCGGGCCTGCGGCCGCGAAGTTTTCGTCACGCGCCTCCGGCACCGCGTCGAGGCTGATCCAGCGCCGTTCCAGCTGATAGGGCGCGCCGTCGGCGGTGTGCAGGCAGCGCAGGAACAGCATCGGCGCGCCGGCCTGCAATCCAAGTCTTGCCCGCACCGCCTCCGGTGCCGCGATCTCCTCGCGCGACAGCAGCGCGTAGCCGTAGGAGCGGCCCTGCGCCTCGATCTCCTGCCGCACCAGCGGGATGACGAAACGCGCCTCGCGCACCGGCTGTGCGGCGACGCGGCTGCCAGCGCGCCGCCGCCGCTCGACTAGCCCGGCGCGGGCCAGATCCTGCAGCGCGCGGTTCACCGTCGCGCGCGCCGCGCCGAACTCCACTGCCAGCGCCGCCTCGCCGGGAATCGCTGCCCCCGCTCGCCACTCGCGTGCCGCGATGCGCCGGGCGATTTCGTCGCGAATCTCGCGCCAGGAGCCGGCCATCGTCAGAGCCTTCCGCGCAGACCCGCCATCGCCGCGCGATAGCGTGCCGCGATGGCCTCGCGGGCGACGTGCCTGCCGCTACGCACGCTGTGCCGGCCGGCCGACCAGACATCGCGCACCGCTTCCCTGCCGCCGCAAAATGTCCAGAAATCCAGCGCCGCCTCGCCCGTCGCGCCTTCCAGCGCGTCTCTGTCCAGCGCCACCAGATCCGCCAGTCTGCCGGGCGCGATCGCGCCGCTGTCGCGCCCGAGCGCCTGAGCCCCGCCCGCGAGCGCCGCGTCGTAGAGCGTGCGCCCGCAGGATTCGCCGTGTGCCGCCAGCACCACCCGCGCCCGGTCGTGCAGGCGCTGAGAATATTCGAGCTGGCGCAGTTCCTCGTTGACGCTGATGCGAATGTTGGAATCGGAGCCGACCCCGAGCCGCCCGCCCGCACCGAGATAGCGCGCGCCGTCGAAAATGCCGTCACCGAGATTGGCTTCCGTCACAGGGCAGAGCCCCGCCACCGCGCCGCTCGCCGCCAGCCGTTTCGTTTCGGCAGGCAGCATCTGCGTCGCGTGGATCAGGCACCAGCGCGAATCGGCTCCGAACCGGTCGAGCAGCAGTTCCACCGGCCGCGCGCCATAGGCGGCCGTGATCTCCTCGATCTCGGGCACCTGTTCGGCGGCGTGGATGTGGATCGGTGCCTGCGGCCGCAGTCGCGCCAGCTCCGCGAGATCGTCCAGCGTCACCGCCCGCAGCGAATGCGGCGCGACGCCGACGCGGGTGTCGGCGGGCAGCGCTCGGGCGATCTCTTCCGAGCGCTCCATCAGCACAGTGAAACGCTCCAGCGTGTTGCCGAACCGCTTCTGTCCGCCCGCCAGCGCCCGTCCGTCCGCGCCGCCCTGCCTGTACTGCACCGGAAGCAGCGTCAGCCCGATGCCGGTTTCGCTCGCCGCCGCTGCAATGCGCCCGGCAAGCTCCCCGATGTCGTCATGTTCCGCGCCGCCCGGCTGGTGGTGCAGGTAGTGGAACTCGGCGACCGCGCAAAAGCCCGCCTTCTGCATCTCGATGAACGCCTGCGCGGCGATCGCCTCGACGTCCTCGGGCGTCAGCAGGTCGAGGAAGCGGTACATCGTGTCCCGCCAGGTCCAGAACGAATCGCGCCCGGCCGGCCCGCGCCGCTCGGCCAGCCCGGCCATGCCGCGCTGGAAGGTGTGGCTGTGCAGGTTGGCGACCGCCGGCAGCAGGATGTCGGCGCGATGATCGTCCGCCGCTGGCGCGGCGCGCGGCTGGACCGTGGTGATCCGCCCATCCGCCCCGAGCGTGACCCGCACGGCTTCCGTCCAGCCCTCCGGCAGCAGCGCCTCGCC
>JAHBYZ010000086.1 GCA_019635695.1 Rhizobiaceae bacterium
ACGCCGGTGACGGCGGTGAAGGTGCCGAGCGGAATCTCCGCCGTCACGTTCTTCAGATTGTTGCCGCGTGCGCCGACCACCTTGATGCGGCGGTTCTTCTTGATCGGCCGCCGCTCGGCCGGCACCTCGATGCCCATCGCGCCGGAGAGATATCGGCCGGTCAGCGAGTTCGGGTTGGCCATCACCTCCTGCGGCGTGCCTTGCGCGATGATGCGGCCGCCGTGGATGCCTGCAGCCGGGCCGATGTCGACAACGTAGTCGGCCGTCAGCACCGCATCCTCGTCGTGCTCGACCACGATAACCGTGTTGCCGATGTCGCGCAGATGTTTCAGCGTCTCCAGCAGCCGCGCATTGTCGCGCTGGTGCAGACCGATGGACGGCTCGTCCAGCACGTAGAGCACGCCGGTCAGCCCCGAGCCGATCTGCGACGCAAGCCGGATGCGCTGGCTCTCGCCGCCCGACAGCGTGCCGGAATTGCGCGACAGCGTCAGGTAGTCGAGCCCGACATCGTTGAGGAAGCGCAGCCGCTCGCGAATCTCCTTGAGGATGCGCACCGCGATCTCGTTCTGCTTGTCGGTCAGCTTGGCCGGAAGTTCGTTGAACCAGCGGTCGGCGACGCGGATCGACATCTGCGTCGTCTCGCCGACATGCAGGCCGGCGACCTTGACCGCCAGCGCCTCGGGCTTGAGGCGGTAGCCTTTGCAGGCGGGGCAGGGGGTCGCCGACATGAAGCGCTCGATCTCCTCGCGCATCCAGGCCGACTCGGTTTCCTTCCAGCGGCGCTCAAGGTTGGTGATGACGCCCTCGAAGGTCTTGGTCGTCTTGTACGAGCGCAGCCCGTCGTCATAGGTGAACTCGACCTTGCGCTCGCCGGTACCGCGCAGGATGGCGGCCTGCGCGTCGGCGGAGAGGTCACTCCATTTGTCGCCCATCTTGAAGCCGTAGGCCTTGGACAGGGCTTCCAGCGTCTGGTTGTAGTAGGGCGACGTCGACTTGGCCCACGGCGCGATGGCGCCGTTGCGCAGAGTGACGGAATCGTCCGGCACGATCAGGTTCTCGTCGATCGCCTGCTGGCTGCCCAGCCCGTCGCAGGTCGGGCACGCGCCAAAAGGGTTGTTGAACGAGAATAGCCGCGGCTCGATCTCCGGGATCGTGAAGCCGGACACCGGGCAGGCGAATTTTTCGGAAAACAGGATGCGCTCGTGCGTCTCGTTCGCCGACTTGTTGACCGCGTCCTCGCCCGTCAGGCTCGCGTCGAGTGGCTTGTCGGCCAGCTCGGCAACCGCGATGCCGTCGGCAAGCTTGAGTGCCGTCTCCAGCGAATCCGCCGCGCGCGAGCCGATGTCGGATCGCACGACGAGGCGGTCGACCACCACATCGATGTCGTGCTTGTACTTCTTGTCCAGCGCCGGCACCTCGGCGATCTCGTAGAAGGTGCCGTCGACCTTGACGCGCTGGAACCCCTTCTTCTGCAGCTCGGCCAGCTCCTTCTTGTACTCGCCCTTGCGGCCCCGAACGATCGGCGCGAGCAGGTAGAGCCGCGTGCCTTCCGGCAGCGCCAGCACGCGGTCGACCATCTGGCTGACGGTCTGGCTCTCGATCGGCAGGCCGGTGGCGGGCGAGTAGGGCACGCCGATGCGTGCGAACAGCAGGCGCAGATAGTCGTAGATCTCGGTGACGGTGCCGACCGTCGAGCGCGGGTTGCGGCTGGTCGTCTTCTGCTCGATGGAAATGGCCGGCGACAGGCCGTCGATCTGGTCGACGTCCGGCTTCTGCATCATTTCGAGGAACTGTCGGGCATAGGCCGACAGGCTCTCGACATAGCGACGCTGGCCTTCGGCGTAGATCGTATCGAAGGCGAGCGACGACTTGCCCGACCCCGACAGTCCCGTCATCACGATCAGGCTGTCGCGCGGCAGGTCGAGGTCGACATTCTTGAGGTTGTGCTCGCGCGCGCCGCGAATGGAAATGTACTTGTGGTCGGCCATGGCCGGCTTGCCGCCTTCTGGATATTTCAGCGATTGCCCTCACGCGCCTCTCGCGCACCGGCCGAATGTAGGTCGTTTCGCCAACGGTTGGAGGGGCAGCGAGGCTTCGCGGTTGCGGAATCTTGTCACGCTTTTCGCCCGGGCGGGCAAGCGCGCGATGGCGGCGCCCAGCCACTTGCTGACAACATGTTGTCAGCAGCGGGCGCTGACGCCGATGCGATCACATTTTTCCTGGCCGGGCCGGTTTCGGTTGACCCTGAGACGATGCGGGCGCACACTCTGCGTCGATCCAAAGCGGAGCGGGCCCCGCAACAAGCGGGACACCGGCTCTCCGCCGCCGATGGGCAGTCCGCGAGACGCCGCGGACATGCGGATGCACACGCTGGGATCGAGAACCTGATGGAAACCAGCGAGGGAGAGGCGAATGACTCCACCGGACAGTCCCATCAGGCTCCGCCTCCGAAAGTGAATATCGGAGCGGAGCCGCAGCGGGCCTAGGCGCCGCGTGAAGACCGGCGAACCGGGCCCTGCTGTATCACCCAAATCACAGAGACGTTTGGTCGGATCGTCGGGCGAAGACCCGAGAGGCATCCGAAATAATGGTCGGAGTAAATCTCGCGGCCGAGGGAACAGATCCCTAACGAACCCCGCACTCCTGTCCGGAGGCGGGGTTCTTTTTTGCTTCGGATCGTGCCCGGTCCATCCTTGAGCCGGCTTTTGCAAACGAAGGCGGGCGCTTGCTCCCCTTGCGTCACGGCCGCGTTTCGCGCCATGATCGGGTATCGACCGGAGGCCTTCCCATGCTGAATTCGCTTCGTCTTTCCCTCGCGGGCCTGGCGCTCTTCGCTTCGCCCGTGCTCGCGCAGGAAACCGTTGATGCCACGGATCCCGCCAAGCTTGAGGCCATACTCAAGGGATTTGGCGTCGCGCGCATCGAGGCCAACAGCAACAGCGGCAATCCGCAGATCGACGGTCGTGCCGACGGCAAGGCCTACAAGCTGTTCTTCTACGGCTGCACCGAGAAGGCCAACTGCAAAAGCGTGCAGTTCTGGGCCTATTGGGACCAGGAAGTCGCGGTCGACAAGCTCAACGAGTGGAACCGCGATACCCGTTACGGCAAGGTGTATCTCGACAAGGACAGCGACGTCGTTCTGGAATACGACATCAACATGGTCAACGGCGTCAGCGACCGGACCTTCGAGGACAGCGCCGATATCTGGGTGCAGCTGCTCGGCCGCGTCGACAAGGAAGTTCTCGGCAACTGAAATGGTGTTTGACCGACAACTGTTGACGTCGGCCAAAATGGAACATATAGAGAACAAAAGTTATGCACAGGATCGCCTTCACACTGGCCGCTGGGTGAGCGCTGGTGTAGTCGGGGCGAAACTTAGGACGAGCGAGGAAGCAGCGTCATGGCGGGCAGCGTCAACAAGGTCATCCTGGTCGGAAATCTCGGGGCGGATCCCGAGATCAGGCGGCTGAATTCCGGCGATCCGGTCGTCAACCTGCGCATCGCGACATCGGAGACCTGGCGCGACAAGAACTCGGGCGACCGCAAGGAAAAGACCGAGTGGCACCAGGTCGTCATCTTCAACGACAATCTCGCCAAGGTCGCCGAGCAGTACCTGAAGAAGGGCATGAAGGTTTACATCGAAGGCCAGCTCCAGACCCGCAAATGGGAGAAGGATGGCGTCGAGCGCTACACCACCGAGATCGTGCTGCAGAAGTTCCGCGGCGAGCTTCAGATGCTTGATGCCCGCGGGCAGGGCGGCGATGCCGGCGAGGTGAGTTACGATCGCGGCGGCGGCGGTGGCGGCGGTTACCAGCGGTCGCAGGGTGGCGGCGGCCGTAGTTCCGAATTCGGCCAGTCGGGGCCCGCGCAGGACCGTGGTGGCGGCGGCTCGCGCGGCGGTTTCGGCCGCGACCTCGACGACGAAATTCCGTTCTGAGCGGAGGGCGAGACGCCGGTGACGCGTCGTGTGTGACCGCTGCGGGTTCGGCGCCGGTGCGCATGCGATCGCGCTTGCCGAGCGCCCTTCTCATCGGCTGGTGGGCTGGTTCTGGGAGGGCAGCCACGCGCAGGCGCGCGACGGAGCGATCAAGCCGCTTTTGGTCCGTGCGCGCGAGTTGTCCGAGCGCACTCAGGGTCTTTGGCGAAGCCCCCTAGTGGGCATCACATGGAACGACCGTCCCGGCGGCTTCCGCTATTTCGTGGGCATCGCGGGGGACGATGCGCCGGCGGACGGTGCGGCGCTCGATCTGCCGGAGATGGCGTTTGCCTCGTCTTGGCATGCAGCCGACGATGGCGGCGTGGTCGAGCATTACATGCGCATGATCGAGTGGATCGGCGAAGAGGGGTACACGCGTGACGCCGCGCAGTTCGCCCAGCGCGAGGAATACCCAAACGACTACGATCCTGACGGGCCGCTGTCGCTGCGGCTGCTGATGCCCGTAAGGGTTCCCGCCGACGCATGAAGTGGGCTGCGGCCGCTCACAGCGCGATGAGCGCCTTCACGCCGTCGGCGAAGAACTGCACGGCCAGAGCCGCAAGGATGACGCCGAGCAGGCGGGTGAGGATGGAGCGCCCCGTTTCGCCCAGAATGCCGTCGATCCGCTCGGCCAGCAGGAACACCAGCCAGGTGATGACAAGACAGACGAGGATGATGCCGACCAGCATCGCCTTTTCCGTCCAGCTCGGATAGCTGCCGGCAATCAGCACCGATGCCGAGATGGCGCCCGGGCCTGCAATCAGAGGGATCGCCAGGGGGAAAGCGGCGATGTTGTGAATCATGTCGCGCGTCACCGCGCGCTGGGCGCTGCGCTCGTGCCGTTCGTGGCGGCGCTCGAAGATCATGTCGAACGCAATGACGAAGAGCAGGATGCCGCCGGCGACGCGGAAGGCGGGCAGCGTGATGCCGAACACGCTGAGGACGCCCGCGCCGATCAGCGCGAAACCCGCCAGCACGAAGAAGCCGATGATCGAGGCGCGAATGGCGACCTGACCCCGTTCCGCGCGGTTCATCCCGGCCGTCAGAGCGAGGAAAAGCGGGCCCAGCGCCAGCGGGTCGATGGTTACGAGCAGCGTGACGAAAGCGTTGAAATGGCCTTCGAAGCCGGACAAGCGCGCCTCCCGCGACGGCAAGACGAGGTCAGCCTAGCGGAGTTTTCCGATGCCGCAAAACGATCATCCGCAGAGCGTTTGAGGTCTAGAATGCGCAGGATTTCCGGACGACCCTGTGGACAGCGCTGCGCGACCTGCCGACGCAGGCTCTAAGATATTGGAATCATATAAAAATATCGGCCTTCTCGAAAGCCGGATTGTCGCCGCCGCGATTGGTTATCGCTGGTCGCTTCCTATATAAGTGGACATGCTTCCTGCCAGTGATTCCAACAGCATCGTGACCGATCTTGACTGACCAGACCAAGCCGGGCGGCGCCGGCGGCCCCGACGACATCGAGCCGATCTCCATCATCGAGGAGATGCAGCGCAGCTATCTCGACTACGCCATGAGCGTGATCGTCTCACGTGCGCTGCCCGACGTGCGCGACGGTCTGAAGCCCGTTCACCGGCGCATCCTCTACGCCAGCCACGAGAGCGGCTATCACTGGAACCGCAAATACGTGAAGTCGGCGCGCCCAGTCGCCGACGTGATGGGTAAATACCATCCGCACGGCGACGCGGCGATCTACGATGCGCTGGTGCGCATGGCGCAGGACTGGTCGATGCGCGTCCTGCTCATCGACGGTCAGGGCAATTTCGGCTCGGTCGACGGCGATCCGCCGGCGGCCATGCGCTACACCGAATCGCGTCTCACCAAGGTTGCGCACGAGCTGCTCGAAGACATCGACAAGGACACTGTCGATTTCCAGGAAACCTATGACGGCTCGGGCTCCGAGCCACGCGTGCTGCCGGCGCGCTTCCCAAATCTTCTGGTCAACGGCTCGGCCGGTATCGCCGTCGGCATGGCCACCAACATCCCGCCGCACAATCTTGGCGAAGTCATCGACGCCAGCGTCGCGC
>JAHBYZ010000087.1 GCA_019635695.1 Rhizobiaceae bacterium
CCTGACGCTGCATGCGCCGGGGGCCGTCATCGCAATCGCGTCCTTCTGTGCTCACCGGCGGGCCAACCCCGGACGTGACGTCCGGTTTCAATACACGACCACCGCGTGCGTGGGCCGGGAAAAGCTTTCCCCCTTGCCAAAGGGGGTCACCGGGATTGAGGCCTGGGGGCAACTGCGACAGGGCGTTAAGGACGAGAACGCCAAGGCATCGCTGCTGGCCGGGGTCCGCTCACTGCTGCGCTCCGCCACGCGTCCGGCCGATACGCCCGACGCGCTGTGGACAGAATACATAGGTTTCTCGGGTGCTGCGACGGACGGTGATGTTCTTGCGGTCATTGAACGACTCCAGTGGTCGTTCGGTGAGCCAGGCGTGTCGGACCTGGCCGATGAGGTGGTTCGTGCCATCCGAGCGCGCGGCACCTACCAACAAGCCGCCGAGGTGCTTCACGACATTCTCTTCGCGGCGGTATTCAGAGTACTGTCTCAGCCCGGGCTCAAGGAGCTGACGGTTCCAGCCCTTGAGTCAGCCTTGGCCGCACCGAAGTTGGACGAGAGCGATCGAGACCTGCTCGTCCACCTGAACGAAGGCGTCCTCGGTCACTCCATCCGCCTTTTCGCGCTCGAGGGCCGGATGGAGGCGGTGGAGATCGAACAGCGTGCCCTTCGCGCAATTATCGGAGACGCCGGCGCCTCCCCACAGCTTGGTTCCGCAACGCCATTGGCGGTGCTCACGGAGCCGCCGTTGGTGCAATCACTTGTGCGCCGAACACGGACGGTCCAACGACTCAATGATGAGTTCGGGACAGCGACGTGGATCGCACTCAGCGGTGCCGCCAGCACGGGGAAGTCTCATCTGGCGGGCCTACTGGCCACTCTCCTTGGCGGCCCGCTCCGCTGGTTTGGGCTCAGAGGGCTTGAGACGAGGGTGGCGTTGGAGCGCGTCCATGCAACTATGAGTGGCGGCCGGGGCGCCACAGCGGCTTGGATCGGCGAGCTTCCAGCCGCAACTGTTCTGGTGTTCGATGACCTAGGCATCCTCCGCGTCGGATCCGCGGAAGCTATGACTTGGCTGGACGTCGTGCGGGCTGGCAAACGAGCCGGTGTACGACTCATCACGACCGGGGACATGGCGCCGGCACCCGCGCTCATCGAGACGCTGGCCCAAGGTGTCGTCAGTTCAACGGCAGTGCCAATGTTTGACGATGACGAGGTTCGGGAGTTGTTTGCGGCCCGAGGAGCGCACAGCGATTTCATGACCGACGGGCGTGTGACCATGCTTCGCGGTCTGACCGCGGGACATCCCGCCCTTCTCCGCGCCGCGGCCGACTACCTCGCTCAGCAAGGCTGGAGATTTGATCAGAATACGCTGACCCAGCTGCTGGCCGGCGGGCATACGCAAGGCCTCACGGTGGAAACGTCGCGGCGAGTGGTTGAGACCATCACGCAGGAGGGGTGTCGCGAGCTCTTGTATCGTCTCTGCGTTATTCGCGACGCCGTAACCCAAGATGACATTCGCCAGTCTGCGCAGATAGAGCCAGCCAGCGGTGCATACCTCGAGTGCGTCCAGCGGCTTGACGGCCTATGGCTCCAACCCGCCGGCAGTGGACGCTACGAAGTGTCTCCGCTCGTACTTACCTTTGGTGCCCAGCAGTTGGACGCCGCGGTCGCCGCGCGAGTAAACAGGTTTGCGGCGCGGAGGTTGTTGAGCCGCGGCACGATCGATCCACTCGAGTTCATGCGTGCTATCATGCACATGTTCGGCGCAGGTGATTACAGTCAGGCCGTCAGCCTGATGATCAGCCAGCTGGCCAATCGTCGTAGTGCCAAGGCGTTTGGCCCCGAATGGCCTCTCATCTTCTTTCCGCCAGAGCAGCCGCTGCCGCCGTCGCTCATGCCGGGTCTCGCAATGGTGCTTCGTAGTCATCAGGTAGTCGCGGCCCACCGCCTTGGACGGGACGTGGCTCCCTACTGGCGATCGTTGCTGGCGATGATGCAAGGGGCCGATGAGCAGAACCACTGGGGCGTGCTGGTGGCATCCAATCACCTCCTCACCGGCAGATCGCTGCCCCTGCCAGAGCTAGTTGAAGCAACACGACAGCTTGAGCGGATCGGCGGTCGAGCGCGCATGCCTTCGGGCGAAGAGATCGCATCCCCCGGCTGGGATCAGGGTGTCAGTCTGTGGCTCATCACACCAGCCATCAAGGGATGGGCCGAACTGTGGTCGTGGATCGAACTCTTAGGGTCCCTCGGCGCTGAGCGTCTGCGCCAGGTCCTGGCGTCTCCGGAGGCGGTGCATCTGGTGCAGCCCGTGGTTGATCGGCTTTTTATCGCGGCCGCCGAGGGCCAGGCCGGTGGCGGCAGTATCGAAGAGGCTCTGGAACAGCTGAGACGGCTGGAGAAGTGGGCTGTACTGCACAAGGCCGACCTCTTGACGGCCTGCGCCATCCGCGGGCAGATGGTGATCGCGGGTGAGTACCAGGAGAGGCACGAGGACATGGAGGCTCTGGCACAGCGTGGGCTGCAACTCGTTGCTGGAGTCGGTCCGGCCCGCGGTCTGCTCGAGTTGACGTATGGCTCCCAGCTTGAACTGGCGGGCAAGCACGAAGCGGCGATCCCGCACCTCGAGGAAGCGGTGAGCAAAGCGCATGGCCAAATCCCGCTGAATCGTGTGTTCGCGCTGCTCACGGCCACCGAGGCAGCGTTTGCACTTGGCAAGCCGTCCAGCGACTACGCGGAAGCCGCGCTTTTGGAGTACAAGGCGGACGGACATGCCGATGCGTCGCTCAAGGCCAGGGTGTTCGCTGAGGTGGCCGTATCGAGGTGGGAGGCCGGGCGGAGATCGGAGGCATTCGATGCGATCGAATCGGCGGTCTCGACCGTGCTGGCCGCCAAGCCGACGGAAGCCATCCAATCCCTCACTGTCCGGATCGGGCATGCGCTCGGGTACTTCGCGGCCGTTGCGCTCACGGGGTCGCCCCCGAGCGCAACGGGCTCAGGCGAGGCCTATCTCGCCCCCACGCCGCGAATGTTCCGAGCCCATAACTCGGCCGTGATCTCGATGTACCGCACCAGGACGGGATCGGCGATGCTCAAGGCACAGCTGTCCGCGCTGGCCTCGCGGGTCGACCGGCAGGAGCGCTCGCGCGTCTGGGCAGAGAGCGCCTTCGCCGAAGCGACGGCCAGTGGGGTCCCCGCGACGACGCTGTTCGTGGCTCCGGCCGTCCTGGACGCGCAGGTCCGCGGGGGTGACGCGGCCGCCGCCATCGAGACGGCGTTCGTGGCGGCACGGGCGCTGCGGGCTCTGAACAAGGAACGTGCAGCGGGAAGAGACCCGATGCGGGACGACTTCAACATCGATCTGCGCCCGGGCGGACCGCCTTCATCAGCGGAAGACCTCGACGAGCTCGCCCTCCAGTTTGCACTCCTGCCGATGGTGCTCTGGGTTTGCGAGGCATACGTGCGGGGCATCGAGGCTGGGCAGGGCGCCGTGAGCGCCATCATCGACGCGATCGCTCGGCTGGGCCGACCTGTGGTGCCCTCGGACAAATGGGCCGCGCTGGACGGACTGCTGCAGCTTCTTGTTGGCGACGCCGCCGAAAGGACCGTCAATGAGCTCGTGCGGTCCTTGAGTCAGGCGCACCCGGGAAACGTGCAGTGTGCGGCCTACCTGCTGGTTTCCGCGTGGCCAAAGGTTGAGTTCGCCAGTTCCGCGGTGCTACAGATCCTCGCGGCCCCCATAGCGCTGCAGTTTGGAGGAGTCTCGGCGCCGGGGACAAACCAGCGACTGGCTGACCACGTGTGGACACTCTGGCACGGCCGGCTGCAATCGGCACCGTTCCGGTTCGGCTCTCCCGCGATGCTGGCTCGCGACATGGAGGACTCGAAGTCACTGCCGACGCCCGAAGGAAAGCTGCGGGCGGTGCTTCGAGCAATCGTCCGATCTCTGGGCGTGCGGCTGAGGGATTCAACGCGGGCGTGGCTTGACGGGGGAGCCCCCGGCGAGGAACAGCCGCCGAAATCGGCTGTACCGAAGTGATTAGAATGGTAAACCATGCCCGCCGTACGCGTTCTCGGTGTTGGGCACTCATGGAGGTCGCCATTTATGAACCTAAAGTCGTTCCGGGTCAAGATGTTCAAATCAATCATCGACTCCGGCGACATTCAAGTCTCGCCGCTTGTTGTGATCGTCGGCAAGAATGAATCGGGCAAGACCAGCATCCTGAAAGCGCTCCACAAGCTGAATCCGGCGGTCGCCGAGCCATACAGCATGGCGAATGAGTGGCCCCGCGGTCATCGGGACTCCCGCTCATCCGAGCACGTACCGTGCTGGGCGGAGTTCACGCTGACGAACCAGGAACAGGCCACGTTGGGTACCGCCGACCCCAACGCCCAGCACCTCACTTGTGTACGAGTTGGTCGCACATACGGGGGCCAACTCAAGTTCGAAGCCGACGTCCCGATCAGCGACGCCGCGGCGCAGGTGCTGACACCGTTGCTCCCGAAGTTCGTTTACATGGACGAGTACCAGGTCTTCAAGGGGACTGCTTACCTGAACCAGGTGAAGCAGCGAAAAGACCAGGGGAACCTGAACCCAGAAGACAAGGCCCTCCTCACCATCCTCTCTCTTGCCGCGCTCGACCTCAACCAGTTGACGGCCTCAGCCGGCCAGCAGGACAAGACCGAGCGGCAATACGACCTGAGCGACGGCAGTGCCACGATCACCCGCAAACTCGCAGCCCACTGGAACCAGTTGGCCTACGAGGTGCGGCTCGAGGCGGACGGGGATCAGTTCTTCACGTTCGTCAAGTCTGAGGACGACAAGGCGCTCATCAAGCTGGAGGAGCGGTCTCGCGGCTTCCAGTGGTTCTTCTCCTTCGACGCGAAGTTGATGCATGAGACAAACGGCGAGCTCAAGAACTGCGTGATTCTTCTGGACGAGCCCGGACTCCACCTGCACGCCAGCGCCCAGCGGGACCTGTTGGCTAGGCTGGAGGAGTACGCCAGCGGCAACACGATGATCTACTCGACCCACCTGCCGTTCATGATCAACCTCCAGGAGCCCGATCGAATCCGGGTAATCAGCGAGACTCCCGACGGCGCCATGGTCTCTGAGAATCTCACCGATTCCTCGCCAGAAGCCAAACTCACGCTGCAGGCCGCGTTGGGGATGACGGGACGGTTCGGGATGCCGGTCGGTGATCGGAATCTCACGGTCGAAGGTGCCCACGACTATTGGTACCTCACCGCCCTCTCAGACCTCTTCGCCAGGAGCGGCAAGAGCCATTTGCCCGAGGATGTGGTGATCACAGCCTGTGGCGGCGCGCCCGAAGTGACCTACCTGTCCACGTTCATGGTCGGCCAAGGTTTGCCCGTGACGGCTCTGTACGACTCTGACGGGGAGGGCCGAACCGCCAAGGACAAGTTCGTGAAGAGCTGGCTCACGCGGTACAAGCGGACCCGCGCCGACGCTCTGGTTGTGGGCGAATTGATCGGGTTGACTGATGAGGCTGCCATCGAGGATCTCTTCCCCGAGGCGTTCTACCTAGAGGCGGTGCTCGCCATCTACGCCCGTCAACTGCCGGTCAGCGCCGCGGACGGGTTGTCGCTGCAGCCGGGTGGATTGCTGTCGAAGAGGGTGGAAAGGGCGCTTGCGAGCCACAACATCCCCTTCAATAAGGGATCAGTCGCAAAGGCTCTGTGCGCCAAGATTCGGGCGATGAAAGATGCGAAGGAATTGCCCGCCGAGACCCAGACGCGGGCTGAGGCGTTGCTGAAGGCGCTCACCACGAGCATCCAGAAGGTCTCAGCGCCTGACGTCGCCGGCGTTGAGGTCAAGCAGACGACAGCGTGGCCCGTTCCGATTGCGTCCTCGCCCACCCGCGCGTAGTACCACCCTCCTCGGACATCGCAAACAAACTCTGTCGGGAACCGCGGCTGTTCCCA
>JAHBYZ010000088.1 GCA_019635695.1 Rhizobiaceae bacterium
GCGGCTCAGGCCTGGGCTATGTCGCCCACGTCATCGCCATGGAGGAGATTTCGCGGGCCTCGGCCTCCGTCGGTCTGTCCTACGGCGCGCATTCGAACCTGTGCATCAACCAGATCAACCGCTGGGGCACGCCCGACCAGAAGGCGAAGTATCTGCCGGGCCTCTGCGCCGGCACGTCCGTCGGCGCGCTGGCCATGTCCGAGACCGGCTCCGGCTCCGACGTGGTGTCGATGAAGCTGCGCGCCGAGCAGCGCAACGACCGCTACGTGCTCAACGGCTCCAAAATGTGGATCACCAACGGCCCCGACGCCGACACGCTGGTGGTCTATGCCAAGACCGACCCGACCATGGGCTCGCGCGGCATCACCGCCTTCCTGATCGAGAAGACCATGAAGGGCTTTTCGGTCGCCCAGAAGCTGGACAAGCTCGGCATGCGCGGCTCCAACACCGGCGAGCTGGTCTTCGAGGACGTCGAGGTGCCCTACGCCAACGTGCTCGGCCAGCACGGCCGCGGCGTGGAGGTGCTGATGTCGGGGCTGGACTACGAGCGCGTGGTACTGTCGGGCGGCCCGCTCGGCATCATGGCCGCCTGCCTCGACGTGGTGGTGCCCTATGTCGGCCAGCGCCGCCAGTTCGGCCAGGCCATCGGCGACTTCCAGCTCGTGCAGGGCAAGCTCGCGGACATGTACACGGTCATGAACGCCTCGCGCGCCTATGTCTACGCGGTCGCTGCCGCCTGCGATCGCCACGAGACGACCCGCAAGGACGCGGCCGGCTGCATTCTCTACACGGCCGAGAACGCCACCAAGATCGCGCTCGACGCCATCCAACTGCTCGGAGGCATGGGCTACATGATGGAAAGCCCCACCGGCCGCCTGCTGCGCGACGCCAAGCTCTACGAGATCGGTGCGGGAACCAGCGAGATCAGGCGCTGGCTGATCGGCCGGGAGATTGTGGCTGAAGGGTGAGACGCCGGTCCGCCGAAGGCGGATCGGAAGGTCCGGTGGACCTTTCGAAGCGTCGAACGCCCGGAGCCGTAGCGAGGGGCGGGGACACATCTCTGAAGGTTGCGCACCACGAAGCGAATGAAAAGGTCCAGTGGACCTTTTCATTCGATCTTTGGCGCAGTCCCTCTCACTGCTTGAACCGGTTCTCGCGGTGCCACTTGAGATATGCGGGGTGCGGTCGCTCGGAGATGCGCTGCGGGGTCAATGCGCGTCCGGTGCGGTTGATCATGGCTCGCACGCCTTCGAGGTCGTTGACCTGCCGAGAGACGCGGATGGTGAGGTCGTCGTCAAGGCCGATCAGACCCCGGTCGAACATCCAGTGCACGGTGCCGGAAAGAGCCAGGCCATTGGTAAGAATATCCGGACCATTCGCCTCCACCGGCCGAATATGTGCCGCCTCGACCTCCGCCCGGCCGCCGCCATTGATCAGCTTCAGTCCTGTAACCGCGCAGCGCTGGTCGTAAGCTCGCAGCACCAACCGCCTGAACAGGCGATCGCGGACGATGCGCGAGCTGAGTTGGACGACACGCTGCCTCTCCTCCGCATCGTGCATGAAAGGCGTCTGCTCTTCCTCGAAGCCGCTGAGCGCAGGATCGCCGAGACGCGGCAAAAGAGTGTCCGGCTCGTCCAGACCGGCTGAAACGATCCGCCCGAAATCAGTGGGCGACAGCGTGCGCACAGCCGCCTGCGCCCTGCCGGATATCCGGCCCTCGTCGTTAAGCAAACCGCGTTCGACGAGGCCACTTGGCCCGTTGAACTCAACCGGCCTCGGGAAATCGAGATACGTACCCGGCTCGATCAGCGCGAGGTACATTCCGGGCGTGCCAGGATCAGGTATCACCTGCTGGATCTTCGCGACCGCAAAGTAGCCGCGCGTCGCCGGTACTTTGCTGGGCTCGAGATAGACGATCCAGTCGCCGACGCAGGCCTGCACTCGGCCCAAATATTGCGGTGGGAACTGATAGCGTTCAGCAGGGGTGTCATCGTAGATCGAGTCGGTGCGATGAATAAGAACACCAAATGACATAGTGCCGCGTCGCTGATCAGGAATCCTGCGGAATTCACCTACAACGCTGCCGGCCAGATCGCCAAATGTTGTGAGCCGCCGCTGAGGCGACGGGTCGCCTCACCCCTCCCTGATCTCCCGCATCTTCGGCGCCCTGAACCCCATCGCCGCCCATGCCCTGAGCAGCCGCCACATGAACTTCGCGGAATGCCTGCGGTAGCTCGGGATGCCGTCCGTGAACTTCCGGTCGCCCACCATCGTGCGCATCTGGATCGCCGGCGCTTCCGCGAAGCGGTCGCGATAGACCGATAGCCAGTGGCCGCCCTTGAATTCGAGGAACACGGGCGAATTGCAGCAGTTTGCCAGCACGCGTCGCGTCGGCGCTTGTGGTGTCAGCCGGTGTGCGCGCAGCCGCTCTTCGCCCTGCACGCAGCGCACGCGGTCCTTGCGCACCATCACGAAGTCGGTCCCGCCTTCGGCGTTCGCAACCTGCGTCGCGCCGGGCAGGGCGGCGAACCCGGCCGCGGCCTTGCGGCAGCTTTCGCAATGGCAGGCCACCGCCATGATCGGCTCGCCGGTCGCTTCGAAGGCGACATTGCCGCACCGGCATCCGAACGTCGAAATCCTCAACGCACCCATGTCGACCAACTCCACTCGACCTTGAACTAGACTGGACGGTCCAGTATGATTTGTCAACGGAGGCGCTGATGACTGCTGCCAGACCCGCCGGATCCACACGGTCCGGCCGCAAGCGCGCTGCAATTCTCGAAGCGGCGGCCGACCTGTTCCTGAAACAGGGGTTTTCGGGCACGAGCATGGACGAGATCGCTGACCTCGCCGACGTGTCCAAGCAGACCGTCTATGCCCACTTCGCCAGCAAGGAGGCGCTGTTTGCGGCCATGGCCGACGGCCTGACCGGCGCGGCGGCCGGGGCCGTTCAGCTGGGACTTGGCGAGTGGACCGGCGGCGCCTCGCTCGCCGAGCATCTCACCGCCTACGCCGTCCGCCAGCTTCAGGTGCCGCGCACGCCGCGGCTGATGGCCTTGCGGCGGCTGGCCATCGCCGAGGCGGAGCGCTTCCCGGAACTCGGCCGTGCCTTGCACGACGGCGGCCCGGCGCGCGCCATCGCCGGGTTGGCGGAAGCGTTTTCGCGCTGGCATCGCGAGGGCCTGCTCGACGCCCCCGACGCGCACGTCGCCGCCACCCATTTCAACTGGCTGATCATGGCCGAACCGGTCAACCGCGCCATGCTGCTCGGCGACGCCGCCGTGCCCGGCAAGGCCGCGCTGGAGCGGCATGCGCGCGAAGCGGTGCGCATCTTCCTTGCCGCCTACGGTCGCGGCGGCTCCCCGCGCGGACGCGGGGAGCCTTCCTAGAGAGCGATCCCGCGCGCCTTGGCCCAGCGCGACAGAACCTGCACTTCCTCGGGCTTCGCCAGACGGTTGGCGAAACCGCGCACCTGCACCGCCCGGTTGCAGCGGTCGAGCTCGATCGTCAGCAGGCGTTCAGCGCCGCGCACGGTCTTGAGCCGCAGCGACCAGATCGACGCCTGTCCGGCGATGCACTTGGCCGCGTAGGTGGACACGCAGTGATGCATCGCCCGCGTCTCGGCCACCAGCTCGCCTGCCGTGTTGAGCTGCGTCACCACGAATTCCTCGCGCCTTGCCTTCGCCTTCTCGCCCGCGAGCTGCCACGACCAGTCCTGCAACGGCGAGCCCGCCCAGCGCCCGGCCGGCTCCGCCTCGCGGCCCGCTGCTCGCGCCGCGCGCTGCTGCGCCGCCTCGATGCGCCGGACCGCTGCGACATCGCGGTGCCAGTCCAGCATCTGCCGGGTTAGCGAGCCGAGCGTGCGCCCCTTGAGGCTATAGGCGCGGTCGCCGGCGATCGCCGCCGCGAGGTAGTCGCAGAGGTCATCCACCGTCTCCAGCGGCGCCGGATTGGCGATGAAGAACCGCACCGCCTCGCGCCAGAACGCGAAGTTGAGACGCCCCGTCCGCGCGATCTTCGAGCGCGCGATGCGCAGCGCCAGCCCGAGATCGTCGGTGTACGAACGCGCCACCGCCTGCCAGAACGCCTCGTCGAACGCCATGGCGCCGGGCGGATTCAGGAACGCGTGCACCTCCTTGCGCGACAGCCACTCGCCCGCTCCCTCCTTGTAGAGCGAGCGCCCGCCGCCGGCGATGGCGAACCAGCGCTGGCGCAGCCGCGTCTCGTCGGCGTTCAGCCCTCCGGCATCGAGCCACACCGCCTCCAGATGCGCCGGCACGGCGTAGCGCGCATAGAGATGGCGCGCCGCGGCGAGGCGCAGCTTGCCCGCGTCGCGCGTCTTCATCTGCGGATGCCAGTCGGCGCCGGAGCGGATCGCCGGCTCGGCCGTCCCGTTCAGCGCTTCCTTGAGTGCGGTGTCGAAATCGGGGGCAGGACGCGGCGTGCGCGCCGCGCGCTTCAGCGTGGCGTCATAGGCCGCGAGGCGGTTGCGCTCGGCCTCCTGCCGGCGCGCGATCATGGAGCGGGCCATAGCGGCCTCCCTTCAGATGAAAACTCTCAGCCGGACGCAATGCGGGCGCCGGCACGGAACGTGACGAAGCCTTTTGCGCTCTCATGGCTGGGTTCTCCTGAAGGTCGGCCGGTTAGTCGGGGCGCGGCCTATCTGCCCCGATAATGGCGGAAGCATGACGCAACGGCAGGACTAGCCGCCCGTGTCGCGCCGCTGCTAGGCTTCGCGCTGAAGAGGAGCCCGCATGCCCGCCATCAAGAGCAACGTCTCGACCGCCACCGACGCCTTCAGGGCCAACGCCGCGAAAATGTCCGGCCTCGTCGCCGACATCGCCGCCAAGGCGAAGACCGTGGAGCAGGGCGGGCCGGCCGAGGCGCGCGAGCGACATGTGAGCCGCGGCAAGCTTCTCCCGCGCCAGCGCCTCGCCCAGCTGCTCGACGCCGGCTCGCCCTTCCTCGAGATCGGCCAGTTCGCGGCGTGGGACATGTATGGCGGCGACATCGCGTCGGCCGGCATGATCGCGGGCATCGGCCGCGTCGAGGGGCAGGAGGTGATGGTCGTCGTCAACGACGCCACGGTGAAGGGCGGCACCTACTATCCGCTCACCGTGAAGAAGCATCTTCGCGCGCAGGAGATCGCGGCGCAGAACAACCTGCCCTGCGTCTACCTCGTCGATTCCGGCGGCGCCAACCTGCCCAACCAGGACGAGGTGTTCCCCGACCGCGAGCATTTCGGCCGCATCTTCTTCAACCAGGCCAATTTGAGCGCCGCCGGCATCCCGCAGATCGCCTGCGTCATGGGTTCCTGCACGGCCGGCGGCGCCTACGTTCCCGCCATGGCA
>JAHBYZ010000089.1 GCA_019635695.1 Rhizobiaceae bacterium
ACAAGTCCGCGGGTGGACCAAGGATCAGCGCTTAAAGGCGGGGGTGGTTCTTCGCGTCAGGAGATCCACAATCCTGGCCTCGACGCTTGCTCTGCTTTGCTCGTGCCATGTGCCGCTGGACGAGGATCTAGGCTATGCTGTGGGCCGCAAGCTTGGAGTCGCGAAGGACCGGCAATGGCGGAGTTCACAGGTAGAGATCTGCATCTCGTGAAGAAGGCCCTCGCGATCGCCGCGTTGGCCATCGAACGTCAGCCGGGTCCCTTTCAGTCTTCCTCCGACCGGACGGATATGAAGACGCTGCTCGACGCGTTGATCGAGAATGATACTGAGCTAGCGCACTATGCGCGGTCCGCCCGGATAGCCGTGATTGGCGAGCCAGACTGAGACGAGGCGGAGAATGACCGAGACACTCCCTTTCGAGAAGAAGCACAGGGACGGCAGCTTGTGGGTCGTCGGCCAAACGCTCGAGGGTCAGCCCACTGGATATTGGGAATGGTTTCGCCGTGACGGCTCAAAATTGCGGTCCGGCTATTTCGAGAATGGTGAGCAGGTCGGCGACTGGACCACCTACGATAGCGCTGGGCGCGTCTACAAATTCACGAAGATGAAGCGGTAGCCGGGGTTGCAAAGGTGGCGGCGCTCACGCGCCGCCATGCTTCCAGACCGGGATGCCGAGCTTCTTGGCCTTGTCGGCGAGGTTGTCCTGAATGCCACTGCCGGGAAAGTGCATGACCCCGATCGGCAGGACGTCGAGGATCTGATCGTTGCGCTTGAACGGAGCGGCCTTGGCATGTTTCGTCCAGTCGGGAGCAAATCCGACCTGCGGCACCTTGCGGTGATCGGCCCAACGTGAAGCGATCTTTTCGGCACCCTTCGGTGACTTGCCGTGGATCAGCACCATGTCGGGGTGCTTGGCGTGGACCTGATCGAGCTTGGCCCAGATCAGCGTGTGATCGTTGAAGTCGAGCCCACCGGTGATGGCGATCTTCGGTCCGGCCGGCAGCAGCACCTCGGTATCGGCCCGCCTCTTGGCGGCGAGGAAGTCGCGGCTGTCGATCATTGCCGAGGTGAGGTTGCGATGGCTCACCATCGATCCGCTGCGGGGACGCCAGGCTGAGCCGGTGTGCCGTTCGTAGTGCTCGGCCGCTTGGTCGCGCATCAGTTCGAAGGCGTTGCGTCGCTCGATCATCGTCTGGCCTTCGGCCGTGAGGCGTTCCAGCTCGACGGCTTTCACCTCAGAGCCATCCTGTTCGCGTTGACCGCGGCGCTGCGCCTGCTCATTGTCGTCCAGCTCGCGCTCGATCCGGTCGGTCGCGCGGTGGAAGACGTTGACCGTCGACCAGAGGAGATCGTCGAGGTCGGGCTCGAGGCGGGTGTCTTCCAGGGTTGCGATCAGGGCGTCGAAGATATCGGCGATGGCGCCGGCGACGTGGTTTCCTTCGGGCAGCGGCCTTCCGTCGGGTTCGTCCGCGAAGGGACGGTAGCCATAAAGTTGAAGCTCGTGGAGGACGTGGTCGGTGGGGGATGATGCGTGATGCGGCTCGTAGCTGTCGTCCTGCTCGCTCATCGGGATGCTCCTTCGTCGGTGTGACCGCGACCCTCGCGGCCTTCTGGCGACGAAAGCCGGCAGGCGGGCCGGACCTGCACCCGGAGCGAAGCGAGAGGGCCGCAGCACAGCGGAGGACGCCGAAGGCCGGCTATTTTGTTTCGCGATGGAAAGGCCCGACGGGCCGCCGGAAAATAGTCGGGCGCCGACGTTGTCGGTCCGGGCCGTTTGCCGGCCGATCGCCCTCTCGAAGGCCGGGTTGCGGCTCTCCCTGACACCTGGGAGCATCCGAGCGAGTGCCAAGCGAGGGCGTTGCGGTCACCAGCATACCCTTCCGGCTATGCCGCCATTGCCATGAAGCGTGCGACGTCCTGGGGAGCGATTTGTACCCGCGTCGTTGCCCGCAGGCTTTCCAGTCCAGCCCTTCGGAGGTCCTCGTTGAAGTCGCCCAGCCTCGGAGACACGACGATCGCCTCGATGCCGGCCGCGTTCGCCCGTTCGACGAGACTGTCGCGCGCACCGTCACCGGCCGGATCGTCGTCGCGCAGGATGTAGAGCCGCCGCAGCGTGTCCGGGAACAGGATGGCGGCGAGATGGGCTGCGGAGAGCGCCGCCAGCATCGGCATGTCGGGCAAGACTTGCCTGACCGACAGGACGGTCTCGATGCCTTCGCCGGCCGCCATGACTTCGCCGCCCGTGCCAAAGCGAACCGCGTTGCCGAGAAGATCGCCCATCGCACGCCTCGGTGTGTCGAGCGGCGCCTTGTCGCGGCGTCGTGGGTCGAGCCAGGTCCGATGCGCCCCGGTGATCTTGCTGCCAAGGTCTGTGACGGCGGCGATCATCGCCGGCCAGGTCTCGGTCGGAGAATGCTCGTCGGGCCGATAATAGCAGCGCGCGTGGAAGCGCAGATTTCCGGTTCCGCGTAAATCCGTAATGCCGCGTTCGCGTAAGTACGACTGTACGAGCGTGCCCGTGATCGGCTGCGACATGCCGAACAGGCGGCGGGCCGCCTCGGGCGATCCGTGCGGCGCAGGCGCCTGACGCGGGTTTGCCGGCATCGGCTCGGGCGGCGGCGTGCTGAGGAAGGTCCGTGCCTCGTCGGCGACATCCTTGAAGTCGATGAGGCCGCAGCTCTCCCGGATCACGTCGAGAAGATCGCCATGCTCGCCGGTCGCGGCGTCGGTCCATTTGCCGGCCGGACCTTTCGGTGAGTCCTTGAGCCGCACATACATCGAGCGGCCGGGCGTGTTGCGCGCGTCGCCGACCAGCCAGTAGCGCCCCTCGCGCCGCCCGCTGGAGAGGTAATGGCGGCACACCGCCTCAGCCTGCCGGCCGAGACGCTGCGCGAGATCGGAAGCGTCGTGACGCGACATCACGCGGCCTCCCGTTCGGAGATGCGCGCCACCGGATAAGTGTCGAGCAGCTTGGTGAGGATGCTCACGCCGCTGGCGTCGGCCGGCACGAAGAAGCGCAGCTTCCAGGAGATGATCTCGCTGAACAGGCCATAGGCCCGCAGCCGCTCGCGCATCGCCTCGGTGAAGCCGGTCAGCTCCAGGCGATAGGCGCTCATGACGCGGGCGCGGCGAAGCTGGAGGCCCTCGGCCAAGTCGAGGATCGTGCGCCCCTCCATCAGCGCGGCGAAAGCATGTTCCGGGCTCAACGTGCTCGCCCCCTGCGAGGCGGCGTTCGCAGCCCAGGCCGGCGAGACGCGGCGGCCGATAATGCGCTCGCCTGCATCGGTCTGAAGCCGGTAGACCCGGGTCGACTCGTCCGGCAGGCGCTTCCAGATCGGCAGCAGCAGGCCGGCGACGATGTGGATCGTGCTGTCGGAGAAGTCCGGGATGTCGGCAAGCTCGGTCTCCCAAGCCGCTGCGAAGCGATCGGGATCGGCTTCCTCCCAGTGGCTTTCGTCCATCATACGCAGCGGCGCATAATGCTGCTCCATCGGCCGGATCAGGCAGACACGGCGTTCGATCTCGCCATCGTCGAGCATCATCGACGGGGCCGGCATCTGGACCCCGGCCCGGCCGGAGCGACCGTTGACCAAGAGCCGCGCGCGCGGATCGGAGAGATGGTCGAGCGCAGCGGCCAGCGTGACGGGTCGGTTACGCTCCCGGCGCGTGATGGTCAGGAGCCGCGTCTCCGCGCCGGTGCCGGGATGGACGTGGATCACCTGACTGTCGGTGACCACGAAGCTCTCGGCCTGCAGCGTCTCCAGCCCGACGTCATAGTGACCGCTGCGGATCGCGCCCTCGATCTTCGCCGTCAGGAGCTGCTCGAAGGCGGTGAACAGGATGCCCTGCAACTCGATGGTGAGCGCCAGCAGCCGGTTGAGGAAAGTGGTGATCGGCGGCAGCTCGTCCTTGATGCCGTTGTCGTCCATCAGCTTGAGGCCGGTGGCGGTTTCGAAGCGATCGAGCGAGCATCCCTCGACCTTGCCGCGCACGAGCAGCAGGTAAAGCTGGCGCAGCGCATCGCGCGCGTAGTGGGATTCGAGATTGTCCTCGGGTCGGAACAGGCCCTGGCCGCCGGTCTGGCGCTGGCCGCGCGTAATGGCGCCGAGCGTGTCGAGCCGTCGCGCGATGGTCGAGAGGAAGCGCTTCTCGGCCTTCACGTCGGTGGCGATCGGCCGGAAGAGCGGTGGCTGCGCCTGGTTGGTGCGGTTGGTGCGGCCGAGCCCCTGGATCGCCGCGTCGGCCTTCCAGCCCGGCTCCAGGAGATAGTGGATGCGCAGGCGCTGGTTGCGGACAGCGAGATCCGCATGATAGCTGCGGCCAGTGCCGCCGGCGTCGGAGAAGACGAGGACGCGCTTGTCATCGTCCATGAATGAGGCTGCTTCGGCGAGATTGGCCGATCCCGCCCGGTTCTCGACAGCAAGCCGCTCGCCCTTGCGCACGACGCGGCGCGACCGGCCCGTCACTTCGGCGACGATGTCCGTGCCGAAGCGCTGGACGATCTGGTCGAGCGCGCCCGGGACCGGCGGCAAGCTGGCGAGCGTCTCGATCAGCTCGTCGCGTCGGGCCACGGCCTCCCGGCTCTCGACGGGCTGGCCGTCCCGATAGACCGGCCGCGACGACAGATTGCCCGCGCTATCGGAGAAGGGCTCGTAAAGCTGCACCGGAAAGGAATGGGCGAGGTAATCGAGAACATACTCCCTTGGCGTTATGTCGACGCGGACGTCGTTCCATTCCTCGGTCGGGATCTCGGCCAGGCGGCGTTGCATCAGCGCCTCGCCGGTCGAGACGATCTGGATGACAGCGGCGTGGCCATCGGCGAGGTCCTGATCGATCGACCGGATCAGGGTCGGCGTTTTCATGCTGGTGAGGAGATGACCGAAGAACCGCTGCTTGGCGCTTTCGAAGGCCGAGCGGGCAGCGGACTTGGCCTGGCGGTTCAGCGTGCCGCCATCGCCGGTGATGTTGGCGGCTTGCATCGCTGCGTCGAGATTGTTGTGAATGATCGAAAACGCCCCGGCATAGGCATCGTAGATGCGCGTCTGCTCGGGCGTGAGCTGGTGCTCGACCAGTTCATATTCGACGCCGTCGTAGGAGAGGGAGCGAGAGGTGTAGAGGCCGAGTGAGCGAAGATCACGGGCCAGCACTTCCATTGCCGCGACGCCGCCATCCTCAATGGCTTCGACAAAATCGGCCCGCGTGGCGAAGGGGAAATCCTCGCCACCCCAGAGGCCGAGCCGCTGCGCATAGGCAAGATTGTGGACGGTGGT
>JAHBYZ010000009.1 GCA_019635695.1 Rhizobiaceae bacterium
GTCTCGACCGCCGCAGGGTCGGACAGGTCGCAGCCCACCGCCGAGGCCGTCACGCCCCGCGCGCGCGCGCGGGCGGCGCCCGCCTCGGCGCCCTCGGCCGAACGGCCGTGGTGGAAACAGACGTCCCAGCCGTCGGCCGCCAGCCCTTCCGCCAGGGCGAGGCCCAGGCGGCGTCCGGCGCCGGTCACCAGGGCGGCGCCGGCAGAGGGGGAGGCTGCGGTCATCGTCCCTACCTAGGCCGTCGGCGGGCGCGGGTCCACGCAGCCTGTCAGGATGGTGTCTTGTCCGGAGACAATGCGGCACCGATGCGCCTGAGCGCCTCGGACGCGTCGAGGCGGTCGAGCATGACCTCGATCAGCGCCGGGCCGCGGTTGCTCGCGCGGGCGTCGGCCATGGCCTGCGCCAGCTCGTCCTCGGTCTCCACGCGCCGGCCCCAGCCGCCGCCGAAGACCTCCGGCAGGCGGTGATAGTCCCAGCGCTGGATGTCGTTGTAGGGGCCCTCGTGGATCACCCGCTCGGTGGTGTAGCCGTCGTTGTTCATGAGCAGGACGATGGCGTTGCTCTCGCGCCGGCACAGCGACGACAGCTCCTGGGCGGTCATCTGGAAGGCGCCGTCGCCGATCAGCGCGATCGGCCGCCGCCCGGGATCGGCCAGCGCGCAGCCCAGGGTCGCCGGCAGCGCGTAGCCGATCGACAGGTAGAAGGCCTGTCCCAGGAAACCCACGTCGTGGTGCATCACCAGGTCCGCGGCGGCGAACAGCGAATCGCCGGTCTCGGCGATCACCATGGTGTCCTCGCCGACCTGGGCGTTGACGCATTTCATCACCCGGTCGACGGTCAGCTTGCGCCCCGCCTCGGGCGCGAAGCTGGTCTCCAGCAGCTTCGCCACCGGCGTGAAGGGCGCGTGTTTCAGGCCCCGCTTGGGCATGCGGTCGGCCAGGCCCGCGACCACGTCGCCGATCCAGACCTGCTCGTAGACGTGCTGGCTGATCTTCAGTCGTCCGGAGTTGGCGAGGATCATGCGCCGGCCCTCGAGGCCGGAGCTGTAGAAGCCGAGGTTCATGTCGCTGACCCAGGCGCCCAGGCAGAGCAGCACGTCGGCATGCTCGACGATGTCGCGCACCGCCCTGCGCGAGCTCGCGCCCTCGTAGACGCCCACCGCCTGCGGGTGGTGCTCGCTGATCACCGTCTTGCCCAGCAGGTTGGTCGCGATCGGCAGGTGGCTCGCCTCGACCAGGCGCAGAAGATCGTCCATGAGCTGGTAGCGATGCAGCTCGACGCCGGCCAGGATCGCCGGCCGCTCGGCCTTCCCGAGCAGCGCCATGACCTCGTCGAGACCCTCGGCCAGCGCCTCCGGATCGCTCTGCGGCCGGTCGGGCGCCGCGAACGGCCCCGGCGCCGCACACGGCTTGTCGACCATGTCGGCGGGAATCTCGATCATCACCGGCCGCTTTTCGCTCAGGCAGCGCGCCAGCACACGGTCGATGCGCTCGCAGGCGTGCTCGGCGTCGTCCAGCAGCGCGGTCGCGACCGTGATGTGCCTGTAGGCCTCCAGCATGGTCGAGAAGTCGCCCACGCCGTGGTGCAGCAGCATGGACGACCGCCGCTGCGTCGTCCGCGGCCCGCCCACCAGCACCACCAGCGGCACCTGCTCGGCATAGGCGCCCGCCACCGCGTTCATCGCGCTGAACCCGCCCACGCCCCAGGTCACGCAGACGCAGCCGATGCCGTTCACCCGCGCATAGGCATCCGCCGCGTAGCCCGCATTGAGCTCGTTGCACGTCCCGACCATCTCGATCCCGCTGTCGATCAGCCGGTCCATGAACGTCAGCACATAGTCGCCGGGCACCCCGAAGGCGTGTTTCAGCCCGGCCTGCTTCAGGCGCGTGAGCAGATAGGTAGCGACGGTGCTATCGGACATGCCGTGAACTCCCTGAACGCAGCCCCAACAACCTCCTCATCCCTGCGAAGGCAGGGATCCAGACGCACCGCCGGTGCCATCAAGGCGATGCCCGTTCGGCCAGCGCCCCGTCACCTCGACGTCAGTGCTTCTGGGCCCCTGCCTTCGCAGGGGTGAGGCAGAGAGAATTGGACGGGGAAGCGGTGCGCGACACAAGTGGCCACGAACGGAGCTCGCGAACCCTTGGGAGGCTCCTACGGCCCCTTGCGCTTGCGCACCTTGCGCCGCTCCTTGCGCGCCATCGCCGCTTCCTTGGGCTTGGTCCGCACGCCGAGGTCGGCGTTCTCAAGCCTCCTGATCTCGTCGCGCAGCCGCGCGGCCTCCTCGAACTCCAGGTCGGCCGCCGCCGTCTTCATGCGCTTCTCGAGGTCGGCGATGCGCTCCTCGAAGGTCATGGCGCCGGCGCCCTCGTCGCCCGCCACGCCGAGGTCCACGGTGACGTAGTCGGCCTCGTAGACGCTCTGCAGCACGTCCGAGACGCCGCGGCGGATCGATTCCGGCGTGATGCCGTGCTCGACGTTGTAGGCTTCCTGCTTCTCGCGCCGCCGGTCGGTCTCGGCGATCGCCCTCTCGAGCGATTCCGTCATGTGATCGGCGTAGAGGATGACCTTGCCGTCGACGTTGCGGGCGGCGCGGCCGATGGTCTGCACCAGCGACGTCTCGGAGCGGAGGAAGCCCTCCTTGTCGGCATCGAGGATCGCGACCAGCGCGCATTCCGGGATGTCGAGGCCCTCGCGGAGGAGGTTGATGCCGACCAGCGCGTCGAACGCGCCGAGCCTGAGGTCGCGGATGATCTCGATCCGCTCCAGCGTCTCGACGTCGGAATGCATGTAGCGGACGCGGACGCCGTGCTCGTGGAGGTACTCGGTGAGGTCCTCGGCCATGCGCTTGGTGAGCACGGTGACCAGCGCGCGATAGCCCCTGGCCGCGACCTCCTTGACCTCGCCGAGCAGGTCGTCGACCTGGGACTTCGCCGGCCGCACCTCGACCGGCGGATCGATCAGCCCGGTGGGGCGGATCACCTGCTCGGTGAACACGCCGCCGGTGCGGTCCATCTCCCAGTTCCCCGGCGTCGCCGAGATGTACATGGTCTGCGGCCGCATCAGATCCCACTCCTCGAAACGGAGCGGGCGGTTGTCCATGCAGGACGGCAGGCGGAAGCCGTATTCGGCCAGCGTCGCCTTGCGGCGGAAGTCGCCGCGATACATGCCGCCGATCTGCGGCACGGTCACGTGGCTTTCGTCGATGAAGACCAGCGCGTTGTCCGGAATGTATTCGAACAGCGTCGGCGGCGGCTCGCCGGGGTTGCGGCCGGTCAGGTAGCGCGAGTAGTTCTCGATACCCGCGCAGGAGCCGGTCGCCTCCAGCATCTCCAGGTCGAAACGCGTGCGCTGCTCCAGCCGCTGCGCCTCCAGCAGGCGTCCGGCGCGCTCCAGCTCGGCAAGGCGGAACTTCAGCTCTTCCTTGATCGATTTGGTCGCCTGCGCCAGCGTCGGCTTGGGCGTCACGTAGTGGGAGTTGGCGTAGATCTTCACCGACTTCAGATCGGCGGTCTTGGCGCCCGTCAGTGGGTCGAATTCGTGGATCGTCTCGATCTCGTCGCCGAACATTGCGATACGCCAGGCGCGGTCGTCCAGGTGGGCGGGAAAGATCTCGATCGTGTCGCCGCGCACGCGGAAGGAACCGCGCACGAAGTTGATGTCCTGCCTTTTGTACTGCTGCGCCACGAGGTCGGCCAGCAGCGCCCGCTGGTCGAGCCGGTCGCCGACCTGCATCTGGAAGGTCATGGCCGTATAGGTCTCGACCGAACCGATACCGTAGATGCACGACACGGAAGCGACGATGATGACGTCGTCGCGCTCCAGCAGCGAGCGCGTGGCCGAGTGGCGCATGCGGTCGATCTGCTCGTTCACCGAGCTTTCCTTCTCGATGTAGGTGTCGGAGCGCGGAACGTAGGCCTCCGGCTGGTAGTAGTCGTAATAGGAGACGAAATATTCGACCGCGTTGTTCGGGAAGAAGCTTTTGAACTCGCCGTAGAGCTGCGCGGCCAGCGTCTTGTTCGGCGCGAGGATCAGCGCCGGACGCTGCGTCTCCTCGATCACCTTGGCCATGGTGAAGGTCTTGCCCGAGCCGGTGACGCCGAGCAGCACCTGCGTGCGGTCCTCCCGGTTGGCGCCTTCCACGAGGTCGGCGATGGCCGTCGGCTGGTCGCCGGAGGGTTTGAACGCCGTCTCCATGCGCAGGGCGATGCCGCCTTCTGATTTTTCCGGGCGCGCCGGCCGGTGCGGCACCCACGGCTCCTTCTTGACGTTCGGATCGCCGCCCTCGATCAGCTTCGACAGTGCAGCCACCGTGGCCGTGACGCCCGAAGACGAAAGCGTCTCAGCGTCCTCGAGCGCGATGTCCAGACCGGCGACCGGATTGAGGCCGGCGGCCGCACGTTCGCGCGGCGAAGCCGCGCCGCCCATGGAAGTGCCGCGCGCGGTCTTGGTCGGCGCGGCGGAGCGGCCCGGAACCTTCTTCGGCCCCCTTGTCTTCTCGTCGCCAGGGCCGACGATCGGCCGACCTTCGCGCTCCGCCTCTCTTGCGATCTGTTCGGCCCAGCCGGAAACCGGCCCGGAGAGCGGCGCGCCTTCGAAATTAGCCTGCGGCGCCTCGCCGAAACCGGCCGGCGAATCCAGCGGCTCCGAGGCGTCCAGGAAGTCGGTAATCATCGTCTTGCGCTGACGGGTCGCGGAGCGCGGGACGCCTCCGGCGGCGGGCTTGTTCGCTGGTGATCTGGCCATGGCCGGAATATGGGCGGACTCCGTGGCGATGGAAAGGCTGACGCTGCGCAAAGGAAGCAGGTACTGACAGCAGGTTGTCAGGAGGTGGCAATAGCCCGGCAGACGGCCGGCCCATCGACTTTGACCGATGCGTCTGCTTACCTTGGGAAATCACATCGGGGGCGTCTCGCAGCATGCATCGTTTTGATCCCGCGGCCATGGCCGTGCTTCTTGCCGTGGGTCTTGTGCAGCCGGCATCCGCCTCGGTCGACTCGATCTCGCCGAAGTTCGATGCCGCATGTGACAACTACTATCAGCAGGGTCTCGATCTCGAGGTGGCCGTCGCCGATGCCGGCCTGCACTGCGCCTGCCTGATCGAGCAGTTCGAACCGCTAGGCAAGGCGGCTATGGATTTCCTGGCGCGCACCTACGAGGAGGACCTGACCACGTTCATCCACGAATACCCCAAGGGCAACGAGTGGATGGAGGCAAGTTTCGCCGCCGACAGGTTGTGCAAGGCCGGCGGCGGAGCCACCGAGGCGGAACCCGAGGTCGACGGCGCGATCCCCTATCCCGTGCTTGCCGGGTCCTGGGGCGGCATCGTTCGCGACGGTCCGGGACGTGACCATGCTCGCCTTGCGACGCTCAAGGAAGGCGAACGCATTACGCTGGTCGGGCCGACCGAGGTCGAGGACGATGGCTATTTGTGGTTCAGGATCGAGTACCGCAACGGCCGCGAGGGCTATCACTGGGGAGGGATCATCTGCTCGGTCGGCGACCAGATTCCCGGCACCTATGAGCAATGTCCGTAGCTGACATGGCGGCAATCTGGTTCTTCGCGGGCGCGGCCCTGCTTCTTGCGGCTCTGGCGCTCGGATATCTGCGCTGGTGGCGTTCGCTCGCGGACCTGAGTCGCGCGGCGAGGGTGACGCTCATCCTGACAACCGTGGGCGGGCTCATCGGCGCGGTCTTCTGGTGGCAGGACATGCCGGCATCCTTCGCCTGGGATCTGCCGCCGCTGGCTTCCCGCATGCTCGGCGCGGCGGCGACCGCCTTCGGCATTGCCGGGCTCTTCGTGCTCGAACGGCCGACGCAGGCGCGCGGCCGGCTGCATGCGCTCGTGAGCGCGATCTATCTCATCCCGCTCGCAGTCGCCGCGATCGCCCTGCACCTCGACCGCTTCGACCTCGCCGCTCCGATCAGCTGGGGTTTCTTCGCCGCCGTTGGCGTTCTCAGCATCTCCGCGGTGGTCGCCCTGAGCGCCGATCGTGGCGGCGCGCCGCGTTCGCTGGTCTTCGCCGGACAATCCGCATGGCTGCTCGTCGCCGGAACCTTGCTGGCCCTCTGGGGTCTCGCGCTGTTCCTCGCCCCCGCCACCGCCTTCCCGCTGGTCTTCAACTGGCCGGCCGATGCGCTGACATCGCGGCTGATCGCGGCGATGCTGCTGACGGTCGCTGCGGCGTTCCTCGTTGCACGCGGCGACGCACCGCTCGTGCCGCAGGCCCTGCTGCTCGGCGCGGTCTACGGCCTGGGCGTCGTGATTGCGATTGTGCCGAACATGCTGCGCGGCCTGCCGTGGCCGCCGCTCTATCTCGCGGCGTTCGCCGTATTGGGCATCGTATCGGCCGGCTTCTTGCTTGCCGGACGGGCGCGCGCAGGCTGACGGATCAGTCGAACAGGCTGGAAACCGACTCTTCGGTCGCGGTGCGCGAGATCGCCTCGCCGATCAGGTCGGCGATCGACACAACGCGGATGTTGCGCGAGCCGGAGACGCCCGAAGTCGGCTGGATCGAATCGGTGATCACCAGTTCCTTGAGCTTGGAGCCGGTGATGCGCGCCACCGCGCCGCCGGAGAGCACGCCGTGGGTGATGTAGGCGGTCACGCTGGTGGCGCCTTCGGCCAGCAGCGCCTCGGCCGCGTTGCACAGCGTACCGCCAGAATCGACAATGTCGTCGATCAGGATGCAGTCCTTGCCGTGCACCTCGCCGATGACGTTCATCACCTCCGATTCGCCCGGCCGGTCGCGCCGCTTGTCGACGATGGCGAGTTGCGCGTCGATGCGCTTGGCGACCGCGCGCGCGCGCACCACGCCGCCGACGTCAGGCGAAACCACCATGACGTTGGCGAGCTGGTAATGGGCCTTGATGTCGCGCGCCAGCACGGGTGCCGCGAAGAGGTTGTCGGTGGGAATGTCGAAGAAGCCCTGGATCTGCCCGGCATGCAGGTCGAGCGTCAGCACGCGGTCGGCGCCGGCGCGCGTGATCAGGTTTGCCACCAGCTTGGCCGAGATCGGCGTGCGGCCCGACGCGCGGCGATCCTGACGCGCATAGCCGAAATAGGGGATGACCGCCGTGATGCGCCGCGCCGACGAGCGTCGGAACGCGTCGATCATGATCAGCAGTTCCATCAGGTGGTCATTGGCCGGATAGGAGGTCGACTGCAGGACGAACACGTCCTCGCCGCGCACGTTCTCCTGTATCTCGACGAAGATTTCCTGGTCTGCGAAGCGCCGGACGCTGGCCTTGCCGAGCGAGATGTTGAGATACCGGGCGACGGATTCCGCCAGCACCCGGTTGGAGTTTCCGGCGAAAAGCTTCATGGGGCGAGTCCGGTGTGGCCGACGGTGGCCGCCTTTTAGCCGTGTCCGCCGACAATGCAAGCCGCCCTGCAGCGACCTGCTTCAAATCCACGGGATTCGCTGGGGAAGCCGGCCTACTTCTTGGAGCGGCGCGTCTTGCCCGTAACGGTGCCCGCCACCGAGCCGGCAACCGAGGCGACGCCGGACGCGACAGAGGTCACGCCGCCGACCACGGTTTCCGCCACCTTACGAACGGTCGATTTGCTCTTCGCGGGGGCTTTCGCGGAAGCGGTCTTTGGCGCGGTCTTCGCCGGAAACTTAGCCGTTTCGGGCTTGACCTTCGGCGACCGTGTCGCTGCGCCTGCGCCCGCTGCGGCCTTCGAGCCGGGTTTCGCCGGCTTGGCGTCCTTGGAGCGCTTGGCAATCGCCGGACCGGCACCTGCCTGCGACTCGGTCGCCTTCCCCGACGGCTTTGCGGCCGCTGGCTTCCTGGCGGGTGATTTCTTCGAAGTGGTTGTGGCTGCCTGCTTGGCCATGGTGATTCCCTCGCACGGAACAGTTCCGTGGCGGAAGGAAGCGCGCGGCCGGCATTTGGTTCCAAACCGGCCGGCACCGGCAGCTGGTTGAGCCTAGAACAGCTTGCCGCCCAGCGGCACCTCTCGCTCAACCGCCGTCAGCACGACCTCGCCATCGGCGTCGGGCAAGCCCAGCGTCAGCACTTCGGACATGAATTTGCCGATCTGGCGCGGTGGAAAGTTGACCACCGCCAGAACCTGCCGGCCGATCAGCGTCTCCGGTGCATAGTATCTGGTGATCTGCGCCGACGACTTCTTGATGCCAATCACGGGTCCGAAATCGATCTTCAGCTTGATCGCCGGCTTGCGCGCTTCCGGAAAAGGCTCCGCCTCGACGATCCGGCCGACGCGGATGTCGACCTTCTCGAAATCGGCGAAGCCGATCTCGGGCATGCGCTCTCGCGTCTGCATTTCTCAGGCCCCAGCCTCAGGCATTGCCCTCGGTCTCGAACATCACGCCGGCCAGCGCCTCCTTGGCGCTCTGCCCCGACCAGACGACGAACTGGAACGCCTGATAGTAGCACTCGCAGGCCTCCAGCGCGCTGTCGAGCAGCACCTCGACCTGCTGGCTGGTCGGCTCCGCGCCGCCGGAAAGCAGCAGCGAATGGCGGAACATGATGGCGCCCTCGACCTCCCACAGGTCGAAATGGCCGAACAGCATCTGCTCGTTGATCATCGACATCAGCCGCATGACCTCGAGCACGCGCTTTTCCGGCACCTTGAGGTCGAACGCGCAGGCCAGATGCAGCGCCTCAAACTCCTCCATCCAGGAAAACGAGACATGGTAGTCGGCCCAGGTACCGGCGACGGTGATCGCCAGTTCGTCGTCGCCGGTGCGTTCGAACGCCCAGTCGTTGGATTGCGCGACATGCTCGATCACGTCGACGGGGTGCAGGTCGCGCGTGGTTTCGATCTCGATGAGGTCCAAGCGATAGTCTCCATCCCAGGCGGCGTGATCCCAAGCGTATGCCGGGCACACCGCTGATACGCGCGCACGCGAAAAGCCGGAGCTACATGGGTCCTAGGACTAACGCGGGAAACTTGCGCCGGCCTGCCCCCGTCCAAGAGGCTTGCGACGTTCCGAATCACGTAGCAATTTCAGTCTATTGATCGGGAGTCGCGAGAACAGCCAATTTCGGACCGCGAGGCCAACGGGGTGTGGACAGCGGCGGGTGCGGCAGATTCACCGCACGCACCAAGCGATTCAGCGCCAAGGGTTTTTCGGCCGCGGCGGGCTGTGGATAAGAGATCGCTACTTTTTCGCCCGGCCGCGCGGCGTCGGCTTGTCATCGGCGGGAGCGGTCGCCTGCAGCTGCGCTTCCAGCGACGCGATGCGGGCAGCGAGCCGCTCGTTCTCGTCCCGCGCTTTCGCAGCCATCTCCTTGACGGCCTCGAATTCCTCGCGCTGGACCAGGTCCATCGTGTTGAGGAAACGCTCCGCCTGCGCGCGGAAGGCCGTCTCAACCTCGCGCTTGACCCCCTGCGCGGCGCCGGCCGCGTCGGTCATCAGCTTGGCGAACTCGTCGAAGAAGCGGTTCGGTCCACCGGTCGTGTTCATGGCGCGCTCCTGAAGCCTCAGTTTGAGGTAGGGGGAGAGGCGGATGAATGCAAGTGAGCGCGGCCGGACAACCATGACGGATGATTCCGGGCCGAATCGTATACGATCCTGCTTGACGCCGCCCCAACTTCCCCTCAATCCGTGTGCCAGCGAACGGGGGCCGACGCACGGGGGGATGAATGGCGACCACGCGGCCTCGAGAACTCCAGAACTTCGCCGATGCGCTCGCCGCCGCGCTCCTCGAAGAACGCGGCAACTTCGCCGGTCGCCCGATCGCTGAGAAGATCGTCGCCGACATGCGCGCGGATACCGGCGCGATCGATTTCAACGGCGGCACGAGCCTGCCGGTTCTCGACCATCTTGAAGCCGCCTTCGATAGCGGGAGACAGATGCCCGGGGCCCTTGAACGACTAGCCGACGCGTTTGCGGCGCTGTCGCCAAACCTGCCGTGGCGCAGGACGGGCTCCGCGCGGCCCGAGGACCGTGATTTCTGGGATGGCCACGCAAACGTGGCAATCATCGGCAAGGGCGGCGTCGAGGATCGACCGGGATTCTGGATCGGCGCGAGTCTCGTCGCTCCGGGGATCATCTATCCAGATCACTCGCATTCGCCGGAAGAGGTCTATCTGCTGATATCGCCCGGATCGTTCAAGCATGGCGGAAGCGGCTGGACCGAACTCGCCGCGGGTGACACGTTTCACAACGTGCCCGGCATCACCCATGCGATGAGGGCCGGCGCGGCGCCCCTGCTGGCGCTCTGGCTGCTTTGGCCGCATTGACGCGCGGTCTTGCCATCTCCGCGCGACAGCGGGCAGGCGTTGACCTCGCTTCGCTGCCCGCGCATGGTCCGCGCCGCCTGAACCGGACTTCGCCATGCCCGAATTGCTGCTGCCGCTCGCCGTCCTGCCCTTCCCGATGATCGACCCGGTCATCGTGCAGATCGGCCCGGTGGCGATCCACTGGTACGGCCTGGCATACGTCGTCGGCATCCTCGGCGGCTGGTGGTACGCGAAGCGCATCGCCGCCACCGAGCGGCTCTGGTTGCCCGGCAGGCCGGCCATGGCGCCGGAGGCGTTCGATGACCTTCTGATCTGGGCGGCGATCGGCATCGTGGTCGGCGGCAGGCTTGGCTATGTGCTGTTCTACGACTTCGCAAAATATGCCGCCAACCCGTCAGAAATCCTGGCCGTGTGGAGCGGCGGCATGTCGTTCCATGGCGGCCTCATCGGCTGCGCGCTGGCGCAGATCGTCTTCGCCCGCCGGCGCGGCATCCGCATCCTCTCGATGTTCGACGTCGTCGGCGCGGTGTCGCCGATCGCCTTCTTCCTCGTGCGCTGCACCAACTTCATCAATTCGGAACTGTGGGGCCGGCCGAGCGACGTTCCATGGGCCTTCGTCTTCCCCAACGGCGGACCCGAGCCGCGCCACCCGAGCCAGCTCTACGAGGCCGGGCTGGAGGGCGTCGCGCTGTTCGCGGTGCTGTGGCTGCTCGTCTGGCGTGGCGGCTGGCTCGCCCGGCCGGGCTTCGTCACGGGCGCGTTTGTCGCCGGCTACGGCGTGTCGCGCATCTTCGTGGAGTTCTTCCGCGTGCCGGATGAGCAACTGGGCTACCTGGCCGGCGGCTGGCTGACCATGGGCATGGTGCTGTCGCTCCCGATGGTAGTTGCGGGGCTGTATCTGATGGCCCGGGCAAAGCCGGTTCAGCCGGCCGTCGCGTGACCGCGCTGAAGCAGCGCATCGCCGCGCTTATCGCGGCCAGCGGGCCGATGAGCGTCGCCGACTACATGGCGGCCTGTCTGTTCGATCCCGTCGATGGCTACTACACCACGCGCGAGCCCTTCGGCACGGCCGGCGACTTCGTCACCGCGCCGGAGATCAGCCAGATGTTCGGCGAACTGGTCGCCGTGCGGCTCTACGACATGTGGGACGCAGCCGGCCGTCCCGCCGCACCCGTCATCGCCGAGATCGGACCCGGGCGCGGCACGCTGATGCGCGACATGGTGCGCGCGCTGCAGCAGCTTGCGCCGGGGTTCGTCCGTACCGCTCGCTTCGAATTGGTGGAAACCAGTCCGCGCCTGCGCACGGCGCAGCAGGCAACGCTTTCCGGCAGCCTGCCCGACTACCGCTGGCACGAAACGGTGGCGACCGTGCCGGACGGCCCGCTATTCATCGTCGGTAACGAGCTCTTCGACGCGATTCCCATGCGCCAGTTCGTGAAGGCGAAGGCGGGCTGGCGCGAGCGCGTGGTGGCGCTGGACGACGCGGGCGCATTGTGTTTCGCGGCAGGCTTCGCCGGCATCGACCCGGCATTGCTGCCTCCAGCCGCCCAGTCGGCACCGGAGGGTGCAATCTTCGAAACCGCACCTGCCCGCGAGGCCCTGATGGACGACATCGCGGCGCGGATCGCGGCCACGAGCGGCGGTGCGCTGTTCTTCGACTACGGTCATCTTGAGCCCGGCCTCGGCGACACGCTGCAGGCGCTGCGCCGCCATGCCCATGACGACCCGCTGGCCCATCCAGGCGAGGCGGACCTGACCTCGCACGTCGATTTTTCGGCGTTGGCTGCCGTCGCGCGCGGCCACGGACTGGCCGTTTCGCTTTTCGAACAGGGCCAGTGGCTGCTCGACATGGGCCTGCTCGCCCGCGCCGGCTCGCTTGGCCACGGCAAGGACGATGCGGAACAGGAGACGATCCGCAGCGCGGTGGAGCGGCTTGCCGGACCGGAGCAAATGGGCAGGCTTTTCAAGGTGATGGAGATCACCGCACGATGAGCGTCGGCCGATCAGGTTGACTTGGTCCCCCTCGCCCGCCACCATCCGGCCGCAAATCACGGTGCCGTGACGGGCGCCGCCGGAAAGGACAACAAACGCAGCATGCTGGAAACGGTACGGCCGGAGCCGCTCCGATCGTCTGAACTCGACGCGCTGGCCGGCGCGGGTATCGCGCATGGCTTCTTCACCCGCGTCGGCGGTGTGTCAGAAGGCATTTATCGCGGCCTGAACACCGGTCCCGGCTCCGACGACAGGGCCGATCACGTGGCGGAAAACCGTCGCCGTGTCGCGGCCTCGATGCGCGTGCCGGTCGACAAACTCGTGACGGTTCATCAGGTGCATTCGCCCGACGCCGTGACCGTGACTGCGCCGTTCGCGCCACCTCGGCCAAAGGCCGACGCCATGGTCACCGACCGGCCCGGACTGGCGCTGGGCGTGCTGGCCGCCGATTGCGGCCCCATCCTGTACGCCGATGCCGAAGCGCGCGTCATCGGCGCTGCGCATGCCGGCTGGCAGGGCGCGCTGAACGGCGTGCTGGAGAGCACGATAGACGCGATGGAGAAGCTGGGCGCCAGGCGCGACCGCATCGTCGCCGCGCTCGGCCCCTCGATCAGCGGGGCAAACTACGAAGTCGGCCCCGAATATGTCGACCGGTTCCTCGCTGCAGACGCCCGCAACGACGGCTATTTCGTGCCGGCGACGAAGGCGGGGCACGCAATGTTCGACCTGCCGCGCTACACCGTCGATCGGCTGGTCGCGGCGGGCGTCAGGGCTTCGTCGCTGGGCCGCTGCACCTATGCCGAGGAAGACCTGTTCTATTCGAACCGCCGCCGCAACCATCGCGGCGAGCCGGACTACGGCCGGCAGATCTCGGTGATCGTTCTGGAGGACCGCTGATGGCGCTGCATTTCGAGCGCGCGGAGTTCGATGCGCGCAAGGACCGCCTGCTGATCGAGATGACCAACCAGAAGCTCGACGCCGCGCTGCTGTTCGCGCAGGAGAGCATGTACTGGCTGACCGGCTACGACACGTTCGGCTACTGCTTCTTCCAGTGCCTGGTGCTCAAGTCGGACGGCTCGATGGTGCTGATGACGCGCTCGGCCGACCTGCGGCAGGCCAAGCATACTTCGATCCTCGACAACGTCGTGGTGTGGACGGATCGCGACAAGGCGAATCCCGCCGCCGACCTGCGCAACCTGCTGAACGACCTCGGCCTGCTCGGCTGCCGCATCGGCGTCGAATACGACACGCACGGCCTGACCGGCCGCAACACCCATCTTCTCGACGAGCAGTTGAAGACCTTCGGCACCGTGGTCGACATGTCCGGAATGGTCGGCCGGCTGCGGCTGCTGAAGAGCCCGGCCGAGGTGAAGAAGGCCGAGCGCGCGGCCGCGCTCGCCGACGACGCGCTCGACGCGGCGTTGGCGATCATCGGACAGGGCGCCGACGAGGGCGCCATCCTCGCCGCCATGCAGGGCGCGGTCTTCGCCGGCGGCGGCGACTATCCGGCCAACGAGTTCATCATCGGCTCCGGCGCCGATGCGCTTCTGTGCCGCTATAAGGCCGGCAGGCGCAAGCTCAACAAGAACGACCAGCTCACGCTCGAATGGGCCGGCGCCTTCCACCACTACCACGCGCCGATGATGCGCACCGTGCTCACCGGCAAGGTGTCGAAGCGCCACCAGGAGCTCTACGACGCCGCGCACGAGGCGCTGCTGGCAGTCGAGAAGGCGATGGTACCCGGCAGCACCTTCGGCGACGTGTTCGACGCCCATTCGAAGGTCATGGAGGCGCACGGCCTGACGCGCCACCGGCTCAACGCCTGCGGCTATTCGGTCGGTGCGCGCTTCAGCCCGTCCTGGATGGAGGAGCAGATGTTCTTCGCCGGCAATCCGGAACCGATCGCGCCTGCCATGACGCTGTTCGCCCACATGATCATCATGGACAGCGACAGCGAGACGGCGATGACGCTGGGCCGCACCTACCTGACGACCGAGGGAGCGCCCAAGGCGCTGTCGCGCCACGATCTCGACTTGATCGTGAAGTGACCTGACATCAGTGCCGCCCGGGCGGGGTGGCACAGTGTTGTAGCTTTTCGGGCCGGCGCCTTTCGGACAAGTCTCTTTTGGGGGAGACGCGATGCAACGCCTGCACATTCCAATGCTGGTACTGACGGCGGTCGGACTTGCGGCCTGCACCGGCGTGGAAACCTCCAACCTGCAGCCGCTGACCTCCGAGGACGCCGCCGCGCCGGCGAGTGCGTCCGCCAATCTCATGCCGGCTCCCGCCGCCCAGCCGGCCTTCCCCGTGACGACCGCATCGGCTGCCCTGCCTGCCGGCCCTGTCGCCACCAGCGCGGTGGTGCAGTTTGCGCCGGTGATGGGTGCCGCGCCTGAGGTGCTGCCTTCGCTCTCCTTGCGGCTCGCCGCCCGCGCCGGGCAGCGCGGTGTCCCGCTCACCCAGGCAGGCTCGGCAACCCACTTGATGCGCGGCTACTTCTCGGCCTTCACCGAGGGCCGCCAGACGACGATCATCTATGTCTGGGACGTCACCGACCCCGCCGGCAACCGTCTGCATCGCATACAGGGCCAGCAAAGACTGCCGGCCGGCTCGCAGCAGGGCTGGAAATCGGTGACCCCCGCCATGATGGAAGCCATCGCCGACCGCACGATAGACGATCTCGCGGCATGGCTGGCGGCGCGCGCCGGATAGGTCAGGCCGGCACCTTCACGACTGCCCTCAGGCCTCCCAGCGGACTGTCGTCCAGCGTGATGTCGCCGCCATGGCTGCGGGCGATGTCGCGGGCGATGGAGAGGCCGAGCCCCGTGCCGGTGGCGTCCTGGTTGCGGGCCGAGTCCAGCCGCACGAACGGCCTGAACACGTCCTCGCGCCGGTCGGCCGGAATGCCCGGCCCGTCGTCGTCGACCGTGACCACCAGCGTGCCGCGCTGGTGGCGCGCCGACACCTTGACGTTCTTCGCATAGCGGAAGGCGTTGCCGATCAGGTTCGCCAGCAGCCGGCGGAAGGCGTTGGGGCGAACATGCACCTCTGCCTCGCCGGCAAGCTCGGTCGAGAGCTTGCGTTTCCTGAGCTTCGCCTCCTCCCGCAGTTTCTCGAAATATTCGGCGAGGTCGAACCGGCCGGGGTCCTCTGCCGCCTCGCTGCGCGCGAAGGCGAGGTATCCCTCCAGCATCGACTGCATGTCGTCGATATCCTGGTTGAGCGCGGTGGTGTCGACCTTGGGCCCGAGCACCGCAAGCTGCAGGCGGAACCGGGTAAGGATGGTGCGCAGGTCGTGACTGATGCCCGTCAGCATCGTCGTGCGCTGCTCGATCTGGCGTTCGATTCGCTCGCGCATCTGGATGAAGGCGTTGCCGGCGCGGCGCACCTCCTCCGCCCCCCGCGGCTGGAAGTTGGCCGGCATCGGCCGCCCCTTGCCGAAACTGTCCGCCGCTTCCGCCAGCGTCAGGATCGGCCTGATCTGGTTGCGCAGGAAGGCGACGGCGAAAGCCAGCAGCACCAGCGACGTACCGATCATCCACAGCAGGAAGATGTGCGAGTTCGACGCATAGGCCTGGCTGCGGCGGGCAAACACGCGCAACACCTGATCCGGCAACTGGATGCGGATCTCGATGATGTTGGAGTTGCCGACCGTGTCGAGCCAGAATGGCAGGTTGATCTGCCGGCCGATTTCCGACGACAGCGCCTGATCGAGGATCGAGAAGAATGGCTTCGGTCCCGGCGGCGGCAGCGGTTCGGGCGGCAGGAGGTCGATCTTGAGGCCAAGCCGGTCCTGCGCGATGCGGAGGATGTCGGCCTGCCGGTCGGGCGGATTGGACTGCACGAGGTCGATGACCGCTGCGATGTCGCGCGTCACCGCTGCCGACAGGCGCATGGTGACGGTCTGCCAGTGCCGCTCCATGAACACGAAGGCGATGACCGACTGCAGGATGATGATCGGCGCGATGACGATGATGAGCGCTCGCGCATAGAGCCGCTGCGGCAGCCACTGAATGAGAATGCGCTTGGCCAGCGCCCACAGCCTGGCCGGGCTGCGCACCACCCGCGACAGACCGCGCAGGCGCGCCGCCATGCGGCGGGGTATAAGCGCACGCTGCTGTTGACCTGCGTCGGTACTCGCCATCCGGTCGCTCTCCGCGCCGGGCGAAAGCCCGGCCCGCGGCCGCATTCTATTCCACGCTCAGCCGGTATCCAACACCGCGCACCGTCTGCAGCCAGACGGGATTCGACGGGTCGCGCTCGATCTTGCGCCGCAGCCGGTTGATCTGAACGTCGATCGTCCGCTCGCCGACCTCCGCCTCGGCGCCGACCAGCTCGTGGCGCGGGATGGTCTCGCCGGCGCGCTCGGCGAAGATGGCGAGGATTTCCTGTTCGCGCTCGGTCAGCTTCAGCGTTTCGCCGCCGCGCTTCAGCTCGCGCCGGGCGATCTGGAAGGCATAGGGGCCGAACACAACCTGCTCGAGTTTGGGCGTCGGCGCCGGCCCGCCGCGGCGCAGGATGTTGTTGATGCGCAGCACCAGCTCGCGCGGGTCGAACGGCTTCGGCAGATAGTCGTCGGCGCCCGCCTCCAGCCCGGCGACGCGGCTGTCGGTCTCGGACAGCGCGGTCAGCATCAGGACCGGCACGTCGCGGCGCTCGCGCAGCGCGCGCGTCAGTTCCACGCCCGTCTCGCCGGGCATCATCACGTCGAGTACCATGAGATCGAAATCGAGCCCTTCCAGATGACGTCGCGCCTCCGCCGCGTTGGCGGCTATGGCGACGCGGTACCCCTGTTCGGTCAGGAACTGGCGCAGGAGCGTGCGGATACGCGTATCGTCATCGACCACGAGGATGTGCGGTGCGTCATCATTCGGCATGCTCATCAACCGACCTCGATCCTCAGCTGGTTGGCTGTCGCCCGTCACTCGACATGCGCCGGGCCGTCTTTCGGGAGCTTCTCGAACTGGGTCCGAAGCTCCGGATTAACCATCCCCTTCAGGAAACGTTCCACGACCATGCGCCCGCCGGGCAGCGGTCCGCCCAATGCGTCACGGATGCGGCGGGATTGCGGCTGGGCCAGCGCCAGCGCCAGGGCCCTGCCCTTCTCGGTCGGATACAGTTCGCGCTGGCGGCGGTCGCGCAGGCCTTGCACCTGCACGATGTGGCCTGTGTCGATAAGTTGCTTGAGCACGCGCGCAAGGCTCTGCTTGGTGATCTTCAGCACGTCGAGAAGTTCCGCGACGGTGAGGCCGGGCATGCGGTTGACGAAGTGCACCACGCGATGATGAGCGCGCCCGAAACCGAGCTCCGCCAGGATCGCATCGGGGTCGGACGTGAAATCGCGATAGGCGAAGAACAGGAGCTCTATGATCGCCCAATCGATTTCCCCGTCGCCGCCGAGCGGGGTTCTGATCGGGGTCGCCGCCTGTGATTTCGCCATGTGATTGCTCGACTGGTTGTTCGACTTGTTGCCCGAATCCGGGAAATTTATGTCAGCCATGTTGACTTATTTTGGCCATATGGTAACTTCTGGCAAGCTTTGAGGCCGAAATCGACCGAAAAGGCATGGAAGCAACGCATCATGCGCAGCTTTCTTCCAGTTTTGCGCAGGCCCGCCCGACCTTCTGGACATGGCGCCTGATAAGCGTGAAACAGGGCAGATACAACGATAGGCGGGCCTGAGCCCGCAGGAGGAAACCCGATGGCATCCGTTCCCTTCGACCAGCTCGATGGCTTCATCTGGATGAATGGCGAGTTCGTCAAATGGGCCGACGCGAAGATTCACGTGCTGACCCACGGCCTGCACTACGCCAGCGCCGTGTTCGAGGGCGAGCGCGCCTATGGCGGCGAAATCTTCAAGCTGACCGAGCACACCGAGCGCCTGCATGAATCCGCGCGCATCCTCGGCTTCCGCATTCCCTACTCCGTGGGAGAAATCGACGAAGCCTGCCGGCAGCTGCTGAAGAAGCAGGGCTTCCTCGACGCCTATGTCCGGCCGATCGCCTGGCGCGGCTCGGACAGCCTTGGCGTCTCGGCACAGAACAACAAGATCAACACCGCCATCGCCATCTGGCAGTGGCCGAGCTATTTCGACCCGGCGCAGAAGCTCAAGGGCATCCGCCTCGACATCGCCGAATATCGCCGCCCGGACCCGATGACGGCGCCGTCGCGGGCCAAGGCCGCCGGCCTTTACATGATCTGCACGCTCTCCAAGCATGCGGCCGAGGCCAAGGGCTACGCCGACGCGCTGATGTTCGACTGGCGCGGCCGTGTCGCCGAGGCCACCGGCGCCAACGTCTTCTTCGTCAAGGACGGCCAGATCCACACGCCGGAAGCCGATTGTTTCCTCAACGGCATCACCCGCAAGACCGTCATCGAACTGGCGAGGCGCCGTGGCTACAAGCTGGTCGAGCGCGCGATCATGCCGGAGGAACTGGCCGGCTTCGAGCAGTGCTTCCTCACCGGCACCGCCGCCGAGGTCACGCCCGTGTCCGAGATCGGCCCGTACCGCTTCACCGTCGGCGACATCGCCAAGACCCTGATGGAAGACTACACCGCTGAAGTGACGCCCCGCCGCGTCGCCGCCGAATAGCTGCGGCCACCGGGGGCAGGAGCGAGCAAGGCCGGGTTTTCCCGGCCTTTTTGCTTTGCTCGGCAGCGGGCCTTTGACTTTAGGTTAATTCGGGCGTTCCATCCCCTCGTCGGCGGCGGAGCCGGCTTTTTCGGAGGGAACCAGCATGGAAGCACTTTGGCCCATCATCGTGCAGATCGTCGGCGGCATCATCGGCGGCCAGGCCGTGGGAGCAGCCGTGAAGCAGGCCGCGATGTCTCAGCTGCCGAAGATCCTCAGCGGCGCCATCGGCGGCATCGGTGGCGGTCAGCTGATCGACATGCTCGCCAGCAGCGGCGCGATGGAAGGTCTGGCCGGTGACGCGGTTGGCGGTCTGGGCGGCGGCGCCATCCTGACGGCGATCGTGGGCATGGTGATGAAGTCGATGAACAAATCGGCCTGACGGGGCTCGATCGGGGGAAAATCCGGGGCGGCGCAGTGCCGCCCTTTTTTGTTGACGCCGGGCCGGCCCGCCCTATCACTCGCTCCGCCAAAGGAGACGAACATGGGCCAGTTGCAGGCGGGCATCATCCCCGTCACCCCTTTCCAGCAGAACTGCACCATCCTGTTCGACGGCGACACGAAGGAAGGGGTGGTCATCGATCCCGGCGGCGATGTCGACACGATCCGCCGCGCCATCGAAGAGAACGGCATCAAGGTCGTGGCGATCTGGATCACTCACGGCCACATCGACCATGCCGGCGGGGCCATGGAACTGAAGGACGCTCTCGGCGTCGAAATCCTCGGACCGCACGAGGCGGACAAGCCCCTCCTCGCCAACCTCGAAACGCAGGCGCAGCGCTTCGGCCTGCCGACCGGCGAGATACGCAACTGCACGCCGGACCGCTTCCTGACCGAGGGCGAGACCGTGTCCTTCGGGGGCCATGTTTTCGAGGTGCTGCATTGCCCCGGCCACGCGCCGGGCCATGTCGTCTATTTCGATCGCGCCGCGCGTTTCGCGCATGTCGGCGACGTGCTATTCTCGGGCTCGGTCGGCCGCACCGACCTGCCCGGTGGCGACCACGCCGCACTGATCCGGTCGATCAAGGAAAAGCTGCTGCCGCTTGGCGACGATGTCGGCTTCATCTGCGGCCACGGCCCCGGCGGCCGCTTCGGCGACGAACGGCGCGGCAATCCATTCCTCGTCTGACCGCCCAAACAAAAAGCCGACGCCTTTCGGCGCCGGCAATTGCACGAGGCAAGAAACCCGGAAGCTACTGGACCACGCAGAAGCGCTGTTCGCCGCCGTAGGTCGTGAAGGTACCGGTGTTGATGTTGAAGCTCTTGTAGCGGTTCTGGCACCAGCGCGCCCATTCGGGGCTCCAGGCCTCGTAAGGGCGGACGCGCTGCGTGTAGCGCGGCCCTTCGTCGTAGTAGCGGTCGGCGCGCTCGTAGCGGCGGTAGCGCGGACCGTCCTGATCGTAGTCCGAATAGTTGTTGTAGCCCTGATGGCCGACATTCGACGGAGCGTCGGGAAAGAAGTTACGGTCCTGATGCGGACGCGGCTTCGGGTTGCGGTGGTTGCCGTCGGCTTCGGCCGCCAGAGCGCCCACAAGCACGCCGGCGGCAAGCCCGAGGAACCCGATGCCCACAAGCTTCTCGGTCTGCGGGTCCATGCGATAGCCGTTGCCGCCTTCCTGAGCCTGAACGGGGATGGCGGCGAGCGTGGTTGCCGCGACGGCGGTCGACAGCACGAGATTTCGGACGAAACGGTTCATGGATTTTCTCCTTTGCGCCGGAACCCGCATGTGGCTTCTGCCGGCTTCGGCAAGACCACTAGGCCGCCGCGCCTGAACGGCGTCTGAACGCGGAGAGCGGGAGCGCGTTCCCGGCATGACCGGAAAACACCAAACAAAAACGCCCGCGTGCAAAACGCGGGCGACTGGCTTGTGACCGGCGCGGGGGCTCGCCGGCGCGAGGTACGGTCGGCTTGCGCCGCTTCCGGCCTAGATCAGCGTCAGGTTTACGGCCTTCGGGCCCTTGCCACGCTTGTCCGGCTCGGTGTCGAACGACACTTTCTGGCCGTCCTCCAGACCCGGCAGACCAGAGGCCTGGACGGCGGAGATGTGCACGAACACATCCTTTGCGCCGTCATCCGGCTTGATGAAGCCGAACCCTTTCGCATGGTTGAAAAACTTGACTGTTCCCGACTGCGGCATGGGATAGCTCCTTGTCTCCCATATTGCACTTGCGTCGCGGTCGCCGCCGCGCGCGTCTTCGGTCCTTCACTGGGGGAGAGGAAACAGAGGCATCGCGGAGGGCGCCTTGTGGCTATTCTCCGCCGCGAACCGCCCGGGTCATGTCGATGCGATCACCCCAAGCCATGCTGGTCCAGTCTCCGGGCCGGCAAATGCCCGAACGGCAATCTTGTCCCGCATTTTTTCGGGTGGGGCAAGCGATTCTTTGGCTGGACCAATAGGCGGCCCCGGCCGCCCGAAGCGGCCGGTTCCGACAAGTTCATACCACATGCCAGCGAGGTCGCCGGCGAGTCTCTCTTCTTACGGAGAGCCCCTGTTCATCGCGCCGCCCTACTCATTCACGCAGAAGGTGACGCCGCCTATGCTGACGCAGATGCCCGACGGCGGCCTCCCGCCGGGAGGCACCTCCTCGAAGACCTGTATGCGGCAGCTCGGCCCGACGTGGCGGTGGGTGATCCGACGCCCATATTCGGGCACAAAATGGCGCTGCACGTCACGGTGGCAATCCGCGGGCGGAGGAGGCGCCGGCGGATCGACCTCGATCGGCCGGCAGCTCGAGCCGCGATGATAGTGCCAGGCGCGGCGCCCGAACTCGGGAACGAAGTGCCGCTCGACGTCGCGATGACACCCGCCGACCTGGATGACGATGCCGTCGCCGGCTTCCGGCGCCGCCGCCAGCGGCACCGCCGATGCGGGTCCGGGCAGGAACCCCGCGACCAAAAGCAATGTGCTGAGAACGGACCTCACGCGCATGAAACCTCCCGCCGCTGCTTCGCCGGAATCTTCTCACGAACACCGGCGATTGCAAGTGGCGAATGATGCACGCTTGTGACGCGGCGTGATCGCCCCATCGAAAAAGCCGCGGAGCTTGCGCCCCGCGGCTTCGAAACAACCGATCTGCGTGGCCGATCAGGCCGGACGCAGGTTCACCGCCTTCGGGCCCTTGCCCATACGGTCGGGCTCGATGTCGAACGACACCTTCTGGCCGTCGGCCAGGGTGCGCATGCCCGACTTCTCGACAGCCGAGATGTGGACGAACACGTCCTTCGCCCCGCCGTCCGGCGTGATGAAGCCGAAGCCTTTGGTGGTGTTGAAGAATTTTACGGTCCCGGTCTGGGCCATGTGGGAAAGCTCCTGTTCCCTGCCTTGGCTGCGTCCGTGCGTCGTGCACGGTTTCGCGGTCGTCGAGAGTTCAAGATGTCGGGGAAAGGTCGTTCCAGAACGGTCCAGTCTCCGGGTCATCAAATGCCCGAACGTGCACGATATCGCATGGAATGGCCCCTTTCCGCAATACTTTGTAGGAGCTCGCGATGCTTGACCGCGCCGAGATGCTGCCATCTTCTGCGGCTCAATGAGCCCACTGGCACGCCGGGAGCAGCAAACTTGCGCAGATCGACCGTCCCTTGGGTCAACTTCGCCGCACGAAGCCTCGTCGGGGCGCTGTTGCTGGTCACGCTGGCCGCTGTTCCGGCATGGGCGCAGGAGGCGCTGCGCGGCGTTGCCCTGGTGATCGGCCAGTCCGACTACGAGCACATTGCGCCCCTGCCCAACCCCGAAAACGACGCCGACGCCATCGACGAACTGCTGTCCGATCTCGGCTTCGACGTGACCGGCGTCTCCAGCGCCGACCAGAAGAAGCTCGCCCGCGCGCTCGACCGCTTCGTCGAGGATGCGGAGGATGCTGACGTCGCACTGATCTACTATTCCGGCCATGGCATCGAGGCCGCCGGCGAGAACTTTCTCGTTCCTGTCGATGCCGATCTGGCCGCGCTGGACGACGCCGGGACACGGCTGGTGCCGATGTCGAAAGTGCTGGAGCAGCTCCAGGCGACGGTTCCGGTCACGATCGTTCTGCTCGACGCATGCCGCGACAACCCGTTTCCTGCCGGCGCGACGGTGCGCGTGGCGGCCGGCGCCGAACCGGTGGCGCTTGCGGCGGGCGGCCTTTCGGCGCCGGTGTCGCGCGGCGCCAGCGCGCTTGCAAGGACCTCCGATCCGGCGGCAGCCGAGAACTATGGCGCCCTGGTGGGTTTCGCCGCCGCGCCGGGCCGCGTCGCGCTCGACGGCGATGCGGGCGGCAACAGCCCCTATGCGGCGGCGCTGATCAAGCACTTGTCCGCCGGCGGCTATGCCTTCGGCGACGTGATGACGCTGGTCTCCGAGGAGGTGTGGCTGCGCACGCGCGCCGCGCAGACGCCCTGGACCAACACCAGCCTGCGCCGTCAGCTCTTCTTCGGCGAGGCTGTAGAGGACGGCGTCGACGCCGACGAGGCGGCGATCCGCGGCGAGCGGCGCGGCCTGCTGCTCAAGATCGCTTCGCTCGGAGCGGCCGAGCGCCAGCAGGTCGCCGCGCGCGCCGAGGAGGGCGGCGTGCCGATGGACGCGCTGTTCGCCATGCTGGCGGCGGTAGGCGCCGAGGCGCCGCAGGATCCGGCCGAGCTCGACAGCCTGCTCAAGCAGCAGGCAGAGCGACTGAAGGGCATACTCGCCGACCGCGCCGCGCTCACGACCACGGATGCCGAACTCGTACGCCTTGCCGCGCTGGCCGACCAGGCGATCGGCGAGGGGGCGTTGCAGAGTGCGATCGCGCTCAACGAACGCGCCAAGGCGCGGGTCCAGGAACTTTCCGGCCGCGTAGACGACGCCGAGGCGCAGATCGCCGCGCGCCGCGCGGAATTCGCCGCGGTCTACGCCAGCAGCGCGCAAACCTATGCGCTGGCGGGCGACCACGCGGCGGCGGCCGAAGACTACCATCGCGCCTTCGAGCAGATCGAGCGCTGGGACACCGCGCTCGCCTGGCGCTATCGCACCGGCGAGGCCGATGCACTGGTGTCGCTCGGCCACTACGGCGGCGACAACGCCGCGCTGGCGCGTTCGGTGGAGGTCTGGGAGGCGGCGCTGGCGCTTGCCCCGCGGGCCGAGCGGCCCGTCGACTGGGCGACCACGCAGGCCGGCCTCGCGGACGCGTTGTGGACGCGGGGCGACCGGCTGGGCGTGCGCGCCGACAGCGAGGCCGCGATAGCTGCCCTCGAAACTGCGCTCACCGTGCTGTCGCGAGAGCAGAATCCCGACGAGTGGGCCGATGCGCAGGCCTTGCTGGGCGCCGTTCTGCTGACGCATCACACCCAGGATGCCGACGACGCAGGGCTGCGGGGCGCGGCCGCCGCGCTCGAAGCCGCGTTGGAAGTGCGCACCCGCGACAGCGCTCCGGCCGAGTGGGCCCGCGTCCGCAACCGGCTGGGCCTGGTGCTCTACACGCTGGCGCAGCGCGATACCGAAACCGACCTGCTCGAGGAGGCCCTTGCCATCTACGACGAGATGCTCGAGCAGGTGACGCGCGACGACGCTCCGCTCGACTGGGCGCAGTTTGAGAACAACAGGGCGCTGGTGCTTTCGGTGCTCGGCGGCCGGATGGGCGACGAAGCAATGCTGCGGGCGGCCGTCGATGCCTATCGGGGCGTCATCGAGATCGAGACGCGCGACCGCATGCCGATCCTGTGGGCCGAGGGGCAGGGAAATCTCGGCTCGGTGCTCTGGCAACTCTCGCTGCGCACCGGTGGCACCGAGGAGCTGGAGATGGCGGCCGACGCCTTCCGTGCCGCCCTTGAGGTGGTGTCGCGCGACGTCTCGCCTCTTCGCTGGGCCGCCCTCCAGGACAATCTCGGCCTGGCGCTGAAGGATCTCGGGGAGCGCACGGAAAACGTCGCGCTTGTGGAGCAGTCGCTGGCAGCCTTCGATCTGGCGCTGGAAGAGCGCAGGCGAGATCGCGGCGTGCTGGAATGGGCGGGAACCACCAACAACCTCGCCGGCGCGTACTATACGCTGGCGGAGTTTCATAAGGATGCCGGGCGCATGGAGCGCGCCGTGGACCTCTATCGCCAGGCGCAGTCGGGCAACCAGCGGAGCGTCGTGCCGCTCGAATGGGCGCGCGCCACCAACAATCTGGCGCTCGCGCTTCACGCACTCGGCGCCATGCAGCAGGATCCCGCCCTGCTTGCGGAATCCGCGGCCACCTACCGTCTTTCGATGGAAGAAGCGACGCACGAGCGCACCCCTGTCGACTGGGGCCTGACCCAGTACAATCTCGCCCGCGTCCTGCTCGACCTTGGCCGCCTCGAAGCGGACCCGGCCGCATTTGCGCAGGCGCTCGAAGCGAACGGCAACGCGCGCGAGGTCTACATGGCGGCGGGCATGCAGAACTATGCCCCGGTGTTCGACAATCTCGAGATGGAGATCACCATGGCCGACCTGCAGGCGCAGGTCGATGCCAGGATGAAGGCGCTTCAGGCCGAACAGGGCGCGGTAGCCAAACCAGGTCCCTGAACTGGCGCTGACTGGCCCGACCAGTAACGTCTTTTGGCCTTGGCGATAGCTCCGGCGCGGGTCTATAGGCGGGCGACTTCCCGGAGACCCGCCAGTGACCGACACCACGGCCCAATCGCCGCGCCCCGCTTTGGAAAACGCGACCTATGTCGTGATCTTCGGGGTGAGCGTGTGCCACATGCTCAACGACATCATCCAGTCGCTGGTGTCGGCCATCTACCCGATGCTGAAGGCCGATTTCGGGCTGTCCTTCTGGCAGATCGGCCTGCTCACCTTTACGTTCCAGGTGACCGCCTCGCTGCTGCAGCCGGCGATCGGATTGGCCATCGACAAGAAGCCGATGCCCAATTCGCTGCCGCTCGGCATGTTTTCCTCGCTGTGCGGACTGCTGCTGCTCGCCTTCGCGCACAGCTATGCGCTTCTGTTATGCGGTGCCGCATTGATCGGCATAGGATCGGCGATCTTCCATCCGGAGGCGTCGCGCGTCGCCCGCATGGCGTCGGGCGGCCGCTTTGGCATGGCTCAGTCCTTCTTCCAGGTCGGCGGCAATTTCGGTCAGGCGATCGGCCCGCTGCTGGCCGCCTTCATCATCGTGCCGCGAGGGCAGGATTCCGTCGCATGGTTCGCGCTCGCCGCGTTGCTCGGCATGACGATCCTCTACCGCGTCGGCCGCTGGTACGAGCGTCAGCGCGTGGCGATGGTGGCCCGCGGCAGCGCCAGCAAAGCGATGCCGTTCGACAAACGCTACACGTACATGGTGCTGACAATCCTGATGCTGCTGACCTTCAGCAAGAACGCCTACACGGCGAGCATTTCCAGCTATTACACCTTCTACACCATCGAGAAGTTCGGCGTGTCGATCCAGACCGCGCAGGTGCTGCTCTTCGTCTTCCTCGGGGCCGTCGCGCTCGGCACGATCGTGGGAGGCCCGATCGGCGACCGCATCGGGCGCAAGGCGGTGATCTGGGTCTCGATCCTGGGCGTTCTGCCCTTCACGCTGGCGCTGCCCTACGCAAACCTCGAATGGACGATCGCGCTGACGGTGATCATCGGCGTCGTGCTGGCCTCGGCCTTCCCGGCCATCGTGGTGATGGCGCAGGAGATGATGCCGGGCCGCGTCGGCATGGTGGCCGGCATCTTCTTCGGCTTCGCCTTCGGCATGGGCGGCATTGCCGCCGCACTGCTCGGCGTGCTCGCCGACGCGCGCGGCATCGAATATGTCTACTGGGCCTGCTCGTTCCTGCCGCTGGCCGGCCTGCTGTGCGTGTTCCTGCCGGGTCGGCGCACCCCTCGCGTTTCCTGACCCGGGCGCTTCCTGACAGCGTGACGGCAGCAGGCCGCTGCACGCGGCTTGATCCGGCGCAGACGGCTGGTTATCGGGCGGCCGAACAGGGAGACTGCCATGTTCGGACTGATCGGCAGGATGAAGGCGCAACCCGGCCAGCGCGACGCGCTGATCGCGCTGATGCTCGAGGGCACCGGAAACATGCCCGGCTGCCTGAGCTATGTCATTGCCCGCGACCCGGCCGAAACCGACGCGATCTGGATCACCGAAGTCTGGGCCGACGAGGCCAGCCACAAGGCCTCGCTTTCGCTGCCGGCGGTTCAGGCGACCATCAGCAGAGCGCGGCCGCTGATCGCCGGCTTCGACAGCCAGACCCGCACGGAGCCGGTTGGCGGCGTCGGAATCCGTTGAGCTACGACGCCGAATACTCGGCGTCGCTCACCTTCTCCATCCAGTCGGCCGCCTTGCCATCGAGCGTCTCGTGAACGGCGATGTGCGTCATCGACGTCGTCGGCGAGGCGCCATGCCAGTGCTTCTCGCCGGGCGGTATCCAGATCGTGTCGCCGGGCCTCAGCTCGATCAGCGGACCGCCCTCGCTGCGCGCCAACCCCAGGCCTTCGATGCAATAAAGCGTCTGGCCGAAAGGATGCGTGTGCCATGCTGTCCGCGCGCCGGGCTCGAAGCGCACCTTTACAACCCGCACGCGGGCCGGCGCCGGCGCGTCGTTGATCGCGTCCTGCCAGACCGTGCCGGTGAAATCGGACTCTGGAGCCTTCTTGCTCGGCCGCGCGCCATTGGGGATGTGCTTCATTGTAGTCTCCTCTTTCGCGAGAGAGGAATGCCGCCAGCCGCCAAGGTCAAGCCCGCTTGCCTCTGCGGGCCGCTTCCACTATAGGACCGCCACCCGCGTAGACACCCTTGGAGGCAACGCGGATGAGGGCCGCCTTCACCGGCGGCTTTCGACGTTTCCGGGGCCCTGGGTCCGGGAAGCGCTCCAGCAACAAAAGGAAACTGCCATGAGCCAGAGCTACGAGCTCAAGGCCGAGGCGCGCGATCGGGTCGGTAAGGGGTCCGCCCGCGAACTGCGCCGCAAAGGCCTCGTGCCCGCCGTCATCTACGGCGACAAGCAAGCCCCCCTTTCCATCGCCCTGTCCTACAAGGACGTTTATTACAAGATCCACGGCGGCGGCTTCATGACCACGCTCGCGACGATCGACGTGGGCGGCAAGAAGATCCAGGTCCTGCCGAAGGACTACCAGCTCGATCCGGTGCGCGACTTCCCCGTGCATGTCGACTTCCTGCGCATCGGCAAGGACTCGGTCGTCACCGTGGACGTGCCCGTGCACTTCGTGAACGAGGAGAAGTCGCCCGGCATCAAGCGCGGCGGCGTGCTCAACATCGTTCGCCACGAGGTCGAGTTCCACGTTCCGGCCAACGCGATTCCCGAGTTCATCACGGTCGACCTGACCGGCACCGACATCGGCGACTCGATCCATATCTCGGCCGTCAAGCTGCCGGCCGGCGCCAAGCCGACGATCGGCGACCGCGATTTCACCATCGCGACGATCGCCGCACCTGCCGGCCTCAAGAGCGAGGACAATGCGGAGGCAGCCGAGGCAGCTGCCGCTCCGGCCGAGGCCGCCAAGAAGGAATAACCTTCCCGCGCCGGGAGGCTCACGTCGATGCATATTCTGGTCGGCCTCGGCAATCCCGGCGCGAAATACGCGGACAACCGGCACAATGTCGGCTTCATGGCGGCGGACGCGATAGCCCGCCGCCATTCCTTTTCGCCCTGGACGAAGAAATTCCAGGCACTGATCGCGGACGGCGCAATCGCTGGCGAGAAAGTGCTGCTTATGAAGCCGCAGACCTACATGAACCTCTCCGGCCAGTCGGTCGGCGAGGCGGTCCGCTTCTACAAGCTCGAATCCACCGACGTGACCGTGCTCTACGACGAGCTAGACCTCGTCGCCGGCAAGGTGCGCGTGAAGCTCGGCGGCGGCGCGGGCGGCCATAACGGCATCCGTTCGCTCGACCAGCACATTTCCAACGCCTACCGCCGCGTGCGCATCGGCATCGGCCATCCCGGCGTCAAGGAGATGGTGATGCCGCACGTGCTGGGCGATTTCGCCAAGGCGGACAAAGTCTGGCTTGAGCCGCTTCTGGAAGCCATCGCCGATGCGGCGCCGATGCTGATCAAGGAAGACGACAACGGCTTCATGAACAAGGTCAGCCTCGCCGTGCCGACCAAGGAGCGCAAACCCTACGCCAAGGACGTCGCCGACCAACAGCGGCCGACCGGCGACGCGCCAAAGCCCAAGGGCGTGAGCCATATCCGGCAGGCGCGACCGAAGCAGCCTGATGTGAAGCTTCCCGAGACCGGCCCAATGGCCGCGATGCTGAGGAAATTGCTGGGCAAAGAATAGCCCGCGCCTAGCGCGCCACAGTCTTCTTTTTCGCCGCGCGCTTCTGCTTCGCCGGCTCCGCATCGGGCGCCGGCGCGGCCAGCCTTGCCGCCTTTAGCCGTTCGGTCTTGGCGATCCGCGCGGCCGCCTCGCTCTCGATGATCTCAAGCGCTGCGGCAGTCGTCGCGTCGGCCTTGGACTCCGCGCGCGTGGCCCGCGTCTGCGGGGGTACGTCGATTTGACTGGCCATGCTCAGCTCCTGGAAATGAAAAGGCCGGGACGAACCCGGCCTCGCAAGCGCTTCCGTTTTTTGTCAGTGCCGGTACATCCGCGGTCAGCGACCGGAAGCGCGGTGGGGCTTACGCCGCCTTCAGGTTCTCGGCAGCGCTCTTGCCGCTGCGGCGGTCCTGCACGACCTCGAAGCTGACCTTCTGGCCTTCGACGAGCGTGTTCATGCCCGAGCGCTCGACGGCCGAGATATGCACGAACACGTCGCTGCCGCCCGTCTCTGGGGAGATGAAGCCGTAGCCCTTGGTGGTGTTGAAGAACTTCACGGTTCCGATGGTCATAGCGATTTCCTTTCAAATCGTCAGATAGACCGGGCCTGGCCGTATGCCTTGCCCTTGAGTTCGACTTTGAGAGGAGATCGTCGGTACGCCGAAGCGCTAAACAACATTCATCAGCAAGATCGATATTCTGCTATATAATGTTCGATGGGGTTGATGGCAATGCCGGCCATGCCAGCACATCTAGCCCATCCAGAACCTCGCGCCTGGCCCCTTCGCTCCAACCCTGTCGCCTGGGTTGGTGAGTTTGCAGTGCGTGAGCGAGAGGCAGCCGCAGCCGATGCAGCCCGTGAGCCCCTCGCGCAGTCGCTCAAGTTCGGCGATGCGCGCGTCGATGCGCGCGGTCCATGCGGCGGAAAGCTGCTCCCAATCGCCCCGCGTCGGCGTCCGTCCGTCCGGCAGTTTCGCCAGCTCGGCTGCCACCTCCTCCAGCGACAGCCCGATCTTCTGGGCGAACAGGATGAAGGCGATGCGCCGCAGCGTCGAGCGCGCGAAGCGGCGCTGGCCGCCGGCGCTGCGTTCGGCGTGGATCAGCCCGCGCTCCTCGTAGAAGCGCAGCGCCGAGGCGCGAACACCGCTGCGCCGGGCGATCTCCGCGATGGGCAAGGTCGTTTCCATGGCTGGCAGAAATATCGCTACCGAAGCTTGACTTCAAGTGAGCTTGAATTTCTAGAAGGGCGGCTTCTGAAAAAGGAGCATGCCATGAACGCCCCCGCCGGCCTCGATAGCACCGCCCCCAAACTCCAGCGCCCCACCGCCTCGCCGAGCCGCCGCATCGCCGCCGAGATACTCACCTGGGACGGCACAGGCTCGCGCATCGGCTCGCGCGGCGAACTGTCCTTCACCATCGGCAAGCGCGAGATCGGCCATCTGCATGGCGACACGCTCGCGCATTTCTTCTTTCCCAGACCCGTCTGGGAAGAGCTGCACGCCGCCGCTCGCGTGACCCATCATCCGGTATTTCCGGGCAAGGCCGGCCCCGCCGAGCGGCGCATCAGGACTGAAGCGGACGTCCAGGACGTGATCGCTCTGATGGGGCTGGCCTATGAACGGTTGTCGCGGGAGCCGGCCCCGAAGGATGCCGCTTGAACTGGCGACCGGCGCCTGCGCACTGGTGTTGCACATCGGCAACGGTGCCGCGAGGACGGACGCTGCGGCAGCTTCCGCTGTGGCGGCCGCGCCAGGAGACGACTATAAGGCCGCCAGCGCAACCTCGAACCGAAGGAGGGCCAGAATGGATTTTACCATCAACACTGACCACTCCCACCGATGGCTTACGGCCTGACGGCGGTTTCGGTTCGACACGCTTTTCTATCGACATAGCGAGCATCGACGCGACTCCGCCGGAACCCATTCCGTTTCCGCAGGATTCTCATCATGTCACGCCATATTCGCGGCCAGTCCGGCCCCCATTCGATTCACGACGCGCGCCAGCACGCCTGGGCGCAGTTGATGTTCGGTCCCGGCGCGCCGCCGCCGCGCCAGCGCCTGCATCCCGGCCTGCTGCCGGACGTGTATGTGCCGGCCGCGCCCCTGCGCCGGTCGCTGTTGAGCCGGCTGATCCGCCTGCTGCGCGGCAGGCGGAACGTCGAGCGGGAAGATGCCGCCGACGAGTTCGAAACGCTGCGCTCGAAGGACGAGGATCAGCCGCGTCCCCAGGATCCCCAGGCGCACGACCGGAACGATTCGCTGGCGGCCTGAGCGCCGCCAGCGCCTTCCCAAGACGGCCGAGAAAGGCCGCAAGGGGTAGCCAAATGAAGGAAACCGCCCTATGAAGCGCGCCTTCGCAACCCGAACCGATGGAGGCCGCGATGGACAACCGGATTGCAGTGATCGCGTTCCTGCGCATTCGCCAGCACGCGACCGCCTGACGGCCGCTTCGGTTCGACCCGACTTACGTAACAGTCCCGCACGTCGCCGAAGCCGGCCGGATCGTCCGATACGATTCCGCTGGAGTTCGACCATGCATTTGAAAAACAACGGCCGGCCGCTGCCGGCACTTCCGCTCGGTGCCGATTTGGCGGCGAAGCCCGAACCGCACGCTCCTGCCAAGGGGCTGTCAGCAGTGCTGGACGCCGCCCTTGGCGGCAAGCCCGGCAAGGCACAGTTTCCCGGCGGGAGTCCGACAGGCGCGCCGCATCGGCCCGAGAAACTCAACCCCAAGCGGTCAACAGGGGCGCCGAAGCCGACCGTCGGTGCCAACCATACGATGAGCCCGCGCACGGGCCACCGCTGACCGGACGGCCGGGAGCGCCGCGCTCCCGGCCTCCTTTCGAGAGATCAAGAGATGAATTTGTTCCGCTGGTTCGAGACCCGCCTGAACCCGTTTCCGCCGGAGGAGCCGGTCGAACCGCCGAAGACGCTGGTCGCCTTCTGCCTGCACTACACGAAGGGCGCGTGGCCCTGGCTGGTGCCGTCGGCGATCCTGACCGCGCTGATCGCGGGTACCGAGGTGTGGATGTTCTCCTTCCTCGGCAACATCGTCGACTGGCTGACGGCCGCCAACCGCGCCACCTTCCTCGCCGACGAGGGCTGGCGGCTGGTCGGCATGGCGGCCGTCGTGCTGGTGGCACTGCCGGTGATGGTGTGGGCGCAGTCGCTGATCAACATGCAGACGCTGATCGGGAATTACCCGATGCGCATCCGCTGGCAGGTGCACCGCTACCTGCTCAAGCAGTCGATGACGTTCTACCAGGACGAGTTCGCCGGCCGCATCGCCACGAAGCTGATGCAGACCGCGCTCGCCGTCCGCGAGACGGTGATGAAGCTCGCCGACATGCTGAACTATGTCGTCGTCTACTTCACCGGCATGCTGGTGATCGTGGCGGCGGCGGACTGGCGCCTCGGCCTGCCGCTCGCCTTCTGGCTGATCGGCTACATCGCGCTGCTGCGCTATTTCATCCCCAAGCTCGGTGCTGTCGGTGAGGAGCAGGCCGACGCCCGCTCGATGATGACCGGCCGCGTCGTCGACAGCTACACCAACATCCAGACGGTCAAGCTGTTCAGCCACGCCCGCCGCGAGGCCTACTACGCCCGCGAGGGCATGAGCGACTTCCTGAAGACGGTCTACCGCCAGTTCCGCATGATCACGACCCTCTACGGTCTGCTCTACCTGCTCAACTCGCTCTGTCTGGCCACCATCGCCGCACTCGGCATCTGGCTGTGGCTGGGCGAGGTCGTCACCATCGGCGCCGTCGCCACGGCCATCGGCCTCGTCATCCGCCTGTGGGGCATGTCGCAGTGGGTGATGTGGGAGATGACCGGCCTGTTCGAGAATGTCGGCACCGTGCAGGACGGTATTGCCTCCATCTCGCTGCCCCGACTGGTCGAGGACAGGCCGGACGCGAAGGAGCTCGTCGTCTCGAAGGGCGAGATCGTCTTCGACGACGTGCGCTTTCACTACGGCCGCTCGAAGGGCGTGCTGGAGAACCTGACGCTGACCATCCGCCCCGGCGAGAAGGTCGGCGTGGTCGGGCGCTCGGGCGCCGGCAAGTCGACGCTCGTCAACCTGCTGCTGCGCTTCTACGACATCGAGGGCGGCCGCATCCTCATCGACGGGCAGGACATCGCCGCGGTCACGCAGGATTCGCTGCGCGCCAGCATCGGCATGGTCACGCAGGACACGTCCCTGCTCCACCGCTCGGTGCGCGAGAACATCCTCTACGGCCGGCCGGACGCGACGGAGCCGATGGTGCTCGACGCGGCGCGCCGGGCCGAGGCGGGCGAATTCATCTCGGTGCTTTCCGACCCCAAGGGTCGCAAGGGCTTCGACGCCCATGTCGGTGACCGCGGCGTCAAGCTCTCGGGCGGGCAGCGCCAGCGCGTCGCCATCGCCCGCGTCATGCTCAAGGACGCCCCGATCCTCATCCTCGACGAGGCGACCTCGGCGCTCGACTCCGAGGTCGAGGCGGCGATCCAGGAAAACCTCTACAGGCTGATGGAGGGCAAGACGGTGATCGCCATCGCCCACCGACTGTCGACCATCGCGGCGATGGACCGCCTGGTCGTCATGGACAAGGGGCACATCGTCGAAGAAGGCTCGCACGCCGAACTGATCGAGCGCGGCGGGCTCTACGCGCAGTTGTGGGCGCGACAGTCGGGCGGCTTCATCGACGTTGACGACGGGGTTGCCAAGGCGGCGGCCGAGTAACCTCTGCGCGAGGCGGCTGCGGCATGGTCGCAATCGCCTCGCCCCCTCCTATATGATTGCCGCTGATGTCGGAATCGATTGAACAGGAAGAGGCACCTGGCCTCGGCGAACGCGCCTGGCGGAGGCTGGAGGGCGTCGTCGATCCGTTTGCCGACACCGACCGCCCGGTGCTGCCGAAGGACGCGCTGAAGTTCATCCTTTTCTTCGCCAACCAGGCGCGCTGGCCCTTCGTGCTGCTGCTCATCACCGGCGGCCTCGCCGGCGCGGGCGACGCGCTGCTCTATTGGTCGGTCGGCTGGCTGATCGACATTCTGGATGCCGCCACGCCCGCGACGCTGCTCGCCGAATACTGGCCCCACCTCACGGCGTTCCTGCTTCTGGTGCTGGTGGTGCGCGCCGCCATCATGATCGCCAACGCCATCGTCGAGCAGCAGATCGTCGTGCCCGGCTTCTACCAGCTCGTGCGCTGGCAGGCGTTCCGCCGGGTCATCGAACAGCCCTACGAGTTCTACCAGAACGATTTTGCCGGCCGCATCGCCACCAAGATCCTGCAGGGCGGCGAGGCGACGGGCGACTTCATCGTCTCGGTGCTCCAATCGATGTGGAGCTTCATCACTTTCGTCGTTCTGGCCGCCGCGATCTTCGCCGCCATCGACCCGCTGATGGGCGTCGTCGTCGCCATCTGGCTGGCGACCTACGGCCTGGTGGCGTGGAAGCTGCTGCCACCGCTGCGCGCCGCCGGCCGCCGCACCGCCGACGAGCGCTCGGTGCTCAACGGGCGCATGGTCGACGCCTTCACCAACATCCTGGCGGTCAAGCTGTACGACAGCGGGCGGCGCGAACACAGCTTCGTGCGCGAAGGCATGCAGCGCTTCCTCGACGCGGTGCGTGTCCTGACCCGCTCGATCACCAAGGTGCGGTCGGCCGTCGCCATCCTGAACGGCTTCATGATCGCCGGCATCGCCGCCCTGACCGTGCGCGGCTGGATGGATGGCGCCGCATCGACCGGCGAGGTCGCGGCGGTGATCGGTCTCTCCTTCCGGCTCAACCAGATGTCGGGCTACGTGATGTTCAACATCAACGGCCTGATCCGCAACTTCGCCACCGTGCAGGACGCAACCGGCACGATTTCGGTGAAGCCGGCTCTGGCCGACGCGCCGGACGCGGTTGCCATTCCCCGCGCGAAGGGCGATGTGCATTTCGAAGACGTCACGTTCTCTTACGGCAAGGATCGGCCGGAAGGCGCAGGCATCATCGAGAAGCTGAACCTGCATATCGAACCGGGCGAGCGCGTCGCGCTCGTCGGCCCGTCGGGCGCCGGAAAGACCACGATCGTCAACCTGATGCTGAGGCTGTTCGACGTCGAGGCCGGGCGCGTGCTGCTCGACGGACACGACGTGCGCGACATCACGCAGGCATCCCTGCGCGCACAGTTCGGCGTGGTCAGCCAAGAACCGATGCTGATGCACCGCTCGATTCGCGACAACATCGCCTACGGCAGACCCGGAGCGACCGACGACGAGATCATCGCCGCCGCGAAGAAGGCCTCCGCCCACGACTTCATCATGGGCGTGTCCGACCCGCGCGGCCGCAAGGGCTACGACGCCCATGTCGGCGAGCGCGGCGTGAAGCTGTCCGGCGGCCAGCGCCAGCGCATAGCCATCGCCCGCATGATGCTGAAGGACGCGCCCATCCTCATCCTCGACGAGGCGACCTCGGCGCTGGACTCCGAGGTCGAGGCGGCGATCCAGGAATCGCTCTTCGCCATGATGGAGGGCAAGACTGTCATCGCCATCGCCCACCGCCTGTCGACGATTGCAGCGCTCGACCGGCTGATCGTGCTCGACGAGGGCAGGATCGTCCAAGAGGGCTCGCACGCCGAGCTTGTCGCCGCTGGCGGCCTCTACGCCCAGCTTTGGAAGCGGCAGTCCGGCGGCTTCCTGCCGACGCGGCTTGCTGCCGAGTAGCCGATGTCGACCATCCGCCCACCCTCGCTCCTGACGACGACCGACGTCGGCGCCGCGCTGTTCGACGCGCTCGGCCACGAGATTCTGCAGGAAAAGGCCGCCGCGCTTGGTCGCGCAGGCAGCAGGGCGGAAGAGGCTGTGGCGAAGTTTAAATCGGTCGCCGCCGACGCGCCGGAGCGGCCTGCCCTGCGCAAGGAAGCCGCGCGCGCGGTGCACGCCTGGTTCATCCAGCGCGAGCTTTGCGGCCTGCGCCGCCACGCCGACGTGATCCGCGAACTTGGCATCCCCAACGAGGTGCTGGCACGTTTGGGCGCGAGCTGAAGCTCAGGCTTCCCAGGGATTGAACAGCCGCACGCCGGTGCCCTCGAAGTCGCGCGTGTTGCGGGTCACGACGGTGAGATCGTGCACGAGCGCGGTTGCTGCGATGTAGGCATCGCGGTCAGGACGCGGATCGGGGACATGCAGCGCCGCGCAGCGCATGGCGACCAGCGCGTCAATCGGCAGGATGCGCCCCGCAAAATCCAACAGGGTCTTCTCGACCCAGCGTCGAAGGATGATGCCTTGCGTGGGATCGCGCCTTTCTATTCGCAGCACGCCGATTTCCATCTCCCAGATTGTCATCACGGATAGATGGTGGTGTGTCGCGTTCTGCCGTCTCGACCATTGCAGCACCCTGAGGTCCGCGCGGTCGGCCTTGCGTAGTTCCGAATGCACGTTGGTGTCGAGGAGGAACATCAATCCTCGAAATCGGGAACCTTGTGTCCCCAAAAACCCTTGCGCTCCGGGACGTCGAAGTCGATATGCGCGCTTTCGGGATGCGCCAGCGCGTCCGCAAGGCTGACGAATTTCGCCGGGGCGCCTCCCCTTCCTGCTTCCAGCCGGTCGAACTCGACCTTCGTCAGCAGCACGTGCGAGACCGTGCCCCGCTCGGTGACAAAGACCGGGCCTTTGCGGGCAGCGCGCTTCGCTTTCGCCGTGTCCTGATTGAACTCGCGGCTGGTCATTACGGTGATGTTCGGATCGGCGTTCACGTGTCGGCCTCCGGCACAATTGTAGCAACGTTACTACATGGTTTGCCGCCCGTCAAAGAGCGTGTCGCCTCCGCCGGTCGACAACCGCCCCGCGACAAACTGCCCATCGCCCTTGCGCGCGTCTGGACAAGCCATATGACCACGCATAGAAACCAACCCCGAATGCCGGGGGATTCCGCGAGCCTTTTCGCCAGCTTCCCTACCCGGGGACGCTGAGGTTCGCGAAGCGGGAAGTGCGGACGCCCGGCCGTACCCGAGCGAAAGGAATCCGTTCCCGTGAGCGCGACAGACCACAGCGAGCCTACCCGCCGCGATTTCCTATACGTCGCCACGGGCATGGCCGGCGCGGTCGGCGTGGCCGGCGCCGCCTGGCCCTTCATCGACCAGCTCCGTCCGGATGCCTCGACGCTGGCGCTGGCCTCCATCGATGTCGACGTGTCGTCCATCGAATCGGGCATGTCTGTGACGGTGAAGTGGCGCGGCAAGCCCGTCTTCATCCGCAACCGCACCGACAAGGAAGTCGAGGACGCCAAGGCTGTCCCGATGGCCGACCTCAAGGATCCGGTCGCGCGCAACGAGAACCAGCCCGCCGAGGCCGACGCCACCGACCTCGCCCGCTCCGCCGGCGAAGGCAAGGAAAACTGGATCGTGATGGTCGGCTCCTGCACCCATCTCGGCTGCGTGCCGCTCGGCCAGGCCGGCGATTTCGGCGGCTGGTTCTGCCCCTGCCACGGTTCGCACTACGACACCGCGGGCCGCATCCGTAAGGGTCCTGCGCCGCAGAATCTGCACATCCCGCATTACGCATTCACCTCCGACACGGTCGTCAAGATCGGCTGAGGCCAACCGGAACTGGTCCACAGGGGACATCTGACATGAGCGGTGGACACCACGCACACGGAAGCTACCAGCCGACGACCGGCATCGGCCGCTGGATCGACGCGCGTCTGCCGCTGCCGCGGCTGATGTACGATTCGTTCGTCGCCTATCCGGTGCCGCGCAACCTTAACTACGCCTACACCTTCGGCGGCATCCTCACGATCATGCTGGTTCTCCAGATCGTGACGGGTGTCGTGCTGGCCATGCACTACGGCGCCAACACGGTGGTTGCCTTCAATTCCGTCGAGCACATCATGCGCGACGTGAATTCCGGCTGGCTCATCCGCTACATGCACGCCAACGGCGCGTCGTTCTTCTTCATCGCCGTCTACATCCATATTTTCCGCGGGCTCTACTACGGCTCCTACAAGGCGCCGCGCGAGATGCTGTGGATCCTCGGCGTCATCATCTACGCGCTGATGATGGCCACCGGCTTCTTCGGCTATGTGCTGCCATGGGGCCAGATGAGCTTCTGGGGCGCCACGGTCATCACCGGTTTCTTCAGCGCCATTCCGCTGGTTGGCGAATGGGTGCAGCAGCTTCTGCTCGGCGGCTTCGCTGTCGACAACCCGACGCTCAACCGCTTCTTCTCGCTGCACTACCTGCTGCCGTTCATGATCGCGGGCGTCGTCGTTCTGCATGTGTGGGCGCTGCACGTGACGGGACAGACCAACCCGACCGGCATCGAGGTCAAGTCCAAGGGCGACACCGTGCCGTTCAGCCCGCATGCGACGGCGAAGGACGCCTTCGCGATGTTCGTGTTCCTCGCGGTGTTCGCCTATTTCGTCTTCTACATCCCGAACTTCCTCGGGCACCCCGACAACTACACCCCGGCGGATCCGCTGAAGACGCCGGCTCACATCGTGCCGGAGTGGTATTACCTGCCCTTCTACGCGATCCTGCGCGCCATCACCTTCAACATCGGGCCGATCGACTCCAAGCTTGGCGGCGTGCTCGCCATGGCGGCGTCGATCCTGGTTCTCTTCTTCGTGCCCTGGCTCGACACGTCGAAGGTGCGCTCGGCCGTCTACCGCCCCTGGTACAAGCTGTTCTTCTGGATCTTCGCCGCCGACTGCCTGTTCCTCGGCTGGCTCGGTTCCAAGCCGGCGGAAGGCGCCTATGTGGTGATGTCGCAGATCGGCACGCTCTATTATTTCGGCTTCTTCTTCATCATCATGCCGCTTCTCGGCCTGATCGAGACACCGCGCCGCCTGCCCAATTCCATCACCGAGGCCGTACTGGCCAAGCAGAAGCAGCCGGCAGCCGCCGCGCTCCCGGCTTCCGAGCCGGCCGGCCATCATTGAGCAGTCCTAGAGGCTCCAGGGGACATTTGACGATGCATTCGATCCTCAAAGGACTTGCGGCACTCGGACTGGTGCTTGCCGCGGGCGCCGCCGGCGCCCAGGAGCACGCCGCCGAAGGCGACCATGCCGAGGGCGGCACGCCTCACTACCCGCTGGTTGCGCCGGTGGAGCAGGACTGGTCTTTCGCCGGCCCGTTCGGCACCTATGACATCGGCCAGCTCCAGCGCGGCCTGAAGGTCTATCGCGAATCCTGCGCGGCCTGCCACTCGATGCGGCTGGTTCCGTTCCGCTCGCTTGAGGCCCTCGGCTACAACGAGGCGCAGGTCCGGACCATCGCGGCGGAGTACACCATCGTTGACGGTCCCAACGCTTCCGGCGACATGTTCGAGCGGCCCGGCGTGCCCTCCGACCGCTTCCCCTCGCCATTCCCGAATGCCGAGGCGGCAGCTTCCGCCAACAACGGCGCGGCGCCGCCCGACTTTTCGCTGATCGCCAAGGCGCGCACGGTCACGCGCGGTTTCCCGACTTTCGTCTTCGACATCTTCACGCAGTATGCCGAGGGCGGACCGGACTATATCTACGGCCTGCTGACCGGTTACACGGAAGCGCCGGCCAGCTTCGAGCTCCAGCCCGGTACCCACTACAACCCGCACTTTATCAACGGCGCGGCCTTCTCCATGCCGCCCCCGCTGCAGAACGACCAGATCGAATATGACGACGACACGCCGCGCACCGTCGACAACTACGCGCGCGACGTCGCGGCCTTCCTCATGTGGGCGGCAGAGCCGCATCTGGAAGCCCGCAAGAAGACCGGCTTCGTGGTGATGATCTTCCTGGTCCTGTTCTCCGGTCTGGTCTACCTGACCAAGCGCAAGATCTGGGGCGCCGTGGCGCACTGACCTGCCTATCCAGTGAATGGCGAGGGCGCCTGCGGGCGCCCTTTTCATTTCCGCGCCGCTGCGCGACAAAGACCGGCAACAATCCGGATTCTCCCATGACCCCCGCCACGCTCGAGCGATCCCTGCTCTCCGCGATCCGCACCATCCCGGACTATCCCAAGCCCGGAATCCTGTTCCGGGACATCACGACCCTGCTCGGCGACGCGCGTGCGTTCCGGCGCGCGGTCGACGAGCTGGTGCATCCGTGGGCCGGCGCCAAGATCGACAAGATCGCCGGCATCGAGGCGCGCGGCTTCATCCTGGGCGGCGCCATCGCCCACCAGCTCTCCGCCGGCTTCATCCCCATCCGCAAGAAAGGCAAGCTGCCGCACGAGACCGTGCGCGTCGCCTACTCGCTGGAATACGGCATCGACGAAATGGAGATGCACAAGGACGCCGTGAAGCCCGGCGAGAAGGTGATTCTCGTCGACGACCTGATTGCCACCGGCGGCACGGCGGAAGGCGCGGTCAAGCTGCTGCGCCAGATGGGCGCCGAGGTGGTCACCGCCTGCTTCGTCATCGACCTGCCGGACCTCGGCGGTCGCGCCAAGCTCGAAGCGCTGGGCGTCGACGTGCGCACCCTCGTCGCATTCGAAGGGCACTGAGCGGCCCGCGTTCAGCCGCCGCCGCAGCTCCCCAGCGCCTGGTCAAGCGCGGCGCGCGAGCCGTCGAGCGGAAACACCGCGACTGTCTCGTATGCCGAGCCGTCTGCGTTCTTGGCCGGGGTGATGTCGAAAGCAAGCGTGAAGAGCTTGCCCGACTTCATCGTCTCGATCATCGGAAAGGGCAGGCGCCCCAGATAGTTCTCGGCTGCGCTCCCCTCGCCGAAGAGGACGACCGCGCCGTCGGATCCGGCCGCCGCGAGGGGATAAAGCTGGCCGTCCACCGCCGCCCGCACCTTGCCGGGCTTGTAGAAATAGTCGGCCGCTACCTCCTGATCGGCGGGCTGCACCGGGCCGCCGCGCGCATAGACCTCGATCTGGAACGGGTCGCCGCAAAGCACGGCCACCAGTTCGATGTTCGAGTTCGTCTGCGTCGGCTCGACAATGGCGACGCCGTTGTCCAGCCGCCACTCGGCAAGCGCCGGGAATGACAGCACCGATAGGGTCAGCGCGGTGATCAAGGTCTTTTTCATGCGGCGGAATGTGCAGCGGCCGGGAGCGAAGGGCAAGGCCTCAGGCGAAAAGCGCCCCGTTCTCGCCGCCGCCTTCGCGGCGACCGGTGCGGTGACGCCCCTTGCCCTCGCGCTTGGCCGCATAAAGCGCATCGTCGGCGCAGCCGAGTAGCCCGGACGGCGTCGAACCCTGCTCGGGCGCGCTGACACTGCCGACGCTGACGCCGACACGCACGGTGGCGTGGAGCCCGATATCGAAGGGTTGTTCGATCGCCGCGATCAGCCGCTTCGCGATCGTCGCCGTCTCGAATTCGCTGGCGTGCGGCAGAAGCGCGACAAACTCGTCGCCCCCGACCCGGCCGACCGTGTCCTGTGCCCGCATCGTGCCGGCGAGCCGGCCCGCCACAGCCTTCAGCAGCAGATCCCCCGCGCCGTGGCCGTGCCGGTCGTTGACCTGTTTGAAACCGTCGAGGTCGAGAGACAGCAATGCAAAGGTCTCGCCGCTCGGAAGCCTGTTGCACAGCAGCGCCAGCGTCTCTTCGACAAATGCCCGGTTGGGAAGCCCCGTAAGCTTGTCGGTGAGCGCGGCGCGGCGCGTGGCCATTTCGGCCCGGACCGTGCGCAGGATGGTCTGGCGCGTCTGGTACATGAGGGCAAGCAACCCGGCCAGCCAGATCGGCACCAGCAATGCGACGAGACGGACCTCCCAACTGGCTGAGGCTGCAAGGCCCAGCCCGAGCGGCAGGTAGCACAGCACCATGACCGCGGCGCCGAAGCGAGGCAGCGCGGCCACTCGCCCCATCGCCGAGCCGGCCACCCCGACGGCTGTGACGGCGGCCATGACGATCAGCGCGGTGTGCCCGGTGGCGACGCAGAAATAGAGCCCGACCGAAAGGATGGCGCACCATAGCAGGCCGCTCGTCATCGCAGCCGCCTGCAAGCGCTCCAGCGCCTGCCCCGAGAGCCCGATGCCCATGCGCAGCAGCCACCAGCGCCGCACGGCGAGCGACACGTCGGCCGCCATCCAGAGATAGGGCCACCACTCGCCGGTGACATAGGCGGCCATCAGCGCCACAGGCGCCATGCTGAATATGCTGACCAGCGGGACGGCCGGCGTTTCCATCGCCCAGTCGACGAGCCGGGCGCGGATTTCCGGACGCTCGCCTGCGGGCAGCACGCTCAACCAGCGGAAGAAGGCAACGACGAATTGCAGTCCGTGCGCGCCGTCCTGCGCATGAACCCTGTTGGTCAGCGCGGCAGACCGCGGGACCGCTGAGTCATTCATGCCCCAGCGCTAGCGCGGCCGGATTAACAAGCGCTTACCGCATTCTGACCAGCACGGCGCTCTCGAACTCCAGAACCGGGACCCCGGATGCATCTTCGGCCCCGCAGGTCATGGTGACCAGCCGCCACCCGGGCTTGCTCGCCAGCGCGCGATGAGCGAGCAGGCGGCGCGTGAAAGTGATGGTATCGCCGGCATAAACGGGCTTCAGCCAGCGCAGTTTCTCGAAGCCCGGCGACGGGCCGAAGATGGGCCGCGGCCCCTGCCCCGTCCACGGCATTTCGCCGGTGTCCTCACGATGTTTGAGATTGTGCCGCATCCACATGGCGCAGGTGTGCCACCCCGACGCGCACAAGCGGCCGAATACGCTCTTCTCCGCCAGCTTCTCATCCACATGGAAGGGTTGCGGATCGTACTTGCGCGCGAACGCCTTGATTTCATCGGCCTCGAATGTGTGGCTGCCGAGGCGTATCGTCTCGCCCATACGGAAATAGGCGTCGAGTGCTTCGATGTCGTCGCTCACAGGCCGGCCGCCTCGCGCGTCAGGAACATCCCCGTGTTCTGCAGTTCCATCACCACTTCGCCGCGCTGGTTTCGCACCTCGTGGCGGCAGGTGACGAAGCCCAGCCCCGGCCGCGACGATGACGCCTTCTTGGCCGTCACGGTGCTGGTGCCGGTCAGCGTGTCGCCCGCGATCACCGGCCGCTTCCAGCGCGCATAGTCGACGCCCGGCGCGCCCTGCGAGGTCGAGTTGAGCAGGAAACCGTCGCACATCAGACGCATGAACATGCAGCAGGAGTGCCAACCTGACGCCGACAGCCCGCCCAGGATGCTGGCCCTGCCGGCCGCTTCGTCGAGGTGCATCGGCTGCATGTCGAACTGGCTGGCAAAATCGATGATCTCTTCGGCCGTGACGACCTTCGAGCCAAGGTCGAGCGCAGCGCCCTCCTCGAAATCCTCGAACGCGTAGAAGCGGCCGGTCATATTGCGAATCCTGTTCAGTGTTGAACAGATATTGGCCGGCGCCGCATCGTGTTGCAACTATGGCCGCGCGCATTTGCGGCTACAGCCAGCCGATGCGGCGGAACACCCACAACGGGACGACGGCAGCCGCTGCCATGGCCAGCAGCGCCAGCGGATAGCCCCATTCCCACCCGAGTTCGGGCATGTGCGCGAAGTTCATGCCGTACACGGATGCGACCAGCGTCGGCGGCAGGAACACCACCGCCGCGACCGAGACGATCTTGATGATGTTGTTCTGCTGGATGTTGATCATCCCGAGCGTCGCTTCCAGCAGGAAGGTGATCTTCTGCGACAGCGATTCCGCATGCACGATGAGCGAGACGATGTCGCGTCCCAGCGTCTTGAGGCGACCGCGAACCTCGCGCTCTGCCAGTTCGGGAACGGGCTGTGCGGCGAGGAAGCCTGACAGACGCTGCAGCGTCAGCAGGCTGTCCTGCAATCCGGACAGAAACTCCTCCTTGCGGCCGATGCGGCGCAGGATGATCTGGTAGTTTCGGTCGCGCTTCGACGCCTTCGTCTCGGCCGGGTGGAAGATGTCGCGCGAGATCTCGATCACGCTTGCGCCCACCTTCTCGATCAGATCGGCAAGGCGGTCGACGATCGTCTCCAGCAGGGCTACCAGCACGGTGTCCCCGTTGGTGCAGGCGATGTCCAGCTTTCCGGCGCGCAGCGGAAACGTGTCGAAGGAACGCGGCTCGTGGTAGCGGATCGTGACCAGCCTGCCACCGGAAAGCACGAAGGAAACCGGGCCCATCTCCGGCCGCTCGGCTTCCGAGTGCGCCGGCAGCGTCACCGTCATAAACAGCGCACCATTGTCGGCGTAGAGCCGCGAGGAGACCTCGATCTCGTCCATCTCGGCGCGCGTCGGGATGCCGACGCCGAGCCAGGCTTCGAGCTGCCGCTCCTCCTCGTCGGTGGGGCGCAGCAGGTCGACCCACACGATATCGCGTCGCGACGCATCGAAATCGACGGCCTTCAGCCGCTCGCCATCACGCGAAAACGCCTTGATCATGGGTGCCTCGCCGCAGCCTCGCGGCGCAAGCTTTAGTGCCGCCGCACCTCTTTGGGAAGCGCGTGCCGCGCGTGGTGGTCAGGCGGCCTTCTTGCGGGCGGGTGCCTTCTTCGCCTTCGGCGCCTCGCTCTCGTTGGCGGCGATGCGCTCGGCCTCGAACCAGTTCGCCTCGGCGGCGCCTTCGGGCTTACCCGCCTCGATCCACAGCTGGTAGGCGATCTCTCGGATACGCTCGACGACGGGAACGACGGGGACCTTCTTGGCAGGCATGGAGGGGCTCCTTGGCGCGTATGGGTGGCGATTTACCTCATTTCATGCTGCAACGCAACATTCAATCGGTTTAGAGCCGATCGCTGCGGCAGGCCGACGCAGCAACTATGCTGCAATGCACCAAGCTGCCCGCCGAACTCGCAAGCCGAATCTACGTATTGAACTTGAATAGCATGACGTCGCCGTCCTGCACGACGTATTCCTTGCCTTCGTCCCGAGCCTTGCCGGCCTCCTTGGCCGCCACCTCGCCGCCGAGCGACACGAAGTCTTTGTAGGCAATGGTCTGCGCGCGGATGAAGCCGCGCTCGAAGTCGGTGTGGATGACGCCGGCAGCCTGCGGTGCCTTGAACCCCTTCTCGATGGTCCAGGCGCGCGTCTCCTTCGGGCCGGCGGTGAAGTAGGTGATCAGGTGGAGCAGGTCGTAGCCCGCGCGGATCACCTTGTTCAGGCCCGGCTCGTCGAGGCCGAGATCGCGCAGGAATTCCATCTCCTCCTCATCGGAGAGCATGGCGACCTCGGCTTCGATCGCAGCCGAGATCACGACAGTGCGCGCGCCCTGCGCGGTCGCCATCTTCTCGACCGCCGCGGTGTGCTCGTTGCCCGTTGCGGCGTCCTTCTCCGCCACGTTGCAGACATACAAGACCGGGTGCGACGTCAGCAGGTTGAGGCCCTTGAGGATGCGCAGGTCCTCCGGCGCGATGTCCTTGAGCATGATGCGCGTCGGCTTGCCCGCCTGCAGCAGCTCCAGCGCCCTTTCCATGACGGGCAGCACGGTTAGCGCTTCCTTGTCCTTCGCCCCGGCGCGCTTGCGGAACTGCGTCACGCGGCGCTCAAGGCTGTCGAGGTCCGACAGCATCAACTCCGTCTCGACGGTTTCTGCGTCCGCCACAGGGTCGATGCGGCCCTCGACGTGCGTGATATCGTCGTCCTCGAAGCAGCGCAGCACATGCACGATGGCGTCGACCTCGCGGATGTTGGCGAGGAACTGGTTGCCGAGCCCTTCGCCCTTCGATGCCCCGCGCACCAGCCCGGCGATGTCGACGAAGGAGATGCGGGTCGGGATGATCTCCTTCGATTTGGCGATGTCGGCGATCTTCCGTAGCCGCGGGTCCGGCACCGCCACCTCGCCGGTGTTCGGCTCGATGGTGCAGAAGGGATAGTTGGCCGCCTGCGCGGCAGCCGTGCGGGTCAACGCATTGAAGAGCGTCGACTTGCCGACATTCGGCAGACCGACGATGCCGCATTTGAAGCCCATGGTGATTTCAGTCCTGAAGGGAGAGGATTTTGTCCGGCGTATGGGCGAAAGCGCCGGGCATCGTCAAGACTTGGCCACGCCGCAGGCCCGTTCAAGCCTTCTGCGCTCGGTATCGCGCATGGATCGCGCCGTTCTTGAGCGGCTTCGCGAACTCCAGCTCCAGCCAGCGATCGGGTTGCGCTCCGCCGAAGGCCGCGATGCCGTCGCCCAGCACCACGGGGATGATGCCGATCTCGACCGTATCGAGCAGGCCCGCCTCCAGATATTGCCGCACCAGATCGCCGCCGCCGAACATCCAGATACGTCCGGTCGCACCGAGTTCGCGCATGCGGGCGAGCTGCTCGGACGGATCGCCCGCAAAGGCCTCGACGCGCGCGGGCGCGTCTGCGATCGGCCGTCGCGTCGCCACCAGCACCGGCCAGCGGCCGTAATGCCAATCTGGATGCCGCCGCGCCGCCTCGTAGCTGCCGCGGCCCATGACGATGCCGGTGACCGACGCCTGGAAGGCGGCGAAGTCGAAGTCGTCATTGGCGGGAAAGCGGTCCAGCCAGTCGACGCTGCCGTCGCTCCGCGCGATGAAGCCGTCGAGGCTCATGGCGAACATGTAGATCACGTCGGCGGGCATTCGTGCCTCCTGGGTTGCGGGCGTTGCCGCCTTCGGTGGATCGGGATCGGCATGACTAGCGTTCCGCCGCCGCTGGCACGAGCCCGATCCACGCGCACCAGCCAGGCTGCTGACACACCATTGTCCGCAGCCCCGGCCTTGACCTCGAGGGCGCTTGAGGCTGTAACCCGGCGCTATGGATATCGACCTCGACGCCTATTTTGGCCGGATCGGCTATCGCGGCAACGGCGCACCCACGCTGGCCACGCTGGCCGACATCCACCGGCTTCACCCGGCTGCCATCGCCTTCGAGAACCTCGAGCCTTTCACGGGCGGTTGCGTGTCGCTGACCATGGATGACCTGCAGGCCAAGCTCGTGCGCGGCGGCCGCGGCGGCTTCTGCTACGAGCAGAACCTGCTGCTGATGGAGGTGCTGCGGGCACTTGGCTTCACCGTGAAGGGACTGGCCGCACGCGTGGTGTGGAACCGGCCGGCCGACGCGCTGACTCCGCGCAGCCACATGCTGCTCGCGGTGCCGCTGGACGGCGAGACATGGCTGATGGACGTGGGGTTCGGCGGCCTCACCCAGACAGGCCCGCTGCGGCTGGCGCCCGGCGTCGAGCAGCAGACCCCGCACGAGCCCTTCCGGCTTGTCGACGAGGCCGGTGCCTATCTTGTGCAGGCGCACGCCGCGGGCGAATGGCGCAATCTCTATCGCTTCGACCTCGCCGAACATTTCGCCATCGACTACGAGGTGTCGAGCTTCTTCCTGTGCCGCCACCCGGCGTCCCACTTCATAGCAAATCTGATGGCCGCCCGGGCGCTGCCCGACCGCCGCCTCGCGCTGATGAACAATCGCTACGCCATCCACCACCGCGACGGACGCACCGAGCGTAACGAGATCGCCAGCGCCGATGAACTGGCCGATCTTCTCGAGCGCGATTTCGGCCTGTCCTTGCCCGACCGCTCGGCCTTCACGGAAACCGCGCGGGCCAAGATCTTCCCCTCAGCCGGCTGAGCGGCGATGGCCGCCTTCGACCTCGCGCTCTACCAGCCCGACATAGCCGGCAACACCGGCACGATCCTGCGCATGGCCGCCTGCCTTGGCGTCGGCGTCCACATCGTCCAGCCGGCCGGCTTCGACATGAGCGACCGGGCGCTGCGTCGCGCCGGCATGGACTATCTGGAAATGGCCCCCCTGACACGGCACGTCTCCTGGGAGGCGTTCGAGGACTGGCGCATAGGCGCCGGCCGGCGGCTGGTCCTGTTCACGACAAAGGCCGAGCGGTCCTATCTCGCCGAGACCTTCAGGCGCGGCGACCTGCTGCTGTTCGGCCGCGAGAGCGCCGGGGTGCCGGACGCAGTCCATGCAGCTGCGGACACTCGCCTGACGATCCCCATGCCCGGCGGCGGACGCAGTCTCAACCTCGCGGTCGCGGCCGCGTTTGCCGCTGGTGAGGCAATGCGGCAGGCTGGAGGCGGATAATCTTGCAACCCAAGCTGCTATTTGGCACGTTGCTTTCACAACATAAAGATTGCGGGGGCAGTCGATGGCAAGGGCGGCGACAGCGGCAGCACAACCTGAAAGGCCGAAGAAAAGGCCCACGCGGCGTAGTATCTGGCGCTGGATCGCGGCGCAACTCAAGGAGATGACCGTCGTCGTCAGTGCGTTGGGATTCCTTCTTGTTGTTGTCCAGGCAACATTTCCCGGCGCACCTCAAAGTGCACTGGATGCGCTTACAGTACTCGTGAACAGGGTATTCCCTACCCTACCTGAGGAGAAGCCGATTGAGCTTCCCGCACCACCTTCGAAAGCCGAGTACGAGGAGGCGGGACTGGAACTCGAAGAACCCGGTAACGGACCTACCGACAAAGGTGGCGTACTGGAATTTCCCTTCTATCCGGCGTTCGATGACGGCTACGCCTATTTCGAGGTTGGCAATGACGGTAAAGTCACTGATCAGGGGCGGCTAGGCCTGCCCAACGAATTGATGCCATTGCCCGATTTTCTGGCGCTTTCCAAAGGTACGGTGCTGCGTGCATACGGGCACGTTCGTGTTCGTATCGAGCCCGCCGCAGGGACGAGAAAGATCGATACAATCCGTGCTGGAGAGTGTGTTTCGGTAGTCGACGGCGCACAGCGCCAGAACGCGATAAGGACCAAGACTGCGCGAAGTGGCGGATGGTTACGCGTGGCGCATTCGGAATGCCCCGTAGTGGCGTCCGCAAGCGCGGTGCTTCGAAGATAAACTACCCACGTACGGCCGCCAGCAGCATCCGCTCCGCCTCCGCAATCGGCATGTCCGATTGCAGCAGGCGATCGACCGACCAGCCCTCGCGCTCCAGCATGAAGGCGACGAGCAGGCGATAGCGGGCGTACAGCCCCGATTTCGCGGGGTCGAGGTCCGGGTCGCCGCGCCTGAGCGCGGCGGTTAGCGCCTCGATGTCGACCTCGCCGCCGAAGCCGAGATAGTCGGCGAGCCCTTCCCGGATCCATGCCGGCAGGCGCCAGTTTGCAAACGCCCCGGCGCGCCGTCCGATCAGACTGTGGCCGATCTCGTGGGCGGCGTAGTAGGCAAGCGTGCGCGGCTGCGGCACCGGCGTACCGTCGCTGCGCAACAGCGCCCCGGCATCGATGTCGGCCTGCCGCAGGAATGCGTTCCACGCGATCGGATAGTAGTTCACGCCGCCGGCGCCGTAGTTCCACAGGAAGGAAAGCCGTCGCCGCCATTCGGAATTGGCGACGAAGACGTGATAGGTCGAAGCGCCGTCACGCAGTTCAGTTGGCGCGGTCGCCAGCCGCCGTTCCACCTCCGCAAGCAGCAGCCTCGCCTTGTCCTGATCGAACGGCCGGTCGGAATGGACAGCCAGGCGCCCCGCGCTGGCGCTGTAGGCATAGAGCGGCTGCGGGTAAAGCAGCAACGCAAGAGCGCCGCCGCCGGCCACAAGCACGAGCGCGGCCAGCCATGTCGCCGCTCTGCGCGCTCGCCGCGGCATCAGTCTGCGCTCGGCAGCCGGCGCATGGTGAACTCGATGCGGTCGCCGGGCCGTTCCGCCCAGCTCTCGATCGTCGTCCAGTAGGCCTGCTTGGGCCAGCGGTCGAACCATTCGCGCGCCTTGGCGCGGGCGTCGATGCGCGGCAGGTTGAAGGACTCACGCACGAAGCCGTCGCGGGGCCCGCCACCCGTCTGCGCGCGGCCCTGCTCGAGCCGGCGGCGCAGGCCGTCCAGCGGCGGTCGCGGTGGCATGGTGCGCGGCCCGGATGCCATGACGGGCAAACTCTCCTTGACCCTTTGCGACAGAGACTATGCATCGTATGAGACGATTGCGAGTCAATAAACCGGACAGGAGCCGGCATGGAGCGACCGGAGATCGAGCCGGGCCTTCCCGAGGCGGTCGAGGACAAGAAGGCGGCGGCGAAAGCGTGGTTCGAGGAACTGCGGGACCGCATCTGCGACAGCTTCGAGAAGATCGAGGACGAGTTGACCGGGCCGCAATCGTCGTGGTCGCCGGGGCGCTTTGAGCGCGAGGAGTGGCAACGCGAACGCGGCCCCGATGGCGAGGACCGTGGCGGCGGCGTCATGTCGATGATGTACGGCCGAGTCTTCGAGAAGGTCGGCGTCCACACCTCCACCGTCTTCGGCGAGTTTACGCCCGAGTTCCGCAAGCAGATGCCCGGCGCCGACGAGGACCCACGCTTCTGGGCCTCCGGCATTTCGCTGATTGCCCATCCGCAGAACCCCAATGTGCCCGCAGTGCACATGAATACGCGCATGGTCGTCACCTCGCGCCAGTGGTTCGGCGGCGGCGCCGACCTGACGCCGGTGCTCGACCGGCGGCGCACGCAGGACGATCCCGATACGGTCGCTTTCCACAAGGCGATGAAATTCGCCTGCGACCGCCACGCCGGCGTCGCCGACTACGAGAAGTACAAGGCGTGGTGCGACGAGTATTTCTTCCTGCCCCACCGCAACGAGCCGCGCGGCATCGGCGGCATCTTCTTCGACTGGCTGAAGAGCGGCGCCGACAAGGGCGGCTGGGACGCCGACTTCGCCTTCGTGCAGGACGTCGGCCGCGCCTTCTCCGTCGTCTACCCGCACCTGGTGCGCAAGAACTTCAACGAGAACTGGACTGAGGCCGACCGCGACGAGCAACTGATCCGACGCGGCCGCTATGTCGAGTTCAACCTGCTCTACGACCGCGGCACGACCTTCGGGCTGAAGACCGGCGGCAACGTGAAGTCGATCCTGTCCAGCCTGCCGCCCGAGGTGAAGTGGCCGTAGAGCGCCGACGAGATAGGTGACGAGTTGAGCACCAAACTACGCGTAGCTCGTTCGCAACTGGGAACCGCACTCGCGTTGTTCATACGCGATTACGATCCCATATCGGTGCAAGCCTTGGCGTGTGGCGGAAGCGAAATCGTTGAGGGCTTGGCGCAACACGCCAAGCTTCCCACACTATCTTCGCATATTTTGCAGGTATTCCCTGACGTTGACTTGAAAAAGGTGAAGGCGCTTCGGAATCAGTATTGGAACGCAATCAAGAATTTCTACAAGATGGACGGTGTATCAGTACGTGACGACGAAGCCTTGTTTTCCTCATTCAAGGATGAATCAAACGACGCTGTCCTTTTCATGGGCTGGCTCGACTACCTGAACCTTACGCGGCGTTTGCCGGTCGAAGTCCAGGTCTTTCAAGTTTGGTGGTATGCAACCAACGAGGAGCGATTAGCTCCAGGAGTCGATCCGACGCCCTTTCGTTCCCTATTTCCGAGAATAGCTTCGATGGATCGATTCGAGCAAAAGCGCCGTCTCCGACGCGCCTGTGAAAAGTACCGGGACAATCGCGAGATCCTCTCTGATCCGAGAACCGAGGTCGGTCCGCTCGTGCCGAGAGCTTGAGTGCCGTAAAATGCGCGTGAGCGAATCCGGCTGCCGCGATCGCTCCTCAATGTGGCCGCGACGCAGCCGATTGCGGCGCCCGCGGCGCGGCCGGGTTTCTTTTTAGTCTAATAGCTTCCTGCGATTTCAGGTTTATCTGTCTCGCCGGACCCGGAAGCGCCGGCGGAAGATCCTCTCTTCGACCGCGACGCGACGCTCTCCCGACGGTCCGGCATGGCGGGCGCCTCGAAGGGACGAGCGCTCGCCCAGACTGAAGAAGGAGTGTTTGCCATGCGCACGCTTCTCATCCCCGCGGCCATCGCCGCCCTCGTCGCCGCCACCCCGATCGCCTTCGCCGCACAGAGTGCAAGCGGCACCGTGAAGGCCTTCGACTCCAAGGCGATGACGCTGACCCTCAACGACAACCAGACCTACATGCTGCCGAACGGCTTCAAGGATCCCGGCCTGAAGCCGGGCACAAAGGTCAACATCAGCTGGGACCAGAGCGGCACCCATCGCCAGGCCGAGCAGGTGACGATCACCAAGTAGCCGCGCCCGTGGCGTAGCGAGTCGGGCGGCGCGCGCTTTTGCCGGCGCGCCTCCCGGCAAGGGCGCCGGGCGATCACAACTCGCCCGGCGCTGTAACAAACCGTGCCATGCCCGCAACACTGCGCTTCAATCGGTTCGAATTGCCGCATTCGCGCCGCAAATCATGCCTCAAGGCGCGTGACAGGACGGCCGCGGCAACCATTCATTGAACCCGGGTCCGCTACCACCAGACCGGACCCAGGATTCAGGAACGCCGCACCGCATGTTTCGTGATGCCCGCACCGCTGCGCTTTGCGCCGCCTTCTCCATGTCGATGACTTTCGCAGCCGCTGCGGCCGACAAGATCGGCATGCTGCCGTCTGCCGGGGAAGCCGCGGCGACCGCGGCGCTGGCTGCATCGGCCACGGACGCGGTCCAGCGCGCCACGGACTTCACCTGGCTGTGCCAGAAACCGGAGAAGCCGGGCGGGCGCACGCTTATCCTGCTGCACGGATCGGGTGGGAACGAGAAGACGCTGATGGAGCTTGCCGCCAAGATCGCGCCCAACGCCACGCTGGTCGGCGTGCGCGGTCGTCTCGTTCAGGCCGGCACCACGCGGTGGTACAAGCGGCTTTCCCCGACGAGCTTCGACCAGGCCGACATCCGCGCCGAGGCCGACGCTTTCGCCGTCTCTCTGCACGCGGCCTCGCGGGAATACGGCTTCAGCCTCGAAAACGCGGTGTTCCTCGGCTACTCCAACGGCGCCAACCTGATCGGCGCACTGTCTGTGCTGCACCCCGGCCTGGTGCATCGCGCCGCATTGCTGCGGGCAATGCCGGTGCTGGAACAGGCGCCGGACGTCGCGTTGTCCGGTGCCGACATCCTGACGATCGCCGGCAAGGCGGACGCCACCTATTCGCCCTTCGCACCGGCCTTGGAAAACATGTTCCGCAAGCGCGGCGCACGGGTGAAGGCCCACATGATCGATGCCAACCACATGATCGGCGACGAGGACGCGCGGCTGGTGCGCGAATGGCTCACCGCATCGCTGGACCCGGCTGGGTCAGCCGCAGGCAAGGCACTCGCGGGCGACATCGGCGCGCGCTGAACGCGCCGCGGCCGTCCGCGCGCCGAGCGGCAGGTCGCCCAGCTCGCGCTCGTTCATCCGCTCGATGTCCGGATGCGCCAGCGGGTCGTTCGCGTTGACGCGACGCTCAATGGCCAGCTCGGTGTCGGAGCGCTTCAGCTTCCAGAAAATCTCGAACATGGACTTGTCCTCCTTGTGGACAGGGCTCATCAATGCGCCCCATGCGGCCCTGTCTCAATCCAGATTGGTTGCGCTGCCCTATAGGTTTTCTCGATGCGTGAGCTGAACCGGGTGCATCTGAACGGCCTGCGCGCGCTGGAAGCGGCGGCGCGGCTGGGCTCGTTGCAGAAGGCCGCCGACGAGCTCGGCGTCACGCCGGGCGCGGTCAGTCAGCACGTCATCCGGACCGAGGAGCAGTTGGGTCGCCCGGTACTGGAGCGCACGCGCGAGGGCTTCCGCCCGACGGAGTTCGGCGCGGCGATCCTGCCGCGGCTTGCCGCCGGCTTCCGCGAACTGGAAGCAGCAGTGACGACGGCGCGACGGCAGGAAGCCGACATCCTCACGATATCGGTCGCGCCGGTCTTCGCCGCAAAATGGCTGGTGTTTCGGCTGGCGCGCTTCGCGGAGCGCCGCCCCGACATCCGCGTGCGCCTCGACGCCACAACCGCTCTCGTGGACCTGGATACCTCCGATATCGATCTCGCCATCCGCGTCGGCCCTGGCGACTGGCCCGGCGTGAAGGCGGAGTGGTTCATGGATCAGGAGGTTTTTCCGGTCTGCGCCCCCGCCCTCGCGGGCCGCCTGCTGGAACCGCGCGACCTGCCGCGCGTGCCGGTCGTGGTCGACGCGCATTCGTCGGTGTCATGGGATGTCTGGCTCGCGCAGTTCGGAATGCGCGAAGCTGATCTGGCGATCGGCAACAGCTTCACCGACGCCGCACTGGCGCTGGACGCGGCCATAGCGGGGCAAGGCGTGTTCCTCGGCTGGCAGATACTGGCCCAATATCCGCTGCAGGCCGGAACGCTGGTGCAACCCTTCCCGCAACGGATGAAGACCGGTGCGGGCTACTATCTCGTCACCTCGCCGCATCGCCGTGAAGACAGGAAGGTCGCTGACTTCAAGACATGGCTGAAGGACGAGATTGCGGAGACGCAGCGGATGTTCACTTAAGCGAACAACAGCAACTTCCGGCCCGGTTTTGTGTTATGCTGTCGCTTCCGACCAGAACGACAAGGAGGTCGCCATGAAAGAGTTCCACTGCGGTTCGCTGGTGCCCGGCTGCGACTGGCACACGCGCCATCAGGAGGAAGCGGAGGTCATGCGCCGCGCCGTGCAGCATATGCGCGAGACGCATGGCGAGGACACGATCCGCGAAACCATGGTCGAGGCCATCCGCTCGCGCATCGAGAAGGTTCGCGACGCGGCTTAGTCTTTCGCCATTTCCGCGGCGCGCTGAAGCAGCGCGTCGCGGTCGACGGCGAAGCCGCCCTCGACCCACAACGCCTCAAGCGCCTTCAGCATCTCGCCCATCTTCGGCCCGGCCGGCACGCCGACCTGTTCCAGATCGCGGCCCGAGAGCGGGAAGCGCGGCTTCGACCAGCCTTCGAGATATTTGAGCTGGCGTCCGAGCCCCGCCGCCTCCTTCATTGCCTCGGCATCGTTCCCGGCCTTTTCGCGTGTCGAGGCGAGCGCCAGCCGCAGGCGGTCGCGCGCACCGTCGACGCCGCGACGATAGAGTTCCCGCGCCAGCGCCGCGTCGCTTCGCTCGGGCCGGGCCGCGTCGGCCGACGCCCAGTCGACCAGCCGCGAGGTCTCGGCCTTCGACATCTTCAGCCGCTCGCCGAGCGCCTTCATGCGCTGCGTGTCGGGCGGCACGATCGCCGCGATCCGCGTCATCGCGTCCGGCGCCCAGCCCAGCGCTTTCTCCGCCGCGATGAGACCGGGCAGCGCGTCGATCCCCCATTTCTCCGATTCCGGCAGCACGAGCGTCAGCACGCCGGCCTGCCGCATCCATAAGGCCGCGCGCCCGGGGTCCGGCGCGGAAAGCAGCTTTCGCAGCTCGGCCCAGACCCGCTCCGCGGACAACCGCGCAAGCCCGTCCTTCAGCCGCGCGCAGGCCTTCAGCCCTTGGGCATCCGGCCGGCCCGACCCGTACCAGGCGAAGAAGCGGAAGAAGCGCAGGATGCGCAGGTAATCTTCGCGGATACGCGCCTCGGGATCGCCGATGAATCGCAACGTGCGCGAGGCGATGTCGACCAGCCCGCCGACAAGATCGTGCACCGTGCCGTCGGCATCGGCGTAGAGCGCGTTTACGGTGAAGTCGCGCCGCTCGGCATCGGCCTTCCAGTCGCGGCCGAACACGACCCTGGCGCGCCTGCCGTCGGTCTCGATATCGGCGCGCAGCGTCGTGACCTCGTAGCCGCGGCCGTCCGCCACCACGGTGACCGTGCCGTGTTCGATGCCGGTGGGCACCGCGCGGAAGCCTGCCGCCTCGGCGCGCCGCACCGTCTCGTCCGGAAGATTCGTGGTGGCGATGTCGACGTCGCCGACCGGCTCGCCGAGCAGCGTGTTGCGCACTGCGCCGCCCGCCACCCGCGCGGTCTCGCCGCCTTGCGACAACACCGAAAGCAGCGTCTGGAGCGCCGGCTCCGCCAGCCACGCGGCGCCGGCAACCGAGGCGCTCATGCTCCCGGCCTTGCTGCCTCGGGGCCGGCGTACAGCCGCTCGTAGAGCGTGCGGATGATGCCGGCCGTGACGCCCCAGATGTAGCGGTCGCCGAACGGCATCTCGTAGAAGAAGCGCTCCTTGTCGGCCCATGTGCGGCTCTGACGGCGGTGGTTGGCGGGGTCCATCAGGAAGCCGAGCGGTACCTCGAAGACCGAGTCGACTTCGTCCGGATTGAGCGTCAGGCGGAAGCCCGGCCGCACCACCGAAAGCACCGGCACGATGCGGTATCCGCTGCCCGACACATAGTCCGGCAGACGCCCGACGATCTCGATATGCCCCGCGTCCAGTCCGATTTCCTCCATCGCCTCGCGCATCGCGGCGTGCTCGACGTCGCGGTCCTCGGCATCGACGCGCCCGCCCGGAAAGGCGATCTGCCCGGGATGCGCCTTCAACGCTTCCGTGCGCTGGGTGAGGATGACGCTGGCGTCCCTGCCGCGATCCACGACAGGCACCAGCACGGCAGCCTCGCGCAACTTGGCATTGACGAAGAGACCGTGAAGGTCGGGGTTGAGCCGATGGTCGCCGAACTCATTGGTGCCGCGCGCGACCGATCCGGCCGCCTTGGCACGACGGCGAAATTCCGTCGCGCTCATGTCTGCGCGGGGTGCGTCCACAATACTCATGCCGACAGCGCCTCCAGCCGCTCGACCGGCATGATCGGGAATACCGCGCCCTTCGAGCGCACGCAGAACATGGCCTTGCCTTCGACCTCGATTTCCTCGCCGATCTCGACCATTTCGTACATGACCGGCCGCGCCACAAGCGCTTCCAGCCGCCCGCGCACGTGCAGGTAGGGTTTCAGCCCGCCCGTATCGCGCTCGTCGACGAAGCGCACGGGATGATCCGGTCCCGCCTCGACCACGTCGCCGACATTGGTGCGGAAGGTCAGGACCTGCGCCCCGCCCGCGCCCGACACGTTCATCTCCACCGCCACGAACGGCGCGTCCTGAACGCGGATGCCAACGCGTTCGACCGGCGTGACCAGATAGGTCTTGCCGTCCTCATCCTTACGCAACACCGTGGAGAACAGCTGCACCAGCGTCGCCCGCCCGATCGGCGTGCCGAGGTAGAACCAGGTACCGTCGGCCCTGATCTCCATGTCGAGGTCGCCGCAGAAGGGCGGGTTCCAGCGCTCGACCGGCGGCAGGCCCTTGCCGGCGCGGGCGGCGCGGGCGATCAGCGCCTGCAACCCTGCCGTATCGGAAGCCCTTGCGAGACCGGCTTCCAGCGCTTCGTCGTCTCTGTGCATCGTCACGAAATAGTCACTGTGGGCGCGCTTGTCAGCAACAGGCGCTGTCTTAAGTTGCCAATGCGGCATTGCACAAAGATCATGAGTCGCGGTGTCGCGACAGCGGCGGACTTGCCGCGGCAAAAAATCGGCCGCGCAGCTGCCCTTGGGTCATGGTCGGCGGCTTCCGCCGGAGAAGGAACGGGGACTGCATGAGCGTAATGCTGAAGGACAAGCCGCTCGGCGAAAAGGAGATGATCGCCGAGGCCGAACGCGCGCTGGCAGATATCGCCCGGGTGCGCGAAGGCGTCGGAAAGGTCATCTTTGGCCAGCAGGCTGTCGTCGAGCGCACTTTGGTTGCGCTGCTAGCTGGCGGCCACGCGCTGCTGGTCGGCGTTCCGGGTCTCGCCAAGACCAAGCTGGTGGAGACGCTGGGCATCGTGCTCGGCCTCGACACCAACCGCATCCAGTTCACGCCCGACCTGATGCCGTCTGACATCCTCGGTTCCGAGGTGCTGGAGCAGGATTCGGGCGGCAAGCGTTCCTTCCGCTTCATCTCCGGCCCCATCTTCGCGCAGCTGCTGATGGCCGACGAGATCAACCGCGCCAGCCCGCGCACGCAGTCGGCCCTGCTGCAGTCGATGCAGGAGTACCACGTCACCGTCGCCGGCCACCGCCACGATCTGCCATCGCCCTTCCACGTGCTCGCCACCCAGAACCCGCTGGAGCAGGAGGGCACCTATCCCCTGCCCGAGGCGCAGCTCGACCGCTTCCTCATGCAGGTCGACATCGACTATCCCGAGCTTGAGGCCGAGCGCCGTATCCTGATCGAGACGACGGGCGTTTCCGACCAGCGCGCCGCACCGGTGCTGACCGCGGATCGGCTGAAGGAGATCCAGACCCTCATCCGCCGCATGCCGGTGCCCGAAAGCGTGGTCGAGGCCATTCTCAACCTCGTGCGCTCCGCCCGGCCCGGTCAGGGGCATGCCGATACGGACAAGCACGTCGCCTGGGGTCCCGGCCCGCGCGCCTCGCAGGCGCTCACGCTGTGCGCCCGTGCCCGCGCTCTCTACGACGGCCGGCTCGCGCCCTCGGTGGACGACGTGCACGCTCTGGCCGAGCCGGTGCTCCAGCACCGCATGGCGCTGACCTTCGCGGCGCGTGCCGAGGGCATGAGCGTGCGCGACGTCATCGCCCGGCTGGTGAAGGCGCAAGGGTAGCCCATTGGCGACCATCGGCGAAGCGGTCGGTCATGTCCTCACGCCAGATGCTCTGGCGCGGGCGCGGCTGCGGGCTTCGCTGGTGCCGGACCTGCTGGTCGAGGCGCGCCGCGTCGTCTCCACTGTCATCGCCGGCTGGCACGGTCGCCGCCGCCGCGGCATTGGCGAGAATTTCTGGCAGTTCCGCCCCTATGTCGAAGGCGAGGCGACCGCGCGCATCGACTGGCGTCGCTCCGCCCGCGACGACCACACCTATATCCGCGACCGCGAATGGGAGGCGGCCCACACCGTGTGGCTGTGGGCCGACCCATCGCCCTCCATGCTCTACAAATCCGAAGTCGCGACGGTTTCGAAGGAGTCGCGCGCGCTGGTGCTGATCCTGGCGCTGGCCGAGTTGCTGTCGCGCAGCGGCGAGCGCATCGGCTGGCCGGGCCTGACCGACACGTTTACCGCCCGAAACGGGGCCGAGCGCATCGCGGCAAGGCTTGTGCACGCCGATGCGGGCGTTGCACGGCCCGATCTGTTTCCGGTGCGTCGCTTTTCCGACATCGTCATCGCATCGGATTTCCTCGACCCGGTCGACGAGATCAGGGAGTGGCTGGACCCGCTCGCCACTCGCGGCGTGCGGGCGCATCTCCTCGAAGTCGCCGACCCGGTGGAGGAAACCTTCCCCTATGCCGGCCGCACCGAGTTCCGCGATCCCGAGACGGGCGAGCGGCTGACCGCCGGCCGCGCCGAGACGTTGGCCGAGGACTATCGCCGCATCTACCGCGCCCGCCGCGAAGAGCTGTCTTCGTGGTGCAAGCGGCTCGGCTGGAGCTACACGGTCAACCACACCGACCGCCTCGCCTCCGAGGCATTGGTAAAAGTCCACCTCGCCATGGGCGAGGAGGTCGGCCACCTGTCGGGGGCGCGCTGATGCTGCCGCTCTCCTTCGGCGCGCCGCTGATCCTCGCCGGGCTGGTCGCCCTGCCGGTGATCTGGTGGCTGCTGCGCCTCACCCCGCCCAAGCCGCGGACGGAGCTGTTCCCGCCGCTGCGCATCCTCGCCATGGTGCTGAAGCGCGAGGAGACGCCGCACCGCAGCCCGTGGTGGCTGACCTTGCTGCGCCTGCTGATGGCGGCGCTGGTGATCCTTGCGCTGTCCGAACCCGTCTTCAACCCGCGCGAGCGGCTGCCGGCCGGCGGTACGGCTCTGGCGCTGGTCGTCGACAACAGCTGGGCGAGCGCCAATGACTGGGAGTTGCGCGTGGCGACCGCGCAACGCCTGATCGCCGACGCAGAGGCCGAAAGCGTGCCGATCGTGCTCGCCTTCACCGCCGACGCCGCCAATGCCGAGATCGGGCCGTTCGACGGCGCCGCGGCGCGCGAGAAGCTCAACGCCGCCGTCCCGCGCCCGCTGCCGCCGCGCCGCGCCGACACCTTCGGCCGCGTTGCAGGAGCCCTTACCGAATTGCCGGGTGCGGCCATCGCGGTGCTGTCCGACGGGCTGGCACAGCCGGGGGATGCCGAAGCGTTCAACGCGCTGCTTTCCGCCGGCGCCGCGCGCCTTGTCTGGGTCGAGCCCGAGCGCCTGCCGATGGTGGCGCTGACCGGCACGGAAAACGGCGTCGACGCCCTGTCGGTCGCCGCCGTGCGCGCGCCGGGCGACCCCGCGCCGCGCCGTGTCAGCGTCGGCGCCTTCGACGAGCGCGGCCGCCGCATCGCCGACACGGCCATTGCCTTCGGCGCCGGCGAGACGCAAGCCAGCGGCGAGTTCCGCCTGCCCTTCGAGCTGCGCAACGACTTCGCCTCGATCGCGGTCGACGGGGAAAATCAGGCTGCGAGCGTACGCATGCTGGACGAGAACTCGCGCCGGCGCCGCGTCGGCCTGATCTCGGCGGCCGAAGCAGATCAGGCGCAGCCCCTGCTGTCGCCGCTCTACTATATTCGCCGCGCCATGGAGCCGTTCGCGGATCTGGTCGAGGCCGAAAGCGCCGACCTGACCGTGGCGGTCCCCGCGCTGCTGGAACAGAAACCGGCGATGATCGTGATGGCCGATGTCGGCATCCTGCCGGAGGAGGCGCACCGCGCGCTGACCGAATGGGTCGAGGGCGGCGGAACGCTGGTGCGCTTCGCCGGGTCGAGGCTGGCGGCAGCCGAGGTCGATGACGATCTGCTGCCGGTGACGCTGCGCATCGGCGAGCGTTCCATGGGCGGCGCGCTGTCGTGGACCGAGCCGCAGCCGGTGAGCGACTTTCCGGCCGGCGGTCCCTTCGCCGACCTGACGCCGCCCAACGAGGTGACGGTGACCCGGCAGGTGCTGGCGCAGCCGACGCCCGACATTGTGGAGCGCACCTGGGCGACGCTCGCCGACGGCACGCCGCTGGTCACCGGCGCGCGGCGCGAGGACGGGACGCTGGTGCTGTTCCACGTCACGCCCGAGGCGACATGGTCGAACCTGCCGATTTCGGGTAGCTTCGTGGAGATGCTGCGCCGCCTTGTTCAGCTCTCGCGCAACCAGGGCCGCCTTGACCAGGCGGCGGAAGGCGGCCGCGCCGCGCTGCCGCCCTACCGCATGATCGCCGCCGACGGCGGCATCGTCCCGCCGCCCCCGGAAGCCCGGCCCCTCGACCTGTCGGCCGGCGTCGAGCCCGCGGTGACGCTGGATAACCCGCCCGGCCTCTATGGCGGCGAGGAAGGCGTGCTGGCGCACAATCTGATGGCGCCCGGCACCGAGCTGGCGCCCATCGTGCGGCCGCAGACGCCTTTGCCGGTTACCGAGGCCGCCTACGCCGCCGACCAGTCGCAGCCGCTGCGCGGCCCGCTCTTCGCCGCAGCGCTGGCGCTGATGATCCTCGACATGCTGGCGGTGCTTTGGATGGGCGGCGCCTTTGCGCGCAGGCGCGGCGCGCGGCGCGGCGCCGCGGGCGCAGCCGCCGGCGCGCTGGCCGGGCTGGCCCTGCTGCTGGCCTCATCAGGCGGCGCTGACGCTCAGGATATGCGCCCCGAGGACCAGGCCGCGATCGACGCCATCACCGTCACCCGCGCCGCCTATGTGATAACCGGCGATTCCTCCATCGACTCGATCAGCCGCGCCGGCCTGACCGGCCTGTCGCGCTTCCTCACCGAGAAGACCGCGCTGGAGCCGGGCGATCCCGTCGGCGTCGACATCGCGCAGGACGAACTCGCCTTCTACCCGCTGATCTACTGGCCGATCGACGCAGCCGCCGCGATGCCGTCGCCCGCGGCAATCGCCCGTATCGACGCCTACATGCAGCAGGGCGGCACGGTGCTGTTCGACACGCGCGACCAGTTCTCCACCGGGTTCGGCGCCAACGACGCCAGCCCGGCGACGCAGCGCCTGCGCGAAATCCTGTCGACGCTCAACGTGCCGCCGCTGGAGCCGGTGCCGCCGGATCACGTTCTGACCAAGGCGTTCTTCATTATGAACGAGTTCCCGGGCCGCTTCTCTGGCAGCCCGCTCTGGGTGGAATCCTCGCTCGACGCCACCAACACCGACAACCGTCCGGTTCGCACCGGCGATGGCGTCACCCCGATCATGATCACCGCCAACGACCTCGCAGGCGCGTGGGCCGTGGACGCCGCCGGGAACCCGATGCTGCCGACCGTGCCCAACGATCCACTGCAGCGGCTGTGGGCCATGCGCGGCGGCATCAACATCATGATGTACATGCTGACCGGCAACTACAAATCCGATCAGGTCCATGTGCCGGTATTGCTTGAGAGGCTCGGCCAATGAACCTCTCGATCGCCTTCGAGCCGCTGGTGTCCTGGTTCTGGCTGGGCGCGATAGTCGTTCCGGTGGCCCTGCTGGCGCTCGCAGGCCTGTTGATGCGCCAGCGCGGCGCGTGGCTCCGGGCGCTCGCGGGGGCTGCGCTCGCGCTGGCGCTGGTCAACCCGGTCGTGCTCGACGAGGAGCGCGAGGCGCTGAAGAGCGTCGTGGCGCTGGTGGTCGACCGCAGCCAGAGCCAGGATATCGGCGAGCGCACGCAGACCACCGACGCGGCCGTGGCCGAACTGCAGGCGCGGCTCGCCCGGCTCGGTCAGTTCGAGGTGCGCACCGTCGAGGCCGGCCGCGCCGACGCGCAGGACGACCGCACGGAAACGCGCCTCTTCGGCGCGCTCGAGAGCGCCTTCCGCGACGTGCCGCCCTCGCGCATCGGCGGCGCCGTCATGGTCACCGACGGGCAGGTGCACGACACGCCTGAGGCGGCGCCCGATTTCGGCGGTCCGCTGCATGCGCTGATCGCCGGCGACGAGGACGAGCGCGACCGCCGCATCCGCTTCGAGCGGGCGCCTCGTTTCGCCATCGTCGGCCGCGAGCTTGAGATGACCTATCGCGTCATCGGCGCGCCGGGCGAGACCGGCACGGTCGACGTTCGCATCTCGGTGAACGGCGAGCAGCGGGTGATCCGGCAGGCCGTGATCGGCGAGGAGATGCCGTTCGCCACCACGATCACCACCGCCGGCCGCAACATCGTCGAACTGGCGATTGCGCCGACGCCGGGCGAACTGACCGACGCTAACAACCGCGCCATCGCCATTGTCGACGGCATCCGCGAAAACCTGCGCGTGCTGCTGGTCTCCGGCGAGCCGCATGCCGGCGAGCGCACCTGGCGCAACCTGCTCAAGTCCGACGCCTCGGTCGACCTCGTGCACTTCACAATCCTGCGCCCACCGGAGAAGCAGGACGGCACGCCGATCAACGAACTGTCACTGATCGCCTTCCCGACGCGCGAACTGTTCGTCGAGAAGATCAACGACTTCGACCTGATCATCTTCGACCGCTACAAGCACCGCGACGTGCTGCCGATCCTCTATTACGACTACATCGCCGAATATGTGCAGAACGGCGGCGCTCTGCTGATCGCGGCCGGCCCCGAGTTCTCCGGCGAACAGTCGATCGCCCGCACCCCGTTGATGGCGGCGCTGCCCGCCATGCCGAACGGCGACGTGGTCGAGCAGGGCTTCTATCCGCGCCTGACCGAAACGGGCAAACGCCACCCCGTGACGCGCGCGCTGGAGGGCTCAGCCCAGGAGCCGCCGCACTGGAGCCGCTGGTTCCGCCTGATCGGCATCGACAATCCCGAAGGTCATGTGGTCATGCAGGGGCCTGACGAGAAGCCTCTGCTGCTGCTCGACCGCAAGGGCGACGGCCGCGTCGGCATGCTGCTGTCCGACCAGGGCTGGCTGTGGGCGCGCGGCTTCGAGGGTGGCGGCCCTCACGTGCAGCTCTACCGGCGCATCGCGCACTGGCTGATGAAGGAACCGGAGCTGGAAGAGGAGCGCCTGACGGCCAACGGTCGCGGCATGACGCTGGAGGTCGTGCGGCAGACCATGGAGGACCAGGCCGGGCCGGCGCAGGTCATCTCGCCGTCGGGCCGCACCTTCGCCATCCCGCTTTCGGCGGACGGACCGGGCGTATTCTCGGGCTCTGTCGCCGTGGACGAGATCGGCCTCTACCAGGTCGGCAATGGCGACCTCGCCACGCTCGCCCATGTCGGCCCGGTCAACGCGCCCGAATTTCAGGACGTGGTGTCGACCACCGAGAAGCTGGCGCCGCTGGCGGCGGCCACCGGCGGCAGCGTCCGACGCATCGAGCGCGGCATGACCGGCGGCGTGTCGCTGCCGGGTATCGTACCTGTGCGCCCCGGCGCCACCGCGTCCGGCCGCGACTGGATCGGCCTGCGCACCACCAGCGACAGCGTGCTGAAATCGGTCAGCCGCACGCCGCTCTTCGCAGGCTTCCTCGGTCTCGGCCTGCTGCTCTTCGCCCTCGGCGGCATGTGGTATCGGGAAGGGCGGTAGGCGCTTCGTTGATACCATCCTTCGGATGGTCTATATCAATGGTATAGACCATCGGAGGCGCCGATGAATATTCATCCGAACAAGCCGGAACAAAAGCAGCCGAAGACAGGCAAGCTGTTCAAGAACGGCCGCAGCCAGGCGGTGCGCATTCCAGCCGAATACAGGTTCGACGGCACCGAGGTTGAGTTTCGCCCCGGTCCGCTGCCCGGAGAGGTGACGCTGTCTCCGAAGCGTAAGCGTCCTGAGCCGACGGGAAACTGGGATGCCTTCTTCAAGTCTCGCGCCGAAATTCCGCCCGAGGAACTTGAAGGTTTCATGGAAGATCGGGAGCAGGACGGACAGATACGCGACGATCCGTTCGAATGAGGCTCTGGCTGTTCGATACGAATGCAGTCAGCGCAGCCATTCACCGGCATTCGGCGATTTTCGATGCGCGGCTGGTGAAAGAAGGCACGAAGGGCGTGCGCGTATCCGCCATAACCTACGGAGAGATCCGATACGTCCTCGAATCAAAACCGCAAGCCATCCGGCTGGCGCGCAACGCGGATGATTTCTTCCGCGAGGTGCCAATCTTGCCTTGGACTGAGACGACATCCGAAGTCTACGGCGCCCTCCGCGCCGAGATGCGCCGCATCGGCAAAGCGCTTCAGCCGTTGGACATGCTGATTGCCGCACATGCGCTCGAAACTGAGGCGACGCTCGTTTCCAGCGACCGCGCCTTCCGCTATGTCCCTGGATTGGCCGTCGAGGACTGGACGGCCTGAGCCGTCAAACCTGCTCCAGCGCGATCGCGATGCCCTGGCCGACGCCGATGCACATCGTCGCCAGCGCCAGCTTGGCACCGCGCTCGCGCAGTTCCAGCGCCGCTGTGCCGGCAATCCGCGCGCCCGACATGCCGAGCGGATGGCCGAGCGCAATGGCGCCGCCGTTCGGGTTCACGTGCTCCGCGTCCTCCGCAATGCCGAGTTCGCGGAGCACGGCGATGCCTTGGGAGGCGAAGGCTTCGTTGAGTTCGATCACGTCGAAGGCCGAGGGCTTGATGCCGAGCCGCGCGCACAGCTTCTGCGTCGCCGGTGCCGGGCCGATGCCCATGATGCGCGGCGGCACACCGGCGGTGGCGAGTCCCAGCACGCGGGCAATCGGGGTCAGGCCATGCTTCTTCGCCGCGGCTTCCGAGGCCACGATGAGCGCTGCCGCGCCGTCATTGACGCCCGACGCGTTGCCCGCCGTCACCGTACCGCCTTCCTTACGGAACGGCGTGCCGAGCTTGGCCAGCACCTCTATCGTGGTTCCGGCGCGCGGGTGCTCGTCCCTGTCGACGACGACCGGATCGCCCTTGCGCTGCGGAATGCTGACGGCGGTGATCTCCTTCGCGAGCCTGCCATTGCCCTGCGCCGCGACCGCCTTGGCCTGGCTGCGGGCTGCGAACGCGTCCTGATCGGCACGCGAGACCTTGAACTCCTCGGCGACGTTCTCGCCGGTTTCCGGCATGGAATCGACGCCGTACTGCTTCTTCATCAGCGGATTGACGAAGCGCCAGCCGATGGTGGTGTCGTAGATCTCGGCGTTGCGCGAGAAGGCTTCGGACGCCTTGGGCATGACAAAGGGCGCGCGGCTCATGGACTCGACGCCGCCCGCGATCATCAGTTCCGCTTCGCCGGCCTTGATGGCGCGAGCCGCGATGCCGAGCGCGTCCATGCCCGAACCGCACAGCCGGTTGACCGTCGAGCCGGGGATGCCGACCGGCAGCCCGGCCAGCAGCGTCGCCATGCGCGCCACGTTGCGGTTGTCCTCGCCGGCCTGGTTGGCGCAGCCGAAGACCACGTCCTCGACCGCGTCCCAGTCGACCGACCCGTTGCGCGCCATCAGCGCCCTGAGCGGGATCGCGCCGAGGTCGTCGGGGCGCACCGACGACAGCGAGCCCCCGAAGCGGCCGATCGGCGTGCGGATATAGTCGCAGATATAGGCTTCGGTCATATCGATAGCCCGGATCAGACGTTGGGCACGACGAGGTCGCCGACCTTGTCTCCGACCACCAGCGTCGCTTCAGTCACGGCCTGCAGCTCTTCCACGCTGATCGAGGGCAGCTTCTCGCGCAGCACGAAGCGGCCATTCTTGATGTCGACCACCGCAAGGCTGGTGAACACGGTGGTCACGCAGCCGACGCCGGTCAGCGGCAGGCGGCAGTGCTTGAGCAGCTTCGGCTTGCCGTCCTTGGTGACGTGGTCGGTGACGACCCAGATCTGCTTGGCGCCGTGGACGAGATCCATCGCGCCGCCAACGGCCGGCACCGAGCCGGGGCCGGTGCTCCAGTTGGCGATGTCGCCGTTCTCGGCAACTTCGTAAGCGCCGAGCACCGCGATATCCAGATGCCCGCCGCGTACCATGGAAAAGCTGTCCGCGTGGTGGAAAAATGCGGCGCCCGGATTGGCGGTGACCGCCTTCTTGCCGGCGTTGATGAGGTCCCAGTCCTCCTGCCCCGCCGGCGGCGCCTCGCCGAAGTCGAGGATGCCATTCTCCGTGTGGTAGATCACCTCGCGGCCGTCCGGCTTGAACTTGGCGATCATCTCGGGAAAGCCGATGCCGAGATTGACGTAGGCACCGTCCGGCAGGTCCTGCGCGGCGCGCCAGGCGATCTGCGCGTTGGAAAGCTTGGCGCTCATGACTTTGCTCCCGCCTTAGAGGCGCTCGACCGCAGCAGCGCTTCCTCCTGCACGGCGTCCGCAACCTCGACCACGCGGTCGACGAAGATACCCGGCGTGACGACGTGTTCGGGATCGATCTCGCCCGGCTCCACCACCCTGCGGGCCTGCACGATGGTCAGCTTCGCCGCCATCGCCATCAGGGGCGAGAAATTGCGCGCTGCCTTGCGATAGGTGAGGTTGCCCTTCCGGTCGGCCGTCTCAGCCTTGATGAGCGCGACATCGGCCTTGAGCCAACGCTCCTGCACGTATTTGCGGCCCTCGAACTCGGCGATCGGCTTGCCCTCGGCGAGCTGGGTGCCGAAGCTCGACGGCGTGTAGAAGGCGGGGATGCCCGCGCCGCCGGCGCGGATGCGCTCGGCCAGCGTGCCCTGCGGCACCAGCTCGAGGGCAAGCTGGCCGGCAAGGTATTTCTCGGTGAAGGCGCGCGGGTCGGACGAGCGCGGAAACGAGCACACCATCTTCGCCACCATGCCGGCGTCGATCATGGCGGCGATGCCGATCTTGCCGTTGCCGGCGTTGTTGTTGATGATCGTCAGACGGCCCGGGCTGCCTGTCTTCTTGTAGCGCTCGACCAGCGCGTGGATGAACTCGATCGGCGCGCCCGCCCCGCCGAAGCCGCCGATCATCACATCCATGCCGTCCTGGATGTCGGCAATCGCCTCGGCGATGCCCGGGAATATCTTGTCCATCGCTCGCTTCGCCTGAATGTTCGGATTGCGAACAGAAGTTTCGTATGCGATATTCCGTAGATGAACGCTGCCCCCAAGTCAACGTCGGACGAAGGCTCCGGCCAGCCGCGTCGGACCGATCACGTCGGTTCGCTGGAAAAGGGGCTGGCCGTGCTCGACGCGCTGGCCGCCCACCCGCGCGGTCTGACCCTGACCGACACCGCCGAAGCGGTGGGCCTGACCCGTGCGGGCGCGCGACGGCTTCTGCTCACTCTGGTGGCGACCGGACATGCGCGGCAGGAAGGCAGGCTATTCCTGCTCACGCCACGCCTGCTGACGTTGGCGCGCTCCTGGCTCACCGGTGTGCCGCTGTGGGAGTTCGCGCTGCCGCACATGCGCGCGGTCGCCGAGGCTCTGAACGAATCCTGCTCGGCCGCCGTGCTGGCCGACACCGACGTCGTCTATGTCGCCCGTGTGCCCGGCGAGCGCATCATGTCGGTGTCGCTGCATGTCGGCACGCGGCTGCCGGCATGGTGTACCTCGATGGGCCGCGTGCTGCTCGGCGGGCTGGCGCCGGCCGACCTGCCCGGCGTCCTGTCGCGCTCGAAGCTGGTGCAGAACACGCCGAAAACGCAGACCGATCCCGCCGCGCTGATGCGCGCCATCGCCGACGCCGCGCGCGACGGCTACGCGCTGGTGGACGAGGAACTGGAAATGGGCCTGATGTCGATTGCGGTACCGATCCGCGAGCGCTCGGGCCGCATCGTCGGCGCCATCAACGTTCCCGCGCAGTCAGCACGCTATACGCCGGCGAAACTGAAGGCGGCCGCGCTTCCCGTATTGAGAAAGGCGACCGCCGATATCGAGGCGTTCTTTCTGGTGCAGTAGGTCAGGCGTTAGCCAGCGCGTCGCGCGCCGCCTTGCGGTGGCCGTCCTTGATATGCGGGCGCACCGCGGCGATGGCCGCCGACAGCACCGCAATGTCGTCGGTGAAGCCGAGCAGGGCGACGAAATCCGGCACAAGGTCGGCCGGCATGACGAAATAGCCGAGCGCCGCCAGCAGCGTCATGCGCGCCTTGAAGGGCGTGCGGCTGTCCAGCGCCGCGTAGTAGGCAGCGACCACCTCGTCCATGAACGGAACCTTGGCCGCCGCGCGCTTGGCGGTGCGCCAGAAATCGGCGCGCACCTCGCCTTCGGTCGCTTCCGGCTTGCGGCCGAAGCGGGCGAGAAACTCGTCGAAACGGGTCGTGGTCATCGTGTCGTGGCACCTCCGATGACAAGGATGTGGTGAGGGCCCTGCCCCTGCGCAAGAGTTGCGCTCTGCCACCCGCAGGAGCGGCTCAGTTCAGGGGAATGTCGTTGTCGTCCTTCGACGCCTGATAGGTGTTCGACAAGTCCTCGTAGGCCGCTTCCAGCGAAGCGATGCGCTTCTCCGCGAAGGTACGCGTCAGCGGGTCGAGTTCGCGCGCCAGCTTCTTGAGGTTGAAGCTCTTCCAATAGGCGTTCTCGGCTCGGTAGCCGCCGGGATCGAGCGTGAACACCTCCTTCAGGATGCGCAGATCATGCGGGATCGCAAAGGAGTCGCGCGAATCCTCATGGCTGAACAGGTAGTAGAAATTGTCGAAACCGGTCCACGTGATGGCCGACAGGCACAGCGAGCAGGGCTCGTGCGTGGCGAGGAAAATGCAGTCTTTCGGGTCCGGCCTGTCCGCTCTGGGCAATTCGTAGAAGCGCTTCAGCGCATGCACCTCGCCGTGCCAGAGCGGGTTTTCCATCTCGTTGTTGGTTTCGGCGACGACGACGGACAGGTCCGACTTCCGCAGAATCGCCGCGCCAAACAGCTTGTTGCCGGCAGCGACGCCAGCCTCGGTCTTCGGCACCACGTCGTTCTCAATAACGTCGAACAGGCGGTTCAGGAAGTCGATGTCGTGGGCGCTCACGGCAGTTGCACCTCGTAGGGTTCGGCGAAGTGGAATTCCTCGAGATTGTTGCCGTCGCCGGTTCGGTCGACCACGAGAAAGTCCTGGTTCGCTCCGATCGGCGTCAGCACCGCGTGCCAGCGCCCGCGGGGGTAGTTCACACCCTGACCCGGCGCGGTGATGAAGGCCTGCGGCTCGCCCGGGCCGTCCGGCGTATCGGCGCACACCACGACGAGAAAGGGGGCGGGCGACAGCGGCACGAAAGCCTGGCTGCCGAACGGGTGCCGCTCGACAAACCGCAGCGTCAGCGGAAAGTCGTAAGGCGTTCCGCGAAACAGCGACAGGATCACGCGCGCATTCGGCCCGGTCGCCTCGGCGGTGGCAAGGTCGTGGATGCGCTCCGCTTTGCCGCCGTTGATGTAGAAGCGGTTGGTGCCGGTATCGTCTATCACCTCGCCGAAAGCAGCGAACGCCTCGCGGGTCAGCGGGCGGGCGACGAGGCGCTTCACCGCCCGAACCTCTTCAGCTCGGCGTGGCGGTTCACGTCCTTGTAGAGCAGGTAGCGGAACGGGCCAGGCCCGCCGGCATAGCAGGCCTGCGGGCAGAAGGCGCGCAGCCACATGAAGTCGCCGGCCTCCACCTCCACCCAGTCGCGGTTGAGCTTGTAGACCGCCTTGCCCTCCAGCACGTAGAGTCCGTGCTCCATCACATGCGTCTCCTCGAATGGGATCAGCCCGCCGGGCTGGAAGGTGACGACTGTGACATGCATGTCGTGGCGCAGGTCCGAGGGATCGACGAACCGCGTCGTCGCCCACGTGCCGTTGGTGTCCGGCATGGGTGCGGGCACGATATCCGCTTCGTTGAGAAAAAGCGGTTCCGGCACGTCGATGCCCTCGACATAATCGTAGGCCTTGCGGATCCAGTGGAAGCGCGCGGCCCCCGAGCCGCGGTTGCGCAGCGACCAGCCGCTCGCCGGCGGCAGGTAGGCATAGCCGCCGGGTTTCAGCGCATGCGGCACGCCGTCGAGCGTCACCACGATCTCGCCCTCGACGACGAAAAGCACGCCCTGCGCATCGGCGTCGGGCTCCGGCTGGTCGCTGCCGCCGCCGGGCGCGACTTCCATGATGTATTGCGAGAAGGTCTCGGAGAACCCCGACAGCGGCCGTGACAGTATCCACAGCCGGGTCTTGTCCCAGAACGGCAGGTAGCTCGTGACGATATCGCTCATCACGCCCTTGGGAATCACCGCATAGGCTTCGGTAAACACCGCGCGGCCCGTGTGGACCTGTGTCTGCGGCGGCAGCCCGCCATGCGGCGCGTAGTAGGTCGATCCCGCCATGTTTACTCCGGAAGAATGTCCTTGAGCCGCAATTCGGCGATGCGCTCCACCTGCCGGCAGGCGGCGGCAAACTCTTCTGCCGGGTCGTTGCCGATGCGCTGCCCGAAAGCGGCGAGGATGCTCGCCTTGGTGTTGTCCTTCACCGCGATGATGAAGGGGAAGCCGAATTTCTCGACATAGTCGGCGTTGAGCTTCTCGAACGTCGCCCGCTCCTCGTCGGTCAGAGCGTCGAGTCCGGCCGACGCCTGCTCGGCGGTCGATTCCGCCGTCAGCCGCTTCGCCTTCGCCAGCTTGCCGGCAAGGTCCGGATGCGCCCTGAGCACGCCCAGCCGCTCCGCCTCGCTGGCCGAGCGGAAGATGCGGACGAGCGCATTGTGCAGACCGCCGGCGCTATCATGCGCAGGACCGAGTTCCAGCTCGAAGGCGCGTTCGGCTATCCAGGCTGAATGCTCGAAAATGCCGCCGAAGCGCTCGACGAAACTGTCGCGGTCCATGCGGCTCGGCCGCAAGCCCGGCAGCCGGTAGGGATGCGTCGCGCGCCAGTGCGCCGCGATCTCGCCGCGTGTCGGCATCCACACGCGCTCGTGGCCCTGCACATAGTCGATGAAGCGCTGCAGCGAGGCGGCCCGGCCCGGCCGGCCGATCAGGCGGCAATGCAGCCCGATCGACATCATCTTCGGTCGGCCAGCCTTCCCTTCCGCATAAAGCGTGTCGAACGCGTCCTTGAGATAGGCGAAAAACTGGTCGCCCGAGTTGAACCCCTGCGCGGTGGCGAAGCGCATGTCGTTGGCGTCGAGCGTGTAAGGGATGACGAGCTGCGGCTCGATGCCGTTGCCGTGCCCGTCATGGTCGAGCCAGTAGGGCAGGTCGTCGTCGTAGGTATCCGAGATCCAGTCGAAGCAGTGTTCGGCCGCGCACAGGCGCACCGACCACACCGATGTGCGTCCGAGATACATGCCCTTCGGCGCCTCGCCGACGACTTCGGTGTGCAGCCTGATCGCCTCCACGAGATCCGCGCGCTCCACCGCTTCCTCGTGGTCGCGGTAGTCGATCCAGCGCAGCCCGTGGCTGGCCATCTCCCAGCCCGCCGTCTTCATGGCGGCCGTCTGGTCGGGCGAGCGGGCCAGCGCAGAAGCCACGCCATAGACGGTCGGCCTGATGCCGGCCGCCGTGAACATGCGGTGCAGTCGCCAGAAGCCGGCGCGCGCACCGTATTCGTAGATCGACTCCATGTTCCAGTGGCGCTTGCCGGGCCACTGCGCCGCGCCGACCACCTCCGACAGGAACGCCTCGGAAGCCGCGTCGCCGTGCAGGATGTTGTTCTCGCCGCCTTCTTCGTAGTTCACCACGAACTGCACGGCGACCAGCGCGCCGCCCGGCCATTGCGCGTCCGGCGGGTTGGCTCCGTAGCCACGCATGTCGCGCACATAACGCGGCGGTAATGCCATGATCTTCCTCGCGGCCGGCCGCTGCCGGCCCTCCTTTCCTTAGCTATGACAGAGAAAAGCCCGTCTATTCCCCTGGCAAAATTTGAAAGTCTTTCTGGACCGTTCCCGCGCGCGCGGGCTTATGCAAAGCTCACGATTGGCCGAATATCGCGGCCAGGCAAGCGGGAAGCGAGCAGAGCATGGCGGATGCACAGGGCGGACGGCTGACCACTCACGTGCTCGACACCGCGACCGGCAAGCCGGCGACCGGGCTCAAGATCGCGCTCTATCGCGTCAGCGGAAATTCTCACAGGAAGCTCAAGGACGTCGTCACCAACGCCGACGGCCGCTGCGACGCGCCGCTTCTCGCCGGCAAGGAGTTCAGGACCGGCCAGTACGAGCTGATCTTCTTCGCCGGCGACTATTTCCGTGCGCTCGGACTGAAACTGCCCGACCCGATGTTCCTCGACAACGTGCCGATACGCTTCGGCATGGCTGGGGAGACGCATTACCACGTGCCGCTTCTCATCTCGCCCTACGGCTATTCCACCTACCGGGGGAGCTGAATTTGCCCGCTCGCTCGCACCTCCGTTTCGTCCTGAATGGCCAGGACATCTCCCTCGCCGACGTCCGCCCGGACGAGACCCTGCTCGACTTCCTGCGCCTCTCCCGCCGCCTCGTCGGCACCAAGGAAGGCTGCGCGGAGGGCGACTGCGGCGCCTGCACAGTTCTGGTGGGGCGGCTGTCGAAAGGCAGACTGGTCTACGAGGCCGTCAACGCCTGCATCCGGTTCCTCGGCTCGCTTGACGGCACCCATGTGGTCACCGTCGAGCACCTGCGCGGCAAGGACGGCGCGCTGCACCCGGTGCAGCAGGCGATGGTCGACTGGCACGGCTCGCAATGCGGCTTCTGCACGCCCGGCTTCGTCATGTCGCTCTACGCGCTGTGGATGCGCGAGCCCGACCCGTCCGTGGCGCAGATCGAGAAGGCGCTGCAGGGCAACCTGTGCCGCTGTACCGGCTACGAGCCGATCGTGAAGGCCGCGCGGGCGATCTCGTCCTACGGCGCGCTCGAAGCCGACTTCCTCGCGGCCGAGCGCAAGACGGTGACCGCGCGGCTCAAGAAGCTCGCCGACGGCGTCCGCGTCGAGATCGGCAAAGGCAAGGACAGGCTCATCGTGCCCGCTTCGGTGGACGACCTCGCCGCCCTGCTGAAGAAGGAACCCACCGCCACCATCGTTGCCGGCTCCACCGATGTCGGCCTGTGGGTGACCAAGCACATGCGCGAAATCGCGCCCGTGGTCTTCATCGGCGGGCTGGAGGAACTGAGGACGGTTTCCGTCAAGGCCGGCTTGGTCACCATCGGCGCCGGCGTCAGTTACTCGGAAGCCTTTGGCACCCTGGCCAAACACATCCCCGCCTTCGGTCCGCTCATCGACCGCATCGGCGGAGAGCAGGTGCGCAACATGGGCACGATCGGCGGCAACATCGCCAACGGTTCGCCCATCGGCGATACGCCGCCGCCGCTGATCGCGCTGGGCGCGTCGCTGACGCTGCGCATAGGCGGCAAGCGCCGCACGATTCCGCTTGAGGACTTCTTCATCGCCTACGGCAAGCAGGATCGCCAGCCGGGCGAGTTCGTGGAGAGCATCAGCGTGCCGGTACCGGCGAAAGGTTCGTTCTTCCACGTCCACAAGATCACCAAGCGCCGCGACGAGGACATCACCGCCGCGCTCGGCGCCTTCAATGTCGTCGTGAAGGGCGGCACCGTGCAGTCTGCTCGCATCGCCTATGGTGGCATGGCCGCAACGCCCAAGCGGGCGAAGAAGGTCGAGGCCGCGCTCGTCGGCAAGCCGTGGAGCCTGGCGACGGTGGAGGCCGCCCTGCCGGCCTACGAGCAGGACTTTGCGCCGATCTCCGACATGCGCGCCTCCGCAGAATACCGCATGCTGGCGGCGAAGAACCTCTTGAAGCGGTTCCATCTTGAAACGACCGGCAGGAAAGCGCCGGTCACAGTGACGCGGTTCCAGGAGGCCGTCGCGATATGAGCGCTCCGGCCCCTTCCCTCGCCGCATCGAAGATCGCTGGCGGCGTCGCCACCGACACCCGCCACGACAGCGCCCACAAGCACGTCACCGGACAGGCAGTCTACATCGACGACATGCCCGAGCCGTCGGGCACGCTGCATGCCTGTCTTGGCCTCTCCACCGTCGCCCACGGCGCCATCAGGTCGATGGACCTTTCGGCGGTTGCCGCTGCGCCTGGCGTGGTCTGGGTGATGACCGGCCACGACGTGCCGGGCGAGAACGACATCTCGCCGACCGGCCGCCACGATGAGCCGGTGCTGGCGACCGACAAGGTGCAGTTTTTCGGCCAGCCGGTCTTCGCGGTGGTCGCTGAGACGCGCGAGCAGGCGCGACGCGCGACGAAGCTGGCGAAGATCGTCTATGACGAGTTGCCCGGCGTGTTCGATGTCTGGGACCTGAATCCGAACAAGGACAAGCTCGTCACGCCGCCGCTGACGCTGAAGCGCGGTGACGCGAAGGCCGCGATCAAATCCGCGCCGAAGCGCCTCAAGGGCCGCATGCGCGTCGGCGGGCAGGACCATTTCTACCTTGAGGGCCAGATCGCCATGGCCCTGCCCGGCGAGGACCGTGACGTGACGGTCTATTCGTCGACGCAGCACCCGTCCGAGGTGCAGCACATGGTGGCGCATGCGCTCGGCGTGCCCTCGCACGCGGTGACAGTCGAGATCCGCCGCATGGGCGGCGGCTTCGGCGGCAAGGAGACGCAGGGCAACCAGTTCGCCGCAATCGCGGCCATCGCTGCCAAGAGGCTCGGACGCGCGATCAAGATCAGGCCCGACCGCGACGACGACATGACCGCCACCGGCAAGCGGCACGATTTCGTTGTCGACTACGAGGTCGGCTTCGACGGCGACGGCAACATCCTCGGCGTCGACTATGTCTATGCCGCCCGCTGCGGCTTCTCGTCGGACCTCTCCGGCCCGGTCACCGACCGCGCGCTGTTCCACTGCGACAACGCCTATTTCCTGCCGGCGGTACGGGCACAGTCCGCGCCGCTCTATACCAACACGGTGTCGAACACCGCGTTCCGCGGCTTCGGCGGTCCGCAGGGCATGGTCGGCATGGAGCGCGTTATCGACGAGGTGGCCTTCGCCACCGGCCTCGATCCGCTTGAGGTGCGCAAGCGCAATTTCTACGACAGGGATGCGGGCGCTCGCAGCGTCACGCCCTACCACCAGACCGTGGAGGACAACGTCATCCACCGCGTCGTCAGCGAGTTGGAGGAAAGCGCCAGCTATGCCCGCCGGCGGCGCGAGATCGCCGCCTTCAACGCCAATTCCGACGTCGTCAAGCGCGGACTGGCACTGACGCCGGTCAAGTTCGGCATCTCCTTCACGGCGACCCATTTCAACCAGGCCGGCGCTCTGGTCCATGTCTACACCGACGGCTCGGTGCACCTGAACCACGGCGGCACCGAGATGGGCCAGGGGCTCTACGTCAAGGTCGCGCAGGTCGTCGCCGAGGAGTTCCAGATCGACATCGACCAGGTGAAGATCACCGCAACGACGACCGGCAAGGTGCCGAATACATCGGCGACGGCTGCCTCCTCCGGCTCGGACCTGAATGGCATGGCGGCGCAGAACGCGGCGCGCCAGATCAAGGACCGGCTCTGCCAGTTCGCCTCGGAGAAATGGGGCCTGCACAAGGAGCAGATCCTGTTCCTGCCCAACCGCGTGCGGCTGGGAAATCAGGAGATCCCCTTCGCCGAGCTGGTCAGGCAGGCCTATATGGCGCGCGTGCAGCTCTCCGCCGCCGGCTTCTACAAGACGCCGAAAATCCATTGGGACCGCGACAAGGGTCAGGGCCGGCCGTTCTACTATTTCGCGTACGGCGCGGCCTGCGCCGAGGTGTCGATCGACACGCTGACCGGCGAATACATGGTCGAGCGGGTCGACATCCTGCACGAGACGGGCCGCTCGCTGAACCGCGCCATCGACATCGGCCAGGTCGAGGGCGCCTTCATCCAGGGCATGGGCTGGCTGACCACCGAGGAGCTTGTGTGGGACGGCAAGGGCCGGCTACGCACCCACGCGCCGTCGACCTACAAGATCCCGCTCGCCTCCGACCGCCCGAAGATCTTCAACGTCACGCTGGCCGACTGGTCCGAAGCCGCCGAGCCGACCGTGCACAAGTCGAAGGCGGTCGGCGAACCGCCCTTCATGCTCGGCATGGCGGTGCTACACGCCCTGTCCGACGCCGTGGCGAGCGTGGCCGACCACAAGCTGTGCCCGCGGCTGGATGCGCCGGCCACGCCTGAGCGTGTCCTGATGGCGGTCGAGCGCCTGCGGAAGCTGGCGGCGAAATAGCGGGCTTCTGCCGCGCGGTGCCGGGGCTATAATTCTGCCATGACCGCCGCCCTCCGCGCTTTCCTCGACGCATCGCCTGCCCTCGCGCTGGTCGAGGTGACCAAGGCGCTCGGCTCCACCCCGCGCGAGGCCGGCGCCTGGATGCTGGTGTCGCCGGGAAGAATCTTCGGCACCATCGGCGGCGGCCAGCTCGAATTCCTGGCCATCGACAAGGCCCGCGAGCTGATCGCGCAGAATGTCGCGACAGGTGCGCTCGACATTCCGCTCGGCCCCGAGATCGGCCAGTGCTGCGGCGGCCGTGTCGAACTCGCTATCACGCTGGTTGACGTGACAAGGCGGGCCGAACTGCTGGCGCGGGCAGAGACCGAAGCCGCCGCGCGGCCGCATGTGTACCTGTTCGGCGGCGGCCATGTGGGCCATGCTCTGGCGTCGTATTTCGCGCTGCTGCCTCTCAGCATCACCGTCGTCGAGACCCGCGCCGAGGCGCTGGACGACATGCCCTCTGCCGTCGTCACGCTGCTGACGCCGGTGCCCGAGCAGGCCGTGCGCGACGCGCCGCCGGGCTCGGCCTTTGTGGTGCTGACCCACGACCACGCGCTCGACTTCCTGATCGTCGCCGAGGCGCTGAAGCGACCCGACGCGGCCTATGTCGGCATGATCGGCTCGAAGACGAAGAAGGAGACCTTCCGCCGCTGGTACCTGCGCGAGGCGGGCGGCAGCGAGGCCGACTGTACCCGGCTGGTTTCGCCGATCGGCGGCGGCGCGGTTCGCGACAAGCGGCCGCCGGTCATCGCGGCGCTAGCGGCGGCCGAAATCGTCGTTGCGCTGATGCACTGAGCGGCTTTTCCCGACCGCCCGATGTCGGGTGGGCGTATCCTCAAACGTTCCTCGTTCGTCGAACCGGAGGAATCGAGATGTCCGAACGCCTTTCCGCCTACCAGCCGCAGGCGCTTGCCGTGATGCGAATCGTCGCCGCCCTGCTCTTCCTCGAGGCCGGCTCGGTCCACATCTTCAACTTCCCGCCGACGCCGTACGAGATGCCGGCCGAGATGGCGACGCTGCTGACGGTCGCCGGCTGGCTGGAGCTGGTCGGCGGCGCGCTCATCCTGCTTGGCCTGTTCACGCGGCCGGCCGCCTTTGTTCTCTGCGGCATGATGGCCGTCGCCTACTGGGGCTTCCATTTTCCGATGGCCGCGTTTCCGTCGCAGAACATGGGCGCGCCGGCCATCCTCTACTGCTTCGCTTTTCTCTATCTGGTCTTCGCCGGGCCGGGCGCCTGGAGCCTCGACGGACGCCGCCGCTAGTCGCCTGAAGAGCGACCGCAGCCGGCGGCCATCCGAATGTGGCGGAACCTTGGCCGCCGCCCGCGGTTATCCGCACAGACCGCCCGGCCGCGCCGGGCTCCTGTGACGGAGAACACCCATGCACGGATTGATCTATCTCGTCGGCCTCGTGGTCGTCATCATGGCCATCCTGTCCTTCTTCGGCCTGCGCTGAGCGCGACAAGGAGGAGATGCACATGGCCATCCAGGAAGAAATCGTCGTCGCCGGTCCCGCGATCGCAGATGACGGCCGTTCCTATGTCGACTGGCCGGCGATCTTCGCCGGTACCGTCGTCGCCAGCGCGATCTCGTTCCTGCTCGTCACGTTCGGCTCGGCCGTCGGCCTGTCGCTGACGTCGGCGTACGAAGGCGAAGGCATGTCGCTGACATGGTTCGCCGTCGCCGCCGGCCTGTGGCTCCTGTGGGTACAGGTGTCGAGCTTCTTCGCCGGCGGCTATCTCGCCGGACGGTTGCGTAAGCGCCACGGCGACGCCAGCGAATACGAATCCGACCTGCGCGACGGCGCGCACGGCCTCGTCGTCTGGGGTCTCGGCCTGCTGCTCGGCGCCGCAATCGCCTTCGTGGCGGCTGGCGGAGCCGCGGCAACTGCGACCAGCGCTGTCGGCACCGCCGCCACCGTTGCAGCCGAGGCGGTCGACCCATCCGCTCTGCTGGTCGACCGTTCCCTGCGCGGTGCGCCCGGTGCTGAGCCCGTTGATGAGGGCACGCGCAGCGCCGTCGGCCGCATCCTGCTTTCCGCGGCGACCGAAGACGGCCTTGATCCCGCCGACCGCGACTACCTGATCGCGGTCGTCGCCGAGCGCGCCGGCATTCCGGCGGAGGAGGCGCAGACCCGCGTCGACCAGCTCGTCGCCCAGGCACAGCAACTCGAAGCAGATGCGCGCGCCGCCGCCGACCGCGCCCGAAGAATCGGCGTGATGGCGGCGTTCCTCGCTGCTGCCGCCCTGCTGGTCAGCGGCGTGGCCGCTTACTGGGGCGCCACGATGGGCGGCAATCATCGTGACAAGCAGACCGTCATCGAAGGTTGGCTGGGCCGCTGGTAGGCCGACAAAGGGACTCAAAGAGAAGGCCCGGACGGAAACGTCCGGGCCTTCTTTCTTTACACGGCAAAAGCTGCAGCTGCCTCTATTCCTTCTCCTGCACATGCGCTTCGAGGAACCACAGCGACTTGTCCAGCTCGCGCGAGAACGCGGTGAAGATGTCGGCCGTGTCGGCATCCCCGGCCTCGTCGGCCTCGTCGATCGCCTCGCGCACAAGCTTGGCCGTCATGCCGTAGCTCTCGATCAGCGCCGCGAGATGGTCCTTCGTCTTGGAGATGTCCGTGGGATAGGGCTTCAGCCTTGTCTTCGACGCCACGGTCTTCACCGTGCCCTGCGCCATGCCGCCGAGCTGCACAGCCCGTTCGGCAATCGTGTCGACATGGCCGTCGACGGTCTTGCGAAAGCCGTCCAGCATCAGGTGGATCGCGATGAACTGCGGACCTTTGAGGTTCCAGTGCGCCTGCTTGGTCAGCAGCGCCAGGTCGATCGCATCGGCGAGACGCGCGTTGAGCAGCTCGATCGAAACCTTCTTGGCATTGGATTCGAGATCGTTGCGGGTGCGGGTTGCCATTTCAGGCCTCCATGATTGGGAACGGAGTAGAACGCCCCATCGCGCAGTAGGTTGCCCTCGCCTACCTTTCCCGCAGCGCCTCGCGGATCAGCCGCTGGCAGCGGTCTGCCATGAAGTCGAGCAGGAGACGCACCTTCGGATCCTGGAAGTTCTTGTGCGGATAGATCGCGGCCAGCTGAACCGTCGTCGGAGGGTTGTCGGGCAGGATCACCTTCAGCCGCTGGTCGCGGATGAACGGCTCGACGTCGAAGCGCGGCTTGTTGACGATCCCGCGGCCGGATAGCGCCCAGCCGGTGAGCACGTCGCCGTCGTCGCTGTCGAACGGTCCGCGCACGTCGAATTTCTGCACGCCCTCCGGAGTCTTGAGCTGCCAGAAATGCTCCTTTGCGCCCGGGAAACGCAGAAGCAGGCAGTCGTGCCGCGCGCTCACCAGCTCCTGCGGGCTCCGCGGTTCGCCGCGCGCGGCAAGGTAGGACGGCGCGGCCACCAGCACGCGCTCGCAATCCATCAAGCCGCGCATCCGCAGCGACGAATCCTCGATCTGGCCGAGCCGGAAGGCGACGTCGATGCCTTCCTTCATAAGATCGACGTTGTGGTCGGACAGGCGGAGCCTGACCTCGATGTCGGGATAGCGGTCGTGGAACTCGGGAATGCCGCTCGCGATCATGCGCCGCCCGATGCCGAGCGGCGCGGTGACGCGGATCGAGCCGCGCGGGTGGCCGGACAGCGCGGTGACGGCGGCTTCAGCTTCCTCGACGGCCTCCAGTACGTGCTTGGCGCCCTTGTAGAACACCCTGCCCTGCTCGGTCGGCATGAGCTGGCGCGTGGTGCGGTTGAACAGCCGAACGCCGAGATGCTTCTCCAATTCTTTGATCCTATTCGACGCCACGGCCGGCGAGATGCGCATGTCGCGCCCCGCCGACGACAAATTGCCGAGTTCGACCACCCTCACGAACACAGCGATGTTGTCCAGATACGCCACCCGTTCCCCCGCACTTCTTGAAGCTGGACGATTATTTTCCAGAATTTTTTGAAAGTCATCGCCTGCCTGCTGGCTGGTGCGACGCGGCGATGGCTATAAAGTCGAAAGCAGGGGAACATCGGAAAGCGCCATGCAGGACTTCGCCATCGCCTGGGACTGGCTCGCCTTCGCCGTCCGCTGGCTGCACGTCATCACCGCGATCGCCTGGATCGGCTCGTCCTTCTATTTCATCGCGCTCGACCTCGGCCTGCGCAAGGCGCCGCACCTGCCCGAAGGCGCGCATGGCGAGGAGTGGCAGGTCCACGGCGGCGGCTTCTACCACGTCCAGAAATACCTGGTGGCGCCGGCGCAGATGCCGGAGCACCTGACCTGGTTCAAATGGGAGTCCTACTCCACCTGGCTGTCGGGCTTCTTCCTGCTCGCCATCGTCTACTACGCCGGCGCCGACCTCTACCTGATCGACCGCAACGTGCTCGACGTGTCGCCACTAGTGGCGATCGGCATTTCGCTCGCCTCGCTGGTGGTCGGCTGGCTGGTCTACGACACGCTGTGCAAGACCGCTCTCGGCAACAACGACACGGCGCTGATGCTGGTGCTCTACGCCGTGCTGGTGTTCATCGCCTGGGGCTATACGCAGCTCTTCACCGGCCGGGCGGCTTTCCTGCACCTAGGCGCATTCACCGCCACGATCATGTCGGCCAACGTCTTCCTCATCATCATCCCGAACCAGAAGATCGTCGTCGCTGACCTCAAGGCCGGCCGCAAGCCGGACCCCAAATATGGCAAGATCGCCAAGACGCGGTCGCTGCACAACAACTACCTGACGCTGCCCGTCATCTTCCTGATGCTGTCGAACCACTATCCGCTGGCGTTCGGAACGCAATTCAACTGGGTGATCGCGTCGCTGATATTCATCATCGGCGTGCTGATCCGGCACTATTTCAACACCTCGCACGCCCGCAAGGGCAACCCGCACTGGACCTGGGGACTGGCGGCGGTGCTGTTCATCATCATCATGTGGCTGTCGACCGTCCCCGCCGTGCTCACCGGCGAGCCGAAAGTTTCGGCGCTCGGCGAACGCTTCATGGCGTCGAGCCATTTCCCTGCCGTGCGCGATACCGTCATGGGCCGCTGCGGCATGTGCCACGCGCAGGAGCCGAGCTGGGAAGGCATCTGGCGGGCGCCGAAGGGCGTCGCCTTCGACACCGAAGGCCAGATCGCCGAGCACGCGCGGGAGATTTACCTCCAGGCCGGCGTCAGCCACGCCATGCCTCCCGGCAACGTCTCGGCCATTACGCCGCAAGAGCGCGCGCTGATCGTGGCGTGGTTCACGGAGGCGAGGCGTTGATCCTTCTGCGCGGCCGCACGCTGAGCTTCATCACCGAGCCAGAAGGCATCGACGACCGGGCCTCCTACCGCTACTTCGAAGACGGCGGAATCCTCATCGACAAGGGCCACATCGTCGCCACCGGCGATTTCGGCCCGCTCGCGTCCGGCATCGGCAAGGACGCCGAAATCGTCGATCATCGGCCGCACCTCATCCTGCCCGGATTCATCGACGCCCATGTGCACATGCCGCAGATGCAGGTGATCGCCAGCTACGGCGCCGAGCTTCTCGACTGGCTGAACAACTACACCTTCCCGGAAGAGACGAAGTTCCGCGACGCGCAGCATTCGCGGCGCATAGCCCGCCTGTTCCTCGACCAGATGGTCTCGCAGGGAACCACGACGGTGGCCGCCTACTGCACGGTACACAAGGCGTCAGCCGAAGCCTTCTTCGCCGAGGCGCTGTCGCGCGACATGCGCGTCATCGCGGGAAAATGCCTGATGGACCGCAACGCACCGGAAGGTCTGCGCGACACAGCCAGGACCGGCTACGACGACACGAAGGCGCTGATCGCCGAATGGCACGGCCGCGGCCGGCTGCACTACGCCATCACCCCGCGCTTCGCGATCACCTCGACCGACGAGCAGATGGCCGCCTGCGGAGCGCTTGCCAACGAATTTCCCGACCTGCACATCCAGACGCACCTTTCGGAAAACCGCGCCGAGATCGACTACACGCAGACGCTGTTTCCGTGGTCGAAGGACTACACCGACGTCTACGAGCGCTTCGGCCTGCTGGGCCACAAGACGCTGTTCGGCCACTGCATCCACCTGACCGAGCGCGAGGCCGACGCGCTGTCGGACTCCGGCTCCGTCGCGGTGTTCTGCCCGACCTCGAACCTGTTCCTGGGCTCCGGCCTGTTCGACTACCACCGCTACAAGCGCCGGCCGAAACCGCTGCGCGTGGCGGCGGCCAGCGACGTCGGCGGCGGCACCAACTATTCGATGCTGCGCACCATGGATGAGGGCTACAAGGTCATCGCGCTGCAGGGCGAGAAGCTGAACCCGCTGGCGTCCTTCTGGCAGATGACGCTGGGAAACGCCCGCGCCCTGTCGCTGGAGGCGCATGTCGGCACGCTGGAGCCCGGCACCGACGCCGACATCGTCGTGCTCGACGCCCGCGCCACGCCCGGCATGGCGCTGCGCATGGAAACGATCGAGACGCTCGCCGAGGAACTGTTCCTGCTGCAGACCCTCGGCGACGACCGCGCGGTCAGGGAAGTCTACGTGGCGGGCAAGCCGGCGAAGGGCGCGTAGTCGCGCTTGCTTCGGAGTGCGGCGACCGGCAATACATGCCCACCGCAGCGGGAGGACAGCATGGCCGCCGAAGACGATCTGAAAATCATCGCGAAGCAGGAAAAGGAGCTGGTTTTCGACGGCTTCGACGAGGCGCGCGCCTTCACACTTGGCTCGGCGCTGCGCGAGATCGCGCTGGAGAGGGGGCTCGGCGTCGTCGTCGACATCCGCTTCTGGAACCGCCCGCTGTTCTTCGCGGCGACCGCCGGCGTCAATGCCGGCAACCACGAATGGGTCCGGCGCAAGATCAACGTCGTGAAGCGCTTCCTGAAAAGCAGCTACCGCATGGTGCTGGAACAGCAGCGGCCGGACCGCACCTTCGCCCCACAGCATGGGCTCAGCGCCGAAGATTACGTGCTGGCCGGCGGCGGCTTTCCGATAACCGTCAGGGGCGTAGGCCCCGTGGGCGCCATCACGGTATCCGGCCTGCCCGAACGCGAGGATCACAACCTCGTCGTAGAGGCGCTGTGCGCGCATCTCGGCAAGGATCACGGATCTCACGCGCTGCCTGCTGCATGAGCGTCGACGACCCGCGCGCACTCTTTCGCGCGATCTTCGCCGCCGCCGTCACGGCTGCTGATTCCGCGCAGGTGGTACGGGATTTCCTGCCCCCGCGGCCGAAGGGCCGCACCGTCGTCGTCGGTGCCGGCAAGGCTTCGACCGAAATGGCGCGCGCATTCGAGCGGGTCTGGGACGGCTCGCTGGAGGGCGTGGTGGTCACCCGCCACGGCCAGGGCGTGCCCTGCGAACGCATACGCGTGCTGCACAGCGCCCATCCGGTCCCGGACGCGGCCGGGCTGGCCGCCTCGGAGGCCTTGCTCAAAGCCGTCGCCGGCCTGACTGCCGACGACCTCGTCGTAGCCCTGATCTCCGGCGGCGGCTCGGCGCTGCTGCCCGCGCCGCCGCCCGGACTGACGCTGGACGACGAGATCGCGGTCAACCGCGCGCTGCTCGCGTCGGGCGCGCCGATCTCGGCGATGAACACGCTGCGCAAGCATGTCTCGACCATCAAGGGCGGCCGGCTGGCGCTCGCCGCTCACCCCGCCCGTGTCGTCACGCTCGTCGTCTCCGACATACCCGGCGACAACCCCGCCTTCGTCGCCTCCGGGCCGACCGTTCCCGACACGGCCTCGCGCGCGGATGCGCTGAAGATCGCCGTCGACTGGCGGCTCGACCTGCCGGACGCGGTGATGGCGCATCTGCGCTCGCCCGCCGCCGACGCGCCGCGTCCGGACGACCCGCGCCTTGCCCGCAACGAAATCCATGTCATCGCCTCGGCAGCAATCTCGCTGGATGCCGCCGCGGCGGAAGCGCGCAAGGCCGGCATCGAGACGATGATCCTCTCCGATTCCATCGAGGGCGAGGCGCGCGAGGTCGGCTCCGTCCATGCCGCCATCGCCCGCGAGATCGCCGCGCGCGACCGGCCGTTTCGCAAGCCTGTCCTGCTGCTCTCGGGTGGCGAGACGACGGTCACCCTGCGCGGCAAGGGTGGACGCGGCGGACGCAACGCCGAATTCCTGCTGTCTCTGGCGCTCGGCATAGACGGCGTTCCGGGCATCCACGCCTTCGCCGCCGACACGGACGGCATAGACGGGACGCAAGACAACGCCGGCGCTTTCGCCGACTCGACCTCCGCCGCACGCATGCGCGCCGCCGGCGCCGACCCTCGCGCGGCGCTGATGCGCAACGACGCATGGAGCGCGTTCGACGCCGTCGGCGACCTGTTCGTGTCCGGCCCGACCGGCACCAACGTCAACGACCTGCGTGCGGTGCTGGTCCGCTGACCCCTATACCTCGTGCAGATAAAGTCTGTAGTCGAGGTCGCTGACCGTGCGCGCAACGCGCAGATATTCGGCGTGCTTGATCGCCGTGAAGGTGCGGTGCATGTCCTCGCCGAGCGCGCCCTTCAGAAACGCCGACGCCTTCGCCGCTTCGATAGCCGAGCGCCAGTCCGGCGGCATCGCCACGCTGCTCTCGCGCTCGTAGCCGTTGCCTTCGACCATCGGGCCGGGGTCGAGTCTTTCGTCCAGCCCCTTGCCGATGCCGGCGAGCACCGTCGCCGCGACCAGGTAGGGATTGGCGTCGACGCCCGACGGCCGGTGCTCGATGCGCCGGTTCTTCGCATCGCCGGCCGGCACGCGCAGGGCCACCGAACGGTTGTTGACGCCCCAGGTCGGCGCGACCGGAGCGTAGGATTGGCTGACGAAGCGCCGCCACGAATTGGCGTGCGGGGCGAAGACCAGCATCGATTCCGGCATGGTCGCCGCCAGCCCGCCGAGCGCATGAAGGAGCAACGGCGCCCACTCGCCCTCGCGCGTCTCGGTGAACACGTTTCCGTCCGTGCCGGCCATCGACACGTGCAGATGCATGCCGGAGCCGGCGTAACGCTCGATCGGCTTGGCCATGAAGCAGGCGACAACGCCGTGGCGGCGCGCCTGCGCCCGCACCAGCCGCTTGAGCATCACGAGGTCGTCGGCCGCCCGCATCAGGTCGGTGCGGTAGTTCAGCGTCAACTCGTACTGGCCCGGCGCGTATTCCGAGATCACCGTCTCCGCCGGGATCCCCTGCCCTTTCGCGTCGGCGTAGATGTCGGAAAACAGCGGCTCCATGCCATGCAGATGGTCGACCGAATAGACCTCGGTCTTGTTCGAGACGCGCCCGTCGAGCACGGCGCGCGCCGGCTGCGCCCGCCCTTCCGCGTCGCGCTCGCGGTCGAGCAGGAAGAACTCCAGCTCGAACGCGCCGGCCGGCTTCAGCGCGCGCACGGCGAAGCCATCGATCTGCCGCTGCATGGCATGCCGGGGGTCCGAGGTCATCGGCACACCCTCGAGCGAATACATCGACATCAAGAGCTGTCCGCGCGCCGGGCTGGTGCCGTGCATGGGGACCAGCGTGCCGGGGATAGGCCAGCCGCGCAGGTCGCCGTCGCCGCTGTCCCAGATCAGGCCGGTCTCGTGGACGTCCTCGCCGGTGATGTCGAGCCCGAGGATCGAGATCGGCAGGTGCCGACCCGACTTGTAGAGCGGCAGCAATTCGTGCCGGCGGATGATCTTGCCGCGCCCGATGCCGTTGGCGTCGGTCAGCACGATGTCGAAGGCTTCGATCTGCGGATGCGCGGCGAGGAAGGCCTCGGCTTCTTCCACCGTGGACCCTGATGGGGAAATCATGCCGTCAATTCCCCCAGAACGTCGCCGAACGCCGCCACCAGCCGCTCCACCTGCTTTTCCTTCGTCGCCGGCGACACAAGCATCATGTTGTGGAACGGTGCAATCAGGCAGCCGCGATTGGCGAGCGCGACATGGATGGCCGCCTCCAGCGCCGGCTGGTGCGCCCGCTCGGCCTCCGCGCCGTTGATCAGCGGCCCCGGCGCGCAGACGAACTCGACGCGCGCGCCGACCCGCACGACATGCCAAGGTAGACCGCGCGCCGCGATCGCCTCGCCCAGGCCCAGCGCCAGCCGCTCCGCCAGCACTTCCATGCGGGCGTAGTTCTCTCCGGTCATCACCTCTTCCAGCGTCGCGCGCATGGCGGCGAGCTGCATCGGGTTGGCCGACAGCGTGGTGCCCATGCCGGAATGGCCGGCAGGCCGGGCACGGTCGTAGGCGGCGAAGCGCTCCGCCACCTCCCGCGTCATGCCCCACACGCTGGCCGGCACGCCGGCGGCGACCGGCTTGCCGAGCACGAACAGGTCGGGCTCCAGCCCGTAGGCCCGTGTGTAACCGCCCGGACCCGTCGAGATCGTGTGCGTCTCGTCGATGAGCAGCAGCGTGCCGGCCTTTCGGGTCGCCTCGCGCAAGGTGTCGTGAAAGCCCGGCTGCGGCAGCACCATGCAGGAATTGGTCATCACCGGCTCGGTGATGACGGCCGCCACGTCGTCATGCGCTAGCGCTCTTTCCAGCGCAGGAATATCGTTGAACTCCACGACACGGGTGTTCGCTGTCAGGTCGCGGAACTCGCCGACCATGCCCGGCCGGTTGACCGCCCGACGGCCCTTCAGCCGCACGAAGGTCTCGTCCACCGTGCCGTGATAGCAGCCGTTGAAGACGAGAATCTTCGACCGCCCCGTGACGGCACGGGCGACCCTGAGCGCGAAGCGGTTGGCGTCCGTGGCGGTGGTGGCGACCTGCCAGACCGGCAGGCCGAAACGTTCGGCGAGCAGCGCACCGACCACGGCCGCGTCCTCGCCGGGTAGCATCGTGGTCAGCCCACGCCGCGCCTGCCGGCGGATCGCCTTCGCCACCGGCGCAGGCGAGTGGCCGAACATCGCGCCCGTGTCGCCGAGGCAGAAATCGTCGAGCCTGTGCCCGTCGATATCGGTGATCCTGGCGCCGCGGGCCTTCTTCACCACCGGCGCAAACGGCATCGGCCAGTCGCGCATCCAGTGCAACGGCAGGCCGGCAAGCCAGTGCTGCGCGCCTTCCGCCACGCGCACCGCAGACAGCGGCCGCGCCGCGGCGAAGGCGGCCGCCTCACGCGTGCGCAGCGCCCCGATCCGCCGCGCCGGAACGCCCGCGACGAGCCGCGATGTCGATGTGTCGATCATGGACACCCCCACGCGCCTTGTAACCGGCGCGGCGACATCCCGGCAACGGGGAGACATGAAGCTGAAACGAACCCAAGCGAAACAGCCGCGCAACGACCGAGGGAGAACACCATGCGCACCACCATCCTTGCCCTGGCGCTGGCCGCCGCCGCATCGCTCGCCGCCGCACTGGCGGTCGGTACGGCACCGGCCTCCGCGTCCGGTGGCCTGTCATGCAGCGCCGGCGACAAGGGGGTCGCGATCGAGCTCGAAGGCGGCGTCACGCGCGGCATGGGCGGCCCGCTTTTCAGCTTCAGCGGCGAGGTCACCATCAAGGACGAAGCCGTGGCCGCCGACCTGCGCAGGACCAAATTCGAGTTGGCCCATGTCGCCCAATACTGGCTGGACGGCAAGGACCTGCGCCTCGGCCTCTACCGCGAGCGCGATGCCGAAAAGCCGCACGGCTACGTGCAGGTCGACGTGATGACGCAGAACCCGGGCGAGCCCGACGAGGGCATGTACGAAGGCACGTTCACCCTCACGGCGTGGGACACCACCGGCGACGGCGATCCCAAGGAATTCCATGCCGAGGGCGAGATCGAGTGCTTCTCTGAATAGCGCTGGACCAGTCTTGGGCCTTTGACGACGGGCGGCCGCAGCGGCAATAACGTCGCCATGGCCGCCCTCGACACCGTTGCCCCCCTCAGCCCCGATCTGCTGCCCGCCGCGCTCGCGCTCAACAACGACCACGCGGCCGAACTGTCGTTGCTCGACGATGCCCGCTTCCGCCAGTTGGTTGCGTGGTCGTGGTACTCGGCCGTCATCGGGCCGGCTGACGCCCTGATCCTGACCTTCGACCCTTCCAGCCCCTACGACAGTCCGAACTTCCGCTGGTTCCAGTCGCACTACCCGCGCTTCGTCTATGTCGACCGGGTCGTCGTCGCGCCCCGTGCACGCGGTCGCGGGCTGGCGCGGCGCCTCTACAACGCGGTCTTCGAAAAGGCGCGTGCGGAAAACCTGCCGATGGTGACTTGCGAGATCAATCTCGACCCGCCCAATCCCGGCTCGGAGGCCTTCCACGCCGCGATGGGCTTTTCGGCGGTCGGCGACGCCACGCCCAACGGCAAGGCCGTCCGCTATTTCACGAAGGCGCTTTAGCCCGAGATATCCACGACGCCGCAGTCGCCCGCCTCGGACCCGAATGCCAGCCGGCGGCCGGCCTTGTCCCAGGCCATCGAGGTGACCGGCCCCTTGCCGCCGCGCCGCAGCAGCACCTCGCGCTGGTCCGCGCAGCGCGCCGCCAGCACCATGCCGTCGGCATAACCGATCGCCACGATCTCGTCAGCCGGATGAAAGCAGACCGCGGTGGCGGACGAATCGCCGCGCGTACCGAGCTCCAGCGGCGCCTTGCCCATAGGCCCGTCCTTCGCCTGGAACGGCCAGACGATCGCCGCCGGCGCGCCGCTGGAGGCCAGCCAGCGCCCCTTCGGCGCCCACGACAGGCTCTTCACCTTGGACGGGTAGCCCGTCATGCGCATGTGCTTGCCGTCCACCAGCTTCCAGCCGTGCAGCGCGTTCTCCTGCATGGCAGTGACAAGGAACTGCCCGTCGGGCGAAAACGTCACCATCTTGTGAGCGCCGGCCCATTCGAGCTCGGTCGGCTTGCCTTGCGCGGCGGGGAAATGCAGCGTCGCACCGTTGTAGCGCGCCACAGCGATGCGCATGCCCTTCGGCGCGAAGGCGATCGCCTCAGCCGTGCGCGCGTGCTGGAACTCGCGCACCTTTCCATCCGGCAATTTCACGAAGGCGCTCTTGCCCACGGCCCACGCGACCGTGCCCTGCGGGCCGGGCGCCACCGCCTGCACCCATTTGCGGCCGGCTTCCGCGACAGTGGTGATCGCACCATTCGCGGCGATCGACAGCACCTTGCCGTCTTCGCCGCCGGTGATCAGCGCCTTGTTATCCTCAGTCGCAACCGCCGCCAACAGGCCGTCATGCGCCTGCACATGCTTGTGGCCGTTGTCGAGCCGGTGAACGGAGCCGTCCGCCAGCGCGAAATGCGGCACGTCGTCCAGCCAGCAGGCGGTGACGCAATGGCCGGTGAGGTCGAGCGGCGCGACTGTGGGCATTATTGTTCTGATCTCCGGGCGGCTGGTTGTGGCTAACTAGCCGCCCTTCGCCGGCGCCTCAAGCTGCCTGGCAGGCCTCGAAGGTGCGGCGCAGGCGCTCCTCGTCAAGGTCGCGCCCGATCAGCACCAGCCGCGTCTCGCGCTTCTCGCCGTCCTTCCACGGCCGCTGGTGGTCGCCTTCGAGGATCATGTGCACGGCCTGCACGACATAGCGCTCCGGGTCGTTCCTGAGGGCGATGACACCCTTGAGCCGCAGGATGTTCGGTCCGTCCATCTGCGTCGTCTTCTCGATCCAAGGGAAGAACTTCTTCGGGTCCATCTCGCCGCCGCGCAGCGAGATCGACTTCACCGTGACATCGTGGATGTCGGACGGGCCGTGGTGATGATGCCCGTGGTCATGCCCGTCATGGTCGTGATGATGGTCATCGTCGCCGTCGAGGAAATGCGGATCGTTCTCCAGCGCGCGCGACAGGTCGAACGCACCGCGGTCGAGCACTTCCTTCAGATCGACTCCCGAGCGCTCCGTGCGGTGTATCTTCGCGGCGGGGTTGATGGCGCGCACGGTCGCCTCGACCTTGGCGAGATCCTCGGGGCTTACGAGATCGGTCTTGTTGAGCACGATCACGTCGGCAAACGCGATCTGGTCCTCGGCCTCCTTGCTGTCCTTTAGCCTGAGCGGCAGGTGCTTGGCGTCGACCAGCGCAACCACGGCATCGAGCTTCGTCTTGGAGCGCACGTCGTCGTCCATGAAGAAGGTCTGCGCGACAGGCGCCGGATCGGCCAGCCCGGTGGTTTCCACGAGGATGGCGTCGAAGCGGCCCGGCCGGCGCATCAGGCCCTCGACGGTGCGGATCAGGTCGCCGCGCACCGTGCAGCAGACGCAGCCATTGTTCATCTCGTAGATTTCCTCGTCGGACTCCACGATCAGGTCATTGTCGATGCCGATCTCGCCAAACTCGTTGACGATGACGGCATAGCGGCGGCCGTGGCTCTCCGAGAGGATGCGGTTCAGCAGCGTCGTCTTGCCGGCGCCGAGATAGCCGGTGAGCACGGTGACGGGTATCTGCGCTTGCGCCTGCGCCATGGGAAATGCCTCGCTCAAGGACGGATGTCGAGGCTTGATATAGGTAAGCCTAGAGGGAAATGCACGGGCTTTCCCGCCCGCACTGGATGACCAAATTGTAACTCGGCTCTGAACGCATTCGGCCGTAAATGTGGCGTGGGCTGGCTCAAATTCGGAGTCCCGCGCATGTCCAAGTCTAGAATCACCCGCCGTCGCGCAATGGGTCTTGTTGCGGTAACGGCCACCGGCGGGGCCTTTGTCGACTGGAGCAGCTTCTCCATTGCCCGCCCCGCACAGGCGGAGCGCCTGATCAGCGGCGCCGGCGTCTGCTCCATCATGCCGGAGACTACGGAAGGCCCGTACTATTTCGACCCGAAGCTCGAACGCCGCGAGATCTCCGAAGGCAAGCCGGGCATGGTTCTGAACCTGCGCATCCAGGTTACCGACAGTGCGTGCGTGCCAATTCCCGGCGCGCGGGTCGACATCTGGCATTGCGATGCCGACGGCGTCTATTCCGGCTATCCGCGCCAGCCGGGCGGGCTCGATACCAGCGGACAGGCCTTCCTTCGCGGAACCCAGTTCGCCGATGGCGAAGGCGTCGCCAGCTTTGTGACGATTTTTCCCGGCTGGTATCCCGGTCGCACGCCGCACATACACTTCAAGGCGTTCCCCAACCAGCAGCAGGTGCTCACCGGTCAGCTGTTCTTTGACGACGACCTTACTAAGCTGATCTACCAGACTGTGGCACCATACAGCACGCGCGGCATTGAGGGTGCCACCTTCAATGACCGCGACGGCATTGCCCGCGAAGCAGGTCCAGCCGCGCTTGCACAGACCGTTAGGGAAGGCATCGCACTGGACGCGGCACTGGTGGTGTCAGTGGCCGCCTAGAGCAGCGTCGCCACATCGAACCGATCGACATCCGCCAGCAGCTCCGCGAACCCGCGCGCTGCGTTGTTGAGCAGCTTTTCCCCGATCTCGGCGCTCGCGCCCGCAGCGTTGCCCACCACGCCCTCGGTCGACAGATCCTCCATCTTCCAGCCGAATGCATGCGGCCCGTAGGCGCGCAGGTGCCTGAAGTCGCGTTCGAAGCCGGCTTGTGCGCTGGCAAAGTCGGTCGCTTTCGCCATCTCGACCAGCTTCGGCCGCAGCGCCAGCATCACCGAAGTCTCGGCCAGCCCGCCATGGATGCCGAGCGCCTTTTCGCGCGCCGGCACGAGTGCTTCGTCGAAGCCGAAGCGCGTCCAGCTGGTCGCCACCGCCAGCATCTTCCGGCGCACGCGCAGTTCCGTCGCCACGATCGTCATCAGCGGCGAGTTGCCTCCGTGAGCGTTGAGCATCACGAATTTCCGCACGCCGCGCGCGGCGGCCGCCTCGCCGATACCGATCCAGCGCCGCACCGCCTCATCCCAGCGCAGCGACAGCGAGCCTGCAAAGCCGAGATGCTCCGGCGAATAGCCGACCCGCTCTACCGGCAGGAATTCGACCTTCATTGAAGCCGGCAACAGCTTCGCCGCGCGCCGGCAAACGGCCTCGGCGATGATGGCGTCGGTCTCGAACGGCAGATGCGGCCCGTGCTGCTCGGTCGCGCCGAGCGGCAGCACCGCGATCGATCCGCGGCCGGGTTCCTTGCTTTGGCGGAGTGTCATATCACTGTCGCGTGGGTCTGGCATGAGACGCTCTGTTGCCGGCAAAGGATAGGCGCTTGCCGTATCCGCACGGCAAAGTCGGCCCGCTGTATGGCACGGCCGGCCGAAGGGAAGGTAGACGAGGGGCCTAACATGTCCAAGGGCACACGCAGGGCCGTCATAGGCAGGTTGCAGGGGGCGGCCAGGCAGGCGCGCACGTCGCTCGCCTCGCGGCTGCTCCAGCACGGCTTCTATGCGGGGCAGGACCAGATCATGCTGGCGCTGGCCGACGGCGACGGCCAGACGCCCGGAGCGCTGGCCATCAAGCTCGGGGTGCGACCGCCGACCATCACCAAGACCATCAACCGCCTGCAGACACAGGGTTTCGTCGAGCGTCGCGCAAGCGAAGCCGACTCGCGCCAGGCCAACGTGTTCCTGACGGAAACCGGCCGCGACGCCATCAAGGCGATCGAGAAATCCATACGCCGGACCGAGAAGCAGGCGTTGAAAGGTGTCGACAAGAAGGAGCAGAAGGCGCTGGCCAAGCTACTTGCCCGCATCGAGGCCAATCTCGGCGACGCCCCGCTGGCCGAACCGGAAGAGCTCGACGAAGAGGATTGAGCCCGGCGCCGCGCGGCGCTACCGCTTCGCGATGCCCGGCCGCCGCTACGAAGACTTCATCCGCGAAAATCTGGCGCTCGCGCCAGTGCCGGGCGTGCCGGAAATCAGCCTCCACACTGCCCATCCCGCCAGCCGGCTCGGCCGCATCGCGCTCGACGCTCCCTATTTTGCCTACGCGTGGGCGGGAGGTATCGCGCTCGCCCGCTTCCTGCTCGACAATCCCGGCCTTGTGGCCGGTCGCCGCGTGCTCGACCTCGGCGCCGGCTCGGGGCTGGTCGGCATCGCGGCCGCGCGGGTGGGCGCAGCCGTGACGGCGGCCGAAACCGATCCGGCGGGCGTTGCCGCGATCGCGCTCAACGCGCAGGCGAACGGCGTCCGAATCGAGGTCGTGCCGCACGACCTGCTCGATGCGCCACTGCTTCCGGTCGACCTCGTGCTTGCCGGCGACGTGTTCTACGCGCCCGGCGTCGCGCTGCGGATGCTCGCCTTCCTCGATCGCAGCAATGCCGCCGGCATCGACGTTCTGGTCGGCGATCCGGGTCGCACCGATCTGCCCGTCGCCCGCCTGCGGCGCATCGCCGCCTTCACCGTCGCCGACGTCGCGAGCGCGGCGATGCCGGCCGGCATCTATGCAATTGCGGGCAGCCGCCTTGCAGGTTCCGAGCTTGCGCGATGAGTCGAATGAACGCAGAAGAGATTTCCCTCTCTCCGGTTCTTCCGCATTGAAATCTCCCACGCCCGAGCAAGCGGCCCCGTTCAACGCGATCCTGCTGATGCTCGCCGCCGGCGCGCTGTTCTCGACGCTCGACGCCTCGGCGAAATTTCTCGTTCATGCCGGCATGCGGCCGGAATTCGTCACCTTCATGCGCTTCCTCGTGCATGTCGTGCTGGTGCTCGTTGTCTTCCGCGCCTGGAGCAACCCCCGCGTCTTCAAGGTCAAGAGCCTGCCACTGCAGGTCGTGCGCGGCTTCGGCCTGCTCGGCTCGACCTTCTTCAACTTCGCCGCGCTGCAGACGCTGCAGTTGGCCGAAGGCATCGCCATTGCCTTCCTCGGGCCGGTGCTCATCACCGCGCTCGCCGGCCCCATGCTCGGCGAATGGGCGGGCTGGCGCCGCTGGACCGCGGTCGGCGTCGGCCTGCTCGGGGCGCTCGTCATCACCCGCCCCGGCTTCGGCGCCTTCGGCGTCGGCCATCTGCTGGCCCTGGCGTCGATGGCCAGCTACTCCATCTACGTCATCCTGACGCGCCGCATGGCGGGCACCGAAAGCGCCGAGAGCCTCATCCTCTACCCGGCCCTCACGCCGGTGATATTCCTCGCGCCCCTGATGCCGTCCGCCGCCTCCGTGCCTCCTGAGCCATGGATGTGGACCGTGCTGCTGTGGCTCGGCTTCTTCGGCGGGCTCGGCCACTACCTGATGATCCGCGCCCACCGCATCGCCACGGCCACGGCGCTGGCCCCCTACGCCTACATGCAGGCGGTGTGGTCGACGCTTGCCGGCTACCTCGTGTTCGGCGACCTGCCCGATCTGTGGACCGTCGTCGGCGCGCTCATCATCATCGCAAGCGGCCTTTACATCGTCCAGCGCGAGCAGCGGCTGCGCCTGGCCGCCAGATCCACACCTTCGGCCACGGAAGACGAGCTGGCGAAAAAGCTTTGACTCCCCGCGAACGGGTGGCATAGACGCGATTTAAACAGTTTAAGTCGCGTCCGACTCGTTGTGGCGCGCGAGGGGGGACGCGCCGCTGGCCCAGAAGATCAAGCTCTCGACGATCGCCGACAGCCTTGGCGTGTCGACCGCGACCGTATCGCTGGCGCTCCGCGACAGTCCGCTGGTGGCCGACGCCACGCGCGAGCGCATCAAGGAGCACGCGCGCGCCATCGGCTACATCTACAACCGCCGCGCCGCCAGCCTGCGCACCTCGCGCTCGGGAATCGTCGGGGTCTGTGTGCACGACGTGATGAACCCGTTCTACGCGGAGATCCTGCGCTCCATCGAACTGGAGCTTGACCGCTCGCGCCAGACGTTCCTGCTGTGCAATCACTACGACCAGGTCGAGAAACAGCGCAACTTTCTCGACACGCTGCTACAGCTCGGCGCCGACGGCGTCATCATGTCGGCAGCCATCGGCACGCCGGCCGACGACATCCGCATGGTTGAGGACAACGGCCTGCCGGCCGTACTGATCGCCCGCTCGGTCGAGGGCGTTGACGTGCCGTCCTTCCGCGGCGACGACGCCTACGGCATAGGGCTCGCCACCAATCACCTGATTTCTCTCGGTCACCATCGCATCGCCATGATCGGCGGCACCGACCAGACCTCGACCGGCCGCGACCGTTACCAGGGCTATGTCGCCGCAATGGAGAAGGCCGGCCTGCCCGTACTGCCGTCGATGCGGCTCGCCGGCCCGCGCACCAAGCAGGCCGGTTTCGAGGCCGCTCAGACCTTCCTCGCCATGAAGGACAAGCCGACCGCGGCCGTCTGCTGGAACGACCTCGTCGCCATCGGCCTGATGAACGGCATCGCCCGCGCCGGCCTTGCGCCGGGCGTTGACGTCTCCGTCACTGGCTACGACGATCTTGAGGAAGCGGCGATCGCCACCCCGGCGCTCACCACCGTCTGGAACGGCCAGCGCGAGGTCGGCCGCCGCGCCGCGCGCGTGCTGCTGGAGCGGCTGAACGGTGTCGAGGTCGAGCGAGGCCAGCACCTGATCCAGCCCGAGCTGCACGTGCGCCAGTCGACCACCAAGCCGCGAGAGCGCGTCTGACCGGAGAGCAAGTGGTGAGCAGTACCAGCGGCGTGACCGTTCTGATCCCCGGTGCCATCAACCCGCGCACCCTGTCGCGGCTGGAGACCGGCTTCCGCCTCGAACGTATCGCTTCTGGCGACGCTTCGCTGGTGACGCCGCAGCTTGCCCGCGACGTGCGCGGCATCGCCGCCTTCGTTCCGATCCGCGCCGCATTCATCGACGCCCTGCCGAAACTGGAGATCGTCGCCTCATTCGGGGTCGGCTACGATGCCATCGATGCAAAGCACTGCGCGGCGCGCGGCATCATGGTCACCAACACGCCCGACGTGCTCACCGAGGAGGTCGCCGACACGGCGATCGGCCTGCTCATCAACACCGTGCGCGAATTGCCGAAGGCGGAAGCGTGGCTGCGCGCGGGCCGCTGGGTCAAGGACGGCAACTACCCGCTGACTAGGCTCTCCCTGCGCGGCCGCCATGTCGGCATCTTCGGAATGGGACGCATCGGCCGCGCCATCGCGCGCAGACTGGAGGCGATGGACCTCAAGGTCAGCTACCACAACCGCCGTCCGGTAGACGATGCGCACTACGACTACTACCCGTCGCTGGTGGACCTCGCCAAGGCGGTCGACACGTTGATCTGCGTCGCGCCCGGCGGTGCCTCCACCGAAAAGGCGGTCAACGACCGCGTCCTGACTATGCTGGGCGCCAACGGCATCTTCATCAACATCGGTCGCGGTTCCACCGTCGACGAGGCGGCACTGATCGCGGCGCTGCAGAACGGCACGATCCGCGCAGCGGGCCTCGACGTCTTCGCCGATGAGCCGCGCGTCCCGCAGGCCCTCATCGACCTGCCCAACGTGTCGCTGCTGCCGCATGTCGGCTCGGCTTCGCAACATACCCGCGCGGCGATGGCCGATCTCGTCGCTGACAATCTCTACGGCTGGTTCGAGCGCGGTAGGGCTCTTACGCCGGTCCCCGAAACGGCGGGAATCAAGGCCTCTTAAGCCGCCCTTAACCAAGATGGCAGAAGCTGCCCGCGCCATCTCAGGCGGGGGCAGGCATGGGCATCGTCAAGCCGGGCGCGGGCATCGCGCTTATGGCCGCATTCGCGGCAGTCGCGCTGGCGCCGGAATCGCCGGTCGCCAATACCACCTCCGCGATCGAACCCGCGACCGCTTTTTTCAAGGTTCTGGACCGCGGTCTCGACACCGGTTGCGAACTCGCTCTCGCGCAACCCGGCGCCGACGGACGCCTGCCCGTTCTGCTCGGCTCGGCCTGCAGCAGCCAGGAAGCCATCGCCGGACTGCGCTACTGGTCCGACCGCGAGGACGGAACCGTCGAGCTCAGCGACGAGAGCGGCGAGATCGCAATGCGTCTTGCCGCCGGCGACGGCAGCGCCTTCGAAGCCTTTGGCAGCGGTGCGCCGCTCATCATGCTGGTGGCTTCGCAGCACTGAGCTTCCGCGGCTATTCCGCGGCGGCCGCCATCCCGTCGCGCGCCAGCATCCTGGCCCGCGCCACGTCGCCGAATGCCCGGAATATCTTGGCAGAGTTCTCGTCGGTGCCGGCCCAGTATTCGGGATGCCACTGCACGCCGACGGCGAAGCCGCGCGAACCGCGCACAGAAACCGCCTCCACCGTCCCGTCCGGCGCCACGGCTTCGACGTCGAGATTCGGCCCGAGCCGGTCGACCGCCTGCCGGTGCACCGAGTTGACCCGGATGTCGCCCGCGCCGAACACGCCGGCAAGACAGCTTCCCGGCTTGATGGTGACCGTCTGGCGGATGGCGAAGCGCTCTTCCTGCCGGTCACTCTGCGGCGCCCGGTGGTCCATGCGCCCCGGCAGGTCCTGTATCTCGGTCGCCAGCGTGCCGCCCAGCGCCACGTTCATCTCCTGGATACCGCGGCAGATGGCCAGCAGCGGCACGCCGCGCTCCACCGCCCGGCGGATCAACGGCAACGTGGTCGCATCCCGATCGGGGTCGTAGGGGCCGTTCGCCTCGGTCGCTTCCTGCCCGTAATGCGAGGGATGCACGTTGGATTTCGAGCCGGTGACAAGCACACCGTCCACGCGGTCGAGCAGCCCGTCGAAGTCGATGCGCGCACCGAAACTTGGCAGCAGCATCGGCAAGACACCGGCTGCCGACAACGCCGCCTCGAGGTACTGCAGGGGGGCCGCATGCCAGATGTAGTTTTCAAACTGGCGGACGTCGGTGGATACGGCGACGAGGGGCTGGCGCATGGTTCCTCCGGATATCCGATATTAGTCCAGCACACCGCTCATGGCCAGCGGCGGGCAACGCCGTCGCACAAAAATTGCCTTTGATTTAGGCACTTTACCATAGATGTAGGTAAAAATACGAAGCTGTCCCAGGGGCATTCTCGAATGCTGGACAGTGCCGCCGCCCTATGGCATTCGCCGGCCCCATGAACAGGTGAATGCAGCATGCTTCCCAGTTCGCATTGATCCATCATGGGAGGTTCTTCAATGGATCGTCGTTCATTCATCCGCAAAGCCGGTACGACCGGCGCCGCCGCCGCAGCGGCCACAGCGCTCGCCGCTCCGGCGATCGCACAGTCGAGCCCCAAGGTAACCTGGCGCCTGACGTCGTCGTTCCCGAAGGCCCTCGACACCATCTACGGCGGTGCCGAGGTGTTCTCGAAGATGGTCTCCGAGGCTACCGACGGCAACTTCCAGATCCAGTGCTTCGCCGCCGGTGAGATCGTTCCGGGCCTGCAGGCGGCTGACGCCGTCACCGCCGGCACCGTCGAGGCCGCGCACACCGTGTCCTATTACTACTGGGGCAAGGACCCGGCATGGGCGCTCGGCGCGGCCGTTCCGTTCGCGCTCAACGCGCGCGGCATGAACGCCTGGATGTACCATGGCGGCGGCATCGACCTCTTCAACGAGTTCCTCGCCCAGCACAACATCGTCGGCTTCCCGGGCGGCAATACCGGCGTCCAGATGGGAGGCTGGTTCCGCAAGGAAATCAACACCGTCGCCGACATGTCGGGCCTCAAGATGCGCATCGGCGGTTTCGCCGGCAAGGTCGTCGAGAAACTCGGCGTCGTGCCGCAGCAGATCGCCGGCGGCGACATCTACCCGGCGCTCGAAAAGGGCACCATCGACGCTGCCGAGTGGGTCGGCCCCTATGACGACGAGAAGCTCGGCTTCGCCAAGGTCGCGCCTTACTACTACTACCCCGGTTGGTGGGAAGGCGGTCCGACCGTCCACCTGCTGTTCAACAAGCAGAAGTTCGACAAGCTCCCTGCGGCCTACAAGTCGATCGTGCGCACCGCGGCCCAGGCCGAAGACGCCGACATGCTGCAGAAGTACGACTACCTGAACACCTCGGCGATCAAGCGCCTGGTCGCCGGCGGCGCCCAGCTGCGCCCGTTCAGCCAGGAGATCCTGCAGGCCTGCTTCGGCGCCGCAAACGAGGTCTACGCGGAGATCACCGCGCAGAATGCCGGCTTCAAGAAGATCTGGGATTCGATCGTTGCCTTCCGCAAGGACTACTACCTCAACATGCAGGTCGCCGAGTACAACTACGACACCTTCATGATGATCCAGCAGCGCGGCGGCAAGCTGTAAGCTGCCTGCCAAGGCTCGCAAAGGCCCCGGGACAGCGATGTCCCGGGGCCTTTTGTTTGCTCGACGCCCGCGATCTTTGCCTACGTTTTCCGCGCTCTAACTACCGTTAGGGCAGCATCACTGACCAAATCGGAGGGTATTTTCGCGCTCTGGACAGACTCGGCGCGCCATGCATTCATGGCGGCAGGGCGAAGGCTGCCGGAACAGAGTTGGCCACGTCCAAAGAGGAACCGATCCCAACGGAGGAACCATTATGGATCGTCGCAAATTCGTAACCCGTGCCGGCCTTGCCGGAGCGGGCGCGGTGGCTGCGAGCACGCTCGCAGCGCCGGCAATCGCGCAGTCTCAGCCCAAGATCACGTGGCGCTGCACTTCGTCCTTCCCCAAGGCGCTCGACACCATCTTCGGCGCCGCTGAGACGATGTCGAAGTATGTCAGCGAATCGACGGACGGCAACTTCCAGATACAGGTCTTCGCCGCGGGAGAAATCGTGCCGGGCCTCCAGGCGGCCGACGCCGTAGCGGCAGGCACCGTCGAGTCGTGCCATACCGCTTCCTACTATTTCTGGGGCAAGGACCCGACTTATGCCTTGGGTTGCGCCGTTCCGTTCGGTCTCAACGCCCGGCAGATGAACGGCTGGCTGTATTACGGCGGCGGCAACGACCTCATGAACGAGTTCTATGCGACGCAGGGTCTCTACGGCCTTCCGGCCGGCAACACCGGTGCCCAGATGGGTGGCTGGTATCGCAAGGAGATCAACACGGTCGCCGATCTCTCCGGCCTCAAGATGCGCATCGGCGGCTTCGCCGGCAAAGTGATCGAGAAGCTTGGCGTGGTACCGCAGCAGATTGCCGGCGGCGACATCTACCCGTCGCTCGAAAAGGGCACGATCGACGCCGCGGAGTGGGTCGGGCCTTATGACGACGAGAAGCTCGGCTTCTACAAGGTCGCTCAGTACTATTACTATCCCGGCTGGTGGGAAGGCGGTCCGACGCTCCACACTCTGGTCAACCTGGCCAAGTGGAACGAGCTTCCGAAGAACTACCAGGCGGTGCTCACTTCGGCCTGTCAGGCGGCGAACTGCGACATGATGGCGAGCTACGACCAGAAGAATCCCTCCGCGCTGCGGCGGCTGGTTGGCGGCGGCGCCAAACTGCGGCCCTTCAGCCAGGAAATCATGTCCGCCTGCTTCGATGCGGCAAGTTCGACTTACGCCGAGATCAACGCCTCGAATGCCATGTTCAAGAAGGTCAAGGACAGCCAGGACGCGTTCCGCAAGGACGCCTATCTCTGGGCTCAGATCAGCGAATACACATTCGACACGTTCATGATGCTGCAGCAGCGCGCCGGCAAGATCTGACGCCGGCAGCATTCGCCAAAGAAGAAGCCCCGGGGCTCGCGCCCCGGGGCTTTTTTCTGCGGCACGCGTCAGTTGAAGGCCGGCGGCTGCGTGAGGTCTGGGCCGGGCGCCGGAGCTGGCGCTCCATCCATCGCTGGCGGACCGCCGAGCGGCGGCAGGCCGAGCCCGGGCGGCTGGTCGGGACCACCGCCGCCAAACGGCGGTACAACGATCTCGATCTCGTCGACGTTGATGGGCGGCCCCTTGTAGTGCATCACCATCTGAGGGAAGAGGATTGCCAGCGCCACCATGATGACCTGTATGCAGACGAACGGCACCGCGCCCCAGTAGATCTGGCCCGTGGTCACCGGCGCGATCTGCTTGCCAGTGATCTTGTCGAGATAGGGCACGCGCGCCGCCACCGAGCGCAGATAGAACAGCGCGAAGCCGAACGGCGGATGCATGAAGCTCGTCTGCATGTTGATGCCGAGCAGCACGCCGAACCAGATCAGGTCGATGCCCAGCTTCTCGGCTGCCGGCGCCAGCAGCGGCACGATGATGAACGCCAGCTCGAAGAAGTCGAGGAAGAAAGCCAGGAAAAAGACCAGGATGTTGACGACGATCAGGAAGCCGACCTCACCGCCGGGAAGCCCGACCAGCAGATGTTCGACCCACAGATGGCCGTTCACGCCGTAGAAGGTCAGCGAGAACACCCGCGCGCCGATCAGGATGAACAGCACGAAGGAGGATAGCCGCGTCGTCGAGCTCAGCGCCTGGCGGATGACGTCGAGATTGAGCCTCCCCTTGGCCGCGGCCATGGCGAGGGCGCCGACCGCACCCATGGCGCCTCCCTCCGTCGGGGTGGCGATGCCGAGGAAGATGGTGCCGAGCACGAGGAAGACGAGGCCGAGCGGCGGGATCAGGACGATGATGACCTGCTGCGCCAGCCGCGACATCAGGTTGAGCTTCATCTTCTGGTCGGCGATCGCGACGACGTAGATGACGACGATGCCGATCGTGGCGCCCCAGATATCGGCATTGGAGCCCTGCGAGGGCGACAGCAGAACATGCGCGCCGTAAGCTACCGCCGCCGCGCCGGCCAGCGCCACGAGCAGCGACGTGACGCCGTGCCCGAGCGTGCGCGCCTCGACCGGCAGCGCCGGCATCGACTTCGGGCGGATGATGCTCATCAGGAGCACGTAGCTAAGATAAAGCCCGGTCAGGATAAGGCCCGGGATCAGCGCGCCGCGATACATGTCGCCGACCGAGCGGCCGAGCTGGTCGGCCAGCACGATCAGCACGAGCGAGGGCGGGATGATCTGCGCCAATGTGCCGGATGCGGCGATGACGCCGCTGGCCACCCGGCGATCATAGCCGTAGCGCAGCATGATGGGGAGCGAGATGAGGCCCATCGAGATGACGGAGGCCGCGACCACGCCCGTTGTCGCGGCGAGAAGCGCTCCGACGAAGACCACCGCGTAAGCCAGGCCGCCACGGATCTTCCCGAACAACTGCCCGATCGTGTCGAGCAGGTCTTCCGCCATGCCCGATCGTTCAAGGATCAGTCCCATGAAGGTGAAGAACGGGATGGCCAGCAGCACCTCGTTGGACAGGATGCCCCAGAAACGTTCGGGCAGTGCGTAGAGCAGCGGCCAGGCCAGCGAAATCTCGCCGCCCGAATAGGGCGCCAGCTCGACGCCGATGAAGAAGAACAGCAGTCCGTTGGCGGCGAGCGAGAAGGCGACCGGGTATCCAAGCAGCAGGAACACGATCAGCGACACGAACATGATCGGGGCCATGTTCTCGGCGATGAAGTGGATCACGTGCGGATCTCCCCGGCCAGCGCCTTGCCCTCTTCCTCGGCCGCCTGGTGGGCGGAGACGAACGGGTTCGGGTCGTCCATGTACCCGCGCATGATCGCGATCTTCTTGATGATCTCCGACACGCCCTGCACGGCCAGCTGGAAGAAGCCGATCAGCAGCAGCCCCTTGGCGGGCCACAGGATCAGGCCGCCGGCATTGGTCGACACCTCGCCCGTCCGGTAGGACAGCAGGAACCAGGGCACGAAGTAGAACACCATCAGTATGGTGAAGGGCATCAGGAAGAAGACGTGCCCGAACAGGTCGATCCAGTGCTGCACGCGCCGCGACCACATGCCGTAGACGATGTCGATGCGGATGTGCTCGCTCTGCTTCAGCGTGTAGGCGGCCGCCATCAGGAAGGCGATGCCGAACAGATACCACTGAAGCTCGAGCCAGGCGTTTGACGAACTGTTGAACACCTTTCGGATCGTCGCGTTGGCGGCGCTCACGAAGATGGCGGCAAAGATGGCCCAGGCCACCCATTTGCCGATGAATTCGTTGACCCGGTCGATGACGCGCGAGATGGCCAGCAGCGTGCGCATGCGGGTGTCGGCGAAGACCCCCAGCAGGAATACGAGCAGGACCACCGCCGCTATGGCGATGCCGATGTAGAAGTTCACTGGTTTCCTCCCCGAATTCCGTTCCGGCCGCCGCCTGTTCCCTTATGTGGTCGGCTGACCTGATGGAGCCTAAGCATGATGGTCCCGCGACCGTCAACTCGCGGCGCGCTGACGCAGCGCGCGCATATCAGCGCATCGCGGAAGCCGAAATATGGTGAGAATACGCTGGCGCGTCGCCAACGCGCCAAAGCCGACCCGAAACAAAAAGGGCGCCCCCGCAGGGACGCCCTTTCCGATCATGCCTTGCCGGCTGGCTACTCGCGGTTGCCGAGGAACTGCAGCAGGAAGGTGAAGAGGTTGATGAAGTCGAGGTAGAGCGTCAGCGCGCCCATGATCGCCTTGCGGCCTGCGACCATGACGTCGTCGCCCTCGAAATACATCTCCTTGATCTTCTGCGTATCGTAGGCGGTGAGGCCCGCGAAGATCAGCACGCCGATCGCCGAGATGGCGAACTGGATGGCCGGCGAGGCGAGGAAGATGTTGACCACCATCGCCACGATCAGGCCGATCAGGCCCATGAACAGGAACGTGCCCATTCCGGTCAGGTCACGCTTGGTCGTGTAGCCCCACAGCGACAGCGCGCCGAAGGCGGTGGCCGTGATGAAGAACGTCTGCACGATCGAGGCGCTGGTGTAGACCAGGAAGATCGACGACAGCGACAGGCCCATGACCGCGGCGAAGGCCCAGAACGTGGTCTGCGCCGCCGACACGCTCATCTTGTGAACGCGGAACGACAGCAGGAACACAAAGGCCAGCGGGGCGAGCATCACGACCCAGCGCAGCGGCGAGCCGTAGAGCGCGACGCCGAGATTGGTCAGCATCTTGCCGTTCGGCAGCACCGCGGCGGCCGAGGAGGCGTCGCCGGTGGTGGCGAGCATCACGGTGCCGAGCGCGGCGAGGCCGGTGATGGCCAGGCCGATCGCCATCAGGTTGTAGACGCGGATCATGTAGGCGCGCAGGCCCTCGTCGATCGCGGCGTCGGCGCGGCCGGCGGTGGCTACCCGCGCGTTGTAGTTGCGAATGGGTTCAGCCATTGGAAGATGTCCTCAGTTGCTCCGTCCCGTCGGGTGTCCGGTCGCGGATGGGAAGCCGCGCGCCGAGGCTCCGCTGGCGGGACTCCAGCATGCCTGCGGCGGAATATGAGCATTCTTTGGCACGAGAACAAGACCCGCAAGGCGCGACGATGTCGGAAAAATCGCGACAAGGTTGCCGGATGTAACTGCGTCGTGAGCGTCGGCAGAGCTCTGTATGAGCTTGTATCAAGTCGCTGAAACGCCTGCGCTTCACAGATTGCGCAGCACCGGTGCGGCCTTGTGTCCCAGTACCCGCCACGTGCCCGCCAGACCGAAGCCTACGGTGAGCACCAGCGCGATTGCGATGGTCGATACCGCCACTTCCGGCAGGAAGGCCGACGGCAGCTGCATGATGCGCGATATAACGAACCAGGCCGCCGTGCCGCCGGCGACCAGCGCGAAGATCGCGGTCGCCAGCCCGATCATCGAGTACTCAAGCATATAGGCGCCGATGAGTGTGCGCCGCGTGGCGCCGAGTGTCTTCAGCACGACGGCATCGTGGACGCGCGCGCGGTTGCCAGCGGCAAGCGCTCCCGACAGCACGAGGATCGAGGCGATCAGCGCCACTGCCGCAGCCGCGCGGATCGCGGTGGCGAGCTGCGCCACCAGCCCGTTGACGATTTCCAGCGCGTCCTTGACCCGCACGGAGGTCACCGCCGGGAAGGCGCGGGTGACGGCGTTCAGCAGCCGCGTCTCGTCGGCTGCTTCAGCAGTCCGGTCCGTCAGCGTCGCCAGCCACGCATGCGGCGCGCCGGCGAACGTGTTGGGCGAGAACACCATCACGAAGTTTATGCCCATCGATTCCCACTGGATCTCGCGGAAATTGGCGATGCGCGCGGTGATGTTGCGGCCGAGTACGTTGACGGTGACGGTGTCGCCGACCTTCAGCCCGATCTGGCCGCCTTCTTCGGCCGCGAACGACACCAGCGGCTCGCCCGAATAGTCCGCCGGCCACCACGCGCCGTCGCTGATCGTCGAGTTTTCCGGCGGTGTCTCGGCGTAGGTGATGCCGCGGTCGCCGCGCAGCACCCATGCGCCTTCCGGCGGCACCTGTATCTCGCGCACATCTGTGCCGTTCAGCGCCATGATGCGCCCGCGCAGCATCGGCACCGTGTCGAGTTCGCCCTGCGGCGCCTCGCGGCCGATCAGCTCGCGGAACGCGCCGACCTCGGCGTTCTGGATGTCGACGAAGAAGAAGTTCGGCGCCCGCTCCGGCAAATTGCCGGCGATCTGCCGGCGCAGGTTCCCGTCGATCAGGGCCAGCGTAACCAGAAGCGTCAGCCCGAGACCCAGCGAAAGTACGACGGACGGCGTCAGCGCGCCGGGCCGGTGGATGTTGCCGATGGCCAGCCTGAGCGCGGTCGAGCGCACGCGCGGGCTGCGCCGCGCCAGCCATTGCACGGCAAGGCTGACCAGCCTCAGCACGGCGAAAGCGCCCGCCATCGAGAGGATGAACAGCAGCGCGATGTTGCGGTCGGTCGACCACCACACCGCGAAGAAGGCCAGCGCGACGGCGATGCCAGCGGCCGCCAGAACATAGATCGCGCGCGGAAGGCCCCTGCCCTCGAAACCCATCTCGCGAAACAGCGCGGTGGCCGGCACGTCGCGGGCGCGCCCGAGCGGCAGCAGCGCGAACGCAAGCGTCACCATGGCCCCGAACAGCACGCCCACGCCGAGCGCGGCTGGATAGATCTCGCCCTGCGCCGGCATCGGCAGCAAGGTCGACAGGAACGCGGCCGCCAGGAACGGCATGGCCGCGGCAAGCACCAGTCCGACAATTATGCCAAGCGCCGCGATCAACATGATCTGGACGAGATAGACGATGAAGACGAAGCGGCCCGACGCGCCAAGGCTCTTGAAGGTGGCGATCACGCCGCGCTTGGAATCGAGATAGGCGCGCACCGCATTGGCCACGCCCACCCCGCCGACGACCAGCGCCGTCAGTCCCACCAGCGTCAGGAATTGCGAGAAGCGCTCGACGTTCGACGACAGCGAAGGCGCGGCGCTCGTGCGGTCGCGGATCGACCAGCCGGCCTCGGGAAACTGCTCCGCTGCCTGTGCCCGGATCTGCTCAAGTCGGGCCGGCGAGGCGTCGTCGAGCCTCACCTTGTAGGCGTTCTCGACCAGGCTGCCTTCCTGGATCAGGCCGGAGGCGCGCAGCGCCTCGATCGACACCATCATGCGCGGCGCAAAGCCGAAACCTTCGCCCACTGCGTCGGGCTCGGTCACGACTAGCGCGCGCAACTCGAAGGTCTGGGTGCCGAGCACCACCCGGTCGCCGAGCTTCAGCCCCAGCCGCGCCAGCAGCAGGTCGGCGACCGCAGCGCCCCAGGCGCCGTTGCGCTGGCCATAGAGCGCGTCGCGGTCGAGCGCCGGCGCGGTGACGAGCTCGCCGTAGAGCGGGTAGGCCGCGTCGACGGCCTTCACCTCGGCCAGCGTCTGGTCGGACCCGTCGGGCAGCCGCACCATCGAACGCATGCCGGCGCTGACGGCCACGTCGCCGAGCGTGGCGAGGAAGGCATGCTCGCGCTCGTTCGCCTCGCGGTGGATCAGCTGGAAGCGAATGTCGCCGCCGAGCAGGACCTGCCCCTGGCTGGCCACCGCGCTGCCGATCGCCTGCGCCACCGAATTCACGCCGCCGATGGCGGCGACGCCGAGCGCGATGCAGGTGATGAAGATCAGAAAGCCGCGCAGGCCGCCGCGCATCTCACGCAGCGAGAAACGCAGCGCGAGGGAGACCGTGCGGCTCGGGCTCACGCCAGCGCCCTTTCGGCGACCGCCGTGGGCTGCTCGATCCTGCCCGACCGCATGGCCACCTGCCGCCCGCAGCGGCCAGCCAGAATCGGATCATGCGTCACCAGCAGCAGCGTCATGCCGCGCTCGGATGCCTTGGTAAACAGCAGGTCGGCTATGTGCTTGCCGGTGGCCTGATCGAGATTGCCCGTCGGCTCGTCGGCGATCAGGATCGCCGGCGACGGCGCCAGCGCGCGAGCGATCGCCACGCGCTGCTGTTCGCCGCCCGACAATTCGCCGGGATAGTGGGTCACCCGCTCGGCGAGCCCCACCGCCGCCAGTTCGCGTGCGGCCAGTGCAAAGGCGTCGGGGTGCCCGGCCAGCTCCAGCGGCACCGCAACGTTCTCCAGCGCGGTCATGTTGGGAATCAGGTGAAACGACTGGAACACGATGCCGACATTGCGCCCGCGGAAGGCGGCGATGTCGTCCTCGCTGCGGCCGTTGAGTTTCGTCCCGGCGATGGCGACCGTGCCGGCATCCACGCGCTCCAGCCCGGCCAGCACCATCAGCAGGGTCGACTTGCCGGAACCCGACGGCCCGACGATGCCGACCGTCTCGCCCTTGCCCACTTTGAGGCTCACACCCTTCAGCACATGGACCGAGGAGGCTCCCTGGCCGAGCGTCAGGGATACGTCGTCCAGTTCGATGACGGCTTCTGTCACGCGAGATCGGTCCTATGTATGGAATTGTCTGCGGCGAATTTCGCATCATATGGGTGGGTGAGCATGGCGTTCAAACGGCAGCTGGTCGCATTCTTCGTCGCCTTCGCGGGCGCTCTCGCTGCCGTGTCGGCGCCGGCAGCAGCCCAAACCACCCAGATTGTCGGTTTCGGCGACAGCCTGATGGCCGGATACGGGCTTTCGCCGGGGGAATCCTTCCCCGAGAAGCTTGAAAAGGCACTGCGCGAGCGCGGTCACGATGTCGTTATCGCCAATGCCGGCGTCTCCGGCGACACATCAAGCGGCGGACTGGCGCGGCTCGACTGGTCTGTGCCGGACGGCACGAACCTCGTGATCCTCGAACTCGGCGCCAACGACATGCTGCGCGGCATCTCACCGGCCATCACGCGGAGGAACCTCTCCGAGATGATCGCCCGGCTCAAGGACCGCGGCATCGCCGTTCTCATAGCCGGCATGCGCGCCGCACCCAATCTCGGCGCCGGCTACCAGCAGGAGTTCGACGGCATGTTCTCAGCGCTGGCGCAGGAGCACGGCGTGCCGCTCTACCCCTTCTTCCTGGACGGCGTGGCGGCGCAGAAGGGCTATTTGCTCGATGACGGCATGCACCCGAACGCGGCCGGGGTCGATGTGATGGTTGCCAGATTCCTGCCGGCCATCGAAGCCATGCTTTCCGCTGGGGCACCGAAGTCCTGATCGTGTGCAACGCACAAAGCGCTTGCCGCGTTGGTCATTCGATGATTCGCTTGGCTCACAGCGTCGATTCGAGGAGGTAGCAATGCCCCGGCTCTTCACCGCCCTCGAGATTCCGCGCGATGCGGCCCTGTCGCTGTCGCTTCTGCGCGGCGGCCTGCCCGGCGCCCGCTGGATCGACGTCGAGAACTACCACATCACCTTGCGCTTCATCGGCGACGTCGAAGGCCATGTGGCCGACGAGATCGCCAACGCACTCGACCGCGTGCGCCGCCCCTCCTTCGAACTGGCGCTCTCCGGCGTCGGCCAGTTCGGCGGCCGGAAACCCCATGCGGTGTGGGCCGCCGCGGTCGCCTCGCCCGAGCTTGTGGGGCTGCAGGCCGAGATCGAGCGTATCTGCCAGCGCCTGGGCCTGCCAGCCGATCCGCGGAAGTTCACGCCGCACGTCACGCTGGCGCGGCTGAAGAATTCCAGCCCCGAAACGGTGGCCCACTACCTCTCGGCCCGCGGCAACTTCTCTGCGCAACCCTTCCGCGTCGGCCGCTTTGTGCTGATGTCGTCGAAGGATTCGGTCGGCGGCGGCCCCTACATTGTCGAGGAAGCCTGGCCGCTGACCGGCAGTGCCGGCGCATTGCCGAGCTATGGCGGCGCATTCGCCGACGCCCACCGTTACATGCGGTAGCAACCATGGCCCGCGACAAGCTGACGAAAGCGAAGGCCGAGGAAGCGCTCAAGGAGCTCTCGGGCGGCTGGATTCTCTCGGGCGAAGGCGGCTCGATCCACAAGCGTTTCGAGTTCCGCAACTTCGGCGAGGCCTTCGCCTTCATGACCCGCGTCGCGCTCGCGGCGGAAAAGCTCGACCATCACCCCGACTGGTCCAACGTCTACAAGACGGTCGACGTGAAGCTGAACACCCACGACGCCGGCGGGCTGACCGAACTCGACTTCAAGCTGGCCAAGCTGATGGACCGCTATGCGGCGGAGAAGTAGCGGAGAGCCGGCGCGTGGCGCGATGGACAGCGATGGTCGTTCTTGTCTTTCTGGCCGGCTGCGCTGATCTCGATCGCGGCCGGTGTGTCGTGACGCCGAACGACACGGTGGAGTGCAGCTAGGCCGCAGGCGCCGAAGCGCCTGCCCGCCTAGACGTACCGGTTGACGATGTTCTCCAGCAGCTCCTGCTTGCCGGACTTCGGCTGCGGCTCGATCCTGTGCTTCACCACGTAGTCGGCCACCTGCTCCAGCGTGTATTCGCCCTTGAGCACTTTCACCGCGTCCTTCTCGGCCCACCCCTCGTAGCGCTTCGCCAGCGGACCGCTCAACGCCTTGTCCTCGATCATCTTCGCCGCCGCCTTGAGGCCGCGCGCGCAGGCATCCATGCCGCCGATATGGGCGATCAGCAGATCCTCCGGGTCGAGCGACTGGCGCCGCAGCTTGGCATCGAAATTGGTGCCACCGGTGGTGAAGCCGCCGGCCTGCAGCACGTAGTAATAGGCCAGCGCCATCTCCGGCACGTTGTTGGGGAACTGGTCGGTGTCCCAGCCCGACTGGTAGTCGTTGCGGTTCATGTCGATCGAGCCGAAGATGCCGAGCGAGCCGGCCAGCGCCAGCTCATGCTCGAACGAGTGGCCGGCAAGGATCGCGTGGCCCTGCTCGATGTTGACCTTGACCTCCTTCTCCAACCCGAACTCCTTGAGGAAGCCGTAGACCGTCGCGACGTCGTAGTCGTACTGGTGCTTGGTCGGCTCCTGCGGCTTGGGCTCGATCAGGATCGTGCCCTTGAAGCCTATTCTGTGCTTGTAGTCGACGACCATCTGCAGGAAGCGGCCGGCCTGCGCCCGCTCGCGCTTCAGGTCGGTGTTGAGCAGCGTCTCATAGCCCTCGCGCCCGCCCCACAGCACGTAGTTCTCGCCGCCGAGCTTCCTGGTCGCGTCAAGGCAGCTCTTCACCGTCGCGGCAGCGTAATAGAACACGTCCGGGTCCGGATTGGTCGCCGCGCCCGCCATGTAGCGGCGGTTGGAGAACAGGTTCGCCGTGCCCCACAGCAGCTTGACGCCGGTCTCCTTCTGCTTGGCTGCGAAGATGTCGACGATCTCGTCCAGCCGCGCCTTGCTTTCCGAAAAATCCTTGCCCTCGGGCCGAACGTCGGCATCGTGAAAACAGTAGAACGGCGCGTCGAGCAGCGTGAACATCTCGAAGGCCACGTCGGCCTTCAGCTTCGCCGCCTTCATCGAGTCCTCAAACCAGGGGCGATCAAAAGTGCGCCCGCCGAACGGGTCGCCGCCTTCCCATGCAAAGGAGTGCCAGTAGGCCACTGCGAAGCGCAGGTGATCCTTCATCTTCTTGCCGGCGACCATCTCGTCCGGATTGTAGAAACGGAAGGCGAGCGGGTTGTCGCTCTGCGGCCCCTCATATTTGACCTTCTTGATCTTGCCGAAAAAGCCGGTGCTCACTGTGTCGCTCCCTTGATTGCCGGGTAGAGCGCGCGGTAGCGCGCATGGGCCGACGCGAAGGCGTCGGCGAGCTTGGTATCAGGTTCGATGGTCGCCGCCGTCTTCGGCGGCGTGCAGACCGCAAGCGGATCGGCATTCTCCGCCGCGATCAGCCCCAGCCGCGCCGCGCCGAACGCCGCGCCGAAATCTCCGTCGGCGGGGATGTCGATCGGAATGCCGAGCGCGGTCGCGATCGCCTTCAGCCAATAGGACGAACGCGAGCCGCCGCCGATGGCCGTGGCGCGAGTCAACGTGGTGCCGGCTGCCTTCAGCGCTTCCAGATTGTCGCGGAAGGCGAAGGCCACGCCCTCGACCACGGCCTGCGTCAGCGCTGCGCGGTCGGATGTGTGCGCCAGTCCGGCGAAGGCGCCGCGGATCAGCGCGTCATTGTGCGGCGTGCGCTCGCCGGAGAGGTAGGGCAGGAAAGTCACGCCCGACGGGGCCTTGAGGCTCTCGCCCAGTTCGCCGGTCAGCGCCGCCGCATCCTTGCCGGTGATGGTCGTCAGCCAGTTGAGGGAATCCGTCGCCGAGAGGATCACGCCCATCTGGTGCCATGTGTTGGGCAACGCATGGCAGAAGGTATGCACGGCGCTTTCCGGGTTCGGCAGGTAGGACGCATTGGCGGCGAACAGCACGCCGGACGTCCCGAGCGACACGAAGGCCGCTCCGGGCTTCACCGTGCCTGCGCCAATCGCAGAAGCCGCATTGTCGCCCGCGCCGCCAGCCACGACGACCTTGCCGGAGATACCCCAGCGCGCCGCGATATCCGCCTTGAGCGTGCCGCCCGGCGCGGTGCCCTCGACCAGCGAAGGCATTGCGCTCTCATCGAGGTCCGTCGCCGCGAGCAGTTCCGCCGACCAGCGCCGCCCCGCCGTGTCGAGCCAGCTCGTTCCGGCCGAATCCGACATCTCGGAGATGAACTCCCCCGTCAGCCAGAACCGGAGAAAATCCTTCGGCAGAAGCACCGTCTTCGTCGCGGCGAAGACCTTGGGCTCGTTCGCCTTCACCCATGCCAGCTTCGGCGCGGTGAAACCCGGGAACACGATGTTTCCCGTGATCTTGCGGAACCGCGGATCTGCATCGAGCGCGGCGGCCTCCTTGTGACTGCGCGTGTCGTTCCACAGGATGCAGGGACGCAGCACCTTTCCCGACCCGTCCAACAACGTCGCGCCGTGCATCTGGCCCGACAGCCCGATGCCTTTCACCGCCGCGACGTCCTTCGCATGCTTCGCCTTCAGCGTCGCGACCGCTTCCTCGGCCGCGCGGATCCAATGGGCAGGGTCTTGCTCCGACCAGCCCGGATGCGGGCGCGACACGTCGAGCGCGCCCGTGGCCGAGCCGACCACGCGCTGCCCGGCGTCGACGAGCATGGCCTTGACGCCCGACGTCCCCAGATCGAGCCCGAGATACATCCGCCCTCCCCGTTCGGCGTTGCATGGCCGGCTCGGTAAGCGCCGGCTTGCCGTTTCCTCGCGGCGCGCTGGCGGCGCCGTTGATGGCTTCATAGCAGAAACGATCCCGGAGGGCAGCGAATTTTTTCGATGCTCGGAATAATTCTGGTCGAACCAGATCAGATCGCCGGCGTGATCTCGCCGGCCCGCTTGACGAACAGCCCCGACAGCGGACTCTCCGGCCGCTGGTCGGCACGTTCGGCCGTCAGCGCGCGGGCGAGCGGAGCGTTGCCGCTGCGGATGGCAGCCTCGATCAGGGTCAAATCGATCACGTCCCGCTGCGCGTGGCTTCCGCCGAAGCGATGCGCGATGTGGCGCAGGGGCCGCAACAGCCGCACCGTCTGCGCATAGTCGCCGTCGCCGAAGGCAAGGATGGCGCGCGCCATCGGATACCCGACATCGCGCGTGAAGCCGGCGTTGTCGTCCCCGGCGTCCATGGCCGTCCGCTGCGCTTCGAGCAATTCAAGGGCCGCTTTCTGCCGGCCGGCGCCCACGAACGCCATCATGGCGTGCGCGGCATTGAAGGCATAGGCGACTCCGCCCGCCTGGGCCGTCCACAGGTCGGCGAGCGGCTCCCAGCGGCCACCGGTATCGGCGCCGCCCAGGTGAAGACGCCAAAGCATAGCCGAGGCGTCAACCATGCAAAGCGCGACCGCCGACTGGCCGCCCATGACCGGGCCGTCATATAGCGCCAGCACCTCGCTGATTTCGCCGAGCTCGTAGTGGAACAGGCCGAGATGCCACCAATTGTGGATCTGCAGGAAACTCTCATTCGTCCATGCGTCGGGATTGGCGCGCATCCAGGCGATGCCGTCGCGCTGGCGCGACTGCATCTCCATGACATGAGCCACGGAATGCTGCGCCCATCCATCGCGCGGTTCGAGTTCCACCGCCCGCCGCCCGGTCGCCTCGGCGCGGGCGTAGTCGCCCGTCTCCTCCAGTCCAAAGGCGTGCATGCCGAGCAGCGCATGATAGCCGGGCGCGTCCGTGCTCCATTGCGGCAGGGCGCGCGCGATACGGTCGCGCAGCATCTTGGCGTTGCCCGTGAAGAAGTCGATCTGGTGGCCCACCTGAAGCGCCAGCGCGTCGCGCGGGTGCTCGATTGCGATGTCCTCCAGCGCCTGCCCTGCGGCATGCCAGCGACCCGCGGCGAGATGGCCGAGCGCAGCGACATGCGCCTTTTCCCGTGCATTCGCGGGCAACGTCGTCGCCGCCTCGTGCGCGGCACGCGCAATTTCGGTGGCCGCTGGTTCGGTGGCCAGCCCAAAAAGATAGCCCTTGAAGACATGACCCATCACGAAGCCGGGACTGTCCTTCAGCGTGGCGTCGATCGCGCCAACAGGATCGCCAATGAAGCAGCGCAACATGTGCTGCGCCGCCTCGAACTGCCGGACCGCGTCGCCATTGGCGCCGCTCAGCGAAAGTCCGTGAACATCGGTGACCATGGATTGCAGCGTAACGCCGCGCACGACGCGCGCAAGCCCTTGCCGCCGCAGTTGCGCGCGGTCGCGATTGGCGTATGACTGGTTTGAACCGATTAGATAAGCATTGCGCCGGGAGGCCATCATGGTCGGCACCATCGTTATCGCGCAGGGCGGCGGCCCCACGGCCGTCATCAACCAGACGCTGGCCGGCGTGGTGACCGAGGCGCGCCGCCGCGATCCCAGAACCAGAGTCCTCGGTGCGCTGCACGGCGTGCGCGGCGTGCGCGACGGCAACTTCGTCGACCTGACAGCGGTGCCCGAGCGCGACCTGCTGCGCATCGCCGCGACACCGAGCGCGACGCTCGGCTCGACCCGCGACAAGCCCGACGCCGCCTATTGCGAAAAGGTGCTCGCCGGCCTGAAGAGGGCAGGCGCCGACGCCTTCATCTACATCGGCGGCAACGACACGGCGGGCACGCAGGCAATACTCGCCGACGCCGCCGGCGGCTCGATCGCCATGGTGCATGCGCCCAAGACCATCGACAACGATCTTGTCGAAAACGATCACACACCGGGCTTCATCTCGGCCGGCGAGTTCGTCGCCGCCGCCTTCCTGTCCGTCGACCTCGATTTCCGCGCGCTGCCCGGCATCTATGTCGGCATCGTCATGGGCCGGCACGCCGGCTTCCTCACCGCGTCCGCCGCCACCTGGCGCATGGACGAGGACAGCGGCCCGCACCTCGTCTACGTGCCCGAGCGGTCCTTCACCCGCCAGCGCTTCGTCGACGACGTGCGCGGCGTCATGGACAGGCACGGGCGTTGCATCGTCGCCATGTCCGAGGGCGTGGTCGACACCTACGGCCGGCCGCTGGTCGAGAGCCTCGTGCCGCGGGAGATGCTGGAGCGCGACGCCCACGGCAACATCCGCCTCTCCGGCGGCGATCTCGGCCAGGCGGTCGAGCGCATGCTGTCCGAGGGGCTGCCTGGCAAGCGTGCCCGCGTCGACACGCTGGGCTACCTGCCGCGCGGCGCGATCGCTGTCGTGAGCGCCGTCGATCAGCGCGAAGCCTTCCGCTGCGGCGAGTTCGCGGTCGAAGCCGCATCGAGCGGTGGCGGTTCGGTGGCGGTGGTCATGGACGACGACCGCATGGTGCCCTCGCTCGTCCCGCTCGCCTCCGTAGCCGGCAAGACGCGGCACATGCCGCACGATTTCCTGATGGCCGACGAGAACAGGCTGGCGCCGGCCGGGCTGGCCTATCTGGAGCGTCTGCTGCCGCGGAAATTCGATCCGGCGAAACCGTTCGTGTGAAGGAACGACCCGAATCCTGCCGGCCTGGAAGAGCCGGGCGGGCTGGCTGGGGCGCCAGGATTCGAACCTGGGAATGGCGGTACCAAAAACCGCTGCCTTACCGCTTGGCGACGCCCCAATCCGGATGCGGGCGCTTCGACGAAAAAGCGCAGGGGCCCGTTTAGCCCCTGCGCCCATGAACGTCCAGCGCGGAACCGCGCTTGCGGTCGCTTCCCGCTCAGGCCGGTGTGGCCGGAGCAGCGGGCGCAGCGGGCGCAGCCGCCTTGCGGTTGCGGCCGAGGTAGAGGACTGCCGCCGTGATCGCGACGCCAACGGCGAGGATGATCAGCGACAGCACCGGGCGATACCAGAACCAGGCGATGGCAATCACCACCGAACCGGTGAGGACGGCAAGCGCGAACGCCACCAGTCCCGTACCCATCCGCACGATGCGGCCGACGAAAGGGATCACGTCGCCAATGACGCCAAGCGGCGCCATGATGAGCGAAAACGCGATGATCAGCACCACGATGCCGACGACCCGCAGGATCCAGGTGAGCACCGTGTTGGCGGACTCCGCGTCGGCGAACATCTTCTCCGCCGTCACGACGCCGCGATCGACCATCAGCAGGGAATCGCCGGCGATCGTCTGATAGGCGGTGAAGCCGCTGCCGGCCTGCTTGCCGACCACGCTGATGTCGGAAAGCGGCGTCAGTTCGTAGCCGATGCGCTGGTCGCCGACAGACGGCGAACTGGCGTTGAAGCCCATGTAGATCTTGCCGTCGGCGATCGACAGCGGGCGCGGCGTCTGGCCTGCCGCAGCCTTGATCGCGTCAAGCCTGTCGGCCGCGACGGGCAGCGCGTCGGAGCCGTAGATGAGATCGAGCACCGGTGTGTCGAGCGTATAGGCGCCCAGCGCGCCCTTGCTGATCTGCTGGCGCTGGCCCTGATAGGTCATCGCCGGGTTGCGGTGGCCGTCGGGCTGCTTGAAAGCCCCGGAATCGACCGCATGATCGACCCACTCGCGGGTGTAGGTGTAGGTGGTGACGCTCTCTTCGCCGCCGCCGACCTTGGTCTCGGTCTTCGTCTCGCTCTTCTCGACCCACTGGTACATCTCGGCCTTGCGCTCGAGCCGCACCCCGGTCGCGGTGATGCCGAAAGTCGGGTCGGCGAGCGTCTCGGTCGTGGTCACCGGCCCGCTGGTATGGATCAGCTTGCCGTCGTTGGCCGCGTCGACGCTCCCGCTCGAGACGGAAACGACAATGCCCTTGCCTTCCGCGAGCGACAGCGCCGTCTGCACTGCCCTGCCTTCGTTCCAGAAGAGAAGCACGATGCCGACCAGGATCAGCACCAGCCCGACGATGACTCCGCCGATCGAATTGCCGATGCGGCTGAACCACGACTTATGCGTGGTAACCGTGAATGAGTCGCTCATGCCCAACCCCCGAATATGAAGCGTCGCCCGCGCGCTTGGGACATGATGCCACCAGGCGCGCAACTTGTCTCGTTGCCCGAATAGGGATTGGTAACCTGCCCACTGTATCCGTTCGATGGCGCGCCGGGTCGCGCAGGAGAAACGGACATGGCGGTTCTCGTTACCGGCGGAGCTGGCTACATCGGCAGCCACATGGTCTGGCGCCTGCTTGATGCCGGCGAGGACGTGGTGGTGATCGACCGGTTGTCGACCGGCTTCGACTGGGCCGTGCCGGCGGAGGCCGAACTCGTCGTCGGCGACATCGCCGACGCCCAGCTCGTCGAGCAGACGATCCGCCGCCGCCGCGTCGATTCCATCATCCATTTCGCTGGCTCGGTTGTCGTTCCCGACAGCATGTCCGACCCGCTCGGCTACTATCTCAACAACACGGTGAAGTCGCGCGCGCTGATGGAAAGCGCCGTGCGCACCGGCCTGCGCCACTTCATCTTCTCCTCGACCGCCGCCGTCTACGGCACGCCGGCAGTGGTGCCGGTGCCGGAATCCGCACCGACGCTGCCCGAATCGCCCTACGGCACCTCCAAGCTGATGACCGAAGCGATGCTGCGCGACGCATCCGTCGCGCACGACTTCCGCTACACCGCGTTGCGCTACTTCAATGTCGCCGGCGCCGACCCTCTGCTGCGCACCGGCCAATCGACGGAGGGCGCCACCCATCTCATCAAGGTGGTATCGGAGGCCGCGACCGGAAAGCGTCCCTTCATCGAAGTCTTCGGCACGGACTATCCGACGCCGGACGGCACCTGCGTCCGCGACTTCATCCACGTTTCCGACCTCGTCGAGATCCATTGGCTCGCCCTGCAGCGCCTGCGCGCCGGAGCGCCCAGCCTCGTGGCGAATTGCGGCTATGGCCGCGGCTATTCCGTCATGGATGTGATCCGCACGGTGAAGAAGGTCACCGGCACCGATTTCGAGGTGAGGATGCAGGGCCGTCGCGAGGGCGACATCGTCGCGATCATGGCCGAAGCCACCCGCGCTCGCGATGAATTCGGCTGGATACCGAAGCACGCCGACCTCGAGACCATCGTGCGTCACGCGGTGGCGTGGGAGCGCCATCTCGCCCGCCACAACATCGCCGGCCGGCGATCGGAAATCCGCCGCGGCCCGCCGCCCCGCAGCGCCCTGGCCGGTTGAGGCGAGACCCAAGCTGTCGCCGCCGCGCCGTCAGTCTCCCTTCAAGTATTCTTCGAGTATTTCCCGGCGCGGATCGCTGTAGTCGAGCGCGACCGCAAACTCAGGAATGATGCCGGCAGTCACGAGCCTACGGGCCGTTTCGTCGCCGTCACGTAGGATCCGCAACACGGCATCGAGAATGCCGGTGCTTCCGTCCGCCAGATTGGCAACGGCATGAAGGGCGAAGCTGTGCAGCGAGGGATAGTCCGGCAGCGCGCGCGGGTCGCCCGGCCATGAACCAATCTGGTCCGCCCAGGCATCCGCGAGGGATGGCGAAGCGGCGAGCAACAGCCGGTACATCTCGTCCCGGTCGATCGTCTTGCGTCCCGGCCCGCGCGCCATCTCACC
>JAHBYZ010000090.1 GCA_019635695.1 Rhizobiaceae bacterium
CGGCCACGCGGCCTCGGTCGCCATCAGGATCAACCCCGAAGGCTGAGCCGGATGAGCGAGCGCGACAGCAAGGCACGGTTGATCGACGTCGAGCTGGACGAATCCATCGGCCGCTCCACGCCCGATGTCGAGCATGAACGCGCGGTCGCGGTGTTCGACCTGATCGAGGAAAACCATTTCAGGCCCGTTGCCGATGCCGGCGAGGGCCCCTATCGCCTCAGGCTGTCGCTGGCCGAGCAGCGCCTCGTCTTCGCCATCGCGCGCGAGAACGGCGAAGCCGTCATGACGCATATCCTGTCGCTGACGCCGTTCCGGCGCATCGTGCGCGACTACCACATGATCTGCGAGAGCTACTACGAGGCCATCCGTTCGGCGACGCCCAGCCACATCGAGGCGATCGACATGGGCCGCCGCGGCCTCCACAATGACGGCTCGCAGACCTTGCTGGACCGCCTCGCCGGCAAGATCGACATGGACTTCGACACCGCGCGCCGGCTGTTCACGCTGGTCTGCGTGCTGCACTGGCGGGGTTGAGAGTGGCTGCGGGGCAAGGTGGCAAACCGGCTGCGCCGCGCTCCGTGCTGTTCCTGTGCGGCATGAACGCCGTGCGTTCCCCCACCGCTGAACTGCTCGCCCGGCGCATTCTCCCGCGCGACACCTATGTCGCCTCCGCCGGCGTGCGCCGCGGCGAGCGCGATCCCTTCGTCGACGCGGTGCTGGCCGAATCCGGCCTGTCTTTGGGAGAAAGGCAGCCACAGGCGCTGGACGAGATGGAGGACGACTATTTCGACCTGATCGTCACGCTGGCGCCGGAGGCCCATCACCGCGCGCTTGAACTGACCCGCTCGCTCGCCGTCGACGTCGAATACTGGCCTACTCCCGACCCCACCGTTGCCACCGGCACGCGCGAGCAGATCATGGCGTCCTACCGCGACATGCGCGACCGTCTGGCGCGGCGCGTGGCGGAGCGTTTCGGCGCTGCGGCACCCGCCTGAACAAGCGTGTTCCCTTGGCGAACGTTATCATATAGGTTCCGCGCGATTTCCGGCCCGGGGTGGCCGGCGCTTTCCTGAACGAAGGTAACGGATGCCGAAGGAAGAAGTCCTGGAATTTCCTGGCGTGGTGACGGAGTTGCTCCCCAACGCCATGTTCCGCGTCAAGCTCGAGAACGAGCACGAGATCATCGCCCACACGGCCGGGCGCATGCGCAAGAACCGCATCAGGGTGCTGACCGGCGACAAGGTGCTGGTCGAGATGACGCCCTATGACCTGACCAAGGGCCGCATCACCTACCGCTTCAAGTAGCCGGCGGGGCGTGGGGCCATGAGCGTCTTCCAGAAGCTGGTTCTGGCCTCGGGTTCGCCGCGTCGCATCGAGCTGCTGCAGCAGGCCGGCATCGAGCCCGACCGCCTGATCCCGAGCGAGATCGACGAGACGCCGCGTCGCGCCGAGCACCCGGGATCGCTGGCCAAGCGCCTGTCACGTCAGAAGGCCGAGCGCGCGCTCGAGATCTATCGTAAGGATCCCGATGAGGGCGACGCCTACATCCTCGCTGCCGACACGGTCGTGTCCGTCGGCCGCCGCATCCTGCCCAAGGCCGAGCTTGTCGACGAGGCGTCCAACTGCCTGCGCCTGCTGTCGGGCCGTTCGCACCGCGTCTACACCGGGGTGTGCCTCGTCACGCCGGGCGGCAAGGTGCGCCAGAAGCTGATCGAGACCCGCGTGCGCTTCAAGCGCCTGTCGCGCGAGGAACTGGAGAGCTATCTCGCTTCCGGCGAATGGCGCGGCAAGGCCGGCGGCTACGCCATCCAGGGCCTCGCCGCCGCCTTCGTCGTCAAGCTGGTCGGCTCCTACACCGGTGTCGTCGGCCTGCCGCTTTACGAGACGGTGAACCTTCTCGTCGCCGACGGCTACCGCGTCCACTTCAACTGGCTCGCGGCCCGTCCGTAAGCGATGCCCGGGGACTCAAAGGCTACGGAAGCCAAGGTCACCCCGCTGCGTCCGAAGCGCCCGTGCCCGGAATGCGGCAAGCCCTCGGCGCGCGAAACCTATCCGTTCTGCTCAGCCCGCTGCAAGGACATCGACCTGAATCGCTGGCTGTCGGGAGCCTATGTCCTGCCCAGCCGCGACGGCGAGGCCGAAGGCGAGATGCCGCAGCCGGCGACGCCGCAGCGTTCGGAAGACTGAGAGAAGCGCCGCCGCAATGCCGGCTGCGCGAACCACACCAGCAGGCGGTGCTACCCGCTGATTTCGCTCGGGATTTTCCGCTGTGTCGCAATTTCCCGCCAACCCCCGAGAAAACCCCGCCGCGCGGCTGGACAGCCGGCGAAGTCGTGCTATAACCCGCGCGCTTTCGGCGGGAGCCAACCCCACCGCCCGGATCTGCGCTCCAGCGCAACCCGGACCAGGCGCCCAGGTAGCTCAGTTGGTAGAGCATACGACTGAAAATCGTAGTGTCGGTGGTTCAATTCCACCCCTGGGCACCATTTTCCCCGCCGTCATGGCCGATGTGCCGGGACCGAAGGATCTGCATTTTTGCACGATAATTTTGCGTCTAGGCACTGGAGATCCACTCGCTTTACCCATTGAGGATATCTGCAGCCATCACAGGCCCGCCCTCGCAAGTCGGCCGCGGGTGCATAGGCCTGCTTTGCGCCTGATATCGGCCGTTGGTAATCGTCGAACCCTGAGCGGGAAGCAGACACCGTCGGTATCGCGCGGCAAGCAATTCGCCTCGATGCATAACTCCGTGCAAATCGGTGAAAAACCTGCGAGGCCGGTTCGCTCTTGGTCGATTGTTGTACCGTGATCACCAAGAGGACACGCCCGTCACAGGCTCGGGCAAGCGCCACCGACCAAAGTCGTCGCAGCGGCAGCGCGCCGGATTAGGTGATTGGGCTGCGAAACGGCATGCGGGCAGAAGATGCAACGCTTCTGGGTGAACATCGACGGGCTCATAGAGGAACTCTGCGTGCCAGCCGACGCGGAGGAACTCATGCCCGGCGTCAGGTGGGGCGCGCCCGACCATCTTTTCACGCCTGCGTTCTGGAAGTACCAATGCGAGGTCCAGCGACGCCGGCAGCGCTATACTTGGCACCGTATCGGTGACAACCTGCTCGAAGAAATCGCAGCATGTCTGCTGGGCGGGTTCGGCATTCCGGCTGAAATGGGGATGATGGCGTTTGCGCGCCTCAAACACCACGCCATGCTGTTGGGCACTGCGCCGGAAGCGGAGCTGCGCGACCTGCTTTCCAGCCCCTTTCGTGTCGGTGGACGGGAGCGGCGCTACCGTTTTGCAACGCAAAAGGCCGCGTACCTCAGCCGTTCGCTTGCGATCGCGAAGGAAGTAGATGTCACGTTGCCGGCGCCTCACTTGCGAGACGTGCTGGCGTCGCTCCCTGGCATTGGCCTGAAAACAGCGTCTTGGATCGTCCGAAACCATCTGGATTCCGACGAAGTCGCGATCATCGACGTGCACCTGCATCGGGCCTGCGTAATGATGGGCGTGTTCGAACCGCGCTCGCAACCTGGGCGGGATTATCTCAAACTGGAGGGCCGATTCTTGAACTTCTCCCGAGCGATGGAAACCAGGGCCAGCGTCTTGGACGCGATTATCTGGGATTATATGCGTCGCATCGGTCCCACTGCCCGCGGAAGCAAAGCCAGCCCCCAACAGCTTCAACTCGCTTTTTGATCAGCTTCGGACCTCCCGATTGCCACCACGCCAAGGGCGACAAGAGCGGGATCGCTGGGTAGCAGCGCGCGAAGCAGTTGATGGCCGAGAATCCCGAGCGGGCAAAACGCGAGTCCTGCAGCCTCCGCGATGAAGGCCATCGTTTGAATGACGGCTCCAGCGTCGCGCCAAAGAAGCGAGTCGCAGTGCATGTAGAGTCGCTCAAGTTCGCGCGTATCAGCAACGAGCGCCACCCAATGGCCGTTAGCGGTGGGGACGACAGCCCGACAGGCTTCACGAAACTCGTCGAACTGCCGGCGGTCCCTAACTTCGACTGAAATGAACCGGTCCCCGTCGTCGTCGTAGACGAGTGGGCGCGGTTCCCGACCAATCAGCACACCCTTGATCGGGTGGAGGGCACCCGCCGAAACGACGGCCTTCCGCTTTCTGCCGCTATTGTGATCGGCTCCCAAAAAGTCCGTCCTGAGGGTTTCGCGGACTACGAATGCTACATCCTCAAGCGGAGCTTCACTCAAAGTCCGTCTGGATCGTCGTGTGCGTAAGACGCTGGCCAGAGATAGCCCGCTCAGGTGCTGTCCACTTATTTCGATGACGGCCGTTTCAGGCTCGTTCCAGTTCAAGGGCTCCCTCATGTGGATGGTCGCCCCGGTCGGGCGTGGGTCAGTAAGGTCCAACGCCGATTGCCTGCATCGTCTCGTAGTGCTTGCGGCATCCCCTGCAGTAGCCGCAAGCATAGTCGCTCACATGACACGAGTGCGACCACGCCAGAACGTCGAGGCTTATGCAGGATACACGCACCAGTTCCTCAGCGCTGTAGCTGGCCGCAGGAGCTTGAAGCCTAAGGCCCCCCTCCTGCATCTCGAGGAGCGCGCTAAGTGCATCAACAAACTTACGCCGCCCATCTGAATGAAAGCCGTCGGTACGCAGTGCGCCGATTTCGAGGACGGCG
>JAHBYZ010000091.1 GCA_019635695.1 Rhizobiaceae bacterium
ACCCCGAAGTGCAGATGGTCCCAAATGGTCGCATCGCGGTAGCTGGGCCGATCCCGCACTCGTCGGTACCACGCCTCGACGTGAGGACGACGACCATCCGCCCACCAGTGCTGCCTGCCCTGCATGTGCAGGCGGCTGACAATGACCGTCCACGCGGCGTCGGCGAGCGAGTACCGGTCGCTTGCCAGGAACTCGGTGGCCGTCAGCGCCTCTTCCAGATCGTCGAGCAAGGATTCCGCGCGCTGGTCGAGTTGTTCGATCTCGGCCTCGTCGCGCATGGTGACGTTCCACCTCGCCACGTCGGCAATCTTGCGGTCGTAGGCGTCGCCGAGGTCGGGTGCTGAGCGCTTCATCTTCTCCAGCTTGCTGATGCGCCACTTCATCGATGCGCGGGTGGCAATCCTCAGGAAGCCGGTAAGGGTGCCATAGGCGTGCTCGCGGAACGGAAACTTGTTCTGAAGCCTCAGCAGGCGCTCGACCTTCTCCAGAGCCGGATCGTCCGGCCCGGGCAGGAGCGCTGGTCCGGGAAAGCGCCGGTCGATCTCGTGCATGATGCGCAGCGAGTCCGTGATGATCTCGCCGTCAACGGCCAGTGTCGGAATGACCGCACCGCGATTGAGGCGCACATAGGCAGGCTCATAGTTCTCCATGGGGGGACCGATGTTCACGAGGCGGCCCTCGTAGTCGACGCCCTTCTCGGCCAGCACCAGCCGAACCTTCTGCGAGCACAGCGACGGCCAGAAGTGGAACAGCACCACTCCCGTGGCGGGAATGTCGAAGGAGGTCATTGCGCCACCTGTCGCGGGGACAATCCCCTTGCGAGAAACGTCACCATCTGTACCCGCTCGCGATCGTCGTCCCAGTCCCGGTCGGGAAACAGCAGACCGCGCATGACGAAATACGTGCCGAAGATCGACATGATGAGCCGTAGCGCCGTGCCGGTGTCGAACTGCGGATCGATCCACCCTTTGGACTTCATGCCCTCGAGCGCCTGGCGGAACGCCACGGCTATGTTCTCCTCGAAGATGGTCGCTGCCAGTTCGCGCACCTCGGGGTGCAGCGATGCTTCCTGAAGGAACACTTTGAGGATGGGTGGACCTGCACGGAGCAACTTCTGGCGGTCATCGAAGACCGCCTCCAGGAAGGCCTCCAGCGATGCGTGCTCCTTGCCGAGCACCTTGCGCAGCGAGCGGCTTGCCAGCGGTGCGATGATCTTGCGCGCGAGCGGCCCCAGGACACCGATCAGCACGGCCTTCTTGGTCGGGTAGTGGCGGAAGATCGTGCCTTCAGCGACCTCGGCGCGGGACGCGATCTCCGCCGTGGTTGCCGCGGCAAAGCCGCGCTCCGCAAACACCTCGATGGCCGCCGCGTCGATGCGGTCTTTGCGTTCGGCAACCTGAGCGGGGTTGGGTGACATGCTCCACCACAAATGAGTAACGACTCACTCATGATGAATGAGTGGATACTCATTTGCAAGAGGCCGCCTGGCATCCCCGGCTCGAGGAGGAGAAGCAGGGCGGGGCGGCCCTCGCCTCGCCGGCAGAACTGGACTAGCGGGACAGAGCAAGCGAATGTCCGCGTCCGCGATAACGAAAGGACCCAGCATGGCCCGGAGCCGCGCCCTGTCAGCACGCGAGGTCGATGCGTTGCGCGATGTCGGCATGCACTGGGTGTCGGACAACCTCTACATCCAGATCAGGGAGCAGGGCACCAGAAGCTGGCTGTTCCGGTACTGGGTCGATGGCAAGCCGAAGGTGATCGGGCTGGGTGCCGCGAAGGACATCCCGCTGGCCAAGGCGCGGGACAAGGCGGAACGGCTACGAATCCAGATCCGCGATGGTGCAGACCCCGCTGCCGACAGGAAGGTGGCGAAGGCGCAGAAGAAAGTCGAGCGGTCTAGCGTTGAGGCTGCCAGGGTTGCGACAGTCGAGGAATGTGCCCGGGAATATATCAACTCCCACGAAGCCTCATGGAGCAACGACAAGCACCGGGCGCAGTGGCCATCGACGCTGAAGATGTATGTCTATCCGCACATCGGAAAGAAGCCGGTCAACGAGATCGGCATCGACGACATCGTCAAGGTGTTGAAGCCGATCTGGACGACGAAGCCGCCCACGGCCGGCAATGTCCGTGGCCGCATCGACAAAATCCTCGGCTGGGCGACTGCCATGGGTTATCGCACCGGCGACAATCCGGCCTCGCGGGATGGACCGCTGATGCATCTGTTGCCGTCATTGAGCAAGGTGCAGCGCCAGCAGAAGCATCACAAGGCGGTTCCCTACAAGGAAGTCCCGCAGGTAGTGGCCGACCTGAAGAAGCTCGGCTCCACCAGCGCAAGGGCGCTGCTGTTCACCATCCTGACGGTGGTTCGCACCGGCGAGACGCTCGGCGCAACGTGGGACGAGATCGACTTCGAGGCGAAGCTCTGGACGATCCCGGCCGAGCGCATGAAGGCCCGGGCCGAACATCAGGTGCCGCTCGCCACGGAAACCGTCGCGCTGCTGAACTCGCTGCCGCGCGACGCGACGGCCAAGAACCCGCACCTGTTCCCCGGCCAGCGCGTAAAGACGCTTTCCAACATGGCGATGATTCAATGCCTGCGCGGCATTCGCGACGACGGCGTAACGGTTCATGGGTTCCGCGCTGCCTTCGCCACATGGGCCCGGGAGCAGACCGACTACTCCCCTGAGATCGTCGAGGCGTCCCTCGCCCACACCCAGAGCGACAAGGTGGTTGCCGCCTATGCCCGTACGACCTTCCTCGACCGGCGCCGTGACCTCATGCAGGAGTGGGCGACGTTCTGCATCGGCGGGTGAGGCGTGCCCACGCGGGCGTTTGCCGTCTCGTGGCGGGGCGTGGAGGCGCTATCGCTGTCAGGGACCGCTATGGATGGGGTGCTGAAAGCGATGCGGGGGCGATCGCGCAGCTGTTCGCGGTAAGCCGGAGAGGCGTTCGCGATGCTGATCGCAGATGGCAGTAACGCGCCCCCATTTCGGACGTTCAGGCAGCCTTTGTCTGCGCCTGAAAGCGGGCGTAGTGCGCGGACAGGCATGCGGTCGGCTTTGCGCCCCCTCTGTTAACAACCACGGCGATTTGCTTGAGACGCGCCAATACCCCGCGAAACGAGCCGGCCTGAAGGGAATAGGCCTGCTGTGTGGCAACGACGCGGCTATTGGAGGAGCTTGTACTTGTCTGCCTCGGCGCTCATCCCATTAAGTGATACCTCGTTACGAGCGTGGCGGAATGCCTTCTGGTAGTCCGCACCGTTTGCCACGGCGCGGTAAAAGGCACGAGAGAACGCAATCGCCGCTTCATCGGCGATCGACTGGTCACATCCGATCACCCAGGGGACATGCGCTCGTGCTCTGATCCCTGAAAACTGGATCGTTCGGAACTGGAGTTTTCCGCGGTAATCTCCCTTGGCTGGGAGGAGCGGAAGACGATGAAGGCATCGAAGTTTTCTGACGCGCAGAAGGCGTTCATCCTGAAGCAGGGAGCGGACGGGATTCCGGTCGCGGAGATTTGCCGGCGGGCGGGAATCAGTCAGGCGACGTACTTCAACTGGAAGAAGAAATACGACGGGCTTCTGCCGACGGAGATGAAGCGGCTGAAGCAGTTGGAGGACGAGAACGGCAAGCTCAGGAAGCTGGTCGCCGACCTGTCGCTCGACAAGGAGATGCTGCAGGACGTCCTTCGCCGAAAACTGTGAGGCCTGGTCGCAAACGCGAGCTGGTGGCGCAGACATGTGGTGAGTGGAACGTGTCGATCCGGCGGGCCTGCCGGGTTCTGGAGTTCGACACGTCGAGCTACCACTACAAGTCTCGCCGCCGCGATCAGGCCGGCATCGAAGCTCGGATCAAGGAAATCTGCGCGACACGCGTGCGCTACGGCTACCGGCGTGTCCACTTCCTTTTGAAGCGCGAGGGCTGGGACGTCAACGTCAAGCGAACCTATCGCATTTACAGGGACTTGGGCCTGCAGCTCAGGAACAAGACGCCGAAGCGGCGCGTGAAGGCAAAGCTCCGGGACGACCGCCAGGAGGCAGTGGGCCCCAACGACGTCTGGGCCATGGACTTCGTCCACGATCAGCTCGCGACGGGCAAGAAGATCCGAGTGCTGACCGTCGTCGACACGTTTACCCGCTACGTGCCTGTGCTCGATCCCCGATTTAGCTACCGCGCCGAGGACGTGGTCCGGGCACTGGAGCAGGTGTGCCCGAGGATCGGCTATCCGAAAACGATCCGCGTCGACCAAGGCTCCGAGTTCGTCTCCCGTGACCTCGACCTCTGGGCCTATGCGAAAGGCGTGACGCTCGACTTCAGCCGGCCCGGAAAGCCAACCGACAACGCCTACATCGAGGCCTTCAATGGCCGCTTCCGGGCCGAGTGCTTGAACGCCCACTGGTTCCTGACGCTTGCCGATGCGGCCGAAAAGATGGAGGATTGGCGCAGATACTACAACGAGGTGCGCCCGCACGGGGCAATCGGGCACAAGGTGCCGATCTCGTTGCTCAATCCCGATGGCGCCACCAGCCCGCCATCGTGAAAAGGCCGGGAAACTCTAACTTCCGGCGGTCCAGAGAATGGGACCGGAGCAATCAAACCCAGGACTCTCCC
>JAHBYZ010000092.1 GCA_019635695.1 Rhizobiaceae bacterium
CGATCCACATCGAGGCGATGTAGAACACCACGCCGAGGGTGTGCAGCCAGAAGTGCACGTCGATCCACTTGACCGAATACATCTCCTTCAGGCCCTGCAGGCGCGGCAGCAGCGAGTAGATCGAACCGATCGAGATCATCGCCACCCAGCCCAGGGTGCCGGCGTGGACGTGGCCCACGGTCCAGTCGGTGTAGTGGCTGAGCGAATTGACGGGCCGGATCGCCATGAACGATCCCTCGAATGTCGACAGCCCGTAGAACACGGCCGCCGCCATCATGAAGCGCAATGTCGCGTCATCGCGTACGCGGTGCCAGGCGCCGTTCAGCGTCAACAGCGCGTTGCCGGCGGAGGCCCAGGACGGAACCAGCAACATGACCGAGAAGGTCATGCCCAGAGTTTGCACCCAGTGGGGCAGGGCGGTGTAATGTAGATGGTGCGAGCCCGCCCACATGTAGAAAAAGGTGATGCCCCAGAAGCTGAGGATCGAAAGTCGATAGGAGAAGATCGGCCGCTGCGCGCGCACGGGCAGGTAGTAGTAGAGCATGCCGAGGAAGCCGGCGGTCAGGAAAAAGGCGACGGCATTGTGGCCGTACCACCACTGCACCATCGCATCCTGGACGCCCGGCCAAATCGTGTAGCTCTTCGCACTTCCCCAGGAGATCGGCAGCGCGAGATTGTTGACGATGTGCAGAATGGCCACGACCAGGATGAACGCCATAAAGTACCAGTTGGCGACGTAGATGTGCGGCTCTTTGCGGCGCGCGATCGTGGCGATGTAGAGGATGAAGTAGGTGACCCAGACGACCACCAGCCAGAGGTCGGCGTACCATTCCGGTTCCGCGTACTCCTTCGACTGCGTGACGCCGAGCAGATAGCCGGATGCCGCAAGAATACAGAAGAGGTTGAAGCCGAGAAGCACGAACCACGGGCTGATCTGGCCGGCCAGGCGTGCGCGAGAGGTCCGCTGGACGACGTGAAACGATGTCGCGATAAGCGCATTGCCTCCAAACCCGAAGATTACGCCGGAGGTATGAACCGGCCGCAGCCGTCCAAAACTGGACCAGGCCGCATCGAAGGCAAGGTCCGGCCAGGCGAGCTGCGCCGCTATCCAGACACCCATGAACATGCCGACAACCGCCCAGAACATCGCCAGCACGATGCCGACCTTGGTGGGGTCGTCGTAATAGGATGCCATCCGGTCTTCGGTCGGTTCCGGTCCGTAGGCAGACGACATGATGAGGTAGAGGATGAAGCCCGAAAAAAGCATGACGATCACGCCGTGCACGCCAAGCACGTCGGTTCGCCCAAGCGCCGCCATTGCCAGGCCGACGCCAAAGACGATCGCCGCGATGACGAAGGCGTTCTGCCGCTCAGAGGATGTTAGTTTGGCGATCATGCATTTCCTCCGGGGTACGGCATCGGTCAGGCAACTTTCCCGGCAATACGACCCATTTCGAGCAACTCGGCCAGCTCGGACCGGTTCTTGACGACGTCGGCCAAAGTAACGTCGTCAAAGACGGCAAGAAACGCTTGCAGCGCCCTGCCGACGACCCCCTTGAGCCGACAACCAGGCGAGATGACGCAGCCGCCGCCCTCACCGTGCATGCATTCCACCAGCGCAAAGCCGTCTTCCATATGCCGCACCACCTCACCCAAGCTGATGTCCTCCGGGCGACGACCGAGTGCTATTCCCCCGGCGCGGCCCCGGGCCGTGGTCAGATATCCCAGCCGTCCGAGCTTGAGGGCGACTTTCAGAAGGTGGTTGCGAGAGATCCCGTATTCGTTGGCCACGTCGGTCACTCTGCACGGTCGACCCTGATGGATCGCCAGATACATCAGCATTCTGAGCGCGTAGTCCGTCTGGAGGGTGAGACGCATTCTGCTGGGCCCTGATCCCGATCGGCGAAGCCGCCGATCCTAAACGAAAAAGCGATGCCAGCGCGACCGTGCAGAGCAGCACGAGCTTGACCGCTTCTGCGACCGCGTAAAGCATGTGATGCGAAGAGGGCGGCAGTGGCGTGCCGGCGATCACCGCGGCGACGCGCGCGTCGAGCGCTGGAAGGAGCCAAAGTGCCTCTACAGCCACGATCAGACCGACGAGGACTGCGCCTGACAACACAAGCCGCGAGTTCTTGGAGAACATAGCTCCTGCAAGTAGCAAAATCGCCAAACCCCATTCGACTTTGCTGAGAGCCCAGAACGTGACGTGCCCGACCTCTAAGGCTACCGGCAAGGAAAGTGACGCCGCCTGAAACTTCACTGGAGTCGCCAGGAACGAGACGCCGGCGAGCATGCCCGCCCAGAATGCCGCCAGAAACGCGATCGCCGCGATTGGGGATCGATGTATCCGCGCCGGGCCGGTCATCGCGATGCTCCAGCCGTCGGCCGCTCGAGGCGGAAGAACATCGCCAATTTGAGGCTGCGAGCAATCCTCTCGGCCCGGTCGATGAACACTTCCGCGACTTCGGGCGGACAACGATCTGCGACCGTCCTGCGGAAATGACCCAGCCAGATGTCGAAATCATCCTCGCGGACTTGCTTTAGCTTGAGGTGAGCGGGCACCGGACGACCGCTATAGGCGCCATTCTTGAGGATTACCGAGCACCAGAAGTCCGTCATCTTCTCGAGATGCGGTTCCCAATCGCCACGGATTTCCGACGCGAATATGGGGCCAAGGCGATCATCCGCCCTGACGCGACCGTAGAAGTCGCGCACCAACGCACCGATGAACGCCCGGTCGACCAACGGGTGCGCCAAGGGCATTTCCGGTTGCGGACGGTTGTGATCGGACAAAGGGAAATTCATCGCGGCACACAAAGTAGTATTTGCTCTGCCACTTTTAAGCGCCGGTTACCTGCATCGCAAGCGCGCTATTGTCGCGTGCTGGACAACAACGGTGATGCACACGCTCTTTGTGCCGGCGCAAAGAGCAGCGCGCGATTTGTCGCTTAGATGGTGTTCTTTGGAGAGATACGCCGTGAACCCGCCTCAATCCATCGATCCGCACATGACCGTCGACGAAATCATGCGGCGGTGGCCGGCCGCGATCCGTGTGTTCATCCGCAACCGGATGCTATGCATCGGCTGCCCGATCGGCGTCTTCCATACCGTGCGGGATGCGTGCGACGCGCACGATCTCGACGAAGACATGATATCGCTGCAGCTTCTCGCGGCAATGGCAAACGACGGCCAACTCAACGGGCCGTCCGCATTCGCCGTCAAACCACTCCCTGAGGCCAGGTCGAGTTTGGAACCGCCGTTTGCAACGTGACCGAGCGGCCTACTTCCTGCGTCTGTTGTCCGCTACCAGCATCAGCCCGTGCGGGTCGGTTACGACGACTTTCTGACGGCTTCCCTTGACGATGCCCTCGTCCTCCCAGGCGCTCAGAAGCCTGCTCACCGTGTGCAGCGTCGTGCCCGTCATCTCCGCTATGTCCTGTCGCGTGATCGGAAAGTCGATCTCGATACCTTCCGGCGTCTTCTTCCCGGACTGGCTGACAATCCTGAGAAGCGCGTGGGCGATACGCTGCTCCACCTGCTGGGTCGACATCTCCATGACCTGCGCCTGGGTTTCCTGCAGGCGGGTGCCGATCGTCTGATATGCGCTGGCGCCGAACGCCGGTGCGCGAGCCTGAATCTCTGGCCATGCCGTGTTGGGCCAGGTCAGTACCACGCAATCGACCGCCGCGACCGCCGACGCGGGATAGATGGTCCGCCCCATGGCCACCGCAATACCGAACAATTCGCCTTCGTTGATATAGCGCGCGATCACCTGATGGCCTTCGGGCGAGGTGCGCACGACCCGGATGTGCCCGTTCAGCAGGAGGAAGAATGAACTGGCTTCCGCACCTTGGGAGAACACTTCCGAATCCTTCGGAAAGCGCGACGAACGTGCCCGCGCCAGCACGGCGTCGAGGTCGCGCCCCTCCAGACCTGCAAATGCGGGCAGTCCGGCGATCAGGCTCCTGTCTAATGTCATACCGGTCCAGCGCGCTCCCGCGTTCCCGCCCCAGCAGGGTTTGTAGCCGCTCTTTGCGCTGGCGCAAACAGGCAGCGGGCATCGGCGGCTATCACCGATGCAACGGCGATCGCAGCCGCATAGCTGGAAAGGACAAGAAAATGAAACGGATCATCGCAGCCATGGCCCTTGGAGCCGCCATCCTCGCCGCAGGTACGGCAGGTGCGGCCGAGATCGAGGTCATGATGCTGAACAAGGGCGAGAAAGGCACGATGGTGTTCCAGCCCGACCATATCGTAGCCGCTCCGGGCGATACTGTCCGCTTCGTGCCGACCGACAAAGGACACAATGTCGAGACGATCAAGGGCATGTTTCCTGAAGGAGCTGAAGCCTTCAAGAGCAAGTTCAACGAGACCTTCGAGGTGACATTGACCACGGAGGGCGTCTATGGCGTGAAGTGCACGCCGCACTACGCGATGGGCATGGTAGCGCTGATCGAAGTGGGCCAGCCGGTCAACGTCGAGGATGCCAAGGCGGTGAAGCAG
>JAHBYZ010000093.1 GCA_019635695.1 Rhizobiaceae bacterium
GGCATCGTGCTGAAGATGGTCAACATGGGCGGCGGTTTCCCGACGCGCTACCTGAAGGACGTGCCGACCGCGCAGGCCTACGGCCAGGCGATCTTCTCGGCGCTCAGGAAGCACTTCGGCAACCGTATCCCGGAGACCATCATCGAGCCGGGCCGCGGCATGGTCGGCAACGCAGGCGTCATCAAGTCGGAAGTCGTGCTCATCTCCAAGAAGGCCGACAACGACAACGTGCGCTGGGTGTTCCTCGACATTGGCAAGTTCGGCGGTCTCGCCGAGACGATGGACGAGGCGATCCGCTATCCGATCGTGACCGCGCGCGACGGCGACGAGAAGGCGCCTTGCGTGCTCGCCGGCCCGACCTGCGATTCGGCCGACGTGATGTACGAGAAGACGCCGTACCCGCTTCCGCTCTCGCTCACCATCGGTGACGAGGTGCTGATCGAGGGCACGGGCGCCTACACGACGACCTACGCCTCGGTCGCCTTCAACGGCTTCGAGCCGCTCCGATCCTACGTGATCTGACGACTCGTAAGAGTCGCCAGATTATTCCCGCCGCCGGGACATCGGTCCCGGCGACGGGTTCGCTTGTGGACCTGTTCTGCTCGTGAAGGATTTCGTTCGATGAACGCCCTTGTTCCTGCAAACGATGTTTCCCTCTCGCCCGGCGCCTGGCCGGTAGTGGCGACGCTTGCGCCCTCCTCTTCCCATGTGGACGTGGGTGGCTCGCGCGGCATGCCGGGCGAGGGGGCTGCAATCGCGATTTCCCTTGAGACGGCCGGTGACGTCGCCCCGCGCGACCGCCTGCTCGACCGTGCCATGAAGCCGAACTGGCGCAGGAAGTCGTCGGAAAAGATCCGCCGGGGCCGGCAAGCCGCGCTCGCTCTCGTCGCACGCGACGAGGCGGGCGCGGTCGTGGGTACCGTGCGGCTTTGGAATGTGGGCTGGGACATCGCGGCGGGCGAAGGCGGACCTGCCGGGCGCTGCGCGGATGGGACCGCGCTGCTGCTCGGCCCGCTCGCCGTCGATCCCCCGATCCGTTCGGCCGGCATCGGCGGCGCGCTGATGCGCGCGGCGATCGTGGAAGCGCAGCGGCGGGGCCACGGCGCGATCGTGCTGGTCGGCGACCCGGAATACTACGCGCGCTTCGGTTTCTCGGCGCAGAAAACCGGCGCACTGGCCATGCCCGGCCCCTTCGAGAAGCGCCGGCTGCTGGCGCTGGAACTTGCGCCGCGCGCGCTGGACGGCGCCCACGGGGTCATCCGTCCGACCGGCCGCAAGCTGGAGAAGGCCGCCTGAAAGGTCGAAACCCGCCGCAGCTAGAGCTGCGGCGGCTTCACTTCGGTCTTGCGTGCCTGAAACCGTGCAATGATCGCCGCTGCGCGGTCTTCGCGCTGCGCGGCCGTCTCGTTCTGCACATTGCCTGCGTCGAACTCCAGACGCATGGCCTCGATCTCATCTGGTAAAAATATGCCGATTCGGCTTGCCAGACTCATCATGCTGCTGCCCTCCCTTCGGAGGTTGGGGCGAAAGCACGGATGGTCGCTCACAGGCGCCGGCGCCCGTTTAGTCGGCCGGCGATGATTGAGTATGGCACGGAACCGGACCCGCACCACCATCAAAAGATGTGTCCGCGGTTAGCGCGGCGATGTCCGCCGCGCACGTCCGCGTGATGACAGCGCTACCGTGTCGCCCTGAGACAGCGGGTCAGATCACCTGGCTGAGTTGCATTGCCACCGTCAGGTCGCCCTCGATCTTCAGCTTCCCGGACATGTAGGCCATGGTCGGGTTCAGCTCGCCTGCCATCATGTCCTCGAGATTGTCCTTGGAAAGCTTGATGGTGCAGTCGACATCGGCGTCGGTGGTCGACACCTTGCCGCCGTCGATCACGATGATGCCGTCCGAACCGAGGTCGAATTTGACCGAGCGGCTGAAGTCGCTGCCGGCGGCCTTGGCACTGATCTTGTCGGCGATTTCCTGAAGGGTCATGGAGCTTCTCCGGGCTTGGCGAGACCGCATATCGAGGCGGCCGCGGCGGTTGGCACTATCGGGCGCGGGGATAGCAGTCGATTGACGTTTACGTCAACGTGATTTAGCGTTTCGGCAGGCTCCGAAGACCGCGAAGCGGCGCAGGCAGCCGGGATGGGAGGAGCCATCTTGCAGCAGCAATCGAAACGGCGCCCAGCCTGATGCCGGTGCTGTCGTCGGCCGTCGCGACCGCGTCCGGGGCGTTCCGCGCCAATGCGGAGGCAATGGCGGCGAAACTGGCCGAGGTGCGCCGGCTGGAGCAGGCCGTACGCGACAATTCCGCCGCCCGCCGCGAGACCTTCGAGAAGCGGGGCCAGATCCTGCCGCGAGAGCGGGTCGAGCGTCTGCTCGACCGCGGGCAGCCCTTCCTCGAAATCGCGTCGCTCGCCGGCTACCGCATGCATGACGACGACGGCGGCAGGAACATCATGGGCGGCGGCTCCATCGCCGGCATCGGCGTCGTCGCCGGACGGCGCGTCGTCGTTTCTGCTTCCGACAGCGGCATCAAGGGCGGCACCATCCCGCCGATGGGGCTGAAGAAGGCGCTGCGGCTGCAGGAGATCGCGCTGGAGAACCGCGTGCCCTTCGTGCATCTGGTCGAGAGCGGCGGCGCCAACCTGCTTTATCAAGCCGAGATGTTTGTCGAGGGTGGCCGCTCCTTCGCCAACCAGGCGCGGCTTTCCGCTGCCGGCATCCCGCAGATCGCTGTCGTTCACGGCTCGTCCACCGCCGGCGGCGCCTACCTGCCGGGTCTGTCAGACTACGTCGTGCTGGTGCGCGGCCGGACAAAGATCTTCCTCGCCGGCCCGCCGCTCGTCAAAGCGGCAATCGGAGAGGACGCCGACGAGGAGGCGCTGGGCGGCGCTGACATGCATGGAACCGTGACCGGGCTCGGCGAATACGTCGCCGACGACGACCGGCAGGCGCTCGCCATCGCGCGCGACGTCCTGCGCAATCTCTCGTGGGACGGCGTCGGCCCGCGCGAGGCCGCCTCGCCGCCGCTGTTCGACGCCGAAGAACTCCTGGGCATCGTGCCGGCCGACGAGAAGGCCGGGTTCGACATGTGCGAGGTTATCGCCCGCGTCGTCGACGGTTCCGAATTCCTCGAATTCAAGTCCGCCTATTCGCCCGACACCGTCTGCGGCCACGCTTCCATCGAGGGCCATCGCGTCGGCATCATCGCCAACAACGGCCCGATCATGCCCACCGGCTCGCTCAAGGCCGCTCAGTTCATCCAGCTCAACGACCAGTCCGGCACGCCGCTGGTCTTCCTGCAGAACACGACCGGCTACATGGTCGGCACCGACGCCGAGCGGGCCGGCGCGGTGAAGCACGGGTCCAAGATGATCCAGGCCGTCGCCAATTCACGGGTGCCGAAGTTCACCGTGCTCATCGGCGGCTCGTTCGGCGCCGGCAATTACGGTATGTGCGGCCGCGGCTTTTCCCCGCGCTTCATCTTCGCCTGGCCGTCGGCGCGCACCGCCGTCATGGGCGGCGAACAGGCTGCGAAGGTCATGGAGATCGTGGCGCGCGGCAAGGCTGCGCGGGACGGCGAGGCGCCTGACGAGGCTGCGCTCGCCAAACAGTCGGCGATGATCCGCGGCGGCATCGAGGCGCAGTCGACGGCTTTGTTCTCCACCGCGCGGCTCTGGGACGACGGCATCATCGACCCGCGCGATACGCGCCGCGTGCTCGGTCTGTGCCTGGGCATCGCGGCAGAGGGGGAGAAGAGGGTGCTGCGGCCGAACAGTTTTGGCGTCGCCAGAGGATGAATACCCCTCCACCATGCTTCGCATGGTCCCCCTCCCCCGCTTGGCAGGGGAGGATCGAGGTCGCGGCCGACCGCGACGCGGTTCTTCCCCCGCTTACGAGGGAAGGGGACCACGCGAAGCGTGGTGTAGGGGGTCTTTTCGGAGGAAACCACATGCACTTCACGTCGGAGCACAATGAAATCCGCCGCACCGCCGCGCGGTTCGTGGAGACCGAGCTCAATCCGCACGTCGACGCATGGGAGGAAGCCGAGGAATTCCCCTCCCACGAGATCTTCAAGAAGCTCGGCGATCTCGGCCTGCTCGGCATCAAATACGATCCCGCCTATGGCGGCCTCGGCCTCGATTTCTCCTACTCGATGGTGATGGCCGAGGAGATCGGGCTGACCGCCTGCGGCGGCGTGCCGATGGGCATCGGCGTGCAGACCGACATGTGCACGCCGGCGCTCAACCGCTACGGTTCCGACCATCT
>JAHBYZ010000094.1 GCA_019635695.1 Rhizobiaceae bacterium
GGCAGGCGGTGTTCTCCGGCGGCGGCATTGCCTGCATCGATGCGCTGGTCAAGGATCCCGCGACGGCGGCGCGCTACCTGATCGAGCCCGGAAGCATTGAGCCGCAGGGCAGCTTCGAGGGCTTCGAGTGCCGCTGGCAGGACATCCCCAGCCGCCACGGCGAGACCGTGAGCCTGATGGTGCTGGCCCTGCATCACGAGCCGGAGCGTGCCGCTGCGGTGTACCGCGAGGTGATCGGCAAGGTCAGGGAAATTTACGGTGACGACGAGGCCTGCCATCCGCTGGCGCTGCCGCAACTCGCGATGACACTGGACAGCGGCCTGCTCGAGGACGAGGCCGGCATCCGCACTGCGGCGGCTGGATACTGGCGGCGCTGGCGCTGGAAAATGCACATCCGGCTGATGGTGCTGGCGGGCGCCGTGCTGATGCGCTTCGGCATCCGCACCGCGGCCACCGACTGGAGCCGCTACAAGCCCGACCTCGTGCGCAATGCCGATGTGCGCAAGTTTTCCGACATATACCGCCAGATCCTCTCCGGCACCACCGCCCAGCGCCATGCGCTGGAAGCCTGGCTGCAGCAGAAATTCCGCCAGCGCCAGCTGCTCTACGGGCTGCATGTCACGGACCGCGCGCACATGACCTGCCTGGTATTCGATTATGCGGGCCGCCATCTGCATTTCATCGATGGCGCCGACGGCGGGCTGTTCCTTGCGGCCAAGGCCTTCAAGGAGCGCGCCAACCAGTACGTCAGCCGCACCGGCTTGTGACCGTGGATGCCCGTGGGGGCCGCTGTTCTTTCGTTTATCTACCGCAGCTTGTGAAGCACTTCGAGCAGTTCGTCGTTGGGCATGATGCCGCGCGGGTCGTTGACGTTGGCGTAGCGGACGACGCCCTCGCGGTCGATGATGAACCAGGCGCGCTTCGCGCGCAGGTAGCCGGCGATGCGCTTGCCGTCCTTCGCCAGCGCGGGATCGTCGTTGAGCACGCCATAGGCGCGGGTCATTTCGCGGCGGGTATCGCTGAGCAGCGGAAACTTCAGCCCGAGCTTGGTGGCGAACTCGGTGTTGGCGGCGTTGAAATCGACACTGATGCCCAGCACCTGGGCATTGGCGGCCTCGAACTTGGGGAGATCAAGCTGGAAGGCCACGACTTCGGTCGTTCAGGTGTCGGTGAAGGCGGCGATGTAGAAGAACAGGACGACGTTCTTTCTGCCGAGAAAGTCCGCGAGCGCCACCGGCTTGCCGGTGGTGGAGTTCACGGAAAACGCGGGCGCCTTGTCGCCCGGTTTCGGCATCTGCGCCTGTGCGGGCGCGGCGAGCAGCATTGCGGCGCCGATCAGGCCGGCGCCAATCCAGCGGTGCAGCAGGGACATTTCCGGCATCGCAATTCTCCGGTTGAGGGTTATCGGGCGCGGGCGAGGTCGCGCACGTAATTGCGCAGCACCTTGCCGTCGAAATCGACGTGGCCTAGGCCGCGGGCATTGATCAGGCCCTTGCGGTCGACGATGACCGTGGACGGTACGCCGCGCACGCCGAAACCGCGGGCGACGTTCATGTCCTGGTCGAGCAGCGCCGGCACGGTGTAGCCGCCTTTCGCGAAAATCGGCCTGACCGCGGCCTCGCCGGTGCCGTCGATCGAGATGGTGATGACCTGGATGCCGTCTTTCTTCAGTTCGTCATGCGCCCTCTGCACGGAGGGCAGCTCGCGTACGCAGGAGCTTCACCACGATGCCCAGAAGCGGATGATGGTGACCTTGTTGCGCAGGTCGGCGTCGCTGCCGCTGCTGCCGTTGATGCCCGGAATCTTGAAAGAAGGCATTGGCGTGGGCTGCGGCACCGGTACCAGGGTGTCGGCCGCGGCGGGCTGGGTCAGCATCAGCGCACCGCCCAGCACGCCGGCCAGTAACATGTTCAGGCGCATGGAACCTCCGTAAGGGTTCTGTCGGGGGAAGGACTGTCCCTGATTCTAGCTGCACCGGGGATTTCGACAACAGGTGGCGGCGCCATGTCGCGCCTTGTCATGGACGTGCGGAGGCGGCTTGCAGCCGCCCCCGCTTTCCCGCCTTATTGCGGCTCGATGCCGGCGGCCTTGGCGATGGCCGCGAATTTCTTGACGTCCTCGCGGAACTGCCTGGCCCAGACCTCGGGGGGGTCGCCGTTGGGCTCGTAGCCGTTGTCGACGAAATGCGCCCGGATCTTCGGTTCCTGCAGCGATTTGTGGATGGCCTCCTGGAGCCTGCGTGCAATCGGCATCGGCAGTTTTGCCGGGCCGAAGACGCCGTGCCAGCCGGCGTCGGCGACGTAGCCGTTGACCGTTTCGCCTACCGTCGGAATGTCCGGCAGTGAACCCAGGCGCTTGGCGCCGGTGAAGGCTATCGCGCGCAGGCGGCCGGCCCTGTGGTGGGGCACGCCGACCGAACCCGCCGGGAAGTGCGCCTGCACCTCGCCGCTGATCGCCGCCGCGGCGGCGGGCCCGCCGCCCTTGTACGGCACATGCAGCATGTTGACCCTGGCCATGTTCGCGAGCAGCGCGCCGGCGAGATGCTGGCCGTTGCCGATGCCGGCGGTGCTGTAACGGACCTGCTCCTTTTTCGCGAGCTCGATCAGTTCGGCGATGCTCTTGACCGGCACCTTGGGATTGACCACGACGAGGTAGCCGAGCCCGGTGGCGACGTTGGTGACCGGCGTGAAGTCGCGGATCACGTCGAAGGGCATTTTCTTCAGGATCGCCGGGTTGACCGCGAAACCGAAGGACGTGTTCATGATGGTGTAGCCGTCCGGCGTGGCATTTTTGACCATGTCGGATCCGACAATGGCGTTGGCGCCGCCGCGGTTGTCGATGACGAAATGCGTGCCGAGCTCCGCTTCCACCTGGCGGAACAGCACGCGCGAAAAGACGTCGACGTTGCCGCCGGCGGGGAAGGGAATGATCAGCCGGATCGGCCGGCTCGGATACTGCTGGGCGACTGCCTGGCCGGCGAAGGCGAGGGCCAGCGCGCCGAGCACTGCGGAAATGCAGCCTTGTTTCATGTTCTCCTCCGATGGGTGATGGCCTGGATGGCGGGCGCGCGATTGTGTGTGGCGGTGCGGACGGTGCGCGTCTCCGACCGCCACATTCTAGTGGCAACCGCCGTCCCGCCGTAAACATGTTTCTGCGGGGGCGGGGCCTTGGGGTAATCTGCTGCTTTTGCCGCCGAAACCACCGTTATTGAAAGGAACCAGACGTGAACAAGCCCGTCGTCCTCGTCACCGCCGCCACCGTGTCCGATCTCGCGCAGAACCTGCTGCGCGAGGGCGGTGCCGAGATTGAATTCATGCCCGGTGTCATCGACGAGGCGCGGCTCGTGCAGGCGTTGTCGGCCGGGCGCGTGGCGGCGGTGCTGCTGCGCGGCTCGCCGCCGTTCACGGGGAGGGTGTTCGAAGCGGCGCGCGGGCTGAAGATCGTCGCCAAGCACGGCGCCGGCGTCGATTCCGTGGACATTGCGGCCGCGACGCGCAAGGGCGTCGCGGTGATGGTTGCCGGCGGCGCCAATGCCGACGCGGTGGCGGAGCACGCGCTGGCGATGATGCTCGCGCTCGCGCGCGAACTGCCGGGTTATGACCGCGGGACCCGCTCGGGTGCCTGGCGCGACCTGAACCGCTTCACCCGCGACTTCAGCGAACGCACGGTCGGCATCATCGGCTTTGGCCAGATCGGCGGGCGCACGGCGCGCCTGGCGTGGGCCTGCGGCGCCGCGGTGATCGTGCATACCCGCTCGAAAGTGGCGCTGCCGGAAGGCATGGCGCTGGAGCCCGACCTGGATCGGCTGCTTGAGCGCGTGGACATCCTCAGCCTGCACTGCCCGCTGACCGAGCGCACCCGAGGCCTGATCGGCGCGCCGCAGCTCGCGCGGATGAAGCCCGACGCGATCCTGATCAACACCGCGCGCGGTCCCGTGATCGACGAGGCTGCGCTGGTGGAGGCCCTGCGGTCCGGCCGGCTCGCGGCTGCCGGGCTCGACACCTATGCCGTGGAGCCGCCGGA
>JAHBYZ010000095.1 GCA_019635695.1 Rhizobiaceae bacterium
AGGGCTCAACACCCAGCCGCTTTCCGAAGGCGACCGACCCGGCACCGTCCCCCGCCCGTTCGCTCGGCTGCGCGACCGTTTCCCGCGCGGGAGATGTGGCGGAGTATGGGGCAGGTTGAGGGGAGCGGGGATAGAGGGGTGGAAAGTGTGGGATAGAGGTGGGGACAAACACAGCCGCAAACAGCACATCAGAAGATACTGTGCGAACGGCATCGAACGCGTAGTCTCACGCGCGTCGACCCGGTTCGACGTCGCCACGCGCCAGCGCGGCGGGTCGCCATGAGATTGCGCAGCCGGGCCAAGGTTGCTAACCCTTAGGCCGGATGGGGACAACAGGATACCGCACGTGAGTCCCCCTCATCTCCGCGCCAACACGACACTTGCCGTCCTGCGCGAAGCCACGCGAGACGCGCACGAACGCCTCGAAACGCGGTTCGACGCCGTTTCGCTGCTTGCCAGCCCCGACACGCGCATGGCGACCATCGAAGCCTACGCCGCCATGCACGATGCGGCGGAACGGGGACTCGAGCCACTCCTCGGCGAGGTCGAGGGTCTCAGCTTCGACGAGCGCCGGCGCCGCGAACTGGGCAGATATGCCCACACGCATATCGGGCCGGCTTTTCCGACACCGACCAGCCGGCCCGAAGCGCTCGGCCTGCTTTATGTGATCGAAGGCTCGACGCTGGGGGGCCGCATCATCCGGCGCACGCTCGCGGGTCAAGGCATCGACGAGGCGATCCTTTCCTTTCTCGACCCATATGGCGACCGTGCCGGGGAATTCTGGAAAAACTTCGTCTCGGTTCTCGAACGGGAGACCGGAGGGAGCGAAGAGGCGCAGTCGCAGGCCATGCGCGGCGCCGTGTGCGGCTTCGCATTCGCCGAACAGATGCTGTGCGGAGAGGTGGCGCGATGAACGTGCGGCCGGGAGACCTGACGTCCTGCGACAAGGAGCCGATTCACATCCCCGGCTCCATCCAACCGCACGGCATCCTGCTGAATGTGAAGCTGCCCGCTATGACCGTGGCGCAAGGCGCAGGCGACATCGAAGGCCGGCTGGGAATCAAGGACTGGCTGGGGAGCCCGGTGGCCCGGCTGCTCGGACAGCATGCAGTCGAGGCGATGGTGGAGGCAGGCAAGCCGATGCGCGGTGTCATGCCGCCGCTTGCCGAGGAGAGCTTCGACATCGCCGTGCACCGATATCCCGACAGGCTTCTGGTGGAACTCGAGCCGGCCGGCTCGCCGCAGACGACCGCCGAACTGATGCCGCGCTTGGAAGCCGCCGCCGCCGCGTTCGAGAAAGCGTCGAACCTGCAGGCTCTCGCCGGCATCGCCGCGCGCGAGTTCCGCCGGCTGACCTGCTACGACCGGGTGATGATCTACCGTTTCCTCGAGGACGACGCCGGGACCGTGATCGCCGAGGACGTGGCCGAGGGACAACACTCGTTCCTCCACCACCATTTTCCGGCGAGCGACATTCCCGCGCAGGCGCGGGCGCTCTACGTGCGCAACCTCGTGCGAGTCATACCGGACGTCAGCTACACGCCGGCGCCGATGCGGGCGGCGGACACCGAGGGCGAGCCGCTGGACATGAGCGACTGCGCGCTGCGCAGCGTTTCGCCGATCCATCTCCAGTACCTCAAGAACATGGGCGTCGGCGCGTCGGCCTCGGTGTCGATCGTCAAGGACGGCATGCTCTGGGGGCTGGTTGCCTGCCATCACCGCGAGCCTCGCGACATCCCGCTCGACGTGCGCGGCGCCTGCCGGGCGCTTGCCGCAGGGCTTTCGCGGCAAATCCGCGCCCGCGAGGACACCGACAGCTACCGGGAACGTGTGCGGCTGCGCACCTTCGAGGACCGGATCATCGACCTGCTGGTGCGCGGCGGATCGCTCGATGGCGCGGTTGCCAGGCATATCGGCGAAGTCAGGGAGATGCTCGACGGCGACGGCGTCGCGGTGGTGCGCGGCGGCGAGATCGTCTGCGACGGGCGCTGCCCGCCACTGGCCGACGTGAAGGCGCTCGCGGCGTGGCTGACGGGCCGGTCCGACGCCACGGTCCAGGCGACACGCGCGCTGCCGGAGGACGCCCCCGTCTCGGCCCGCGGCCGGCCGCTGGCGTCCGGACTCCTTTCGATGACGCTGGCCCGCAGCGACCCGTGGATGGTGATCTGGTTCCGCTCCGAAGAGCGCGAAGTGGTGAACTGGGCCGGCAACCCGCACAAGCAGGAAGCGACGCAAGGCGGCGTGCTGACGCCGCGGGCAAGCTTCGAGGCCTGGAGCGAGACCGTTCATGGCCGCTCGCGGCGGTGGACCATTCCAGAAACCGAAGCGGCCGAGCGGCTGGCGGGCGCGGTAAAGAACCTGTGGCAGACGCGCCGCATCCAGGACCTGAACAAGGAACTGATGGCGCTGGTCGAACAGAAGGAGACGCTGGCGCGGCAGCGCGAGTTCCTGCTTGGCGAGGTGAACCACCGCGTGCAGAACAGCCTCCAGCTGGTTTCCAGCTTTCTCGGCATGCAGGCGCGCGAGACTCCCGACGAATCGGCCAAGGGCGTCATCGAGGAGGCGCGCCGGCGCATCGCCGCCGTTTCTCTCGTGCACCGCCGGCTCTACACATCGGAGCAAATCCGCACCGTGGACACGGCGCGCTACGTCGACGAACTGCTGGACGAGATGGTGGCGTCGATCGGGCCCGAGTGGGCGACGCAGCTCAGCCGCGACCTCGAACCCGTGCTCATCGCCAACGACCGTGCGATCTCGCTGGGTCTCATCCTGACCGAGCTAGTCATCAACGCCAACAAATACGCCTATGACGGCAGGCCCGGCCCGCTGGCGGTGACGATCTCGGAGCACGCCAACACGCTGCGGCTGACGGTTGCCGACCGCGGGCGCGGGCGCGGCGATGCGCGCAAGGGCTTCGGCTCGCGTATGCTCGAAGCGATGGTTACGCAGCTCGGAGGGACGCTGGAATTCCACGACAACGGCCCGGGCACGCGCGCGGTGCTGAACGTGCCGATGTCAGGCAAGACATGACGGGGTGAGGACGCGCTAACCGAACTTGCCCGTG
>JAHBYZ010000096.1 GCA_019635695.1 Rhizobiaceae bacterium
AGTTGCCGAGCGCGATGACGTTCTCGCGCCGCAGGATGAACTCGCAGCGGGCCAGTTCCAGCACCAGCATCTTGTTGAGCGAAGGGATGGCGGTGAAGTCGAAGGTGTCGAGGCTCTTTGTTGCGGGGAACCTGGCCTGCTTGATGCGCCGCTCGACCACACGCCGTTCCCGATCGATCAGTTCGAGTTCAACCAGCCGCAGCAGGTAGCGGGGATGATCGACGCCGTCGCGGGCGCACTCGCGGGCCACCTTGTCATACTCGCGCAGGACGGTCGGCAACTTCAGCTGCTTGAGATGATGGGCCAGCAGCACCTGCGGCGTGCCGCTCGTCGTTCCCGCCGGCATCGTGTCCGTCGTCTTTGCGCTCATGCGGCTCTTCCCGGGATGAGGACGGCGTAATCGGCCGCCGCTGTCGTCTTCACGCTGGTCTTCGGCAGATGCGGATAGGCGGCCAGATCGAGACGCGGCGGACGGCGCTCGATCCGGGCCAGGGCGATCTGCTTGACCGCATCGAAGCCGATCGCTCCAAGCCTGATCGCCTCGGTGACGGCATGGGTCACCACCTCCTTCGGCACCGCCTCCATCAGCCGCAGCACCTGGATGAACTCGCGCTTGCCGCGATTGCCCATGCGCGCTTCCATCAGGTGACGCAGATGCTGGAAGGCTTCGGGCAGGTTCCAGTCCTGCAGCGGGGCTGCCTGATCGAGCGCATTCGGCTTCATCTCGATCAGCGCCAGATAATGCAGGGGATCGAAGACGAAGGTGCCCGAGCCGTAGCAGCGCCGATGCCGGGCGATCTCATCACCGCCGAACAGGATCACGACCTCGTCGACGAAGCCCTTCACCATCACATCCTGGAAGCCATGGGCGGTTGGAACCGAGTAGTCGTTGCCGCGGTAGCGCACCAGGCCCGTCGAGGAGACGCGGGCCGAGCGCTTCTCGCAGGGCTCCAGCGGCACGGCAGGCAACTCCGGGAACGCGGCAAGATCGGCGGCAAGCCGCCCGCCGATGGTCTCCGCATGGCGGCCGGCGCGTTCCGTCTGTCGTGACCGGCATCGCTCAGCCAGCATGGCGTTGAGATCGTCGAAGCTGGCAGCCACCGGGATCGGTGTCATGAAGTTCGAGCGGGCATACTTCACCAGCCCCTCGACCTTGCCCTTGTCGTTCCCCTTACCGGGCCGGCCAAAGCGGTCACGGAACAGATAGTGGCTCACCAGCTCCGTGAACGCCCGCGTTCGCTCGCGCTTGCCATCACCACAGATCTTCGCCACCGCGATCCGGGTATTGTCGTAGAGGATCGACAACGGCACGCCGCCGAAGAAGGCGAACGCCGACACGTGCCCGTCCAGGAACGCCTCCGTCGTCTCGGCTGCATAGGCCTTCACGAAGGGCGCGTCCGACTGCGGAAGGTCCATGCAGAAGAAGTGGAGCTTCTGCCGGACCCCGCCGATCACACCAACCGCTTCACCAAAATCCACCTGCGCATGACCCGGTGCATGCGACAGCGGCACAAACGTCTCCCGGCCCCTGGCCCGGGCAACCCGGACATAGTCCTTCACAACCGTGTAGCCGCCGCCGTACCTGTGCTCGTCACGAAGCCGCTCGAAGATCCGCTTCGCCGTATGCCGCTGCTTCACAGGCGCCGCTCCATCCGCCTCCAGGATCGCGTCGATCACCGGCAGCAGAGGGCCAAGCTTCGGCTTCAGCACAGGCTTCGTGCGCGTGTAGCCCGGCGGGAGCGAGAACCGGCACATCTTCAGGACCGTCTCACGGCTCAGCCCGAAGACACGAGCTGCCTCTCGGCGGCTGTTGCCCTCCACGAACACGAAGTGCCGGACGGCGGCATACACTTCCACGGCAAACATTCCCGGCCGATCCTCAAAGGGATCAGCCTACCAAGTGCACGGATTTTGCTCCGCCCCGCACCAGCATCACACCGGCGCTCCATTGGCCTAATTTGTCACCGCCGTACACATGGCGAGCAGCCGCAATGCAAAGCAGTCGTAGACCCGTTCGTTCGCGATGCCGTTAGCGGGTGCAAATCTTAAGGCCGCAACGTCAAATTCCGCACCCTCCAGCGCAATCATGGGCACGCTCAGCGCTCCCCGCGACTGCCGAACCATACCATTAGGAAGGCAACAGGCTGGGCTTGGCGACTTATCGAACTGCGTCTGCTCCCAAACCAGTGTTGCGGCTGATTTCCAGCCCATTGAGATTTCCGTCCATCCCAACTTCAAGCGACCTTGAAACGCTTGGTAATCGATTGCTGCCCGAAGGGCCTTTACGGCGTCACGGCCAAAGTAGGAGAAAGACACCAGGTCAGCGGGGTGTGCGGTAGTGGGCTGCCACGCCGCAAGGCGCGACTCCAACGCAGCGAGGATGTCATCAACGGCACTTTCGGGATAACTGCGAGGGTCCGATACCGCAGGAAGGACGGACATTTGCAACTTGTTTGCGGCAAAGCGCCTATGCGCATCTGCACCCAGGCTTAGCTTTAAGAACCGACTAAACGTTGCTGTGGGAAAGACTATCGGTTCCCGCCACCCCTGCCATGCAGTCCACAACTCGTTTGGGCCCACGCGCAGGTCAACAAAGCGATGCTGACCGCTTTTCACTGAAGCTGACCGTCGTCTGAAAAAACTGATCATGCGAGCGACGTGCACTATAGTGCGTCGCACTAGAATGCACAACTTGCGACCGATGTCCGATGGACATGCGGCAGGTGGTGGGCGCGAATGTGAGGAGGTTGCGGCTACAAGCCGGCCTCACTCAGCGCGCGGTTGCCGACCTCATGGGCGTCGATCGCGCTTACGTCAGCAGCCTCGAGCAGGGGAAGAGAAATCCTACTGTGGTAACGCTGTGGCATATTTCGGCAGCGATCGGTTGCGAGCCGATCGACCTACTTCGTACCTGAGGCCCCGGGGTCACGGGGTCACCGAATGGGCCTATGCCAAGCCA
>JAHBYZ010000097.1 GCA_019635695.1 Rhizobiaceae bacterium
CGGCCACCATGCGCGCTCGGCGGTCGGCGTCGGCTCGCTGCCCGGCGGCATCACCGTCGAGATCGAAGCCATCGTCGCCGTCCGCGAGTAAGTCCGGGCGTGGCTCCGGCAGAGCGTAGACCGTGTGGAGCACGAGCGGCATGTCACCGGACAGCTCAGATCGCTGTCGCGCCTTTGCCGCTAGATACCGTGCAAGATTTTCATCGTGTCACGCATCCGCTTCAGCGAGTTCGCAATGTGTTCGCGCCAGCGAGGGCCGACCTCCATTGCCGTGACATAGGCTCGGCGCAGGTCGTCGGGCCGGTCTTCGGCCATCGCCTCAACTAGAAACGCCGCCTGCTCCCTGTCCTTTGACGCTTTCAGGCTGCCCGCCCCGTCGCGCCGCCGATCGGCGATGATAAGCTTGTGGATCGCATACCTCTCGGGGCGAGGCACCTGCACCAGAACGCCAGATCTATAGATGGCGGCTGCGTGGATCGGTTCGGCAATCAGGAAATTGAGGTAGTTCAGTGCCTGTGCACTGACGCCTAGAGCGGGCAGGTCGCGGATGGTCTCCTCACCGAATGCGGGGGTGAGGAACTCGACCAACTGGCCGCTGCCGCCCTGCGCCCAGCGCCACGTGCGACCGGTCTCCAATCCCTGCAAGGGGGCAAATTTCAGCGCCGAGAACGTCTCGGCCAAACCCGGATTGACCTGATCCTCCAGAGCGACGCTGAGCTTTTCGAATTGGGCGATATCGATGTCGCCGGTGTTCGCAATTCCGCCCAAGGGCAGCCGAATGCCAAGTTCACCTTCATACAGGCGAAACGCATTCGTACCGACGATGGTGCCGCCCAGCCGAAACGTCCCCGCGTCCGCCATTGCGGATAGGATGGAACCGGTCGCGCGGTCAGTCGGTGTGATGCCCTCCGCCCGTAGCAGACGGACCAGCCGCGACCGCTCGGCCTGCCGCTCCTTTGAGGTCGCGTAGAGCGTCTCAATTCGGTCGATGCGCGCGCGCGTTTCGTCACTGTCTTCGCCGATGTAGGAGAAGCGCATCTCTGATCCGACCCGCCGCGCGGCGTACCAATAAGCCTTGTCGCCGCGCTGTTTCAGTGTCGGTTTGCCCTCGACGCCGGACAGTGCATCGTCCTTCAAGAGCCGCACCAGATCGGTATAGGCGCTCATCGCGATGCTGCTGAGTGAGGTCATGCCTATCACTTTCAGTTTTTGCTTGGCATTGATATGACTATCAAAACGAAAATTGCTAGGCATCTTGAGTGAACGGGGTTCGGCGGCGTAGAATCGGCAAGCCAGCCTCTATCCGTGCTACTGGAGAGCGCAGCAGGCATCGCCGCGAGCGCCCCGTGTTCCGTGGCGGCTTCGCTATGCTGCCACCACGATGATGCCCGCAGGCGGCAACAGCCGAGGGTCTCAGGGGAATGAGAGCTCCCTGTCGTCGCCTCCCTCGCTGACACGGCTGGACAGTCCCAGCCGCCCGAGCAGACCGAGGAACGGCCTGGGCGGCAGCTCCTCGACATTTGCCATCCTGCCGACGTCCCAGCGCCCTGTGGCGACCAGCATCGCCGCGGCGACCGCCGGCACGCCTGCCGTGTAGGAGATGCCCTGGCTGCCGACCTCGGCGAAGGCTTCTTCGTGATCGGCGACGTTGTAGATGAACACCTCGCGTTCCCTGCCGTCCCTGATCCCTTTCACGAGATCGCCGATGCAGGTCTTGCCGGTGTAGCCTGGCGCCAGGGAGGACGGATCGGGCAGGACGGCCTTCACCACCTTCAGCGGGACGGCTTCGAGCCCTTCGGCTGTCCGGACCGGCTGCTCCGACAGCAGGCCCAGTCCCTTCAGCATGTTGAAGACGTTGATATAGTGGTCGCCGAAGCCCATCCAGAACCGCACGTTCGGAACGCCGAGGATCTGCGACAGCGAGTGCACCTCGTCATGCCCGGTGAGATAGGCCTTCTGCCGTCCGACGACGGGCAGATCCCACTCCTTGCCCACCTCGAACATGGCGTTCTGCGTCCACCGGCCGTCCTGCCAGGACCACACCCTGCCGGTGAATTCTCGGAAGTTGATCTCGGGATCGAAATTGGTGGCGAAATACCGGCCGTGGCTGCCGGCGTTGATGTCGACGATGTCGATGGAGTCGATCCGGTCGAAATATTCGTCCTTCGCCAGCCGGGCGTATGCGTTCACCACGCCGGGGTCGAACCCGGCGCCGAGGATCGCCGTCACGCCGGCCTTCTCGCATTCGTCCCTGCGCTTCCACTCGTAGTTGGCATACCAGGGCGGCGTCTCGCAGACCTTGAGCGGGTCCTCGTGGATGGCGGTGTCGATGTAGGCCGCGCCCGTGGCGATGCAGGCCGACAGCACGGACATGTTCAGGAAGGCCGACCCGACATTGATGACGATCCCGGCGCCCGTCTTCTCGATCAGCGCCCTCGTGGCCGCCACGTCCGTCGCATCGAGCTGGTGCGCCTGCAGGATTCCACCCGGCCTGAGCGCATTCTTCTCGCGGACCGACGTGACGATGGCCTCGCACTTGGCGAGCGTGCGCGACGCGATGTGGACGTCGCCGAGGACGTCGTTGTTCTGCGCGCATTTGTGCGCCACCACCTGTGCAACGCCGCCGGCGCCGATGATGAGGACGTGCTTCTTCATTTCGGGGAGGGTTCTCCTTCCTTGCTGGAATCTCTTGGCCTTCAGGAAAGGCTTGCTTCGTAGTCCGCGTAGCCGAACTCACGGATTGTCCGAACCGAGCCGTCGAGCTCGCGGACGGCGATGGCGGGCATGGGCACGCCGTTGAACCAGTTCTTCTTGACCATGGTGT
>JAHBYZ010000098.1 GCA_019635695.1 Rhizobiaceae bacterium
AGAAATGGGTTCGTGTGTGAGTAGAAACACATTTTTCTAGGGAGCCAGCCGATGACCGTCGTGATCGCCGCCATCAACGGCAAGGGAGGTGCGGGCAAGACCACCGCGCTGATGAACATCGCCGGCGAATATGCGCTCCGTAGCGGCCGCGTCGCCATGATCGACATGGATGCTCGCAACAATCTGATGAAATGGTGGACGGACTGCCAGGAGAAGGAAGCTCAGCCTGAAGGGATCGAGGTCTACAGCCACAAGACGGCACGAGGGCTTGAAGGCTGGATGGACGATAACGCCGGTATGTTCGATTACGTGCTGATCGATACGCCGGGCGAGGACACGTCCATCGTTGACCCTGTGATCGCTGCGGCCGATCTCGTCATCTCGCCGATCCAGCCGTCGAAGCGCGAGGTGCTGGGCGCCATCGACAGTTTTGAAAACGTGGTGCGCGTCAACGACGCACTCGGGCGAGAATGCCGGCACGGTGTGCTGCGCACGCGCATCACCGTGACCGTCCGGCACACGGAACTCTATCGGAAGATCAGGCCGATCATCGAGGACAAAGTAGGGACCTATCTGTTTCGCACCGAAGTGTTCGAGCGCAACGTCTACAAGGACATCCACAACGGCATCGGCACGCTTCAGATGCAGGAGGTGACGGAGGCAATTGCCAAGGCGCGGCGGGAGACGCAGGCGCTGGTGCAGGAAGTCGACGCATTGCTCACAGGCGAGGTGGCGGCGGGGCGTGCGGCATGAGCGGCAAGGAAACCCTGTCGCTCGATGAATTCGCCACCGCGCCGCGCAGGCAGCGTGTGGCGACACTCGACACTCCGCCAAAAGCGGACGCGGAGAAGCCTCGCGAGCCTGCCGCGATACCGGATTCAACAGGTAACGAAACTTTGGAAGAGGGGACGGTGCAGACGGGGGCAAGCAAGGCGTTGCGCCAGATGAAGCGCGCGCGGATGCAAGGAGCGAGCCATTTCGTCAACGTCAACTTGGATCGCGACACCAAGCGGCGGCTGAAGCTGGCCTCCTTTAATACGGATACTTCAATGCAGGCGATCATGGAAAAGGCCATCCGGCAGTATCTCGACGTGAACGGTTATTGAACCGAGAGCGAGCGCGGCTGGATCGAAGGGCGAGTTGATATCGAGTCCGATTCCCTGCTAAGAACACCATCGTTTTGGCTCTGTTTTTGGGCAACTTTGAGCCAATTAGGGGTGTTTCCTGTCTTTTTGACGGGGTGGGGCAGCGGAATTCGGGGCGAGCCAGGCAGATGGCGATCAAGGACGTTCAGACTTATATCGACAGGCACGGGCTTGTCGAAACGACCGACTCTGAGGTCGACAAGCCGATCTGGCGCAAGCCGGGCTTCGCCGGTGTTCGCAGCCTTCTGGAGATGGAGGAAGAACTGAGCCGTTTCCTGCGCGAGCATCGCGACGCGCAGAACCTCAACCGCGAGCAGGTCGGCATGATGATCGGGATCCATCAGGAGATCTATGCGCGGCATGAGCGGGCGGGCGCCAAGCTCAGGGTGACGCGGCTGCTGCACCTCGCCGAACTCCTCGACTTCTCGCCGATCGAGGCGATCTATGCGGCCGCTCCGCAGTTTTTTGGCGACAGCCAGGAGGAGGCGGCGGTCAAGAACAAGCTCGTGAAGCGCATCCTCGACCTACCGGCCGCTACGGCGCAGAACCTGCTCATGCTTGTCGAGGAATTGTCGCCTGACGATTCGAATGACGCGCCGTCGAAATCGGCGAAGGGGTGACGGGCCGGCTGGGAGAGAGGGCATGCCGCTTGCTTTGCGTCATGGGCCGGTCGATCCGGCGCTTTCGGGCATCAAGAGCGAAACCTCATGTACCGTGGGCGTGACGATTGCGAGATGAAAGATCGAGGCGGCTCGCACCGCCTCGATCTCAGGCCGTCAGTCGCGGCCAGCTTCTTTCATTGCGAAGAACTCGTCCGGTTCCTGGCCGGTGCTTTCCCACCACGCGGCCTCGGCCTCGGCCTCGCTGTAGTAGACATTGTCGACGCTGAACCGCGCACCGCTGATATCCTCGATCTCGGCGATGATCCTGGCGAGACCGCAGAGCTTTTCGGCAGGAACCGGCACCGCGATCGGCACCTCGCCGTCTCGGTGATGCCAATCTCCGGTGCGGAAGTCGAAATATTCGTTCGTAAGATCGTCGACCAGATAGTCGTCGAGAAGCGCGACCGGCTCGATGAGCCACGTCTCATACCAGGCTGTCTGGTCGTGATGCAGGTCGAAGAACGCGTCCTGCTCATCCTCGGTGCCGCACGCTGCGGCAAGAACCCGGTCGGCAGCGAGGATCCTGCTCTGCGCTACGATCATCTCGGCGAGCTTCGCCGCCAGCCTGTCGTGCACGGTGCGCGCGAGTTCGGTGTCGCAGCCGAGCCGGTTGGCGAGAACGCGGATGCGCAGGCTCGAGAGCTGCGCGACGAGCATATGATTGTTGTGTGCCATGTCATGGTCTCCTTCATCTTGATGACGGAGACCCGGCGACGGGCAAGTCGAGCATCGGGTCCAGGATCGCTTTAGCGACCGCCGGAGGCGGCAAGCGGA
>JAHBYZ010000099.1 GCA_019635695.1 Rhizobiaceae bacterium
ACGCGCGTTGTAGCTCGCGCAGAACCGCTGCCGGCAAGCCGCCATGGCGCTGTTCCTGCAGGCGATGGGCGAGCAGGCGCTTTAGCAGAGCATCGGACACCGAGGGCGGTTCGCTTGCGCTCGCCCTCAGCCATTCCTTGCGGAGCTGCGCCGACGACATGGTCGTCAGCGCAGTCAGCTGCTTGTCGATTTTCGACATGGTCAGGCGACAGCCATGATGGCGTAACAGGTCGCGCCGTCACGGGTCGCCTTTTCGAGGATATGGCCTTTCTTGCGCAGGCCGGTCAGAGCCGCGCGTGTCGTGTGCGGCAACCAACCCGTCGCATCGACGAGTTCAGCCAGCGTCGCTCCCTGCTCCCGGCGGAGCATGTTCAGCACCATATCGATTTTCTTCACCGGCTTTGCGGCCGGAGGCTGCACCTCGCCTGCGACTGCTTTGCCTTTGTCGGTAATGATGAGACCGAAGGTCTTGCCTTCTCCGGTTCGCCAGACCTGAGTCTGATCGCCGGTTTCGACCTCCATCGCGAACTTGTGTTGGAGCAACTCGCCATAGGAGGTGCGGAGCATCTCACTCAGCTCGCCAAGTCCTTCCGGTGGCGGCAGCAAATTACCGTCAGGTCGCGTTGCGGCGGCGGACAGGATGAGCTTGTGGATGTCAGTAAGCTTGAACTTGGCCATGGATGGTCTCCTTTAGGGAGCGACGTCATGTCGTTCCCACCACCCACAGCCCCGCCGGTCAGACCGATCAGGGCGGCGGCCAATATCCAGGGCCGCGATTCAGTGACGACACCAACGCTCTGCCGGCGACGGAAGTCGAGCAAATTGTGGCGGTGGCGAACGACCTTTTCCTCCATTTTGAACTTAATGGCTGGAATTGGGCCGGTTAGAGACTGTCTGCTCCTAGGCTGAAATCTTGAGAAGCAGACATTTGGAGGCTCTTGTCCGCCGTCAGCGCCAATGGCACAGATTTGAGGTTGTGATGTAAGGAGGATTTGGGCTTCGTCGTAGTGACGAAGGAACGAAGATGAAGCCCAAATCCTCAAGCGTAAAATCGGCCCGCAAACCCAAGGCGTCGGCCGAACAGGTGGTGAAGGATATCCGGCGCGCGACACGCCGGCATTTCTCGGCGGAGGACAAGATCCGCGTGGTTCTGGAGGGCTTGCGCGGCGATGACAGCATCGCGGAGCTGTGCCGCAAGGAGGGCATTGCCCAGGGCTTGTATTATACTTGGTCAAAGGAGTTCATGGAGGCCGGGAAGCGTCGGCTGGCGGGCGACACCGCCCGTGCCGCGACGAGCGGCGAGGTACAGGATCTGCGCCGTGAGGCGCGTGCCCTGAAGGAGGCCGTCGCCGACCTCACGCTCGAAAACCGGCTGCTGAAAAAAAGCATGATCGCGGATGGGGGAGACCCCGAATGAGGTATCCGGGATCCGAGAAGCTGGAGATCATCCGCATCGTCGAGCAGTCGCACCTGCCGGCGAAGCGGACCCTCGACCAGTTGGGCGTCGCGCGGCGGACCTTCTACCGATGGTATGATCGCTATCTCGAAGGCGGCCCCGAGGCGCTGGAGGATCGTCCTTCCGCGCCGAGCCGGGTCTGGAACCGCCTCCCCGGCGCCATTCAGGACCAGATCGTCGAGATGGCACTGGAGCAGTCCGATCTGTCGCCCCGCGAACTGGCGGTGCGCTTCACCGATGAGAAGGACTATTTCGTCTCGGAATCAACGGTCTACCGCCTGCTCAAGGCGCATGACCTGATCACCAGCCCGGCCTTCGTCGTGGTCAAGGCGGCCGACGAGTTCCATCGCAAGACCAGCCGCCCGAACGAGATGTGGCAGACCGATTTCACCTACTTCAAGATCATCGGCTGGGGATGGATGTACCTCTCCACCGTGCTCGACGATTTCTCGCGCTACATCATCGCCTGGAAGCTGTGCACCACGATGCGGGCCGAGGACGTGACCGACACGCTGCAACTCGCGCTCGAAGCCTCAGGCTGCGACCACGCCACCGTCAGGCACAAACCAAAGCTGCTCAGCGACAACGGACCGAGCTACATCGCCGGCGAACTCGCCGACTGGATCAAAGCCCATGACATGAGCCATGTTCGCGGCGCTCCGCTACATCCCCAGACCCAGGGCAAGATCGAGCGCTGGCACCAGACCCTGAAAAACCGCATCC